>NZ_RKHW01000002.1:0-939012 GCF_003751665.1 Rathayibacter sp. PhB127
GCAAGCTGGGCTTCATCGTTCGACTTGCATGTGTTAAGCACGCCGCCAGCGTTCGTCCTGAGCCAGGATCAAACTCTCCGTAAAAAAATTACGAATACCAACCCCGAAAGGAAGGCACTCAAGTTTGACCTCTAGCAAATAAGACATCATTACTGACATCAATTTCCAAAGGAACCCAACCGGATCACAAGACCCGGACGGGGTTATAAATTTGGCATTGAACATAGTGCACGCTGTTGAGTTCTCAAGAATCGGACACATCCCGCCTCCACACCAGAAGAGGTGCTTCACAACGGAAGTGATCGAAGTAGTCGTACCGAGAGCCGGTCTGATTCAGACGGGCCGTTCGATTTGTTCATGTCGCCGAGACCGGGTAGGCTTATCAGAACCGAAGTCCCGATCGCCTCCGTGGCAACTCGACTAACTTAGCACATCCGCAGGCCGTGTCAAATCGGCGTCTTCGTGATGCTCAGCGTCGGATCCGGAGATCGTCTCGCCGTCATCGTGCGCAGCCGAGGCCGTGCACCGAAGCCGAGGACCTGGGTCCCGCGGAGGCTTTGCATCTTACGCTCGCGATCCGCCGCCATCAAGAGACGAATCTCTAACAGGCTTGAGAGCGAGGGGATGGTCATCGCTTGAGGGGGGCCGGCGGGTCACGATGCTCTGCATCCGACTCTCGCTGTCCGCTCCTTTGGGCTGACGAGGAGTTACATTACGTCGAGGTTTCGCGGCCCTGCAAATCGCTCGTCGCCCGGGCGTGTCGCGATCCGGGCTCCTCGCGGGGCGGACCGCGTCCGCGTCAGGAGACGAAGGCGCCGGCGAAGCTCTTCTTGCCGCGGCGCAGCACGGCGATCCCGTCGATCAGCGGGAGGTCGCCGAGCACGGCGGCGTCGTCCGACACCGCGGCGTTGTTCACCGAGAGACCGCCCTGGCCGATCGCCCGGCGGGCCTCGCCGAGGCTCGCGACGAGTCCGGCCTCCACGAAGGCCTGCACCACCGGAGTCGCCGCGGTCGCCTCGACCGTCGTCACCGCCTGCAGCGCTCCCCGCAGGATCCCCGCGTCGATGCCCTCCAGCGATCCGCGACCGAAGAGCGCCGAGGAGGCCGCGATCACCGAGGTCGTCACCGCCTCCCCGTGCACCAGGGTGGTGACCTCGCTCGCGAGCGCGCGCTGCGCCTCGCGCTTGAACGGTGCTTCCACACTCGCCTGCTCGAGCCGCTCGATCTCCGTGCGCGGCAGGTAGGTGAAGGTCTTCAGCCGGGCCGCCACGTCGCGGTCGTCGGTGTTGAGCCAGAACTGATAGAACGCGTACGGGCTGGTGAGCGACGGGTCGAGCCACACGGCGTTGCCCTCGCTCTTGCCGAACTTCGTCCCGTCGGAGTTCATCACCAGCGGCGTCCCGATGGCGTGCACCGAGACCCCCTCCGTCCGGTGGATCAGATCGGTCCCGCTGGTGAGGTTGCCCCACTGGTCGCTGCCACCCGTCTGCAGGACGCAGCCGTACTGGCGGTAGAGCTCGAGGTAGTCCAGCCCCTGCAGGATCTGGTAGCTGAACTCGGTGTAGCTGATCCCCGCGTCGGAGTTCAGGCGGGCACTGACCGCGTCCTTCTTGAGCATCGTGCCCACCCGGAAGTGCTTGCCGATCTCCCGGAGGAAGTCGATCGCCGACAGCGGCGCCGTCCAGTCCAGGTTGTTCACCAGCCGCAGCGGGTTCTCCCCCTCGGTCGACAGGAACCGCGACACCTGCGCCTGCAGGCGGGACACCCACTCGACCACCGTCTCGCGGGAGTTGAGCGTCCGCTCCGCCGTCGGCCGCGGGTCGCCGATGAGCCCGGTCGATCCGCCGACGAGACCGAGGGGCCGGTGCCCGGCGAGCTGGAGCCGGCGGAGGACGATCAGCTGGACCAGGTTGCCCAGGTGCAGGCTCGGCGCGGTCGGGTCGAAGCCGCAGTAGTAGGTGATCGGGTCTCCGGCGAGGAGCTCGCGCAGCGCTGCCGCGTCGGTCGACACGTGGATCGCGCCACGCCAGAGGAGCTCGTCCCAGACGTTCTCGAACGAGGGATCGAGCGACGGCATGGTCGCGGATCCGCGGGAGTCCTGATCGGTCACCCGTCCAGGGTAGCGCGAGGCCGGCGGCTCGCCCGGCGCCTGATCAAGTCCGGACGCTTGATCGCACGGCATCAAGCCCTGATACTTGATCGAGGAGGTCATCGTGTTCGTCATCACCGCCGATCAGCGCGACAGTCGTCACGACGACGACCGGGTCGAGCAGGCGATCGCCGCTCTGCTCGAATCGGAGGAGTCGTCCTTCGTGCTCCCTCCCGAGCGCACCGCGGGCGACGAGTTCCAGTTCGTGCTCGACCGCGCTGAGGCCGTCGTGTCCGTGATCCTCGCGCTCCACCGCTCCGGGCACTGGAGCATCGGCCTCGGCATCGGCGCGATCGAGCGGCCGCTGCCCCGGACCACCCGCGCCGCCCGCGGAGCGGCGTACTTCGCGGCACGTCGCGCGGTCGAGGCGGCGAAGGGTCGGGCGACCCGCTTCTCCCTCGACCCCGGCTCCCCCGGAGCAGACCAGCCGAGCACCGACTCGCCGGAAGACGCCTTCCCCTCGGTCCGCGACGCCCAGGCCCTGTTCGATCCCCTGCTCCACCTCCGCGATTCGCGGACCCCGGCCGGCTGGGAGATCGTCGACCTGCTCGACGCAGGACTGTCGCAGAAGGAGGCGGCCGAGCAGCTCTCGGTCTCCCCCCAGGCGGTCAGCCTCCGGGTGCGCGCGGCGAGCGCGCGCGCCGACCGACCGGCACGGGACGCCCTCGCTCGGCTGCTGACGGTGGTCGACCGTACGCTCGACCCCGACGCTGCGGCGAGCGCCGATCCGTCGCAGCGAGGATCGATCGAGACCGACGCCGCTTCCGCTTCCGCTTCCGCTTCCGCTTCCGCTTCCGAGAGGACACCCCGATGACGGCACTCCGCACCGCACTGCCCGAGACCTTCGCCGTCGCCGCGCAGTCCGCCTCCTGGACCGGCGTGCTCCTGGTGCTCCTCGCCGGAGTCGCGGGCGCCGTCCTCGCGGTGCGCCTGCGCCGCCCCTCGCTCGGCTGGATCAGCATCGGCGCCGCGGCAGCCGCCTTCCTGCTGACCGGCGTGGCCGGCGCCTCCGCTCCCCCGGCGCTCGCTCTCGCCGTCGTGGTGCTCGCCTTCGCACTCGCGGTCCTCGGCGGCGGGCCGGTGGTCCTGCTCACCCTCGATCTGGCGACCACCGACTCCCGCAGCGGTGCACACGGCGGCATCATGATCGCCGCCGCTCAGCGTCCGGGGACCCCCGGGGTCGCTCCGTCGGCGATCGGCCAGCCGATCGAGGTGCTGCGCGGCGGCACCACCATCGGCGTGCTCGAGCGGATCGCCACCGCGGGCGCCCTGCTCAGCGGCCTGCCGGAGGGCGTCGCCGTGATCGTCGCCGTCAAGGGCGTCGGCCGCTTCAGCGAGCTGGCGTCCCCCGAGGCACGCGAGCGCTTCATCATCGGCACGCTCGCCAGCCTCACCTGGTCTGCGGCGCTGGGGATCCTCGCGCGGCTCTACCTGGCGGGCTGACCGCCGCCGGCGTCCGGGCGACGCCGGGCCACCGCCCGCCGGTAGGGCGAGACCGATGGATCTCCGGGGATCGAGAACCGCCAGGGGAAGGCGATATCACCGCCCTCGCCGGAGACCCCGGTCCGCGCGGACGACTCGATCAGCACATCGGCCCCGCGCGGCCGCAGCTCGAACGCCGTCGTCATCGGGTCCCCCGACTCCGCGAGGGTCACACCGAGCGCCTTGGCGAGACGCGCCGGACCGCGGGCGAGGTCGCGGGAGCGCACCGGACCGCGGCGCTGCAGGGCCAGCTCCTCCCCCACGACCACCTCGCCGGCGCGCAGCAGCACCGCCGACGCCGTGCCGGCCGGCGAGCAGACCAGGTTGACGCAGGTGTGCATGCCGTAGCTGAAGTACGCGTAGACCGTCCCCGGCTCCCCGAACATCGGCGCGTTCCTCGGCGACCGGCGCCGGTGCGCGTGCGATCCGGGATCCTCGCCGAGTCCGAGATACGCCTCGACCTCGGTCAGCCGGACGCCGACGACGCCCTCGCCGGTGCGGTGCAGCAGCACCGCTCCGAGCAGATCGGGAGCGACCTCGAGGGCCGAGCGCGACAGGTCGAGCGGCTCCGGCATCCCTAGAAGAAGCTCTGGCCCGAGACGACGGTGACGATGATCACCGCGATGATCACGACGCCCGCGACGACGACGAGGGTCCGCTGCTGCCACGGCGGCAGCGGCGGACGGCCGTCGTCGCCGGGCGGGCCCTGGAGCGTCACGACGCGTCCCCGCGGAGGGCGGACCGGACGACGCGCACGCGCTCGGTCAGCTGCGCGAGCTGCTCCGCCACCCGGTCGGGTGCGGTGCCGCCGACGCCGTCGCGGCTGGCGACCGAGCCCTCGATGCTGAGCACCGAGCGGACGTCGGGCGTCAGCAGGGGCGACACCGAGCGCAGCGCCTCGTCGTCGAGGTCCTCGAGGCCGAGGCCCCGGGTCTCGGCGAGCTTGACCAGCTCGCCGGTGATCTCGTGCGCGTCGCGGAACGGCACGTGCTTCTTGACCAGCCACTCGGCGACGTCGGTCGCGAGCGAGAAGCCCTGCGGGGCGAGCTCGGCCATCCGGTCGGTGTGGAAGGTCAGCGTGGCGATCATCCCGCTGAATGCGGGGAGGAGCACCTCGAGCGTGGTCACCGAGTCGAAGACCGGCTCCTTGTCCTCCTGCAGGTCGCGGTTGTACGCGAGCGGGAGCGCCTTCAGTGTCGCGAGCAGGCCGGTCAGGTTGCCGAGCAGCCGACCCGCCTTGCCGCGCGCGAGCTCGGCGATGTCGGGGTTCTTCTTCTGCGGCATGATCGACGACCCGGTCGAGTAGCCGTCGTCGAGGGTGACGAAGGCGAACTCGCGCGTGTTCCAGAGGATGATCTCCTCCGCGATCCGCGAGACGTCGATGCCGATCATCGCGCTGACGAAGGCGAACTCGGCGACGAGATCGCGGCTCGCGGTGCCGTCGATCGAGTTGGGCACGCTCGTGGCGAAGCCGAGCTCGCGGGCGACCGCCTCGGCGTCGAGCCCGAGGGTCGAGCCGGCGAGGGCACCGGAGCCGTACGGCGACACGTCGGCGCGGACCGCCCAGTCGCGCAGCCGCTCGAGGTCGCGCAGCAGCGCCCAGGCGTGCGCGAGGAGGTGGTGCGCGAGCAGCACCGGCTGCGCGTGCTGCAGGTGGGTGCGGCCGGGCATGATCGCCGCCGGGTGGGCGGAGGCCTGCGCGGCGATCGCGTCGATCAGCTGCACCACCAGCTCGGCGATGACGGCGGCGTGGTCGCGGAGGTACATCCGCACGAAGGTCGCGATCTGGTCGTTGCGCGAGCGCCCGGCGCGCAGCTTGCCGCCGAGCTCCGGGCCGGCCTCGAGCATCAGGCCGCGCTCGAGCGCGCCGTGCACGTCCTCGTCGGCGTCGTCCGCGGTGAAGCGGCCCTCGACCACGGCCGAGCGCAGCCGCTCGAGCGCGTCGAGCATCCCGGTCAGCTCGGCGTCGTCGAGGTAGCCGGCGGTCGCGAGGGCCCGGGCGTGCGCGCGGGAGCCGGCGATGTCGTACTCGGCGAGCTGCCAGTCGAAGTGCGTCGACTTCGAGAGCGCGGCCAGCTCGGGCGACGGGCCGCCGGCGAACCGGCCTCCCCAGAGCGCGCCGGCCTCGCCCGCGCGGGCGGAGGGTCGTTCCGTCATGGTTCTCCTCGGGGTCGGCTGTCGAGTCTACTGAGCGGCGTCGGGCGTGCCGGCGCGCTCGAGGAGCCAGACCAGCAGGGCCTTCTGAGCGTGCAGGCGGTTCTCCGCCTCGTCCCAGATCACGCTCTGCGGGCCATCGATCACGTCGGCGGTCACCTCGTAGCCGCGGTCGGCCGGCAGGCAGTGCAGGAAGAGCGCGTCCGACGCGGCGGCCGCCATCGTGGCCGAGTCGACCCGGTAGTCGCGGAAGGTGGCGACCCGCGCGGCCTTCTCCTCCTCCTTGCCCATCGACACCCAGGTGTCGGTGATCACGATGTCCGAGCCGGCGGCGCCCGCGGCCGGGTCGGTCGTGGTGGTGGCCGAGCCGCCGGTGGTGGCCGCGATGCGCTGGGCGTCCGCGAGCACGGCCGGAGCGGGAGCGTAGTCCGCGGGCGAGACGATCCGGACGTGCATCCCAGCCGTCGCGCCGGCCAGCAGGTAGGAGTGCGCCATGTTGCTCGCGCCGTCGCCGAAGAAGGTCAGCGTGAGGCCGGCGAGGCGACCGCGGTGCTCGCGGATCGTCAGCAGGTCCGCGAGCAGCTGGCACGGGTGGAACTCGTCCGAGAGCGCGTTGACGACGGGGACACGGGTGCCCGCCGCCATCTCCTCCAGCCCGGACTGCGCGTAGGTGCGCCAGACGATGGCCGCGACCTGGCGCTCGAGCACGCGCGCGGTGTCGGAGGCGGTCTCCTTGCCGCCGAGCTGGCTGCTCGCCGTCGAGATGATCAGCGGGCTGCCGCCGAGATCGGCGATGCCGACCGCGAAGGACACCCGGGTGCGGGTGGAGGACTTGTCGAAGATGACCGCGACGGTCTGCGGGCCGGCGAGCGGCGTCCGCGAGAAGCGGTCGCGCTTGAGCTCGAGGGCGAGATCGAGGATCTCGGCCTGCTCGGCGGGAGTGATGTCGTCGTCGCGGAGGAAGTGGCGGGTCACAGCTGCGGTTCGCTTTCGATCGGGGAAGGAGGTCGGGTCGTTCAGGCGTCGAGCGCCTGCACCGCGCGGCCGAAGCGGGCGACGAACTCGTCGACGTCGGCGGCGGTGATGATGAGGGGCGGGGCGATCCGGATGCTGGACTCGTTCGGCGCGTTGACGATGAGTCCCTCCGCCATCGCGGCGGCGGCGAGCCGGGCGGCGACGGGCTCGCTGAGCGCGATGCCGAGCAGGAGACCGGCGCCCCGCACGCCGGCGATCAGCGGTGAGCCGAGGCCGAGCACGCCCGCGGTCAGCTGCGCCCCGCGCTCCCGGGCGTTCCGGAGCAGGTCGGCGCGCTCGATCTCGCCGATCACCGCGCCGGCGACCGCGGTCGCGAGCGGGTTGCCGCCGAAGGTGCTGCCGTGGTGGCCCTTCTGCAGCAGCTCGGAGGCCGCGCCGAAGGTGACCAGGGCGCCGACGGGGAAGCCGCCGCCGAGTCCCTTGGCGAGGGTGATCGCGTCGGGCAGGATGCCGGCCCGCTGGTAGGCGAACCAGCTGCCGGTGCGGCCGATGCCGGTCTGGATCTCGTCGACGATCAGCAGGGCGCCGCGCTCCCGGGTCAGCTCGCGCGCCCGCTCGAGGAAGCCGTCCGGCAGCGGGATGACGCCCGCCTCACCCTGGATCGGCTCGACGATCAGCGCGGCGACCGACTCGTCGATCGCGGCCTCGAGGGCCTCGACCGTCGCCTCGATGTGCTCGACTCCACCGGGCATCGGCTCGAACGGCGCGCGCATCGCGGCCTTGCCGGTCATCGCGAGGGCGCCCATCGTGCGACCGTGGAAGGCGTTCTGCAGCGCCAGGATCCGGTGCCGACCACCGGCCGCGTGCAGGCGGGCGAGCTTGAAGGCCGCCTCGTTCGCCTCGGTGCCGGAGTTCGCGAAGTAGACGCGGCCCGCCTCGCCCGCGCCGGTCAGCTCGCGGAGCTTCTCGGCCAGCCGGATCTGCGGGGCGGTGGCGAAGTAGTTGGAGACGTGCGCGAGAGCGGCGGCCTGGCGGCTCACGGCCTCGACGAAAACCGGGTGCGCGTGGCCGAGCGAGTTCACCGCGATCCCGCCGAGGAAGTCGAGGTACTCGCGGCCGTCGACGTCCCAGACCCGGCAGCCCTCGCCGCGCTCGAGGACGGCGAGCGGAGCGGCGAAGGTCTGCATCATCGCGGCGGCGTAGCGGTCGCGGGCCTCCGCGGTGCGGGCGGAGACGGGTGCGGGATCGGAGGCGGGGACCTCGGGCGCGGGGACGCCGGGAGCGGTATCGGTGGACATGTCGAGCCTTTCGAGCAGAAGCGGTCCGGCCGGGAGGGCCGTCGGTGCGCGCACCCCGTCGGGGCGGCGCTCGGAGCCGGGGCCGCTGGTGGTCAGCGGCCCGACGTTCGCTCCCGGTCGCGGGGGTCGGCCGAGGCGACGACCTCGGTGCCGACGCCCTCGGAGGTGAAGACCTCGAGCAGCATCGAGTGCGGGACGCGGCCGTCGATGATCGCGGCCTTCGGCACGCCGCCGCGGACCGCGTCGAGGCAGGCCGTCATCTTGGGGATCATCCCCGACTCGAGCGACGGCAGCAGCGCCGCGAGCTCGTCGGACGCGATGTGCGAGACGAGCGAGTCGCGGTCGGGCCAGTCGGCGTAGAGACCGGGGACGTCGGTGAGGATCACGAGCTTCTCCGCGCCGACGGCGACGGCGAGCGCGGCCGCGGCGGCGTCGGCGTTGACGTTGAGCGACTGCGTCGGGTCGTCGGAGTCGGGCGCGATCGAGGAGACGACCGGGATGCGGCCGGCGTCGAGCTGGGCGAGGACGGCCGCGGGGTCCACGGAGATCACGTCGCCGACCAGGCCGAGGTCGTGCTCGACCCCGTCCAGGACCACGCCCCGCCGGCGGCCGACGAAGAGGCCGGCGTCCTCGCCGGAGATGCCGGCGGCCAGCGGCCCGTACTCGTTGATGCGCCGGACGATGTCGCGGCTGATGCTGCCGGTGAGGACCATCCGCACGACGTCCATCGCCTCGGGGCTGGTCACCCGGTAGCCGCCGCGGAACTCGCTGGCGATGCCGAGCCGGTCGAGCATCGCGGAGATCTGCGGACCGCCGCCGTGCACGACGACGGGGCGGATGCCCGCGTAGTGCAGGTAGACGATGTCCTGCGCGAAGGCGCGCTGGAGCTCCTCCGACACCATGGCGTTGCCGCCGAACTTGATCACCATCGTCCTGCCGTGGAACCGCTGCAGCCAGGGCAGCGACTCGATCAGGGTGCCGGCCTTGACGGCCACGGCGTCGCGCAGCGCGAGCGTCTCGGCCTCGGTGGGGTCCCCGGTGCTCACCGGGTTCTCGGAGTCCCTCGGATTCTCGTCGGCCATCAGCTGGAGTACGCCGAGTTCTCGTGGACGTAGTCGTGGGTGAGGTCGTTGGTCCAGATCGTCGCCGTGGCGTCGCCGGCGTGCAGATCGATGTCGACCGAGACCTTGCGCGGGGCGAGGTCGACCAGGTCGCGGCTCGCGTCGGGCTCGCCGGCCCGGCAGACCTGCACGCCGTTCATCGCCACGTCGATGCCGTAGGGGTCGAACTGCGCATCGGTGGTGCCGACCGCGGCCAGCACCCGGCCCCAGTTCGGATCGTTGCCGAAGATCGCGGCCTTGAAGAGGTTGCTCCGCGAGACCGCGCGGGCGACGACGACGGCCTCGTCCTCGGTCGCGGCGTTCAGCACCCGGATCGCGACGTCGTGCGCGGCGCCCTCGGCGTCGGCCTGGAGCTGGAGGGTGAGATCGCGGCAGACGTCGGTGAGCGCGGCGGTGAAGTCGGCCGACTCGGGGCGCACCCCGCTCGCGCCGCTCGCCAGCAGCGCGACGGTGTCGTTCGTCGACATGCAGCCGTCGGAGTCGAGGCGGTCGAAGGTGACCCGGGTCGCCGCCCGCAGTGCGGTGTCGAGCTCGGAGGAGTCGAGGACCGCGTCGGTGGTGATCACGACGAGCATCGTCGCGAGCCCGGGCGCGAGCATTCCCGCACCCTTGGCCATGCCGCCGACGGTCCAGCCCTGCTCGGAGCGGACGGCCGCCTGCTTCGGCACGGTGTCGGTCGTCATGATCGCGCGGGCCGCGTCCTCGCCCGCCTCCGGACCGTTCGCGCCCGGGAGAGCCGCCGAGGCCTCGGTCACCCCGGCCGTCAGCTTGCCGAGGTCGAGCTGATCGCCGATGAGACCGGTGGAGCAGACGAGCACGTCGCCGGCCGAGACGCCGAGGCTCTCGCCGACGGCCTCGGCCGTCGCGTGGGTGACCTGGAAGCCCGTGGCGCCGGTGTAGCAGTTGGCGCCGCCGGAGTTGAGGACGATCGCCGAGACGACGCCGTCGCGCATGACCTGCTCGCTCCAGAGAACCGGGTTCGCCTTGCAGCGGTTGCTGGTGAAGACCGTCGCGGCGTTCTGCAGCGGGCCGAGGTTGTGCACGAGGGCGAGGTCGCGGGCGCCGGTCGACTTGAGACCGGCGACGACGCCGGCCGCGGCGAATCCTGCTGCGGCGGTGATGCTCACGGCGCGACTCCGTTCGTGCTCAGGCCGAGGGTCTCCGGAAGACCGAGGGCGATGTTGGTCGACTGGATCGCGGCGCCGGCGGTGCCCTTGACCAGGTTGTCGAGCGCGGTGACCACCACGACGCGGCGGGCGCGCTCGTCCACGGCGACCCCGATCAACGCCGTGTTCGCGCCGACGGTGTCGGCCGTGCGGGGAAAGGTCCCCTCCGGCAGCAGCTGGACGAAGGGCTCGTCGGCGTAGGCCGACTCCCACGCGGCGCGCACGTCCTGCGCGGACACTCCCGGCGCGAGCCGAGCGGTCGACGTCGCGAGGATGCCGCGCGACATCGGCACCAGGATCGGGGTGAACGAGATCGAGACGGGACCGGCACCGGCGAGCGCCAGGTTCTGCCGGATCTCCGGATTGTGGCGGTGCCCGCCGCCGATGCCGTAGGCGTGCGCCGAGCCGAGCAGCTCGCTCGCGAGCAGATCGGTCCGCAGGCTCTTGCCCGCCCCGGACGGGCCGACGGCGAGGACCGAGACCAGGTCGGCGGCCTCGATCACGCCGGCGTGCAGCCCCGGCGCGAGGCCGAGCGTGATCGCGGTCACGTTGCAGCCGGGCACCGCGATGCGGCGGACCCCGGCGAGCACGTCGCGCTGCCTGCCGGTGCCGGGCAGCATCAGCTCGGGCAGGCCGTAGGGCCAGGCGCCGGCGAACTCGCCGCCGTAGTAGTCGGCCCAGTCCTGCTCGTCGGTCAGCCGGTGGTCGGCGCCGCAGTCGACGACGAGCACGTCGTCGGGGAGCGTCGCGGTGATCTCGCCGGACTTGCCGTGCGGCAGGGCGAGGAAGACGACGTCGTGGCCCGCCAGGTTCTCGGTCGTCGTGTCGACGAGTTCGAGGTGGCGCAGTGAGCGCAGGTGCGGCTGCACCGCGGCGAGGGGCTGGCCGGCGTTCGAGTGCGCCGTGACGGTGCGCACCTCGAACTCGGGGTGATCGGCGAGCAGACGGAGCAGCTCGCCGCCCGCGTACCCGCTCGCTCCGGCCACCGCCACGGAAAAAGTCATGCCCGAGAGCCTAGTCGCTGGCGGGACCCGCCCTCGCCCGGCCCCGGCGGGCGGCCTCCGGCCGGAACCGGCGGCCGCCCGCTCACTCGCGCGGGCTCGCGCCGAAGCGCTCGGCGGCGAGCGCGGTGCCGCTCTCCTTCGCCGCACTGGCCTCGGCGGCCGTGAGGGTCCGATCGGCGGCACGGAAGCGCAGCGCGAAGGTCAGCGACTTCGAGCCCTCGGGAACGCCCGCACCGCGGTAGTCGTCGACCAGGCGGATCGCCTCGAGCAGCTCGCCGGCGCCCTCGGCGACGGCGGCCTGCAGGTCGGCCGCCGGCACGGCCACGGGCACAACCAGCGAGAGGTCCTGCGTCGCGGCGGGCAGCGCCCCGACCGGGCGCGCCACCACGAGGCGGCCGGCGCGGGCGATCAGCGGATCGAGGTCGAGCTCCACCACCGCCACGCGGTGCGGCAGGTCGAGGTCGTCGGCGAGCGACGGGAGCAGCTCGCCGGCGTGGCCGACCACGGCGCCGTCCAGCAGCACCTCGGCCGTGCGGCCCGGGTGCAGGGCGGCGTGCGAGCCCTGCCGGATCTCCAGCTGCACGCCCGAGGCGGCCGCGACGTCGCGGACGACGTCGAGCGCGTCGCGCCAGTCGAAGTCGCGCGCGGCCACTCCGGGCTGACGCTCGAGCGCCGAGCCCGTCAGCAGCGCGGCCACGTGCAGCGGCTGCCGCGGGATCCCCGCGTTCAGCGCCGCCTCGATCTCCGCGGACGGACGCGCGCCGGCGAGGGGCAGCCCCTCGGAGCCGAACGGGCGGTCGCCCTGCGGCAGGAAGACCGAGCCCATCTCGTAGACGGCCAGGTCGACGAGACCGCGCGAGCGGTTGCGGGCCGCGACCTGCACGAGTCCGGGGAGGAGGGAGAGCCGCAGCTGTCCCGCGGTCGCGTCCAGCGGGTTCGCCAGCGAGACCTGCTGCACCGGCTCGCCGTCGACGGAGCCGAAGCGGTCGTTGATCGAGCGGGAGAGGAACGGGTAGGACAGCACCTCGGTGAGCCCGGCGGCCGCCAGCGACTGCGCGACCGTCCGGCGCAGGCGCTGACCGGGCGTGAGGCCGCGACCGGGAGGCGCGACGGGGAGGATCGACGGGATGCGGTCGTACCCGGTGATCCGGGCGACCTCCTCCGCGAGGGTCGACCGGTCGGTCAGGTCGGGCCGCCAGCTCGGCGGGGTGACGAGCAGGCCCGCTCCCCCGGCCTCGACGCTCGCGCCGATCTCGACCAGGGCGCCGCGGATCTCCTCCGGCGTGTACTCGAGGCCGATCAGGCCGGAGATGTAGCCGTCGGGCAGCTCGATCGCCGTCGCCGTGCCGGAATCGGCGAGCACCGACCCGAGCTCGTCGGCGGTGCCGCCCGCGAGCTCGACCAGCAGCTGGACCGCGCGCGCGGCGGCGACCGGTGCGACCAGCGGGTCGACGCCGCGCTCGAAGCGGCGCGACGCCTCGCTCGGCAGCTTATGCCGGCGGGCCGTGCGGGCGATCGAGACCGGGTCGAAGTTCGCGGCCTCGATCAGGACATCGGCGGTGGTGTCCGTGATCTCGGTGCGGGCGCCGCCCATCACGCCGGCGAGCCCGATCGGCCCGCCGTCGTCGGTGATCAGGAGGTCCTCGTGGTGCAGGCGGCGGATCTGGCCGTCGAGCGTCTCGAGCGTCTCGCCGGAGCGGGCACGGCGGACGACGATGCCGCCCTCCAGTCGCTCGAGGTCGTAGCCGTGCAGCGGCTGGCCGAGCTCGAACATGACGTAGTTGGTGATGTCGACGACCAGCGAGATCGAGCGCACACCGGCCAGACGCAGTCGCGCGATCATCCACGGCGGGGTCGGCAGCGACGGGTCGATGCCGCGCACCACCCGGGTCACGAAGACGGACGAGCCGACGCGGCCGCGGATCGGCGCCTCGTCCTCGACCGCGACGGGGAACACGGGGGCGGAATCGAGCCGCTCGGGCGCGGTGATCGCCAGCGCGGGGTCGCGGAAGTCGGCGCCCGTCGCGTGGGCGTACTCGCGGGCGATGCCGCGGATCGAGAAGGCGTAGCCGCGGTCCGGGGTCACGTTGACCTCGACGGCGGCGTCGTCCAGCCCGAGGAGCGCGATCGCGTCGGTGCCGACCTCGGGGTCGATGCCGAGGCTCGCCAGCCGGAGGATGCCCTCGTGGTCGTCGCCGAGGCCGAGCTCGCGGGTGGACGCGATCATGCCGTCGGACACGTGCCCGTAGGTCTTCCGCGCCGAGATCGGGAACGGGCCGGGCAGCACGGCGCCGGGCAGCGAGACCACGACCTTGTCGCCGGCGGCGAAGTTGTGCGCTCCGCAGACGATGCCGCGGACGTCGTCGCCGCCGTCCGCCGCGCGCTCCCCCTCGGGCGCGACGCGGACGGTGCACCAGTTGATGGTCTTGCCGTTCTTCTGCGGCTCGGGCACGAGGTCGAGGACCTCGCCCACCACGACGGGGCCGGACACCTCGAAGCGGTGGACGTCCTCCTCCTCCAGGCCGACCGACACCAGTGCCGCGTGCACGGCCTCGGTCGTGACGCCCTGCTCGAGGTCGACGTACTCGCCCAGCCAGCTCAGCGGGATGCGCATCAGATCACCATCCCGTACTGCTTGCTGAAGCGGACGTCGCCCTCGACCATGTCGCGCATGTCCTTCACGTCGTTGCGGAACATCAGGGTCCGCTCGATCCCCATCCCGAAGGCGAACCCGGAGTACTCGTCCGGGTCGATGCCGACCGAGCGCAGGACGTTCGGGTTCACCATCCCGCAGCCGCCCCACTCGATCCAGCGGGCACCGCCGACGAAGGTGGGGTGCCAGATGTCGAGCTCGGCGCTCGGCTCGGTGAAGGGGAAGTAGTTGGGGCGCAGGCGGATCTTCGCCTCGTCGCCGAACAGGAGGCGCGCGACGTGCTCGAGGGTGCCGCGCAGGTGCGCCATCGTCAGGCCGCGGTCGACGGCGAGGCCCTCGAACTGCGTGAAGACAGGGGTGTGCGTGGCGTCGAGCTCGTCGGTGCGGTAGACGCGGCCGGGCGCGATCACGTAGATCGGCGGGGTGCGCTCGAGCATCGAGCGGATCTGCACCGGCGAGGTGTGGGTGCGCAGCACGAGGTGCGACTCGACCGGGTCGACGAAGAAGGTGTCCTGCATCGCGCGGGCCGGGTGGTCCTCGTCGAAGTTCAGCGCGTCGAAGTTGAACCACTCGTTCTCGAGCTCCGGCCCCTCCGCGATCTCCCAGCCCATGCCGACGAAGACGTCGGCGATCGACTCCTGGAGGAGCGAGAGCGGGTGGCGGGCGCCCTGGCGCACGAAGCTCGCGCCGGCGGTGACGTCGACGCGCTCGGCGTCGAGCGCCGCGGCCTGCTCGGCCTCGACCAGCTCCGCCTCGCGCTCGGCGTACGCGTCGCCGACCTGCTTGCGGGCACCGCCCACGAGCTTGCCGGACGCCGCCTTGAACTCCGGCGGCACGGAGCGCATCAGCGCGTTCAGTCGGGCGAGGGCCGAGCCCTCGCCGAGGTGGGCGGTGCGGGCCGCCTTCAGAGCGGCGGAATCGGCGGCCGCGCGGATCGCGGTGAGCGCCTCCGCGGTCGCCGCCGAGACGGCCTCGTCGGTGATCGGGTTGCTGTCAGACACGATCCCCCAGTGTAGGGATGCCCTGAGCGGCCCGCTCGCCGCGGCGGGCTGACGCGCTCGCCCGCCGGCGCGGCCGATCGCGGATCCGGCCGACCCCAAGGGTCGACGCCCACCGAATCGGACGACCGGCCCCTGCATGCTGATCGAGCAGCCGGCGACGCCGGCGTATCGAGATCCACCAGCGCCGGAACCGACGCCCGCCAGTCCTCCTCGCGGAGCGGTGGGTCTCGATACGCCCCTCCGGGGCTACTCGACCAGCATGTGCAGGGATATCGAACGGGAACTCTGCAGATCGCCGACCGCCCGCAAAGCGAACGTGCGAATCGCGTGCCAGCGATTCGCGCTAGGCGGACGCAGGACGCTCTGCGGAACGCGACCGCCTCGTCAGCCGACCGCGGTCGGGATCGCCGAAGGCGATGCCGACCAAAAGGTCAGTCCTGGGCGGCGATCAGGGCGGTGTCCGTGGTGGCGCGGACCGCCGGGTGGCCGGCGCCCTTGCGGCCGCCGGTCTTGGTGCGGATCTCGACCCACTTGGCGATGCCGGAGAGGATCAGGCAGATGCCGATGTAGATCGCGCCGACCACGATGGCGGCGGGGATGATCGGGCTGTCCAGGCTCGGCTGGTTGCCGAGGTAGCGGGCGTAGTAGAGCAGCTCGTTGTAGGTGATGATCGAGCCGAGCGCCGTGTCCTTGAGGGCGACGACGAGCTGGGCGATGATCACGGGCAGCATCGAGCGGATCGCCTGGGGGAAGAGGATGAGGCGCATGACGCCCGCCTTGCGCAGGCCGATCGCGTAGCCCGCCTCCTTCTGGCCGCGCGGGAGTGCCTCGATGCCGGCGCGGAAGATCTCGGAGAAGACGGAGCCGTTGTAGAGCGTCAGTGCGATGACCACGGCGAGGTACGGCGTGAGCTTGAGCCCGACGAACGGGAGCCCGTAGTACATCAGCATCATCAGGATGAGGACCGGGATCGCGCGGAACAGCTCGATGAAGAGCGTGACCGGGATGTTGATCCAGCGGCGGTCGGAGAGGCGGCCGATCGCCAGCAGCAGGCCGAGCACGATGCTCGCGACGCCGGCGGTGGCGAAGGCGGCGAGCGTCTGCCCGAGAGCCGCGCCGATGCTCTGCCAGACCAGCGGGTAGCCGAAGGCACGCCATTTGGCCGCGGAGAACTGCCCGGACTCGGCGAAGCGCCAGAGCACGAAGGCCAGCAGCGCGACGAGGACGAGCAGGACGACGGCGCCGATGACGCGGTTGCGGGCGACCGCGCGGGGTCCGGGGTTGTCGAAGAGGACGGAGCTCATCGGGCGACCCTCCACTTCTTCTCGAGCTGGCGTTGGAGGAGGGAGAGCCCGGTGACGAGGATCACGAAGGCGAGCGCCACCCAGAGCACGACGATCAGGCTGTTCTCGCCGCGCTCGTTGAGCACGCGGACGATCGTCCCGGCCTCGGCGACCGAGAAGCCGGCGGCGACGGTCGTGTTCTTGAGCAGGGCGATCAGCACGCTCATCAGCGGCGGGATGACCGAGCGGAACGCCTGCGGCAGCACCACCTGGGTCATCGTGAGCCCGAAGTCGAGGCCGATCGCGCGGGCCGCCTCGGCCTGGCCGATCGGCACGGTGTTGATGCCGGAGCGGAGCACCTCGGCGACGTAGGTCGCGGTGTAGATGCTCAGCGCAGTGATGGCGAGGTTCGTGTAGCCGACGTCCGGCAGGTCGAGCTTGGGGTAGCCGAAGGCGAAGAAGAACATCAGCAGCGTCAGCGGCGTGTTCCGGACGGTGTTGACGTAGACGGTGCCGACCGCTCGCGCGATCGGGACGGGCGAGACGCGCATCGCTCCGACCACGGTGCCGAGGAGGAGAGCGAAGACGAGCGACACGACGAACAGCAGCAGAGTGTTGCCGAACGCGGGGACGAACACGTCGAGGTTGTTCAGGAGAACATCCATGCTGCGTGCCCTTTCATCGGGGAGGTGGAAGCGGTCGCCGGTGCGGCGCGGGGCAGAGGAGGTCCCGGGGCGAGGCGCGACGCGCCGCCCCGGGACTCCTCAGGGGTGTCGGCCTAGTACGCGTCGACCGCGGGCTGCTCGACCGTGGTGCCGGACTGGCCGAGGGTCTCGTCGTAGATCGCGCTCCAGGTGTCACCGCCGTCGGTCAGCATCTCGTTGATGAAGCCGCGCAGTGCGGTGTCGTCCTTCGCGAGGCCGATGCCGTAGAGCTCGGTGCTGAAGGGCTCGCCGACGACCTTGAGCTCGTCGGGCTTCTGCGCCGCGTAGCCGATCAGGATCGCGCCGTCGGTGGTGACCGCGTCGACCTGGCCGTCGGCGAGGGCGTCGACGCACTGCGAGTAGGTGTCGAACTCGACGGGCGGGACCTCGGGGTAGTTCGCGCGGATGTTCTGGATCGGGGTGGAGCCGGTCGCGGAGCACACGGTGGTGTCGGCCGAGAGGTCCTCCGGACCCTTGATCGTGTCGTTGTCCGCGGCGACCAGCAGCTGCTGTCCGGTCTCGAAGTACGGTCCGGCGAAGCCGACCTGCTCCTTGCGCTTGTCGGTGATCGAGTAGGTGCCGACGTAGTAGTCGATGTCGCCGTTCACGATCGAGGCCTCGCGGTTGGCGGAGGGGATCGGCTGGTAGTCGATCTTGTCGGCGGAGAAGCCGAGGGACGCGGCGACCCACTTCGCGATCTCGATGTCGAAGCCGGAGCGCTCGCCGGTCGCGGCGTCGAGGTAGCCCAGACCGGGCTGGTCCTCCTTGACGCCGATGGTGACCGTGTCGTCCGCCGTCATGGCGTCGAAGGTGGGGCTGCCCTCGAGGGTGACGTCGGTGGCGACCTCGTAGGCCGCTCCGCTCCCCTCGGAGCCGGAGTCGGAGCCGGTGCCGGTCCCGGAGTCACCGGCGCAGCCGGCGAGGGTGAGGGCCGCTGCGGCGAGTCCCGCGGTCATGAACATGAGCTTGGTGCGCATGATCGTCCTTCCTGGGGTGTGGCCCGCTGGAGCGGGCGATGTCCGGTCGCTCCCGGGGGTTCGGGGGGCGACCTGTCGAACGGCGGCCGAGGCGGAGTCCGTCTGCGGCGCCGGAGACCTAGTGGGTGATCAGCTTCGAGAGGAAGTCCTTGGCGCGGTCGGTCCGGGGAGCGGTGAAGAACGACTCGGGATCGGTGTCCTCGAGGATCTCGCCGTCGGACATGAAGACGACGCGGTGCGCGGCCTTGCGCGCGAAGCCCATCTCGTGGGTGACGACGATCATCGTCATCCCCTCCTCGGCAAGGCCGACCATGACGTCGAGGACCTCGTTGATCATCTCGGGGTCGAGCGCGGAGGTCGGCTCGTCGAAGAGCATCACCTTCGGCTTCATCGCGAGGGCGCGGGCGATGGCCACGCGCTGCTGCTGACCGCCGGAGAGCTGGGCGGGCGTCTTGCCCGCCTGGTGCCCGACGCCGACGCGGTCGAGCAGCGCCTGCGCCTCCGCCTCGGCGGCCTTGCGCGAGAGCTTGCGGACCTTGATCGGCCCGAGCGTGACGTTCTCGAGGATCGTCTTGTGCGCGAAGAGGTTGAAGGACTGGAAGACCATGCCGACGTCGGCGCGCAGGGCGGCGAGCCCCTTGCCCTCCTCCGGCAGCGTCTGACCGTCGATCGAGATCGTGCCGCCGGAGATGGTCTCCAGGCGGTTGATCGTGCGGCAGAGCGTGGACTTGCCCGACCCGGAGGGACCGAGCACCACGACCACCTCGCCGCGATTGATCGTCAGATCGATGTCCTTCAGCGCCTGGAACTCGCCGTAGTGCTTCTGGACCCCGTCGAGGACGACGAGGGGCTCGCGGGCGGCAGCGGACGATCGCCCGGCCTGGGAGGGTGCTTCCATTCCGTCAGAGAATCACACGGGCATGGGTGGGTCAAATCATGAGCGGATTCTTAACCAGAGCGCAACAACCGGGGCTCGCTCCCAGCCTCATACCACGCCGAGGTGGTCTTCTCTCAGTTCTGGCGTGAAACGTCTCAGGTCGAGTGCGCGTCGGGTCGTCAGGAGCGGAGCGCGAAGGCGCTCTCGTAGAGGCAGACCGAGGCGGCGGTGGCGAGGTTGAGCGACTCCGCGGCGCCGTAGATCGGCACGGCCACGACGCCGTCCATCAGCTCGAGCGACTCGTCCTCGAGGCCACGGGCCTCGTTGCCGAACACCCAGACCGTCGGCTGCGCGAGGTCGCCCCGGGCGCGCACGTCGAGCAGGCCCTCGCCCTTGACGTCGGCGGCGACGGCGCGGAGGCCCGCGGAGCGCAGCCGCTGCAGCACGTCGGGCAGCTCGGCGCCGACCGCGACGGGCAGGTGGAACAGCGAGCCCGTGGTCGAGCGGACGACCTTGGGGTTGTAGAGGTCGACGGAGCGGCCGGTCAGCACGACGGCGTCGGCACCCGCGGCGTCGGCCGCCCGGATGATCGTGCCGAGGTTGCCGGGGTCGCGGACCTCCTCGAGCACGGCGACGAGGCGGGGCTCGGAGGCGACGACGTCCTTGAGGGAAGTCGGGAACTGCCGGCAGACGGCCACGAAGCCCTGCGGCGTGACGGTGTCGGCCATCGAGTCGAGGACGTCCTCGGTCACGTACTCGATCTCGACCTCCGCCTCCTCAGCCGCGGCGACGATCTCGGGGTGGCGCTCGAGCGCGGTGGGGGTCGCGAACGACTCCATCAGCAGCTCGGGCCGGTAGCGCAGCGCCTCGGACATGGCCTGCGGGCCTTCGAGGAGGAAGAGCCCCGACTCCTGCCGTGCCGGACGCCGGGTGAGCTTGGCGACGGAGCGGACACGGGGAGAACGGGGGTTGTCGAGCATGCGGCGAGCCTATCGGCGCACCGTCGCGGGGCCCGGTCGACACGTCGCCCGCCGGGAAGGCGACCTGCGGGAACGAGGTCCTGCGGGCACGAGGACCTGCCGGAACGACGTCCTGCGGGAACGACGAAGGGGGCCACGACTCTCGTCGTGACCCCCTTCGGGGAAGTGCTGCGGACTACGCGGCCTTCGGGGCCGAGGTGTCGGCCGGCAGTGCGGCCTTCGCGCTCGCCACGAGGGCGGTGAAGGTCGCGGGCTCGGTGATCGCGAGGTCAGCGAGGATGCGGCGGTCGACCTGGATGCCGGCCAGGGCGAGGCCCTGGATGAAGCGGTTGTAGGTCAGGCCGTTGGCGCGGGACGCGGCGTTGATGCGCTGGATCCAGAGGCGGCGGAACTCGCCCTTCTTCGCGCGACGGTCGCGGTACGAGTAGACGAGGGAGTGGGTGACCTGCTCCTTGGCCTTGCGGTACAGACGCGAGCGCTGGCCGCGGTAGCCCTTGGCGCGCTCGAGGATGACGCGACGCTTCTTGTGGGCGTTGACCGCCCTCTTGACTCTTGCCATTTCTCTTTCTTCCTTACGATCCGGGTCGGTTGTCGAGGACTACGGCGGCAGCGGGCTGCCGCGGTGGTCGACTACAGGCCGAGAAGCTTCTTGGCGACCTTGGCGTCCTGCGGGGCGAGGACCTGGTCCTGGTTCAGGCGGCGGGTGCGGACGCTGGACTTCGACTCCAGGTTGTGACGCATGCCGGCCTGCTGCTTCATGAGCTTGCCGGAGCCCGTGACCTTGAAACGCTTCTTGGCACCCGAGTGGGTCTTCATCTTGGGCATGTTCTCTCCTTGTCGACGTCGCACGCGCACTCGGCGGGCGAAACTGGTGCCCCGCGAGCGGGGCGTCCACCGGCCCCGAGGACGGGGCGGCGAAGTATCAGACGGATTCGGACTCGGCCGATTCCTCTTCGGGGGTGTTGGCCTCGCGACGAGCGGCGCGGACGGCGTTCGCCTCGGCCTTCGCCTCGGACTTGTTCTTCAGCGGGCCGATGACCATCACCATGTTGCGACCGTCGATGGTCGGGGTGGACTCGACCTGGCCGAACTCGGACACGTCCTCCGCGAAGCGCTGCAGGAGCCGGACGCCCATCTCGGGGCGGGACTGCTCGCGACCGCGGAACAGGATCATGGCCTTGACCTTGTCGCCGGCCTTCAGGAAGCCCTCGGCGCGCTTGCGCTTGGTCTCGTAGTCGTGCTTGTCGATCTTCAGGCGGAAACGGACCTCCTTGAGGATCGTGTTCGCCTGGTTGCGACGGGCTTCCTTGAGCTTCTGGGCCTGCTCGTACTTGAACTTCCCGTAGTCCATGATCTTGGCGACGGGAGGCTTGGAGTTGGGAGCAACCTCGACCAGATCCAGGTCTGCGTCCTGCGCGAGTCGCAGGGCGACCTCGATTTTCACGACGCCGACCTGTTCTCCGGCGGGACCCACGAGGCGGACCTCGGGGACGCGGATTCGGTCGTTGGTACGGGGATCGCTGATTGCGTTTCTCCTCTGATCTCGGTGAGTTGCTGCTCTGCGGCCGGATTCTTCGTCCGGCGCATCCCGAGAGAGGTGATTCCCTGTGCGAAGCGCGTCTACTGCGCTGCGCTGCACCCTACGACGCGCTCCCCGAGACGTGTCTCGAGGACCGCAGCCCTGCCCCCGTTGCCGGAGGCGGAGTGCTTCTGACCCGGTAACCTAGTGAAGCGGTCAAGCGCGGGTGGGAGAATCTCCACTTTCGAACCGAGGACATGCCTCGGAGCCCGCATCACCATAGCAGACTTCCGGCCGGAAGGGCAGCGGGCGGCGCCCGCCACTCCCCCTCCCCCGCGAGCGCCCCCTCGAGCACCGCCTCGGGGTCCTCGCGAGCGCCGGACTCACCGAACGAGGGACCCATGGCTCAGCACGACGACGATTACGCCCGACGGTTCGGCGACGACTCCGACGTGGAGGCGACCCGCGACATCGCCGAGGTGCCGGCGGTCGAGATCATCACGACCGCCGCGGTGCACCTGATGAGTGCCGCCGCGGTGAAGTGCGGTCTCGCCGACGAGCCGGGCGCGCAGGTCGACCTCGACGAGGCGCGCAAGCTGATCAACGCCCTGGCCGGACTGGTCACGGCCGGTGCTCCCGACATCAGCGACATGCACGCGCGCAGCCTGCGCGACGGACTCCGGACGCTGCAGCTCGCCTTCCGCGAGGCCTCCCCGATCGCCGACCCGATCGGCAAGGGCCCGGGCGAGAAGTGGACCGGCCCGGTCACCTGAGCGGCGGCGCCCGGATCAGCCCGTCGAAGCGGACGCCAGCTGGAGGGTCATCGAGTCGACCCGGGCGGCGACGATCTCGTCGGCGGCCCAGCGCTCGCCCAGGCGCGCGACCAGCTCGCCGAGCGCCGCGCGGTCGAGGCCGGGCCGCAGCTCCAGCACGATGACGAGCTCCGGTCCCGTCAGCCGCTGACGGCTGTCGCCCGGCTGCACGTCGAGCGAGACGACGGCGTCCTCCCCCTCGGCGCTCGCCCGCAGCGCGGTGAGGACCTCCGGATCGGCCGGGCTCGACCGCCACGGCGAGCCCTCGGCGATCGCCCAGAGCGCGGGGCGCCGGACGGCGAACTCGTGCGGCGAGGCGGGGTCGAGGACCATCAGCTCGGTCTCCTCCGCCACCGCGGCCAGCGCCGCCCGCCGGCCGTCGACCGGGACGGGGCGGGCGAGGCGGTCCCAGCGCCGCATCGCCTCGACGTCGCTGAAGACCGGGAGCACGGTGCGGCCGTCCGGCCCGGCGACCGTCACGATCGACAGCTCCTGCGACTTGTCGGCGCGGAGCCCGGCGACCCCCTCGGCCTCCTCGCCGAGCTTCGCGACCAGGGGAATGAGCAGGCGCGAGACGCGCAGCGCGTCGACCACCGCCTCCGGGCCCGCGTCGCCGGCGCCGAACGAGCGAAGGGCAGCGACCAGGGCCTCGGGCGCGCTGCCGTCGTCGTCCGTCGAGGCGCTCTGCTCGAAGTGGCGGCCGGCCCACGGGGTCCCGGCCGAGTCGGTCAGGTGCGCGGGGAGCGCCCGGCCCTCACCCGAGGGCGATCCGGTCACTCGGAGGCGACGTCGAGCGCCTCGGCGAGCGTGAACGCTCCCGCGTAGAGCGCCTTGCCGACGATCGCGCCCTCGAGGCCCTGCGGCACGAGGTCGCGGAGCGCCGCGATGTCGTCGAGGTTGGAGATGCCGCCCGAGGCGATGACGGGGCGGTGGGTGCGCGCCATGACCTGCTCGAGCAGCTCGAGGTTCGGGCCCTTGAGGGTGCCGTCCTTGGTGACGTCGGTGACGACGTAGCGGGTGCAGCCGGCCTCCTCGAGGCGCTCGAGGACCTGCCAAAGGTCGCCGCCCTCCTTGGTCCAGCCGCGGGCCGCGAGGGTGGTGCCGCGCACGTCGAGGCCGACGGCGATCTGGTCGCCGTACTGCGCGATGACGCTGGCGGCCCACTCCGGGTTCTCCAGGGCGGCGGTGCCGAGGTTGATGCGCTTCGCGCCGGCGTTGAGCGCGGACTCCAGGCTTCGGTCGTCGCGGATGCCGCCGGAGAGCTCGACGTTGACGCCCTTGACCTGGCGGATGACCTTCTTCATGATGCCGTGGTTGTCACCGCGGCCGAAGGCGGCGTCGAGGTCGACGAGGTGGATCCACTCCGCGCCCTGGTCGGCCCAGTCGCCGGCCGCGTCGATCGGGTCGCCGTAGTTCGTCTCGGTGCCCGCCTCGCCCTGCGTCAGGCGGACGGCCTTGCCGCCGGCCACGTCGATCGCGGGGAGAAGGACCAGGCCCGGGGCCTTGGTGAACTCGCTCATCGTCATCCTCAGTCTCGGAGCTGGTGCGGCCGCGGCGCTCGGGGAGCCGCCGACCACCGGCCGATCCTAGTTCGTGCGGAGCCCGCCCAGCCAATTCGAGAGCAGGCGCAGGCCCGCGGCGCCGGACTTCTCAGGGTGGAACTGCGTCGCCGAGAGCGGGCCGTTCTCCACCGCGGCGATGAAGCGGCCGCCGTGGTCGGCCCAGGTGACGGCCGGGCGCGGGAACGGCGGCATGACGTCCAGCGTCCACTCCCGGGCGCCGTACGAGTGCACGAAGTAGAAGCGTTCGTCCTCGATGCCGTCGAACAGCCGCGAGCCGGTGGGCACGTCGACGGTGTTCCAGCCCATGTGCGGCACGACCTCGGCGGGGAGCAGGTCGACCGTTCCCGGCCACTCCCCCAGGCCCTCGCTCTCGACGCCGCGCTCGACGCCGCGCTCGAAGAGCACCTGCATCCCGACGCAGATGCCGAGCACCGGGCGACCGCCGGCGAGGCGCTTCTCGATGATCTCGCCGCCGCGCGCCGCCGTCAGCGCCGACATCACCGCGCTGAACGCGCCGACTCCCGGGACGAGCAGGCCGTCGGCCTCGAGGGCGCGGGTGCGGTCGGAGGTCAGCTCGACGTCGGCGCCGGCGAGCTCGAGCGCCTTGACGGCCGAGTGGACGTTGCCGGAGCCGTAGTCGTAGACGACGACGGACGGCCGGGCGTTGCTCACAGCGCGCCCTTCGTCGACGGCACCCCGGCGACCAGCGGGTCGAAAGCCTTGGCCTGGCGGAACGCGCGCGCGAACGCCTTGAACTCGGCCTCGGCGATGTGGTGCGGGTCGCGGCCGCCGAGCACGGTGACGTGCACGGTCAGGCCGGCGTTGAAGGCGATCGCCTCGAAGACGTGGCGGACCATCGATCCGGTGAAGTGGCCGCCGATCAGGTGCAGCGCGAAGCCCTCCGGCTCGCCACTGTGCACGAGGTAGGGGCGGCCGGAGATGTCGACCACGGCCTGGACGAGCGCCTCGTCGAGCGGCACGAGGGCGTCGCCGAAGCGGGAGATGCCGGCCTTGTCGCCCAGCGCCTGCTTGATCGCGGTGCCGAGCACGATGCCGATGTCCTCGGCGGTGTGGTGGATGTCGATCTCGATGTCGCCGGTGGCACGGACGGTCAGGTCGGTCAGCGAGTGCTTCGCGAACGCCGTCAGCAGGTGGTCGAAGAAGGGCACGCCGGTGGAGAGGTCCGCGACACCGGTCCCGTCGAGGTCGATCGACAGCTCGATGCTCGACTCGCTGGTGGCACGACGGAGGGAGGCGGTGCGCCCGGGAGCGGCGCTCGAGGAGGTCATGGTCTCCAGTGTATTCGGGGGCCGCCGACCCTCCGGGCGGCTACTCGCGGGCCAGGGCGACCGCGGGGTCCGCCGCCGGAGCGGGCAGCGCGGCGACCGCCTCGAGGAAGGCGGTGGTCTCGGCCTCGGTGCCCGCGCTCACCCGCAGGTGGTGCGGGATGCCGACGTCGCGGATCAGGATGCCCCGCGCGAGCAGCGCCTCGAACATCGCGCCGGGGTCGGCGACGCCGCCGAAGAGGACGAAGTTGCTGCCGGTCTCGTGCGGGGTGTAGCCGAGCTCGCGCAGTCCGTCGATCATCCGGTCGCGCTGGACGATGATCTCGCCCACCATCGCGAGCATCTCGTCCGCGTGGGCGAGCGCCGCGGTCGCGGCCGCCTGGGTCAACGCGGAGAGGTGGTACGGCAGGCGCACCAGGCGGAGGGCGTCGACGACGGCGGGGTCCGCGGCGAGGTAGCCGAGGCGGACGCCGGCGAAGGCGAAGGCCTTGCTCATCGTGCGGGAGACGAGCAGGCGCGGGCGGCCCTCGAGGAGGCTCAGGGCGGTCGGCGCGTCCCGGCCGGCGAACTCGGCGTAGGCCTCGTCGACGACGACGATGCCGTCGGTCGCGTCGTAGACGGCGGCGATCGTCTCGAGGTCCAGCGGGGTTCCGGTGGGGTTGTTCGGCGCGCAGAGGAAGACGATGTCGGGGCGCTCGCGGCGCACGGCGTCGGCGGCGTACGAAGCGGACACGCGGAAGTCGGCCTCGCGCTCGACGCCGATCCAGCGCGTGCCGCTGCCGGAGGCGAGGATCGAGTACATCGAGTAGGTCGGCGAGAAGCCGAGCAGCGACCGTCCGGGGCCGCCGAAGGCCTGCAGGATGTGCTGGAGTACCTCGTTCGAGCCGTTGGCAGCCCAGATCGAGTCGGCGGTCAGACCGTGGCCGAGGTAGCCGGCCAGGGAGTTGCGCAGCTCCCGGAACTCGCGATCGGGGTAGCGGTTCACCGTGCGGAGGGCGACGGACACCCGCTCGACGATGTCGGCGATGACGTCGTCAGGGACCGGGTGGGTGTTCTCGTTGACGTTGAGGGCCACGGGCACGACGGCCTGCGGAGCGCCGTAGGGCTGCTGACCGCGCAGGTCGTCGCGGAGGGGGAGATCGTCGAGAGTCGTCACCCCGGAATGGTACCGGGGCACTCGGTGCGCTCGATCAGTCCGCGAGGTCGTACTGCGCCGGGATCGCGAGGCGCTGCCCGGGCTCGAGGCCGGCGTTCGCCAGCTGGTTGAGCGACTGGATGTCGTAGACGACGTCGCGCGGGTCGGAGTCCGGTGCGAGCTCCTCCGCGAGGGACCAGAGGGACTCGCCGGCGCGGACGGTGACGTACTGGAACTCGACGTCGGCGCTCTCCCCCGAGGCGACGGCTCCGCCGCCGTTGAGTCCGAAGACGAAGGCGCCCGCGACGAGGGGCAGGGCGCCGAGCGTCGCGAGGACGGCGCGGCCACGACGGGTCAGGCGCAGGCGGGTGCGCGCACCGGGCTGCTCGGCAGCGGTGACGTGCTGCGCGGAGGGCTGGTGCTGCGCGATGGTGGAGGGCTGTGCGGTCATGGTGATCGCTCCTTTCAGCAGGGGTTCGGGCCGGGGCCTCGGCCGGGAGGACCCGGTCCGAACCTCTGTTCCGAATATATCTTCGAATACCGCGCCGGGCAAGACCCGGTCGCGTCGCATCCGTTGCTGGATCGCGCGACACACTCGAACGAATGTTTCGAACGCGGACCCCCGCCGGATACAGTTTCGAGAGTCCGCAGTCAGTACAGCAGCGACCACCGACATCGGTGCTCGACGCGGACGGAGAGGGCGCGCACGCGGCGTGCGCACCGAGAGAGGGACGATCGTGAGCGACGCGCAGACGGCCGGGGCGAAGGCGGCCGGGGCGAAGGCGGCCAGGACGACGACTCCGGCGCCGAAGGCGAAGGCGGCGGCGAAGCCCGCGGCGGGCCGCCGCCGGAAGAACCTCAGCGCGAAGCAGCTCGCGATCCTCGACGCCATCCAGCGCTCGGTGTCCAGCCGCGGCTATCCGCCGAGCATGCGCGAGATCGGCGACGCCGTCGGGCTCGCCTCGCTCTCCAGCGTGACCCACCAGCTCAACCAGCTCGAACTGAGCGGGTATCTGCGCCGCGATCCCAACCGCCCCCGGGCGCTCGAGATCCTCATCGACGTGCCGAGCTCGACCGAGGACGACGGCTCGTTCGAATCGACGGCGACGGTCGCCGACGCGGCGATGGTGCCGCTGGTGGGCCGGATCGCGGCGGGCGTGCCGATCATGGCGGACCAGCAGATCGACGAGGTCTTCCCGCTCCCCCGCCAGCTGGTCGGCAAGGGCGAGCTCTTCATGCTCAAGGTGGTCGGCGAGTCCATGATCGACGCCGCCATCTGCGACGGCGACTGGGTCGTCGTCCGCTCGCAGCGCACCGCGGAGAACGGCGAGATCGTCGCCGCGATGCTCGACGGCGAGGCGACCGTCAAGGTCCTCCGGCAGCGCGACGGCCACACCTGGCTGCTCCCCCGCAACTCCAACTTCGAGCCGATCCTCGGCGACGAGGCCGAGGTCCTCGGCAAGATCGTCGCGGTGCTCCGCTCCGTCTGACGCGGCGGCGCACACGCGCAGGAGGGGCGGACGGCATCGAGCCGTCCGCCCCTCCTGCGTTCACCGGGGCGCGCGGCGAGCAGCTCGCGCAGCGTGACGACGAAGCGCCCGCGACCGCGGAGGTGATCCGTGGTCGCGGGCGCTTCGGGCGCGGGTGCCGGCTCCGCCGCTACGCCTCGACGGCGGCGACGGGAGCCGCGAACTCACCCAGCGAGCCGGCGAGGTCCTCGTGCACGAGCGCGTGGACGTGCGTGCCGCCCTCGACGTACTGCGTCGAGAGGATCCGGCCGTTGCGGTGCAGCGAGGAGACCACGTCGCCGCGGTCGTACGGCACCAGCAGATCGATCTCGATCTGCGGCTCCGGCAGGATCTCGGCGATCTTCGCCTGGAGCTCGTCCATCCCCTCGCCGGTGCGCGCCGACACGAAGACGGCGCCGGGGGCGAGACCGCGCAGAACGAGCCGCTGGCCCTCGTCGACGAGATCGGACTTGTTGAACGCGATGATCTCGGGGATGCTCCGTGCGCCCACCTCGCCGATGACGTCGCGGACGGTCGCGATCTGCCCCGCGGGGTCCGGGTGCGAGGCGTCGACGACGTGGACGATGATGTCCGAGTCGGCGACCTCCTCCAGGGTCGAGCGGAACGCCTCCACCAGCTGGTGCGGCAGGGCGCGCACGAAGCCGACGGTGTCGGCGAGCGTGTAGCCGCGCCCGTCCGGGGTCTCGGACTTGCGGATCGTCGCGTCGAGTGTCGCGAAGAGCGAGTTCTCGACGAGCACGCCGGCGTGTGTCATCCGGTTGAGCAGGCTGGACTTGCCGGCGTTGGTGTAGCCGGCGATGGCGACCGACGGCACCGCGTTGCGCTTGCGGTTGGCGCGCTTCGCCTCCCGGGCGGGCTTCATCGCGGTGATCTGCTTGCGCAGGCGCGCCATGCGGGTGTGGATGCGGCGGCGGTCGAGCTCGATCTTCGTCTCACCCGGACCACGCGAGCCCATGCCGGCGCCGGCGCCGACCTGGCCACCGGCCTGGCGGGACATCGACTCGCCCCAGCCGCGCAGGCGCGGCAGCAGGTACTCGAGCTGCGCGAGCTCGACCTGCGCCTTGCCCTCGCGGCTCGTGGCGTGCTGGCTGAAGATGTCGAGGATGACGGCCGTGCGGTCGATGACCTTGACCTTCACCACGTCCTCCAGCGAGCGGCGCTGGCTCGGAGCCAGCTCGGTGTCGGCGACGACCGTGTCGGCGCCGAGGGCGGCGACGAGCCCGGCGAGCTCCTCCGCCTTGCCCTTGCCCAGGTAGGTGCTCGGGTCGGGGTGCGGCCGGCGCTGGAGCAGACCGTCCAGGACGGTCGCTCCCGCGGTCTCGGCCAGGGCGGCGAGCTCGTGCAGCGAGTTCTCCGCGTCCTCGATCGAGCCCTGCGAGTAGACGCCGATCAGCACCACGTTCTCGAGGCGCAGCTGGCGGTACTCGACCTCGGTGACGTCCTCGAGCTCGGTGGAGAGGCCGGCCACGCGCCGCAGCGCCTGGCGGTCCTCGCGATCGAACTGGTCGCCGTCACTGGTCTGCTCGGCGTCGCGCTCGACGTCGCCTCCGGCGCTCTGCAGCGCCTGGGCTCCGCCCGCGACGAACCGCGAATATCCCGACGAGCGCGACTGCGCGTTCGCCAGGACCCGCGAGACGACGTCGACGGCCTCGGTCGTGTCGGTCTCGTTCAGGTCTTCCGTCATCCGGATAACACTAACTCCTCAGCTGTTGATAAGTTCACTTCTCATGGCCGCCGAGCACTACTTCACCAGCACTCCCGACGGCGACCTCCGACCCCGGAGGATCAGCGCCCGGATCGCCGGCCGCGATCTGGAGGTCACGACCGCCGGCGGGGTGTTCAGCCCCGGCCACGTCGATCTGGGCACCCGGGTCCTGCTGGACGCGGTCCCCGACGCCCCCGCGAGCGGAGACCTCCTGGACCTCGGCTGCGGCTGGGGACCGATCTCGCTCGCCCTGGCGCTCGGCTCCCCCGACGCCCGGGTGTGGGCGGTCGACGTCAACCAGCGGGCGCTCGAGCTCGTCCGCCGCAACTGCGCAGAACTCGGTGTCTCCAATGTCAACGCCGTGCTGCCCGAGGATGTTCCCGAGGACGTCAGCTTCGCCGCCGTCTGGTCGAACCCGCCGATCCGTGTCGGCAAGGCCGAGCTGCACGCTCTGCTCGAGCGCTGGCTCCCGCGGCTGGAGCCCGAGGCGGAGGCCTGGCTCGTCGTGCAGCGCAACCTGGGCGCCGACTCCTTGCTGACCTGGCTGACCGAGACGTTCGAGGGCCGGCTCGAGGTCGACCGGATCTCCTCGGCCAAGGGCTTCCGCGTCATCCGCACCACGCGCACCGCCTGATCGCAGGCACCGGGCGCGCTCGCCGGACCGGACCGGTGCCGCGCCGGTCGACCGATCGAGCGATCCCGAGCTAGTCGATCCGGATCGTGCCGGTGTAGACGAGGTCGGCCGGGCCGGACAGGCCGACGTGCTCGCCCTCCTCGGTCGGGAACATGGTCACGCCCAGTGTGCCGCCGGGCACCTCCACGCGCCAGGACTGCGGAGCGCGCGCTCCGGCCCAGTAGCGCACGGCGAGGGCCGCCGCGGCGGCGCCCGTGCCGCAGCTGAGCGTCTCGCCGCTGCCTCGCTCGTGGACGCGCATCCGGATCCGGCCGATGCCGTCGTGCACCAGCGGCTCGCCCGGCACGACGAACTCGACGTTCGCCCCGTCGGACGGCTCCGGCTCGATCTGCGGGATGTAGCTGAGGTCGGCCTCGTCGAGCTCCTCGTCGTTGCTCAGTGCGACGACGATGTGCGGGTTGCCGAGGTCGAGCCCGAGACCGGGACGCGGAACCTTCAGCTCCTTGGCCCGGACGAGCGGCTCGCCGCCGGCCAGCTCCCAGTGCCCGAGGTCGACCTGGAAGCCGGCACCGCTGCGGGTGACGTCGCGGACCCCGGCGCGAGTGCCGATGGGGAGGGTGTCGCCCTGCTCGAGGGTCGCCAGACCGCCGGCGAGCAGGAACGCCGCGTAGACGCGGATGCCGTTGCCGCACATCTCGGCGATCGAGCCGTCGGCGTTGCGGTAGTCCATGAACCACTCCGCCTCCGGCTCCTGCTCGAGGGCGGCGGCGCCGTCGGCGAGCGAGCGGGAGCGGACCGCGCGGATGATGCCGTCGGCGCCGACGCCGAAGTGCCGGTCGCAGATCATCGCGATCTGCGCGGGCGAGAGGTCGACCTCACCGTCCGGGTCGCTGAAGAGCACGAAGTCGTTGCCGGTGCCCTGGCCCTTGGTGAAGTGCAGCTCGATCGTCATGGCGCTCAGCCTACCGAGGCGCTCGAGCCCCGACCTGGGCGAGGGCGAGCGCCTGCTCGAGGAGGTCCGGAGCGTCGAACGGGAGCCAGTGCGCCGCCTGGTAGCGGCGGAACCAGCTGTTCTGCCGGCGGGCGTAGCGGCGGGTGAGCGCCTGGGTGGAGGCGACGGCCTCCGCCTCGGTCAGCTCCCCCGAGCGCTGTGCGAGCGCCTGGGCGTAGCCGATGGCGCGGCTGGCGGTGACGCCCCGCTCGATGCCGAGCGGCACGAGGCGCTCGACCTCGTCGAGCATGCCGCCCGCCCACATCCGCTCGACGCGGCGGTCGAGCCGCTCGACGAGGACGTCCCGCGGCGCGGCCAGCGCGAGGACCGTGCTCGGGCGCCACGGGACGGGGGTGTCCGACATCAGCGCGCTGTTCGGCGAGCCGGTGAGCTCGGTGATCTCGAGGGCGCGCACGATCCGGCGGACGTTGTGCGGCCCGATCCGTGCGGCGACCTCGGCGTCGATGGCGCGGAGCCGCTCGAAGAGCACGGCCGGCCCCTCGCGCTCGGCGGTCTGCTCCAGTGAGCGCCGGACGGCCGGGTCGGTGCCGGCGAAGGAGAACTCGAAGATCACGCTCGAGACGTACAGACCGGACCCGCCGACCAGGATCGGGGTCGCGCCGCGCGCCAGGACACCGTCGATCACCGCGCGGGCCTCGCGCTGGTACCGGGCGACGGAGGCGTCCTCGGTGACGTCGAGGACGTCGAGCAGGTGGTGCGGAACGCCCTGGCGTTCCTCCGGCGGGAGCTTCGCGGTCCCGATGTCCATGCCGCGGTAGAGCTGCATCGCGTCGGCGTTGACGACCTCCGCGGCATCGCCGGCCGCGCGGATCGAGCCGGCGAGGGCGAGCGAGAGGTCGGACTTGCCGGTGCCCGTGGCGCCGACGACGGTGAGGAGGGCGGGCGCCGCCCGCTCAGCGCTCGCCATCGAGGGCGTCGTAGATCGGCGTGGTCAGCGTCTCCGGCGCGACCGGCGTGATCGGGCGGAGGCGGAGCGACGGCAGGCCGAGCGAGACCTTCGGTGCGCCGCTGGCGCCCGGAGCCGCGGGGACTCCGCACGACTCCGCCTGCGCGCGGTCCCAGGCGTCGCCGGCGCGGGTGCGGCGGACCTGCAGCGGAGCACCGTCGGTCGAGTCGGCGATCAGGTAGAAGGGTGCGGCGCGGGTGACCTCGACGCTGACGACGTCGCCCGGGCGCGGCTGCTCGGAGCCGGCGGGCACATCGAAGTGCACCAGGCGGCTGTCCTCGGCGCGGCCGCTGAGGCGGTGCGTCGTGCTGTCGCGGCGGCCTTCGCCGGTCGCGACGAGCACCTCGACCCGGCGCCCGACGACCGTGCGGTTCTCGCTCTCGCTGATCGAGTCCTGCAGCGCGGCCAGGCGCTCGAAGCGCTCCTGGACGACCGCCTTCGGGATCTGGTCGGGCAGCGTCGCCGCGGGCGTCCCCGGGCGGATGGAGTACTGGAAGGTGAAGGCGGAGGCGAAGCGGGCCGCCTCGACCACACGGAGGGTCTCCTGGAAGTCGGCCTCGGTCTCACCGGGGAAGCCGACGATGATGTCGGTGCTGATCGCCGCGTGCGGGATCCGGTCGCGGACGCGGTCGAGGATCCCGAGGAAGCGCTCGGAGCGGTAGGAGCGGCGCATCGCCTTGAGGATGCGGTCGGAGCCGGACTGCAGCGGCATGTGCAGCTGCGGCATGACGGCCGGCGTCTCGGCCATCGCGTCGATGACATCGTCGGTGAAGGCGGCCGGGTGCGGGCTGGTGAAGCGGATCCGCTCGAGGCCCTCGATCGTGCCCGCGGCGCGGAGCAGCTTCGAGAACGCCTGCCGGTCGCCGAACTCGACGCCGTAGGAGTTCACGTTCTGGCCGAGGAGGGTGACCTCGATGGCGCCGTCGTCGACGAGTGCCTGGATCTCGGCGAGCACGTCGCCGGGACGGCGGTCCTTCTCCTTGCCGCGCAGTGCGGGGACGATGCAGAAGGTGCAGGTGTTGTTGCAGCCGACCGAGATGGACACCCAGCCGCTGTAGGTCGAGTCGCGCTTGGTCGGCAGCGTCGAGGGGAAGACGTCGAGCGACTCGAGGATCTCGAGTTGGGCCTCGTCGTTGTGCCGGGCCCGCTCGAGCAGTCTCGGCAGCGCCCCCATGTTGTGCGTCCCGAAGACCACGTCGACCCACGGAGCCTTCTCGAGGATGACGTTCTTGTCCTTCTGCGCGAGGCAGCCGCCGACGGCGATCTGCATGCCCTCGTGCCGGCGCTTCACCGAGGCGAGGTGGCCGAGGTTGCCGTAGAGCTTGTTGTCCGCGTTCTCGCGGACGGCGCAGGTGTTGATGACGACGATGTCGGCCTCGGCGCCGTCGGCCGAGACGTAGCCGGCCGCCTCGAGCGAGCCGCTCAGCCGCTCGGAGTCGTGAACGTTCATCTGGCAGCCGAAGGTGCGGACCTCGTAGGTCCTCGGCCGCGCATCGACGAGGGGGGAGGTCACCGGACCGAGCGTGCTCATGGTGTGCGATTCTACGCGCCGCTCCGGCCGCCTCTCGGCGACCGGGCGGCGCGGTCGTTCAGCGGAAGCGGACGCTCGAGCCGGGCTTGCGCACCGTCTCGCGGACGACGCGCTGCACCAGTGCGCCGGCGTAGCCGCGACGAGCGAGGAACCCGGAGAGGCGGCGCTCGGCGACCTCATCGGAGAGCGACCGCAGGCTCGGCAGGCGCTTGCGCGCGAGCTCCATCGCGGTGCGGTACTCGTCGTCGCCGTCGAACTCGTCCAGCGCCGTCGCGATCGCATCCGGGTCGAGCTTGCGGGCGCGCAGCTCCTGCATGATCGACGAGCGACCGAGCTTCTTGCGCTCGCGCAGCTGGATCACCAGCGACTCCGCCATCTTGTAGTCGTCGAGATAGCCGAAGCGGGTGAAGCGCTCGAGGATGTCGATCGCGTCCTTCTCGGCGACGCCCTCGGTGTAGAGGCGCGCCTCGACCTCGGCGACCGAGAGGCTCTTGCGCGACAGGCCGCGGACGATGCGGTCGGCGATCTGCTCGGGGTCGGGCTCCTCGGGGAGATCCTCCGCGAAGGAGTCCTCCTCCGGGGAGTCGTCCTCTGCGACGTCCGCCGCGGAGTCGTCCGATCGGGACGACCGGCCCGGAGCCCTCGAGGGCGCCGCGTCCCGACGCGCGACGTGCGCCGAGAGCTCCGCGATCGCGTCGACAGCGGGCTCGACCGCCTCGGCGGCCGCCCCGTCGTCCTTGACCCAGGGGAGGAAGGCCACGGGCCGACCCTGTGCCCCCTCCGCAGCCTTCTCCCCCACGGGCTACGCGCCCTTGCGGACGGGCGGCTTGGTCTCGCGGACCGGCTGCTTCGTCTCGATCGCGACCGGGGCGGCGTCGACCACGGCGTTCGGGTCGGCGACGACGCCGAGCTTGATCAGGATGCGCTTCTCGATCTCGGCCGCGATGTCCGGGTTGTCGATGAGGAACTGGCGCGCCTTCTCCTTGCCCTGGCCGAGCTGGTCGCCGTCGTAGGTGTACCAGGCGCCCGACTTGCGGACGATCTCGTGCTCGACACCGAAGTCGATCAGGCTGCCCTCGCGGGAGATGCCGATGCCGTAGAGGATGTCGAACTCGGCCTGCTTGAACGGCGGCGCCATCTTGTTCTTGACGACCTTGACGCGGGTGCGGTTTCCGACCGCGTCGGTGCCGTCCTTGAGGGTCTCGATGCGGCGGATGTCGAGGCGGACCGACGCGTAGAACTTCAGCGCCTTGCCGCCCGCGGTGGTCTCGGGGCTGCCGAAGAAGACGCCGATCTTCTCGCGGAGCTGGTTGATGAAGATCATCGTGGTGTTCGTGGTGTTGAGGCCACCGGTGAGCTTGCGGAGGGCCTGCGACATCAGGCGGGCCTGGAGGCCGACGTGCGAGTCGCCCATCTCGCCCTCGATCTCAGCGCGGGGCACGAGGGCCGCGACGGAGTCGATGACGATGAGATCGATGGAGCCGGAGCGCACGAGCATGTCGGCGATCTCGAGCGCCTGCTCGCCCGTGTCCGGCTGCGAGACCAGGAGCGAGTCGATGTCGACGCCGAGCTTCTTGGCGTACTCCGGGTCGAGCGCGTGCTCCGCGTCGATGAAGGCCGCGATGCCGCCGTTGCGCTGGGCGTTGGCGATCGCGTGCAGGGTCAGCGTGGTCTTTCCCGAGGACTCGGGGCCGTAGATCTCGACGATGCGGCCGCGCGGGAGTCCGCCGATCCCGAGCGCGACATCGAGCGCGATCGAGCCGGTCTGGATCACCTCGACGGGGGCGCGGTCATCGCTGCCCAGGCGCATGACGGCGCCCTTGCCGAACTGGCGGTCGATCTGGGCGAGTGCGGTCTCGAGGGACTTCTCGCGGTCTGAGGAACTGGGCATGGCCGTCTCGCTCTCGTGTCGTGGTGGTATCGCCTACAGGCTGTCGTGTCGTACCGGAACCGTTCGCGGGCGAGTGCCCCTGAATGCGGTCCCGGCCGGTTGCGACAAGGCGGTGAAGCAGTCCGTGTGACTGATGTCGACGGTAGGCCCGACCACCGACATCGGCGCCGAGCCGGACCGCTTCTGTGGAGACGGAGGCGATCCTGCTTCTGGTGAGGAGCTTAGACCCGTTCGAACAGGGATTCGATGGTGGCGCGCCAGGCGTGTCGAACACGACTTCGGGCCGCAGACCGCCGCGGGAGGCGTGCGACGTCAGTGCCGGCGCTTCGCCGGGTCGATCCCGTGCCAGCGGCCCTCGGGGACGTCGTTGGCGCGGCAGAGCGCGATCCAGACCTCTCGCGGCTCCGCGCCGTCGCGGAGGGCCTTCTGGGCCGTCCGACCGCCGAGCTCGGTGAGCACGAGGTCGGAGACGAGGACGCGCGCGTACGCGTCGCCGAACTCGTCGTCGACCAGCTGCTGGAACTCGCTCAAGCGCATGCGTCCACGGTAACAACCCGAACCGGGGTGCAAGCCCGGAGGGTGGGGCGGGTGCGTCTCCGGGTACGACGAAGGGCGCCGGAGCCGGAGCTCGGGCGCCCTTCGCGAGGTGCGGTGCGGTGGGTGGGAAGAGGACGGATCCGCTACTGCGAGACGAGGTCCGCGTCGAATCCGGCGACCATGTCGGCCGGGATGGTGTCGGGGATCGTGTCGATCCCCTCGATGACCGCGAGACGGTCGCCGACCTCGCGCATGATCACCGAGATCGGGGTGTCGAGCGCATCGGCCACCGAGGCGAGGATCTCGGACGACGCCTCCTTCTGACCGCGCTCGACCTCGCTGAGGTAGCCGAGAGCGACACTCGCCTTGCTCGCCACCTGGCGCAGGGTGCGACCTTTCTGCAGGCGAAAGTCCCTGAGGACATCGCCGATCTCCTGACGAACTAGAACCACTGGACCCTCCTTCTCCACGTCAACCGCTTCTCGCGCACCGCTTCGAGGAATGCCGGAGCATCGGATTCGAAGGGGATGTGTACGAGAGAGCCGGATAGCTGTTCACTACCCGGCTCGTGTGAGTCGACTCTAATACCGGATGACTGGACTTTGCGTGTGAGCGACGTCAGATGTAACCCGGCCGAAACCCTGCGCATTCCACGATTCCGAGGCGGTTCGGGGACTCTCGAACGTCACACGGCCGAGGCCGCGACCTCGCCGGCCAGATCGAGTGCCGCGGCGACGGACGCGGCGCGGATCTCGGGCCGCCCGCCGTCGAAGCGGTGCTCGCGCACGAGCTCGGCCTCGCCCAGGACCGCCGCGACGAACACGGTGCCGACGGCCGCTCCGCCCTGCGGCTCCGGGCCCGCCACCCCCGTCGTCGCGACGCCGACGGTCCTCGCGCCGGCCTCGCCGAGCTGCCGGGCGACGCCGCGCGCCATCTGCACGGCGACCACGGGGTGGACGGGTCCCTCCTGCGCCAGGAGCGCCGCGTCGACCCCGAGCAGGCGGTGCTTCAGATCAGTGGCGTAGGACACCACTCCCCCGCGGTAGACGGCGGAGGCGCCGGGCACCTCGACCAGGGCGGAGCTCAGCGCGCCGCCCGTCAGGGACTCCGCGACCGCCAGCGCGAGACCGCGCTCCGCGAGTGCCCGCAGGAGCTCCTCGGCGCTCATCGGCGCCCGCGGGCCGCGCGACTCTGGCGCGCCGCGTCGGCGAGGTAGTCGATGCCGGTCACGACGGTGAGGACGACCGCGGCTGTCATCGTGATGCCGTTCAGCCAGTGCACCCACTCGCCGAGGAAGGTCCAGAGCGGCAGGAGCGCGAGCGAGATCGCGACGGACTGCACGATCGTCTTCAGCTTGCCGCCGCGAGAGGCGGGGATCACCCGGTCCGAGAGGACGGCCATCCGGAAGACGGTGATGCCGATCTCGCGGACCAGGATGACGATCGTGACCCACCAGGGCAGCTCGGCGAGTATCGAGAGGCCGACCAGCGCGGCACCGGTGAGCACCTTGTCCGCGATCGGGTCGAGCAGCTTGCCGAGGTCGGTGACCAGCCCGCGGCTGCGCGCGATGTGGCCGTCGATGCCGTCGGTCGCGATCGCGACGATGAAGAGCAGCGCGGCCGCGATGCGCACGCCGCCGTCCTCGCCGCCGTCGGCCAGGAGCAGCCAGAAGAACACCGGAGCGAGCAGGATGCGCACCACGGTGATCGCGTTCGGCAGGTTCCAGTTGCTCGGGGCGGCGTCGGCGTGCGCGGTGGGGCTGGTCATCGGTCTGAGCCGTTCCTCGTGATCGGTCGAATCGGCGGCGTGGTCGGCGTGGTCATCGCTCAGTCGCGCCCCGTGAGCGCCCAGGCGTCGTCGTCGGAGCCCTCGTCGTCGTCGTGGTAGTCGGTCGCGACCGGGCCCGAGGGCTCCGCCAGCGGATCGGCGTAGGCGTCGGGTGCGGTCGGCGACGGCGCGGCGGAGTGCTCGCCGGGCTCCTCGCCGCGCATCCGCGAGAGGACACCCGGCAGCTGCTCGGCGGTCACCAGCACGTCGCGCGCCTTCGACCCCTCGGAGGGGCCGACGACCTCGCGGGACTCGAGCAGGTCCATCAGGCGGCCCGCCTTCGCGAAGCCGACGCGGAGCTTGCGCTGCAGCATCGAGGTCGAGCCGAACTGCGTGCTGACCACGAGCTCGGCCGCAGCCATCAGCAGCTCGAGGTCGTCGCCGATGTCGGAGTCGATCTCCTTGCGCTGCGCCTGGACCGTGATGTCCTGGCGGTACTCGGGCTGGGCCTGCCGGGTGACGTGCTCGACGACCTTGGCGATCTCCTCCTCGCGGACCCAGGCACCCTGGACGCGCATCGGCTTGTTCGTGCCCATCGGCAGGAACAGCCCGTCGCCCTGGCCGATGAGCTTGTCGGCGCCCGGCTGGTCGAGGATGACCCGCGAGTCGGTGACGCTCGTCACGGCGAAGGCGAGCCGGCTCGGCACATTGGCCTTGATGAGTCCGGTGACCACGTCGACGCTCGGCCGCTGGGTGGCGAGCACGAGGTGGATGCCGGAGGCGCGGGCCAGCTGAGTGATGCGGACGATGGAGTCCTCGACGTCGCGCGGGGCGACCATCATGAGGTCGGCGAGCTCGTCGACGACCACCAGGAGGTAGGGGTAGGGCCGGAGGACGCGGTTGCTGCCCGCGGGGAGCTTGATCTCGCCGCTGCGCACCGCCGCGTTGAAGTCGTCGATGTGCCGGTAGCCGAACGACGCGAGGTCGTCGTACCGCATGTCCATCTCCTTCACGACCCACTGGAGTGCCTCGGCGGCCTTCTTGGGGTTCGTGATGATGGGCGTGATCAGGTGCGGGACGCCGCCGTAGATCGTGAGCTCGACGCGCTTGGGGTCGATCAGCACCATCCGGACGTCCTGCGGGCTCGCCCGCATCAGCAGGCTCGTGATCATCGAGTTCACGAAGCTGGACTTGCCGGAGCCGGTCGAGCCGGCGACCAGGAGGTGCGGCATCTTGGCGAGATTGGCCACCACGTAGCCGCCCTCGACGTCCTTGCCGACGCCGATCGTCATCGGGTGGGTCGACGTCGTCGACGCGGCGGAGCGCAGGACGTCGCCGAGCGAGACGATCTCGCGGTCGGTGTTCGGGATCTCGACGCCGATCGCGCTCTTGCCCGGGATCGGCGAGAGGATCCGCACCTCGTTGCTGGCGACCGCGTAGGAGAGGTTCTTGCTCAGCGCCGTGACGCGCTCGACCTTGACGCCCGGGCCGAGCTCGATCTCGTAGCGGGTGACCGTCGGGCCGCGGGAGAAGCCGGTGACCGTCGCGTCGACGTTGAACTGCTGGAGCACCTCGGTGAGCGCGCGGACCATCTCGTCGTTCGCCGCCGAGCGCGCCTTCGACGGCGTACCGGTGGAGAGGGCGGAGGCGGACGGCAGGCGGTAGGGGGTCTCCTCCCCGAACGAGGAGTCGAAGTCGGCGGTGGGGTCGGCGACGACAGGGGCGATCGGACCGGTCTCGATCATCGGCGGCAGCGGGACGGCGGGGGCGACGTCGAGGTCGTCGAGCGCGATCACGCCCGTCGCGTCGTCGTCCACCACGCCCAGCGGGATGCGGGTGGTCGCGCTCTGATCGTGGCGGGCCAGGGCGGCCTCGGCCGACTCGGCCTCGGAGATTACCTCGGTGGCGTAGGAGCGGGTGGGCGGGTCGGCCGGCTCGTCCCGCTCGGCGGACGCCGGCTCCTCGAGCGCGGTGTCGAAGCCCTTCGCGCGGCCGCGGCCCTTGCGGCCCTTCGGCGCCTCGTCCTCGTCGCCGAGCGCGTCGATCGGCAGCTCGGCCTGGACCGTCGGCTCGTCCTCGCGACCGGAGTCGGTGCGGCGCCACCAGGGCAGCTCGCCGCCCTCCTCCTGCTCGTCGTCGGCCTTCTCGCTCTCGGCCTTCGCAGCCGCCTTGCTCGCGGCCCTCTCCGCCTTGAGGCGCGCGCGCTCCTCGTCGTCGAGGACGGGAGCGCCGAAGAGGTAGCCGTAGAGCTCGCGCGAGCGGGCGGCGATCCGGTTCGGCGGGGTCTTGGTGATGATGAAGAGGGAGAGCAGGACGACCAGGGAGAGGAGCACCGTGGCGCCCGGCACGGTCGCGATCGCCACGAGCGGCGCACCGACGAGCCAGCCGAGGACACCGCCGGCGGCGGCCATCTGCTCGATGCCCGAGCCCGGCTGCGGCGCGCCGAGGTGCGCGTGGCAGAGACCGGCGGAGGAGATCAGCAGGACGGCGAGGCCGACGCCGATGCGGCCGTTGTCGTCGACCGAGCGCGGGTGGCGGAACAGCCAGAGCGAGAAGAGCAGCAGCACCACGGGGAGGACGTAGGCGACGCGGCCGAACAGGCCGCCGAAGCTCCAGGCGTCCAGCACGAGGGCGACCGGGTCGGTCGCGAGGAACCACTCCACCACCGCGCCGGCGACGGCGAGCAGCAGGAGCAGGAAGGGGACGCCGTCGCGGCGCTCCTCCTTCGCCAGGCGCTCCGGACCGAGCGCGCGGGCGGCACCGCCGGCCAGGTGCGCCAGCGCCATCCAGACGGTGACGAGCGGATTCGTGCGCGGGGTCGAGCTGAACGCGACCGTGCTCTTCTCGGACGATCCCCGCCCGGAGCCGCGGCCGGAGCGCGGAGTGCTCGAGCGCGCGGGGGCGCTCGCCTTCGCGCGGGAGGTCGTCTTCGGAGTCGTCGCCATAGGGCCACCGTACCCGCCGCCTCCGTCATCGCCGCGGACCCGCGCCGGAGGGCGGGGGCCGCGCGGGGCCCGCACCGCGCCGCACCGCGCCTGCTCAGCGCAGCGTCGCGACCATCGTCTCCGCGTCGCCGCGGTCGGCCACCGCGCTGAAGCCCTCGCTGCGGTAGAGCCGGCGCGCGAAGTTGTCCGTCGACACGTTGAGCGAGATGCGCGCGTACCCGGCGGCGCGCGCCTGGTCCAGGGCGGCCCTCAGCAGCCCGCGGCCGATGCCCTGCGCGCGCCAGACCGGGCGCACGCCGAGGGTCAGCTCGGGCACGCCCGTGGCGACGAAGCCGCGGCCGGGTGCAGCGGCGCTGAAGAGCCGGAACCAGCAGGCGCCGATCCGCTCGCCGTCGACGGTCTCGGCGACCGAGCCGAGATCGCCGGGGCGGGGCCAGCCGGCGACGTAGCGGCGGGTCGACTCCTCCTCGAGGACGTCGATGCGGGTGCGGGCCGACGTCCAGTTCCAGTTCGCCGCGTCGACGAGCATGTCGGCGAGGAAGGGGGCGTCGTCGCGGCGAGCGGGGCGAATCGAGTGGTCCATGCGCGGTCTCCGTGGGGGATCGGGTCTGGCATGAGGTGCGGACGGGTGCCTGGGGCGGCGGACGGTACGGAAGCGGGTCGGAGCGTCGGGGGCACTCCGTCCGGGGGTCAGGCCTCGATGACCAGGGGGACGATCATCGGGCGGCGGCGGTAGGTGGTGTTCACCCAGCGGCCGACGACGCGGCGGATGCTCTGCGAGAGCGCGTGCTGGTCGCTGACTCCGCTCTGCACCGCCTCCTCGAGGGCCTTGGCGATGCGCGGCTTCACGTCGTCGAAGACGCTGTCGTCCTCCGCGAAGCCCTTGGCGTGGATCTCGGGACCGACCACGATCCGGCCGGTGCCCGCCTCCACGACCACGATGATCGAGATGAAGCCCTCCTCGCTGAGGATGCGGCGGTCCTTGAGGTCGGCGTCGGTGATCTCGCCGACGGACGAGCCGTCGACGTAGACGAAGCCGAGGTCGAGCTGGCCGGCCACGGTCACGACGCCGTCGCGGAGGTCGAGCACCGTGCCGTCCTCGGCGATGATCGTGTTCTCCTCCGCGATGCCGGTGGCCTGCGCGAGCTTCGCGTTCGCGACGAGGTGGCGGTACTCGCCGTGCACCGGCAGGACGTTGAGCGGCTTGAGGATGTTGTAGCAGTAGATGAGCTCGCCGGCGGCGGCGTGGCCCGAGACGTGCACCTTCGCGTTGCCCTTGTGCACGACGGTGGCGCCGAGCCTGGTCAGTCCGTTGATCACGCGGTAGACGGCGTTCTCGTTGCCGGGGATGAGGCTCGACGCGAGGATGACCGTGTCGCCCTCACCGGGCTGGATCTGGTGGTCGAGGTTCGCCATCCGGCTGAGCACCGCCATCGGCTCGCCCTGGGAGCCGGTGGACATGTAGACGATCTCGTCCTCGGGGATGTCGCCGGCCTTCTTGACGTCGATCAGCACGCCCTCCGGCACCTTGAGGTACCCCAGGGTGGCCGCGATGCCCATGTTGCGCACCATCGAGCGGCCGAGCAGCGCCACGCGGCGGCCGTTGGCGTGCGCGGCGTCGAGCACCTGCTGCACGCGGTGCACGTGGCTGGAGAAGCTCGCCACGATGACCCGGCGGGTCGCCTTCGCGATCACGCTCTCGATGACCGGGCCGATGTCGCGCTCGTTCGGCGTGAAGCCGGGCACGTCGGCGTTGGTCGAGTCGACCATGAACAGGTCGATGCCCTCCTCGCCGAGGCGGGCGAAGGCGCGGAGATCGGTGATGCGCCCGTCGAGCGGGAGCTGGTCCATCTTGAAGTCGCCGGTGTGCAGCACGGAGCCCGCGTCGGTGATGATCGCGACGGCGAGCGCGTCCGGGATGGAGTGGTTGACCGCCACGAACTCGAGCTCGAAGGGCCCGAGGTTCTCGACGTCGCCCTCCTTCACCGTCAGCGTGTAGGGCTTGATCCGGTGCTCCTTCAGCTTCGCCTCGACCAGCGCGAGCGTCAGGGTCGAGCCGATCAGCGGGATGTCCCGCTTGAGCTTGAGGAGGTAGGGGACGGCACCGATGTGGTCCTCGTGGCCGTGGGTCAGCACGACGCCGACGATGTCCTCGAGGCGGTCCTTGATCGGGGTGAAGTCGGGCAGGATCAGGTCCACGCCCGGCTGGTTCTCCTCCGGGAAGAGCACGCCGCAGTCGACCACGAGGATCTTGCCGTCGATCTCGAAGACCGTCATGTTGCGGCCGATCTCGCCGAGGCCGCCGAGCGGGATGATCCGCAGCGTGCCCGCCTCGAGCGCGGCAGGAGTGATCACGGGACTGGGCATGCGCCCTCCTCTTCCTCGGTCGGGAGTCGTCCGTGCCGCTCGTGCGGCGTCAGCGTGTGGTGCCGGCGACCTTCGGCAGCGCGCCGCCCGCGGCGGCGTTGCGGTCGGGCCGGAAGTTGCGGAAGTCGACACCGGGGATGTCGCGGACGAGGCCGAGCTCGTCCTCGATCAGGGCGGCCTCCGACTCCTCGGGGCCGACCAGCGGCAGGCGCACGCGGGGCGAGGAGATGCGGCCAAGGCCGTGCAGGATGTACTTCGCCGCGACGGTGCCGGGCACGTGCGTCATCACCGCGCGCACGAGCGGCTCGAGCTGCTGGTGCGCGAGGGTGGCGGCCCTGAGGTCACCGGAGTTCACGGCGTCGACGATGGTGCGGTAGGGCGAGGCGGCTATGTTGGCGGTGACGCCGATCAGGCCGGTGGCGCCGATGGCCAGCTCGGGCAGGACGTTGGCGTCGTCGCCGCAGAAGTACATCAGGTCGGTCTGGTTGAGGACGCGGCTGACCTCGGAGAGATCGCCCTTGGCGTCCTTCACGGCGAGGATGTTGGGGTGCTTGGCCGCGCGGAGGATCGTCTCGTAGCGGATGGGCACGCCGGTGCGGCCGGGGATGTCGTAGAGGATGACCGGGAGGTCGGTCGCGTCGGCGATCATCCGGAAGTGCGTGAGGATGCCGGCCTGGGTGGGCTTGTTGTAGTACGGCGTGACGATCATGTTGCCGTCGGCGCCGGCCTTCTCGCTCTGCCGGGCGAGCTGCATCGCGTGCGCGGTCTCGTTCGAGCCGCCCCCGGTGATGATCTTCGCGCGACCTGCGGCGACGGACTTGCCGACCTCGACGAGCCGGATCTTCTCCGGGTCGGTGAGGGTGCTGGTCTCGCCGGTGGTGCCGGTGACGACGATGCCGTCGGCGCCCTTCGCGATGCAGTCGTCGATGTGCTTCTCGACGCCGGGCCAGTCGACCTCGCCGTCGGCGGTGAACGGGGTGACCAGGGCGACCAGGACCTGGCCGAAAGGATTCTCCGGAGTTGACACGAGCCCAGGGTAACGGGTCGGCGGCCACGGGCTCGTGGCGTTCTGATCCGCGGGTGCCGGCCGGGTCTGCGGGCTCTCGTTCGATCTGCAGGAGTCGCCGAGCCGAACGGGTCTTCAACCGCGCCGGAGACCTCGGCGGGGAACCGAACACCTGCAGATCGAACGGATCCGCGCCGTGCGCAGACGGACGGAGTCAGCTGCGGACGTGATCCCCGCGGGAGAGGGCGGCGAGGATGTCGGCCTCCACGAGCGGCCAGTCGTCGAGGACGAGGGAGGTGCGGTAGTGGCGGACGCGGTAGCCGAGCAGGCCGAGCTCGACATCGCGCCGGTTGTCGTGCTCGGGATCGTGGAACGCAGCACCGTCCACCTCGAGGGCGAGCACCTCGCCGAGCAGGAAGTCGATGCGCCGGCGGCCGATGCGCACCTGCTGGCGGAAGGCGATCCCGAGAGTTCGCAGCCGGAAGGCGACCATCGACTCCAGCCCGCTCTCGGAGGACGAACCGGCCCGGCGGAGGAGCCGCCGGAGCGTCGTCGGCAGCCGAGCCAGGATCCGCGCTCGGCCTGCGGAGTCGAGGAGCCGCCGGTGCAGCGCCGATTCCAGGAGGACGAAGGCGAACTCGGCGCCCTGGCAGGCCGCCGCCTCGACGACGCAGTCCTCGAGCGCCTGGACCAGCGCGGAGGGTCGCGGTGCCTCCTTCGACCAGTGGACGACGACGTCGGGGTCATGGGAGAGCCGGACGGCGTGACGGTCCGGATCACGGAGTCGTGAGGTGTGGGCACCGACGGCGACGTGCAGGCCGCGGAAGCGCGGGACCCAGAGCCCGTGCGCGACGGCGGCGTTCGCGCAGGCGAGGGCCCCGCCGACGCGGAAGGCGCGCTCGATTCCGGTGTCGACTCCGGGAAGGGCGTACCAGCCCTTCCGGACACGGAGGAGCGCTCCGGTCTTCACCGCCTCGCGGAGCTCGCGTGCGGAGGAGCCCTCGCGGAGGAACTGCTCGGTCTTCACCAGGCCTCCGGCGCGGAGGACGGAGCCGGAGGACGCGCGCACAGGGAGAGCGTGGCCGCGCAGGAAGGGCGCGCGGGCGGCGCACACTGCGATCGGTGGACAATTTGCCGCCACGGCTCCTGTGGAGGGGGACGCTTTCGCGGGGAGTGGTGCGATGTGCAGGCGATCCCGGCCCGCCCGGGCCTACTCGCGCGGCTCGAGGCGGCTTCGTCGTCGGATCGCCTGCAGATCGGACAGGCACCTGCACAACGGAGAGGCGCCTGCAGAGCGGACGGGCGTGGGGAGTGCGGGCAGGGGCGCTGCTACGGGGCGACGCGGCCGTTCGCGGTGAAGGCGGCGGCGGTGAGGGGCATGAGCTGCTCGAAGTGCTGCTCCATCTGCTCGGCCGCCATCTCGATCTCGCGCTGCGGGAAGGAGGGGAACGTCGAGTCCTCGCGCTTGGTGCGCAGGGAGAGGAAGTTCATCAGCGAGCGGGCGTTCAGCGTCACGTACATCGAGGAGTAGATGTTGAGCGGCAGAACGATGCGGGCGACCTCTCGGGCGACGCCCTCGCCGAGCATCCGCTGGTACGCCTCGAAGGCCTGGGTGCTGGCGCGGCGCGTCTCGGCGACCACGAGCTCCGTCTGCTCGGGGGTGCCGGGCTCGAAGGAGTAGGCGCCGGGCTTGCCGACCTGGACGAGGTTGCGCTGGGGGCCGGGCACGTAGAAGACGGGGCGGAGCTCGCGGTAGCGGCCCGACTCCTCGTTGTAGGAGGCGATGCGGTGCCGCATGAACTCGCGGAAGACGAAGATCGGCGCCTGCACGTAGAAGGTCATCGAGTTGTGCTCGAAGGGCGAGCCGTGGCGGTCGCGCATCAGGTAGTTGATCAGGCCGCGGTCGCGCTTGCCCTGCAGCTCGCTGTCGGCCGACTCCTCGTCGAGGGCGCCGGCGAGGGTCTTCTCGCCCTGCGTCGAGACGCGGGCGGCGAAGAGCACGTCGGAGTCGTGGGCACTGGAGCGGACGAGCTCGACGACCACATCGGAGCGGAAGATCGGGGTGCTGTCGGAGGCGCTCTGGTCGGTCACGGCTTCGACGATAGAGCACGGTCCGTCGACGCAGAGCGCAATGAACGGGCGTGCAGGGCGGCCGGCGCCTACCGTGATCGCGTGAACCCTCTCCAGATCGCGGCCGCCCTGCTGGGCCTCGTCGCGCTCGGAACCGCCCTCGGGCTGCTCCGGCGGCGCGCGGCCGGGCGTGTCCGCGCCCGGCCCGCCGCCTCCGCCGAGCGGATCGATCCGGCCGCGCTGGTCGACGGCGCGGTCCTCGGCCCGCGAGCGACGATCGTGCAGTTCTCCACCGAGTACTGCGCCCGCTGCCCGGCGGTGCACCGGATGCTCGCCGACGTGTCCGCCGGTCGCGACGGCGTCGTGCACCTCGACGTCGACCTGACCCGCCGGGCGGACCTGGCCGACCGCTTCCGCATCCTGCAGACCCCGACCCTGCTCGTGCTCGACGCCGACGGCGTGGCCCGCAGCCGCATCGCCGGCGCTCCGGCCCGCGCCGTCGTCCTCGCCGAGCTCGACCGACTGGAGACAGCATGACCACCGCCCCGCCCGCCGGCTCCGTCGATCCGCGTGGACCGCGCTTCGCCGCCTCCGTCACCGCCGTGCTGCTACTCGCGACCGTGGGGCTCGGACTCGCGGCGCCGGTGCCGGCGGACTCCGTCGCCCGGCTCGTCCAGCCCGGCTTCCTGCTGCTGGCGGTCCTCGCGGCGCTGTTCGCCTGGTCGGCCTCCCGCGGTGTCGGCTCGGGGCCCTGGGCGGTCGTCTTCCGCCGCCTCCTCCGGCCCCGCCTCGCCCCGCCGACGGAGTGGGAGGACGCCCGCCCGCCGCGCTTCGCCCAGCTGGTCGGGCTGCTCGTCACCGCCGCGGGAGTCGTCCTGCACCTCGCCGGAGTGCCGGGTGCGGTCCCCGTCGCCGCCGCGATCGCCTTCCTCGCCGCCTTCCTCAACGCGGCGTTCGGCCTCTGCCTGGGCTGCGAGCTCTACCTGCTCCTGGTGCGTGCCGGGGTCCTCGGCCGCACGGCCGGCTCCCGGGCCTGAGGCCCTAGGCTGAATCCCGCTTCGCGGGCGGCCCGCGACGGGCCTCGGGAGGCACCATGAGCGAATCGACCGCACGGCACTCGGACCAGGACGGGACCGGCGGCGCCGGCGACTCCCCCCGGCGCTCCACCCGCACGGCGGCACCGCGGCCGGCTGTGCCGCCCGGCGAGGCGCCGGACACGGCGACCCGCGCACAGGAGGAGTCCGCGGCTCCGAAGCGGCTGCGGGTCCTGATCTCCGGGGCGAGCGGCATGATCGGCTCGGAGCTGGTGCGCCAGCTCCGCTCGGACGGGCACGAGATCTTCCGCCTTGTCCGCCACGCCCCGACCAGCCCGGACGAGTTCCACTGGGCGCCCGCCTCGCACATGCTCGACTTCAGCGTGCTCGACCGGGTCGACGCCGTGGTCAACCTCTCGGGCGCCTCGATCAGCCGCCTCCCGTGGACCTCCTCGTACAAGCGCGAGATCCTCGATTCGCGGGTGCAGGCCACGCAGACCATCACCGATGCGATGCGGATGGCGTCCACTCCCCCGTCGATCCTGCTCAACGCCTCGGCCGTCGGCTACTACGGCGACCGGCCGGGCGAGGAGCTGACCGAGGAGTCCCCCCGCGGCGAGGGCTTCCTCGCCGACGTCGTCGAGCGCTGGGAGCAGGCGGCGCTGCTCGCTCCCGAGACCGCGCGCGTCGTGACGGTGCGCACCGGGCTCGTGCTCGGGAACGGCGGCGCCCTGAAGCCGCTGCTGCCGCTGACGAAGCTGGGACTGAGCGGCCCGTTGGGCGGCGGACAGCAGTACTGGCCGTGGATCAGCCACTACGACGAGGCCGCCGCGATCCGGCACCTGCTGACCTCGTCGCTGTCCGGACCGGTCAACCTCGCCGGACCCGAAGCGGCGACGGCGAACGAGGTCATGAGCACCCTGGCCGAGCTCCTGCACCGGCCGTTCAAGCTGCCGGTGCCGGAGAAGATCATCGAGCTCGCACTGCGCGACGCGGGGCACGAGCTGCTGCTCTCGAGCCAGCGGCTGGTGCCGCAGCGGCTGCTCGACGACGGCTTCGTCTTCCGGCACCGCACGGTGGCCGAGGCGCTGCAGGCGGTGCTGGCGGACTGAGCGCCGCCGATCAGGCGGGCCGCTCGCGCTCCAGGGCGATCGAGCGGCGGATCGCCCCGCGGGCGCGCTTGCGGTCGCCGCTCGCGTCGTAGGCGAGGCCGAGCCGGTACCAGGCGCGCCAGCTGCCGGGGTCCTCGTCGACGTCGGCCGCGTAGCGCGGGAAGAGCGCGTCGGCCTCGGTCCGGTCGAGTCGGCCGGTCGCGCTGGATTCGAGGACCTCGGAGGGCAGGGCGTCCTCGGACTCGAGGCGCCGGGCCAGCTTCTCGGCGCGGACGCCGAAGGAGATCTCGCGTACGAGACCCCAGACGCCGACCCCGCCGAGGACGAGCAGGCCGACGCCCATCACGATGCCCGGCACCGTCCCGGCGGCGAAGGCGACGTACGAGTACTGCAGGCAGACGAAGAGGTAGAGCGCGAGGAGGACGGCCATCAGGCCGACGCCGATGCGGGTCGTCACGGGGCGCTCGTGGCGGCCGCGGCCTGGCCGGAGGGCGGGTCGTCGCTGATCGCCGGCTCGTCGCGGACCTGCTCGGCCAGGGGTGCGGCGTCGAAGGCGGCGCGGAGGTCGATCAGCGCGTCGAGGCCGACGACCACGCCGGTGGTGCTGCGGACGGCGTCGAGGGCGCGGAGGATGCCGGCCTCGTAGGACGCGGAGGACGTGGTGTCGTGGCGGATCGTGACCGTCTCGCCGGTGCCGCCGAAGACCACCTCCTGGCGTGCCTCGACCCCGGGCAGGCGCAGGCTGTGCACCGGGATGCTCGCCACCTGCTGGCCGCGGGCGCGCTGGTCGGTGTGCGGCGCCTGGACCGGGCCGAGCTCGGCGCGGGCGCGGAGCAGGAGCTCGGCGGTCCGCACGGCGGTGCCGGAGGGCGAGTCGACCTTGCGGGCGCCGTGGGTCTCGACGATCTCGACCGCGTCGAAGAAGCGCGCCGCGACGGTGGACAGCGCGGTCGCGAGCACGGAGCCGAGCGAGAAGTTGGGGATGATCACGACGCCGGCGCCGGGCTGCGCGTCGACGCTGCGGCGGAGCGCCGCGATGCGGTCGCCGGTCCAGCCGGAGGTGCCGACGAGCACCTTCCTGCCGTTCGCGACGGCGAGGTCGACGATCTGCTGGCTGACGGCGGGGAGCGTCATGTCCACGACGACGTCCGCCGCGAGCATCTCGCGCGGGTCGCTGCGCGAGCCGAGCCGGGCGACGAGGTCGAACTCCTCCGAGGCCTCGAGGAGCGAGCAGGTGAGGGAGCCGAGTTTGCCGGTTGCACCGACGACGGCGACGGAGGTGGTCACCGTGCCAGCCTAACGACCGCGGGTGGGGTGGGACTGCGGGCGGAGCGGGATCTCGATGCGCCCGCTGCGCGGGCTACTCGATCAGCATGCAGGCGATGTCAGTAGGACTGGGCCTCGGGGAGGCCGGTGCGCAGCTCGACCGGGAGGTGGGCGAGGTCGTTGTGGACGACGAGGACCGGGGGCTTGCGGGAGCGGACGCGGATGATCGTCAGGCCGCAGTTCGCCTGGTTCACGCCGAGCCAGCGCCAGTCCGGGGCGTCGAACACGTGCCGGACGAACCAGCCGATGACGAAGTTGTGCGTGATGAGCAGGTCGTGGCGGTCCTCGCGGGACGGGGCGAGGAACTCGGCCACGGCGTCCTGCATCTGCGCGTGCCCGGCGTCGATCTCAGCCGGGGTGACGCTGCCGAAGAAGGGCTCGAAGGCGCGCGGCATGTCCGGGGTCGGGCCGGAGGGGATGCAGTCGAACAGCAGCGAGGACGGCTCGATCGACAGCCCGGGCAGGACCGCCTGGAAGCGTGCGGCGGTCTCCTCCGCCCGGCGCAGCGGCGAGTGCCACGCCCCGGTGAAAGGGACGCCGCCGAGCCGCTCGGCGATGAGCCGGGCCTGGCGCTCGCCGCGGGCCGACAGCGGCCCGTCGGGCATGCCGTGCTCGGCGTCCTGCTGCTCGCCGTGGCGGACGAGGTAGATGTAGTGGGACACGGAGGTCCTCCCTGGTGCGGCGCGACGGTGCGCGGTCAGCGGGTGTTCTCGGAGCGGGTCAGGCCGCGGGAGTGGTCTCGATCTCGGCGATGCCGGCGAAGGTCGACTCGTCGACCGCTCCGACGGCCGAGATCGACGACGGCCCCCGGGCCAAGTCTGCCGCGACTGCCTGAACGTCCTCCGCGCCGACGAGGGCGAGTCGGCGCAGGCTCTCGTCGAGGTCGACGAACTCGCCGAAGGTCAGCTCGGAGCGGCCGAGCCGCGACATCCGGGTGTCCGAGTCCTCCAGGGCGAGCGCTGCCGCGCCGGAGAGCTGGCCGCGGGCGCGGGCGAGCTCCTCGGCGGTGACGCCGTGCTCCGCCAGCCGGGTGAACTCGGCCAGCAGCAGCTCGGCGACGGTGCCCGCCTTCGACGGCGTGCAGGCCGCGTAGAGGCCGAAGAGGCCCGCATCGGAGTAGGACGGGGCGAACGAGTAGACGGAGTAGGCGAGGCCGCGCTTCTCGCGCACCTCCTGGAAGAGACGCGAGGACATGCCGCCGCCGAGGATCGAGTTCAGCACGCCCATCGTCATCCGCCGGTCGTCCGCGGCGGCCAGGCCGGGGAAGCCGATCAGCAGGTTCGCCTGCTCGGTCGGGCGGTGCACGATCGAGAGGGGGGTGCCGCGGGTGAAGACGGCCGAGCCGCCGACCCGCCGCTCGACCGGTGCGGCCGGCGTGCTGAGGTCCCAGCCGTCGGCGGCGAGGACGCGCTCCAGCTGGGCGACCAGCACCTCGTGGTCGACCGCTCCCGCGACCGTGACGACGAGGTCGCGCGGGCGGTAGGCGGCGCGGTAGTGCGCCCAGACGGCGTCGCGGGTGGCCTCGCCGATGATCGCGGGGGTGCCGCCGATCGGGCGCCCGAGCGGATGCTCGCCGAAGACGGCCTCGAAGAGCCGCTCGCTGGCGACGTCGGCCGGGTCGTCGTCGGCCATCGCGAGCTCCTCGAGGATGACGCCCCGCTCGGTCTCGAACTCGGCCGGGTCGAGCAGGCTCGACGTGACCATGTCGCCGATGACCTCGACCGCCATCGGCAGATCGCGGTCCTGCACCTTGGCGTAGTAGCAGGTGTACTCCTTGGCGGTCAGCGCGTTGTGCTCGCCGCCGACCGAGTCGAAGGCGACCGCGATGTCGAGCGCCGACCGGGTGCCCGTGCCCTTGAAGAGCAGGTGCTCGAGGAAGTGCGTGGAGCCGAAGTTGGAGGGCACGGCGGGACGGCCGTCGGCCGCGGGCAGGGCGGGCGCCTCGTCGCGGGAGCCGGCTGCGACCCAGAAGCCGATCGACGCGCTGCGGGCCCCGGGCATCGCCTCGCTGAGGATGCGGACACCGCTCGAGAGGACGGTCCGGCGGACGAGCGAGCCGCCGGCGGCCCCGATGGTCGTCTCCGGCTGTTCGAGAGGGAGTGCGACACCGTGGTTCATCCGGCACAGCCTAGGCCACCTGCACCGGATGATCCCTGCGCGACCCGTCAGCGGCGGGCGCGCTCCAGGGCCGCCAGGTGCCCGGCGTCGAGCTCGAGCGAGACGGCGCGCACCACGGCGTCGACGTCGGCCGGAGAGCGCGGGGCGACCGCAGCCGCGGTCACTCCCGGCCGGGAGAGCAGCCAGGCCAGTGCGACGGCGGCCGGGGTGGCGGAGAGCTCGGCGCCGATGGCGTCGAGGGCGACCAGCACGCGCCGCCCGCGCCGCCCGACGTGGGCGGCGGCGAGGACGCCGTCGGGGAGCCGGCCGAGCTGCCGGCGGCCGCGCTCGACGCCGTCGAGGAAGCCGTGCGCGAGCGGCGCCGTGCAGAGCAGCGAGAGACCCTGGCCGGCCGCGACCAGACCGAGGTCGCCGTCCGCCCGGGTGCTGTCGAGCAGGCTGTAGGGCAGCTCGACGCCGGCGAACCGCGGGTGACCGTGGCCGGCGAGCACGCGCGCCTCGAAGAGCTCCTCGGCGGCGAACCCCGAGGCGACGGCGGTGCCGACGAGACCGCGGGCGAGCAGGACCTCGACGGCGCTGAGCAGCTGGTCGAGGCGACCGGCGCCGTCGGGGCGGACTGCGAGGACGTCGAGTCGCTCGACTCCGAGGCGTCGCAGTGTCTCCTCCACCCGGGTCACCAGGGCGCGCGGGGAGGCGACGGCGGACGGGGAGCCGCCGAAGCGGCCGAGCAGCCGGAACCGATCGCGGTCGCGGTGGCCGGCGAGCCAGGCGCCGAGCCGCTCCTCCCCCGTCGCGGTTCCGACCGTGTCCGCGACGACGACGCCGTCGCCGCCCCAGGCCGCGAAGCGCTCGAGCAGCTCGGGGCCGCCGACCTCGCGCCGCGCGAGCGCTGCGGCGTCGAGGACGAGCGGGAAGAGGGCCTCGGCCGTGTCGCCGAGAGAGCGCCGGAGGGCGGCGGGGGCCACGACGGGCCCGCTGTCCGCGAGGGGCGGATGCGCCGCGGTGCCGCGCATCGTCCGAGCGCCGGAGCCGGCCTTCACCCTCGCCACTCGTCCACTCCCCCGCGGCGGTCGGGTCCGCCGAGACCGAGGGTATCCGAGCGCGGCGGGCGCCTCGCGGGGCGCCCGGGAACGCTTAACCCGATCGTTACACGGTGTCCTCCGGCGGTCTCGCGAGGGCGGCCGGCGACGGTGCGGCGACCCCGCCGGCGTCGGTGGTGGCGGCTAGATTCGGGCCATGGAGCCCCTCACCCCGACCCCCGCGACGCCCTGGTGGACGAGCGCGGTCGTCTACCAGATCTACCCCCGCTCGTTCGCCGACTCGAACGGCGACGGGTTCGGCGACCTCGGCGGCATCCGCGCGCATCTCGATCACCTCGCCGACCTCGGCGTGGACGTCGTCTGGCTGTCGCCGGTCTACCCGTCGCCGCAGCACGACAACGGCTACGACATCTCGGACTACCAGGACATCGACCCGCTGTTCGGCTCGCTCGAGGAGTTCGACCTGCTCCTCGCCGAGGCGCACGAGCGCGGCATCAAGCTGGTGATGGACCTCGTGGTGAACCACACCAGCGACGAGCACGCCTGGTTCGTGCAGTCGCGCTCGTCACAGGAGGACGCGAAGCGCGACTGGTACTGGTGGCGGCAGGGGCGCGAGAACGCGCCTCGGGAGGCGCCGCTCGCGCCGGACGCCGAGCTCGAGGCCACCGCCGCCGCGAGCCTCGACGTCGCCGAGCCCAACGGCTGGCGCTCCTACTTCTCCGGCCCGGCCTGGACCCTCGATCCGGCGACCGACGAGTACTTCCTGCACCTCTTCGCGGTGCAGCAGCCCGACCTCAACTGGGAGAACCCGGAGGTCCGGCACGCGGTGCACGCGATGATGAACTGGTGGCTCGACCGCGGGGTCGACGGCTTCCGGATGGACGTCATCAACCTGGTCTCGAAGAACGTCGAGGAGATCGACGGGCCGGGCGGCGGCTCCGGGATCGTCGGCGGGGTGGGCCCCCGGCTGCACGAGTACCTCCGCGAGATGAACGAGGCGGTGTTCGCCGGGCGCGACGCCGCGCTGATGACGGTCGGCGAGATGCCGGGCGTCACGCTCGAGGAGGCGGTGCTCGTCACCGACCCGGAGCGGCGCGAGCTCGACATGGTCTTCCAGTTCGAGCACGTCGGGATCGACCACGGCGTCGACAAGTTCCACCCGGTCCCACTCGATCTCGTCGCCCTCAAGGCGAATCTCGCCCGCTGGCAGGACGGGCTGGCCGAGCGCGGCTGGAACAGCCTCTACCTCGGCAACCACGACCAGCCCCGGCTGGTGTCCCGCTTCGGCGACGACGCCACCTGGCGCTACGAGTCGGCCACGCTCTGGGCGACGCTCCTGCACCTGCAGCGCGGCACGCCGTACATCTACCAGGGCGACGAGATCGGCATGACCAACGTGCCGTTCGCCGGCATCGAGGACTTCCGCGACGTCGAGTCGCTGAACTACTACGCCGAGGCGGTCGAGGAGCGCGGCGAGGACCCGGAGCAGGTGCTCGCGGGGCTGCGCGCGCAGAGCCGCGACAACGCGCGGACGCCGGTGCAGTGGGACGGCGGACCGCAGGCCGGCTTCACCACGGGCGAGCCGTGGATCCCGGTCAACCCGAACCACGTCGAGGTGAACGTGGCGGCCGACCGCGCGGCGGAGCGCTCGGTCTTCGAGTACTACCGCGCGCTGATCGCGCTGCGGCACGAGGACGAGACGGTGCAGCTGGGCCGGTTCGCGCTGCTCGAGGCAGGGCATCCGACGCTCTTCGCGTTCACCCGCACCGGGGCGAGCGAGCTGCTCGTGGTCGGCAACGTCTCCGGTGAGCCGCTCGAGGTCGCGCTGCTCCAGGAGTGGGCCGGGGCCGAGACGGTGCTGGGCAACGTCGCGGGCGCGTCGGGGTCGACGCTCGGGCCGTGGGAGGCGCGCATCCTGCGTCGCTGACCGCCGGCCCGGCAGCGCCCCTGCTCCGACGGGGCGCTGCCGGGCCGGCCTGTGCTGCCGGCCGACCCGTGGGGGCGCCGCTCAGGCGGAGGCGCGGTCGAGCTGGGCGATCTCGCTCCGGGTGATCGGCAGCGTCGCCGCGCCGAAGATCGACGCCAGCTCCTCGGCGCCGCGGGCGCGCACGATCACGGCCGAGACCTCCTGGTGCGCGAGCACCCAGGCGAGCGCGGCGGTGCCGGGGTTGCTGCCGTGCGCCTCCGCGACCTCGTCGAGCGCCGCGAGCACCTTGTTGCCGTGCCGGCCGACGTAGTCGAGCGCGGCCTCGAACATGACCGACTCCGGCTCGTCGGAGCGGTGGCGCAGCCGGCCCGTCAGGTAGCCGCTCGCGAGCGGCAGGCGGGCGAGGGTGCCGAGACCCTGGCGGAGCACCTCGGGGGCGACGTCCGCCTCGTAGTGCTTGCGCTCCATCAGGTTGTACTCCGCGATCACCGCGGTGAAGGCGGGCAGGCCCAGGTCGCGAGCCGCCGCCTCCGCCTCGGCGAGGGCGGCGCCGCTGAAGTGCGCCGCGCCGAGGGCGCCGACCGAGCCGTTCTCGATGAACGGGGCGACGGCGGCGAGGCTCTCGGCGATCGGGACCTCCGGGTCCTCGCTGTCGAAGGAGAGCAGGTCGATCCGGGTGCCGAGCCGCTCGAGGCAGCCCTCGATCGCGACCCGCACGTCCTCGGCCGCGAGGCCCGGGGCGTCGGGGTGGCGGCCGACCTTGGTGGCGACGAGCAGCTCGTCGCGCCGAGTGGACTGCTCGAGCCAGCGGCCGATCATGTACTCGCTGCGCCCGGTGGCGTAGTGGTCGGCGGTCGAGATCAGCGTCCCGCCGAGCTCGGCGAAGGCGTCGAGGACCTCGGTGGTCTCGTCGATGCTCGCGGCCCAGCCGAAGACGGAGCCGTCGAGGGCGACCGGGTGCACGGGCAGACCGGTGGCTCCGAGGAGGCGGGGCGGAAGGGGCGTCTCCGGCGCGAGGGCCGGGGGCGTCGAGTCGGTCACGGGGTCCTCCGGTCGGGGCGGTGCGACGGCACGGTCCCGCCACCGTACCCCACGGACGACAGGCGGCCGGCCCCCGAGGTGCGGTCGCACCCCGGGAACGACGGACGCCCGCCCCGCACGAGTGGGACGGCCATCACCCGGGAAACGACGGACGCCCGCCCCACCGGAGTGGGACGGGCGTCGTCGTGCGGGAGGGATCAGCTCTCGGCGGGGACCTCGACGGGCGCCTCGGCGTCCTCGGCCACGACGGGCGCGAGGGACAGCTTGCCGCGGTCGTCGATCTTGGTGATCGAGACGAGCAGCTTCTGGCCGACTCCGAGGACGTCCTCGACGTTCTCGACGCGCTTGCCACCGGCGAGCTTGCGGACCTCGCTGATGTGCAGCAGGCCGTCCTTGCCGGGCAGGAGCGAGACGAACGCACCGAAGGTCGCGATCTTGACGACGGTTCCGAGGAACTGCTCGCCGACCTCGGGGTTGGTCGGGTTCGCGATGGCGTTGACCTGGGCGCGAGCGGCCTCGGCCGACGGTCCGTCGACGGCGCCGATGTAGACGGTGCCGTCCTCCTCGATGGAGATGTCGGCGCCGGTCTCGTCCTGGATCGCGTTGATCGTCTTGCCCTTGGGGCCGATCAGCTCGCCGATCTTGTCGACGGGGATCTGGACCGAGATCACGCGGGGCGCGGTCGGGGCCATCTCGTCGGGCTGGTCGATGGCCGCCGTGAGCACCGCGAGGATCGTGGTGCGGGCGTCCTTGGCCTGCTTGAGCGCGGCGTCGAGGACCGACGACGGGATGCCGTCGAGCTTCGTGTCGAGCTGGATGGCCGTGACGTACTCGGAGGTGCCGGCGACCTTGAAGTCCATGTCGCCGAGCGCGTCCTCGGCGCCCAGGATGTCGGTCAGCGCCGCGTAGCGGGTGTGACCGTCGACCACGTCGGAGACGAGGCCCATCGCGATGCCCGCGACCGGGGCGCGCAGCGGCACACCGGCGTTGAGGAGCGACAGGGTCGACGCGCAGACGGAGCCCATCGAGGTGGAGCCGTTGGAGCTGAGCGCCTCGGACACCTGGCGGATCGCGTAGGGGAACTCCTCGCGGCTCGGCAGCACCGGCACGAGGGCGCGCTCGGCGAGGAAGCCGTGCCCGATCTCGCGACGCTTCGGCGACCCGACGCGGCCGGTCTCACCGGTCGAGTAGGGCGGGAAGTTGTAGTGGTGCAGGTAGCGCTTCTTCGTGACGGGCGACAGCGAGTCGATCTGCTGCTCCATCTTGAGCATGTTCAGCGTGGTGACGCCCAGGATCTGGGTCTCGCCGCGCTGGAAGATCGCCGAGCCGTGGACGCGCGGGATGACCTGCACCTCGGCGTCGAGCGGACGGATGTCGGCCAGGCCGCGGCCGTCGATGCGGACGCCGTCGCGGAGGATGCGGCCGCGGACGACCACCTTCGTGACGGACTTGTACGCGGCGCCGACCTGCGCGTAGGCCTCGGCGGAGAGGCGGCCGGAGGCGATGCGCTCGGCGATCTGCTCCTTGACCTTCGCCTTGAGGGCGTCGTCGGCGTCCTGACGCTCGACCTTGTCGGCGATCTGGTAGACGCGGACGAGCTCGTCGTAGCTGAGCTCGGCGACGTTGTCGTAGGTCTCCTGCGCGTAGGGCAGGAAGACCGGGTAGTCCTTGACCGGCTTCGCGGTCTCGGCGGCCAGCTTCGACTGCGCCTCGACGAGCGCGCGGAGGAAGGGCTTGGCGGCCTCGAGGCCCTGGGCGACGACGGCCTCGTCGGGCTTGGTGGCGCCCGCCTTGATGAGGTTCCACGAGACGTCGGTGGCCTCGGCCTCGACCATCATGATGGCGACGTCCGAGGAGCCGTCCTCGTTGGTGACGACGCGGCCCGCGACGGTGAGGTCGAAGACGGCGTTCTCGAGCTGCGAGGCCTTGGGGAAGGCGACCCACTGGTCGTTGCCGGAGCCGTCGGACATGAGCGCGAGGCGCACACCGGCGACCGGGCCCGAGAAGGGCAGGCCGGAGATCTGGGTCGAGGCGCTCGCGGCGTTGATCGCGAGGGCGTCGTAGAACTCGTCCGGGGCGATGCTGAGGACCGTGATGACGATCTGGACCTCGTTGCGCAGGCCCTCGACGAACGAGGGGCGCAGCGGCCGGTCGATCAGACGGCAGACCAGGATCGCCTCGGTGGAGGGGCGGCCCTCGCGGCGGAAGAACGAGCCGGGGATCTTGCCGGCGGCGTAGGAGCGCTCCTCGACGTCGACGGTCAGCGGGAAGAAGTCGAAGTTGTCCTTCGGGTTCTTCGACGCCGAGGTGGCGGAGAGGAGCATGGTGTCCTCGTCGAGGTACGCGGCGACCGCGCCCTGAGCCTGCTGCGCGAGGCGGCCGGTCTCGAAGCGGACGGTGCGGGTGCCGTACGAGCCGTTGTCGAGAACGGCTTCGGCGAATGTGATTTCAGGACCTTCCAAGAGGTCTGTCTCCTTAACGTCTGCAGCGGCACCCCTCTGGGCGCCGGCGTTCGTCGGAGCGGCATGACGGTCAGGAATCGCACGCGATCCCACGGCAGGGCTTCGCGCCGTGCCGTCGTGTGGAGGGCGTTCGTGCTGGCCACCAGTAGAAGGGCTCCGGGTCTGCCCGACATCGTCCACTGCGCTGCAGCAGCGCGTGATGTCGCGAACCGGGACTCCACCACCGAGGACCAGCTTCCTGCCGGCCTGCTCCGTGGTTCGAACCCGACGGCGACCGGCGGTCGCTTCCGGATTCGGAACCGGTTCATGCTATCAGTGCGGGCCCCGATCGACCAGGAACCGCGGATCCGCCGCGCGGCTCCGGCCCGGGAGCACCGCCGCACGGCTACCAGATCGTGCCGGCGCCGACGGTGATCGCCGCGAGCATCAGCGCCCCGAGGACGAGTCCGACCACCGCGCGGGTGACGCCCGCGCCCCGGCGCGCGCCGCCCTTGACGAGGCCGACGACTCCGAAGACGACGGCGAGCACGTCGAGCGGGCCGCCGAGCAGCAGGCCGATGAACAGCGGGATCGGCGTGAGGAGCAGCCCGAGGATCCCGAGGACGAGAGACGCGGTCGCGGCCGCGTTGCCGACGGCGGGTGCCGCGGGCGCGAGCGGTGCGAGGTGGCCGGTCCAGGCCCGGCCGTCCCAGTAGCGCTGCGTGCCGGGCATGCCCGGGTCCGGATACCAGCCGGGCGGCGGACCGGCGGGGGCGGGGCTGCCCCAGAACTCCGCCGGGGACGACGATCCCTGCGGCCCCCGGTCGTCAGCCACGGGTCTCGTGCATCAGCAGCTGGACCCGCAGGCCGCCCTTGCCCTTCACGATCCGGGCGGGGATCCGCGGCTGCTTGCCCGCCTCGGTGAGCCGGGCGAGCGCGGCCTCGACGACGTTCTCGAGCCCGCGGGGGACGTAGCCGACGAGGTCGGTCGGCCGGTGGTTCGCGAAGAGCCGGACCGGCATCGGGGCGTCGGTGCGCTCCTCCTCGATCGTGCGGCGCGGGATGACCGCCGTGATCTCCTCCTCGCCGAGGGCGTGCACGCGGGCCAGCTCGTCCTGGTGCGGCAGGGAGTCGGCGATGCCGAGGAGGGTGTCGCCGCGCTTGGACTTGGGCCGCAGCTCGTAGTCGTAGTCGTCGAGCTTGCCCGAGCCGCGGTCGCCGGCGGGCAGGGGGTCGGAGTCGGAGCGGCCGAACGAGAAGAGCTTCATGCCTCCATCATGGAGCGCCGGGACCGCCTCTGTCGCGGGCCGCGCCCGCCTCCCGCGGCGGGCGTCCTCAGACGGCCGAGCGCAGCATCCGCGCGATCGCCACCAGTACGAGCGCGAGCACGATCGCCACGAAGCCGACCAGCACCGGGACCGCGGGGAGGACGGCGAGCGCCGCGCCGATCAGGAGGACCGGGACCGCGAGACCGACGTAGGAGGCGAGGAACATCCCGGCGAGGACCTCGCCGCGGGTCTCGTCCGAGGCGAGCGAGCCGGCGACCCCGAGCGCCAGGCGGAAGATCAGGCCGACGCCGGCCCCGGCGATCACGCCGCCGCCGATGAAGGCGGGCAGCACCACGGCGACCGCGCCCCAGGCGACGAGCACGAGCCCGACGGTGAGGGCCGCGGCGGAGAGGAGCAGCGCGCGGCGGACGGGCAGCCGCGCGGCGGTCAGCTGGGCGACGGCGCCGGCCGCGAAGACGCCGAACGAGACGACGCCCGCCAGCAGGTGCGAGGTCTCGCCGAAGCGGCCGGCCAGGAAGGTCGGCGCGAGCGAGGTGAAGAGGCCGAAGACGGCGAAGCCGGCGAACGCGCCGACGGCGGCCGAGAGGAAGGTGCCGCGCGAGGCCGCGGGCACGGCGAGCCGCTGCGGCCGGTAGGCGGGCAGCTCCTCGCGGCGCTCGACGGTCTCGGGGACGAGGGCGACCGCGATGCCGAGCACGACGAGCAGCACCAGGAAGACCTCGTAGGGCACGACGAGGGGGCGGTCGACGGTCACCGCGAGAACGCCGCCGATCAGCGGGCCGAGGGCGAGGCCGCCGACGTTGACGAGGGTCGAGACGGCGCGCGAGGCACCGGGTCCCTCCTCCGGCCGGGCGATCGCGCGGAGCTCGGAGAGGTGGGCGGTCGCGGTCGCGGTGAGCGCGCCGACGCCGATGCCGGTCAGCAGACGGGCGACGATCAGACCCGGCACGTCCGGCCAGAGCAGGAAGACGATGCTCGCCAGCACCTCGACGAGGATCGCGGCGAGCACGATGCGGCGCCGGCCGAGCCAGTCGCTGACGTGACCGGCGAGGAAGAGGCTGGCCACCACTCCGACGGCGTAGGCCGCGAAGATCACCGTCACGACGAAGGCGGGGAAGCCGTCGCGCTGCTGGTAGATCGCGTAGAGCGGAGTCGGCACCGTCGAGAAGGCCATCACGGAGAGGAAGGCGACCGCGATCACCCAGAAGGCGAGGTGGTGCCCGAGCTCGGGGCGGCGTGAGGCGGAGGAGGCGGTGCGGGCGGTCGTGCGCTCGGCGGGGGTTCCGGTGGTCGGCATGCGCCCAGACTGCTCCTCCCGATCGTCCACGTCCAACGGAGGATCGTGGACGCATTGATCGACGATCCTGCATGATTCACGGATGGACGATCGTCAGCTCGCCGCCTTCGTCGCTGTCGCGGAGGAGCTCAGCTTCACCCGCGCGGCGGCGCGTCTCTACGTGGTGCAGTCCACGCTGTCGGCGACGATCCGCGCGCTCGAGCAGGACCTGGGGGCGCCGCTGTTCACCCGCTCCACGCGGCGCGTGGCGCTGACGGCCGTCGGCGAAGCACTGCTGCCCTCGGCCCGCGCGGCGATCGACAGCGTCGACCGGATGCGCTCGCTCGCGGCGGAGGACGCGGCGGGGCTCCGCGGCCGGGTCCGGGTCGGCACCTTCTCGGCGCTCGACATCCTCGACCTGCCGGGTGTCCTCGGCGCGTTCCGGCGCCGGCATCCGCTGGTGGACCTGCTCCTGCGCACCTCGCCGAGCGGATCGACCGGGCTGGCGGAGGACCTGCGCCGTGGCCGTCTCGATGTGGCGCTGCTCGCGCTGCCGGTCGCCGAGCTGGACGATCTCGCCGTGACGACCGTCGTCCGCGACCGCTACGTGCTGCTGGTCGACAGCGCGGACCCGCTGGCGGGGCTGGTGCGGCCCTCCCCCGCGGACCTGGAGGGCGCGGCGTTCATCGACACCCCGTCCGGCTTCGGCAACCGCGTCAGCGTGGACCGGGTCTTCCGCGCGGCGGGAGCGACGCGACGGGTCGCGACCGAGGTCGCCGACCTGCCCGCGATCCCGCTCTTCGTGCAGGCCGGTCTGGGACCCGCGGTGGTCCCCCGATCGGGCATCGCGCCGCTGGAGGGGGTGACCGCGATCGAGCTCGACTGGCCCGGACTGGTCTGGGAGGTCTCGGTCTGCAGTGCGCAGCGTCCCTCCGCGGCCGTGCAGGCCCTCACCGCGCTGCTGGCGGAGCGGACCGGAGCGGTCTGACGCCTCGGCCGGTCCGGCCCGGCGGGCGCTCAGCCCTCGAGAAGGGGCCCGCGGACGATCGAGTCGCCCGAGTGCTGCGGGTCGCCGTCGTCGGGCTCCTCGGAGATGTCGACGAGCGAGTACTCGGCGAGGTCGAGGTCGGCGGGGATCGTGAAGCGGCCGTCCGTGCCGTCCAGCACCCCGAGCCCCACCAGTCCGGTGGCGTCGGCGGCGATCAGCCAGACCTCGCGGTAGGAGTCGGCCGCGCCGGCCGCGTCGAGGTGCACGACCAGCTGCCGCTCGCCGTCGGCGTCCTCGAGCTCGGCGCTGCCGCTCGCCCCCTGCCAATCGGGGAAGGCCGCGAGGTCGGCGCGCGCGACGACGACCGCGTCGGTGCTCCGCGAGGCCTGCAGCCAGAAGCCGCCGACGACGCCGATCGCCAGGGCCGCGAGGGCGGCGAGCGCCGCGGGGAGCAGTCGACGAGCGCGCGGTCGGCGATGCGAGGGCGTGTGGCGACCCACCGGGAGCGCGGTGACCGGGGCGATCGGCGCATCCGCGGTCCCCAGCGCGAGCTCGCCGCGGATCCGATCCCAGACCTCCGCCGGCGGCGCCTCGAGGGTCAGCGAGCGGCTCTGCCGGCCGAGACCGGCGGCGTGGCCGAGCTCGACCAGCTGCTGGGCGCACTCGGGGCACGCCTCGAGGTGGGCGGCGGCGTCGGCGGAGGAGTCCTCGCCGAGGGCGAGGAGGGCGAGCTCGTCGGGATCGAGATGCGTCATGGGCTGCTCACCTCCAATCGGGAGCGGAGTCTGTCGAGACTGCGGCGGATGTGGCTCTTGACGGTGCCGAGCGGAAGCCCGGTCCGCTCGGCGATCTCGGTGTGGGTCAGGTCGTCGTAGAAGGCGAGGCTCATCACCCGCCGCGGGACCGGGTCGAGGCGGGCGAGCTCGTCGGCCACCAGGACCCGCTCCTCGAGGTCGACCGCCGGCTCGCCCTCGTCCACGGGGGCGACCGCGACCAGCGCGGCGGTGAGCCGACGCTCCCGCGAGCGGTTCTCGTGGGCGTCCGCGATGCGCTTGCGCGAGATCCCGACCAGCCAGGCGCCGAGCGCCGCGCGGCCGGGGTCGAAGCTGCCGCGCCCCGTCCAGGCGGAGACGAAGACGCGCTGGACCACGTCCTCGGCGTCGCCGCGGTCGCCGAGCGAGCGCAGAGCGAGGGTGAAGACGAGCGGGGACCAGCGGGAGTAGGCCTCGGCGAGCGCCGACTCCTCCCCCGCGGCGAACCGGAGGCCGAGGCGCTGGACGAGGGCGCGCTCGTCGGCGGCCTCGTCGTCGGGCTCGCGGGTCTGGGCGTCGCTCAGGGGGGTCCTCCTGGACTGGGGGCGGTGCCGAGGCGGAGGGCTCGGCAGCGCTGCGGCGATGCTCATGCTACGGCTCGCTCACGGCGGGAGCACGGAAGCGGCCGGCGGGGGTCATCGTCGGGCGGTCAGGGCGAGGGGGTCGCGGTGACGACCACGTTGCTGAGGTAGTGGCGGGTGTCGTAGTCGAAGTCGCCGCCGCAGGTGATCAGGACCAGGCGGGCGGCGCCGCCCTGGACGAAGACGCTCGAGAGGTCGACCGTGGTCTTCTCCGTGGTCTCGACGGTGTCCACCGTGTAGACGCGCTGGACGCCGTCCTCGCCCGTCAGGCCGATGCGCTGGCCGGGCTGCGCCTTCTTCAGCTCGGCGAACGGGCCGAGCCCGTAGGTGAGGGAGTCGACGTGGGCGGCGATCACGGTCGTCCCCTCGGCGGCGTCGAGGCCGCGGCCGTAGCGGTACCAGCCGGCCACGTCGGTGTCGGGGACCAGCTCCATCGTGCCGTCATCGGCGACGCCGACCGGCTGGACGGGCATGTCGATCGGCAGGCCGTCGACGACCAGGCGCGTCGGCGCGAGCACCACCGGCGCGGGTGTCGCACCGAGGCGGGCGTCGGCGACCGGGACGTCCGGCACCGCGGCGGCGGACGGACCGGGCGTGCTGGAGGGGATCGCGGCCGGCGTCGACGTCGGGAGCGGCGCACTCGCGTCAGGGGCGGGCACGACCCCGACCGCCTGTGCAGAGCAGCCGCCGAGGCCGAGGCCGACCGCGATCGCGCCGACCACGAGGAGAGCGCGCGGCCGGGTGGGGATCCTGCTCATCACGTCCTCCTCTCGTCGTGGTCGGCGGCCGGCCCGGGTGCGGGGGCACACCGGGCCGGCGGTCTTCGGTGCCGGTCGGGGACCGGCGGTCGTTCCCGTCGGTCAGCGACCGGCGACGGCCTTGCGGCGGCCGACCAGCGCGGCGCCGATCAGCGCGAGCGAGGCGAGCGCGGCAGCGCCCCACCAGCCGGCGGCGGCGTCGGTGCGGTTGTCGGCGGCGAGGCCGGCCTCACCGGCGGGGACACCGGACGGCGACGAGTGCAGACCGCCGATGGTCTGCGTCGCGAGGGCGAGGTTGCCCTTCTCCAGGCTGCCCCAGGCGTAGACGATCGTGTTGACGCCCTCCTGGACCTGGACGTCCGCCGGGCCGATGACCGGAGTGGTGGTCCCGGTCGCGGCGACCACGGTCGAGATCGTGGCCGGAGCGAGGTTGAGGATGCCCTCGTTCGGGTTGGTCACGTTCGTCAGCACCGGCGAGCCGCCCGCGAGGATGTCCACGGCGGGCGCCGCGGCGATGTGGCGGACCGTGAGGCGTCCCTCCCCGGCCGCAGTGGCCGAAATGTCGTTCGGGAACAGCGTGGCGGTGGGGGTGTTGTCGGGCTTGAGGTGCGCGGCGACGGTGTAGCTCTTGCCTGCCTCGAGCGCGAGGTCGACCGGGCCGATGACCGGGGCGCTCGCGTCGGCGGCGTCCGCGGCGGTGATCGCGACGGTGTAGGTGCCGGTGGGCAGGTCGAGCGGGCCGGCCAGCGAGCCCGGCGTGAAGTCGTCGAGCGTCAGTGCTCCGTTGACGTACACGTCGACCGGGGTGTCGGGGACCGCGTGCAGCACGTAGAGGTCGGCCGAGTCGGCGTCGGCCGCGCTCGCGGGAGCGGCGGCGAGTCCGGCGACGGCGAGGGTGCCGAGGCAGGCTCCGGCGAGCAGGCGGTGGGTGAGGCGGGAGGTGGTCACGGTGTTCCTCTTTCACGATGGGACCCGCGGACGGGTCGGTGGGTTCTCGAGAAGGGCCTTCACCACTACTTCCGGCCGAGTGGCCTCCGCGGATGCACCGGACCGGAGAATTCTCGAAGGAATTCCCGACCCTCCCAGCTCGGTCGCACTCAGGGCCTGGTCAGGTGGCTGTTCCGGGTCTAGCCTCCGAGCAGAGGGAGTCCCGCATGGTCCGTCGAGACACGGTGGCGTCCGCGCTCGATCGGGTGCGGCGGGGTCGAGTGCGGCCGGGCGGCCGTCCCGGGACCACTGTCCGCGGCGACTCCCCCGGCCGGCTCCTCGGCGCAGGCGCGGCCTCCGTCGTCGCGATCGCGGTGCTCGCTCTCGCACTCGACGCGCTCGCTCCCCTCGCCGCCCTGCCCTCCTCGGCGGGAGCGGCCTCGGGACCGTGCGACGAGCCTCGCGAGCTGCTCGCCTCCTCCTCGGTGCTCGACCGCGAGGGCGAGGCGCTGGCCGGGCACCTGCTCGCCTGCGTCGACGACGACCATCGGAGTCTGACGATCCACAACGGCACCCCCGTGGTGTGGGTGCTGAGCGATCCGTCGGTGCGCGGAGTCGTCGGCCAGGACGAACCCCGCCGGGACGCCGGCGTCACCGGCCTGCTGAGCTCCTACTCCGCGCGGATCGGGCGCGGACTGGTGCTCGCCCCGGGAGCGTCCGCCGCGATCTCGGCAGGACCGGGCCGGCTCGCGCCGCGGCCGGACGAGGAGACGACGCGGCTCTTCCTCGCACTGACCGCGATCGTCGGCGCGCAGGACCAGGTGCGCGCCTCCGAGCCGCCGCGGGCGCCACGGAGCGTCGTGCGGACGGCGGCGCTGACCTGCGCGCTCGCGCTCGTGCGGGACGGTGCCGCCCCCGGGGCCCACTCGATCACCCGGGCAGCCGGCGAGCCCGCCTGCGCCGACGCCTGGCAGCGGGCGCAGGCGAAGGCACTCGACGACCGGTGGAGTCTCCCCGGTCTCGCCGAGGCCCTGGCGCTGCCCGGACGGCCGGAGGAGGACGCGGCGCTCGCGCGGTCATCGTCCGATTGGTTCGCGGCGTCGGCCGGCTTCTCCTGGGGCGTCGTGGACCGCCCGGAGCGGCTGGACTGAGCGGAGCCCCTCGGTGCTCCGACCCCGGGAACGCGGAAAGGGCCGCCCTCCCGGAGGAGAGCGGCCCGTTCTGAAGAAGATCGCGGTGTCATCGAGACCCCGCGCTCGACCCTGTGAGGGGAGGAGCGGAGGGGACTATCGACGCAGGCCGAGACGCTCGATCAGCGAGCGGTAGCGGCTGATGTCCACGTCCGACAGGTAGCCGAGGAGTCGACGGCGCTGACCCACCAGCAGCAGCAGACCACGACGCGAGTGGTGGTCGTGCTTGTGCTCCTTGAGGTGCTCGGTGAGGTCCTTGATCCGCTTGGTCAGGACGGCCACCTGCACCTCGGGGGATCCGGTGTCACCGGGGTGGGTCGCGTACTCTTCGATGATCGCCTTCTTGACGTCTGCTTCGAGTGCCATGGATGGGATCCCCTCTCTCTCGTTGCGCGGTGCCCGGCGCCTGATGCGTGGGCTCTCTTGATCCGCGGCCGTTGGACGGCAACCTGAGGAGCTTACCAGAGCGCAGGGGCCGGTGGTCGAGCGGATCGGGAGCCGGCCGCCGGGGACCGGTGGGTCAGGTGCCGACGGCCCGGTTCCAGAGCTCGACGAGCCACGGCGAGACGAGCAGCTCCCAGAAGAGGACGACGAGCACGTTCAGCACGACGCCGATCCAGCCGGCGACCGCCGGACGGCCCTCGCGGCGCCGCGCACGGATCGAGGAGACGCCCAGCAGCACGCCGGCGAGCAGGAGCGCGTGGATGATCGCCGTGTAGAGGACGCCGACGAGCAGGTCGCTGACGGCCTGGTCGCCCGGGTAGGCGCCGAGGGAGATGATCGCGTACCAGACGAAGAACGCGATCGGGACGACGACGATCGCGAGGAGGATCGAGGCCGTCGCGGTCCCGTAGCGACGACGGAGCGCGGCGAAGCGGCCCCCCGAGGACGCGGCGCTCGGGCTCGCGGTGCGGGTCCGGGTGCGCGGAGCGGGGGCGGCGGCGCGGCGCGCGGGGGCGGTGCCGGCGACGCGCGACGCGGTGGTGCGCGGGCGTCGGGGCGCGCCGTCGGATGACGTGCTCATGCTCCCCACCCTACGGGCTCCGTCCTGACGGCCCCGTGCGGCCGATCGCCGCGCAGCACCACCGCGCAGCACCACCGCGCAGCACCACCGACGTCGCCTCCGCACGGCCCCTGCGGGCAGGCACGAGAATGGAGCGGGTGAGCCAGCCCCCCTCCGCGCCGCGGCGCAGCCACGTCGTCGACCTCTCCCCGCTCCGCGAGTCCCCCGCCTTCGCCCGACTCTGGGCGGGCAACGTGATCTCCGGCATCGGCGGGCAGATGACGATCGTCGCCGTCGGCCTGCACATCTACGAGCTGACCGGATCGACGCTCGCCGTCGCGATGGTCGGCGTGGTGGCGCTGGTGCCGACCGTGATCGCCGGGCTGTACGGCGGGATGCTCGCGGACGCCTTCGACCGGCGGCTGGTGCTCCTGCTCTCCGCGATCGTCGCCTGGGGCTCGACCGCGGCGATCGCGGCGCTCGCCTGGTTCGGGGCGGAGACTCCGCTGACGCTCTACGCGCTGACGGCGGTCAACGCGGTGGCGACGACCATCATCGGCGCGACCCGGATGACCGTGGCGCCGCGGCTGCTCCGGCTCGAGCTGGTGCCGGCCGCGGCGGCCCTCGGCGGGATCGCCGGCGGAGTCGAAGTGACGGTGGGGCCGGCTCTCGCGGGCGTGCTGGTCGCCTCCTCCGGCTTCGCGGTGACCTACACGATCGACGTGGTGCTCTTCCTCGCGGCGTTCCTCGGCATCGCCGGGCTGCCCGCGCTGGTGCCGGAGGGCGAGCGGCAGCGGCCGGGGCTGGAATCGCTGCGCTACGGGCTGCGGTTCCTCCGCGGGGCGCCGAACATCCGGCTGTCCTTCCTCGTCGACATCGTGGCGATGACGTTCGGGCAGCCGCGGGTCGTCTTCCCGGCGGCGGCCGCGCTGCTGCTCGGCGGCGGGGCGGTGACCGTCGGCTTCCTCACCGCGGCGTACGCGGTCGGGGCGCTGCTGAGCAGCGTCTTCTCGGGGCGGCTGACCGGGGTGCGGAGCCAGGGGCTCGCGATCGGCCGGTCGATCCAGGCCTACGGAGCGCTGATCGTCGGCTTCGGCGCGGTGCTGCTGGTGGCGGAGCTGACGGCGCACGACGCCTCGGAGCCGAACCTCGGCCTGATCGCGGCGGCCTCGGTCGCGCTCGCGGGAGCCGGTGCGGCCGACAACGTCAGCTCGATCTTCCGGCAGACGATGCTGCAGACCGCGGTGCCCGACAACATGCGCGGGCGGCTGCAGGGCGTCTTCATCGTGGTGGTGACGGGCGGCCCGCGGGTCGGCGACCTCTACACGGGGCTCCTCGCCTCGCTCGCGCTGCTGTGGCTGCCGCCGCTGGCCGGTGGCCTCGCGATCGTCCTGATCCTGGCGGCGGTGCTGCGGCTCAGCCCGGGGTTCCGGCGCTACGACGCGCTGCACCCGGTGGCCTGAGGCCCGGGGCGACCGCGCCGCACCCCGCTGGACGGGCGTGCGACGCGGTCGAGGGGCTACTCGCCCGCGTAGGCGCCTGCGGCGTTGCCGTCGGTGAGGTCGTCGGAGACCTCGCCGCTGTCGTCGTCGCGTCCCTCGACGCGGACGGGGCGGTAGACGTGGAAGCCGTCGATCTCGCCGTCGAGCTCCCAGACGACCTCGACCTCCTCGCCGTCGATGTCGGCGACGCGGGTGAGGGAGCGCTGCGGGGAGCCGTCGATGAGTTCGAGGCGGATGCTCTCCTGCTCCGCGCCGCTGTCGAGCATGGCCGTGTACGTGGTGGTGTCCATTCCTCGACGCTAGCCAGGCCGCGCGCGGGCTCGCCACCCCTTGCGCCCTCCGAGCATCCGCGTAGCGTCGGGGCCATGACCGACACCACCATCACTCCCGCCACCGACGACGACCGCGCTCAGATCACCGAGATCGTGAAGAGCGCGAAGATCGGACTCCTCACCACCGTCAACGAGACCGGGCAGCTCGTCAGCCGGCCGCTCGCCGCGCAGGACGTCGACTTCGACGGCGACCTCTGGTTCTTCACCCAGGACCCGTCGGCGAAGGTCGACGACATCCGCGCCAACCCGAGCGTCAACGTCGCCTTCGAGTCGAAGAAGGGCTACCTCTCGGTGGCCGGCTCGGCGACCGTCGTGCACGACCCCGCCAAGGTGGACGAGCTCTGGTCGCCCTCCGTCTCGGCCTGGTTCCCCGACGGCAAGGACGACCCGAGCGTCGCGCTGCTGCGTGTCTCGGCCGAGACCGTCGAGCTCTGGGTGACCGACTCCCCCGCGCCCGTCGTGCTCTTCAAGGTCGCGAAGGCGGCCGTCACCGGCGGCCAGCCCGACATCGGCGAGAACCGCACCGTCTCCTTCGAGTAGCCGCGGCTCCCTCCCCTCCGCGAGATGCCACTTGTGCACACCTTTCACGGCGTGTCGCGTGCACAAGTGGCATCTCGCGGGAGATCAGCGCTAGTCGACGGCGATGCCGCGGGACTCAAAGAAGATCCGCGGGTCGAGGAGGTTCCCGTTCTGCGTGATCGTCAGGTGGCAGTGGTTGCCGAAGCTGACGCCGGTGTTCCCCGTGTATCCGACGACCTGCCCCTTCGTGACCCGATCGCCGACCGAGACGATCGGCGATCCGGCGATCAGGTGGCCGAGCAGTGAGACGACCCCGTCCGCGTGCCGGATGTCGACCCTGTGTCCGTAGACAGGGTCGGACGTGGTGGCGAGGATCACCGTGCCGTCGCTCATGGCGCGCTGCGGCCAGTTCTGCGGCAGCCCCCAGTCGAGACCGCGGTGGCCGTTGGGGTGGGCGCTGTCCTTGACCTGGAACTCCGTCGTCACTCGCCACGTGCCCTCGAACGGGAGCTGCCACGTCGCGGGCACGGCCGTTCCGGTCACGTTGTTCCAGACGCTCACTCCGTCGTCGCGGGTCATCAGCAGTCGGCCGTCCGTCTCGAGAACGACCCTCTTGCCCTGACGGCCGGCGGTCGACGCCTGCCACCGCACATTGGCGCCGTTCTGAATGACGAAGTTGCCATCGCTCTGCATCGACGCGACGGAGCCGGGGACCGACGTGCGGGTCTGCCACTGCACAGCGTTGGACCGGCTGTAGATCACGAAATTGCCGTCGGCCTGCATGACCGCTTTGTATCCGTTATTGGACAGGTAATGTCCGGGCTGGAGAGCCTCTCCGGCGATGAGAGCCGCAGAGAAGGTGTTCGAGCGATATCCCGCAGTGCCGTCAGAACGGTAGAGGACGATGTTCCCGTCGTCCTGAAGCGAGAGCTTCGCCGCCGTTCCCGTGGAATACGTCTGCCAGATGGAAGGACCGGATCCCCGATAGATGACGAGATTGCCGTCCGCCTGCGGGACGAATCGGCAGTCCGCGCCGCTCGTGTACGACTGGAAGACGATCTGATTGCCGGGCGTGTAGACGGCGAGATTGCCGTCGCGCTGCATGACGAGTCGGAACTGCCCCGAAGGGGATCGGAGAGTATCGCCGTACGCCATCTCGGTCCCGACCGGAACGGAATCCGTGTAGAAGATCGGCTTCGTCTCCGTTCCGCTGAACCAGAGGGCCGAGTTGGACGTCGACAGCAGCACGAGATTGCCGTCGTTCTGCATGACGAGCTTGCGCGCCGCAGCGCCGGATCCGCCCGCCCGCAGCACCTTGACGACACTGTTGTCGGTCGCCCGGTAGATGACCAGCCCGCCGTCGGCCTGGACCGCCAGCCTCGCTCCGCTGTTGCCGCCCGTATCGCTCTTCCAGAGCGCTGAATTGTCCTTGGCGTAGATGACGGCATTGCCGTCCGACTGCATCACGAGACGAGTGCGGCCGTTCGGCGAGACGATCTGATCTCCATTGCGGAGATCGGCCGGAGCGGCGACTTCTCCGACGTAGTCCACTGCGAGAGCAGGAGTCGCCGAGACGACGGACGCGGTGACGACAGTGGCTCCGAAAGCGGCGAGCACGGTACGACGTTTCATGGGTTCTCCTCATCGAGAAACGCGACGCTCTCTAGCGCCGCTCTTTGAACGTAACAGCCGGACAACGAGCGGTCCATGCTCATTCGAGATTTCCTCATTCCCGTGTGAGAATGCCGCGGATATTCGGGGGTTCCGATGAGTTCAGACACCCGGACGGGGGTGTCGGTGTCGCCTAACGACCTTCCCGTGGCGCAAAAAGTCATCTCCATGGCTGCCTCGGATCGCCGTACGACGGCGTGCGCGCTCCCCGTCCTGTGCACCTCTTCGCTCCGCGAGATGCCACTTGTGCACGCTTTTCGCGGCGTGTCGCGTGCACAAGTGGCATCTCGCGGACGGGGGGCAGGGGTTACGGGCCGCCGAAGCGCTCGGTGCGGACGCGGGCGGGGTCGTGGCCCTGGGCGACCAGGGCCGTGGCGACGGCCTCGACGAAGGCGGTGGGGCCGCAGACGTAGACCGTCGGCTCCTCGGAGGCGGGGATCGCCGTCGCGGCGAGCAGCTCGGGGGTGAGCCGGCCCGCGGGCCGAGCGGCGCCGGGCGGGGCGACGCGCGTGTAGACGAGCTCGGTCTCGACGCCGCCGCGGTCGGCGGGCAGGTCGCCGAGCGCGCGCAGGTCGTCGCCGTAGTAGGCGAAGACGCTGGAGCGCACGGAGTAGAGCAGGCGCATCGGGGCGGCGCTCCCGACGCGGCCGTGCTCGCGGGCCATCGCCATCAGCGGGACCAGCCCGCTGCCGCCGGCGATCAGCTGCACCGGCTCGGTCTGCTCGGGACGCCAGACGAACCAGCCGCCGATCGGACCGCGCACCTCGAGGCGGTCAGCCGCCTCCAGGCCCTCGACCAGGTACGGCGAGACCTCGCCGTCGTCGAGGCGCTCGACGGCCAGCTCGACGCGGTCGCCGTCGGAGGGCGCCCCGATGGAGTAGGAGCGGCTCGCCTGGTAGCCGTCGGGTGCGGTCAGCCGCACGTCGAGGTGCTGCCCGGCCAGGTGCCCGGGCCAGCCCGGGACGCGGAGCGCGATCAGGCGCGAGGTCGGAGTGAGCGGCAGGACCGACTCGGTCACCGCCTCCGTCCAGATCACCAGTAGCGCTCCTCCTTCCAGGGATCGCCGTGCATGTGGTAGCCGTTCTGCTCCCAGAAGCCGGGCTCGTCGCCGGGCATGAGGCGGAGGCTGCGGACCCACTTCGCGCTCTTCCAGAGGTAGAGGTGCGGCACGAGCAGCCGCGCGGGTCCTCCGTGCTCGGCCGCGAGCGGCGCGCCCTCGAACTCGGTCGCGATCCAGGCCTTGCCGTCGCGGATCTCGGAGAGCGGCAGGTTGGTCGTGTAGCCGCCGTAGCTCTGCGCCATCACGAAGCCGGCGTCGCTCTCGATGCCGTCGAGCAGGAGGTCGACCGAGACGCCGCGCCAGTTCGTCGCGAGCTTGGACCAGCGCGTGACGCAGTGGAGGTCGGTGTGGATGTCCTCGCGGGGCAGCGCGGCGAACTCGTCCGCCGTCCAGCGGCGCGCCCCGGCGGGGCCGGCGTCGATCGAGAAGGCCCACTCGTGGATGTTCGGGGTCGGCCCGATCGAGAGGACGGGGAAGCCCTTCTCCAGGTACTGGCCCGGCGGGATGTCCGGGTTCTGCTCGCGCTTGCCGAAGAAGCCCCGCGTGATGATGCCCATGTCCGCCTCAAGTCCTCGGGTGCGCCCCGGTCCGTGGATGCCGCTCGTCGCTCGCCAGGCTAGCGCGCGGCGCCCCGCTACCGCATCGGGCCGCGAGCGGCGAGCCCGCGACCGTGTCGGGGGTGGGTGCGAGGATCGGGCCATGAGCAGAACAGTCGTGCCGCCGTATCTCCTCGTCCGCATCGCCCGACTCGACGACCCGGCGTTCGCCCGGGCCGCGCGGGCGGCCAGCCGCTCCCTCGAGCAGGACGTGCCCTTCCGTCGCGTCCGGCCGGGAGAGCCCTCCCCCGGTCGCTCGACCGCCACCGCGTCGCCGGTCCCCCGCGCGGAGCGGGTCGCCGCCCTCCAGCGGACCATCTCGGACGCGCAGTCGACCGAGACCCTGCCCGGCACCGTCGTGCGCACCGAGGGCGCGCCCGCCACCGGCGACGCCGCGGCGGACGAGGCCTACGACGGGCTCGGGGCGATGTCCGACTTCCTCCAGCAGGCCTTCGGCCGCGACTCGATCGACGACGCCTGGCTGCCGCTGGACGCGACGGTGCACTTCGGAGAGGACTACGACAACGCCTTCTGGGACGGCTCGCGCATGGTCTTCGGCGACGGCGACGGGCAGGTCTTCCGTCGTTTCACGGTCTCGCAGAGCGTGATCGGCCACGAGCTGGCGCACGGCATCACGGAGTACACCGCGAACCTCGTCTACCGGGGGCAGTCGGGGGCGCTCAACGAGTCGATCTCGGACGTGTTCGGCGCGATGCTCGAGCAGTTCGGCGCCGGCCAGGGCGCGGAGGACGCGAGCTGGCTGATCGGCGAGGGCCTCTTCACCGACGAGGTGCAGGGCACCGCGCTGCGCTCGATGATCGCGCCGGGCACCGCCTACGACGACGACGTGCTCGGCAAGGACCCGCAGCCCGGCTCGATGGCCGACTACGTCGACACCGAGGACGACAACGGCGGCGTGCACATCAACTCCGGCATCCCCAACCGCGCCTTCGCGGTCGCGGCGATCGAGCTCGGCGGTCCCTCGTGGGAGCGCGCGGGTCAGGTCTGGTACGACGTGCTGACCGGCGGCGTGCTCACCGCGACGGCGGACTTCGAGGGCTTCGCGGCGCTCACCCTGGCCGCGGCGGCCGAGCGCTTCGGCGTGGGCTCCGAGGTCGAGGCGGCGGTCCGCACCGGCTGGACGACCGTGGGGGTCGCGCTGCCGGAGTAGCCGCCTCCCCGTGCCGGTCGAGCAGCCCCGCAGGGGCGTATCGAGACCCACCACCGTCAGCAGTCCCGTCTGCAGGCTCGCCTCTCGGCGGTGGTGGATCTCGATACGCCCGCTGCGCGGGCTACTCGATCAGCATGAAGCGAACACTGCGCGGACCACGCGGGTGGCAGGGGCGCCCGCTGCGCGGACCACGCGGGTGGCAGGGTCGCCCGCTGCGCGGGCTGCTCGACCAGCATGCGGTGGGGGCGGGCGCGTACGATCGCGGCCATGGATGTGATCGTGTCGCGCAGTGGCGGCTTCGCCGGGCTCCGCCGGGTCTGGCGGATCGATGTCGATCAGCAGCCGGACGAGGGCGCCTGGCACGCTCTGATCGGCTCGCTCGACTGGGACGACCGGCCGCGCGCCGCGGCGGCTCCTGCCGGGCGGCCCGACCGGTTCGTCTACGAGATCCGGGTGCAGACGCACACGGTGCGGCTCGGTGAGACGGAGCTCGACGGGGCCTGGCGCGAGCTGGTCGACCGGGTGAAGAGGGCGCAGCCGCGCTGAGGGCCTCGGTAGTGAACGAGCGAAGGCGCAGACCCCGGTGATCCGGGGGCTGCGCCTTCAGTGCTTGCGGGGTGGGTCTCGATACGCCCCTTCGGGGCTACTCGACCGGCATGAATCGAGACGCCCCTGCGGGGCTGCTCGACCAGCACGCGGCGACGTACGGCTTACTTGGTGCCGAGGAGGTCGATCACGAAGATCAGGGTCTTGCCGGAGAGGGGGTGGCCTCCGCCGGCGGGGCCGTAGGCGAGGGCGGGCGGGCAGATCAGCTTGCGGCGGCCTCCGACCTTCATGCCGGGGATGCCCTGCTGCCAGGCGCGGATGAGGTTGTTGAGGGGGAAGTTGATCGACTGGTTGCGGCTCCAGGAGGAGTCGAACTCCTCGCCGGTGTCGTACTCGACGCCGAGGTAGTGCACGTCGACGGTGGAGCCGGGCTGGGCCTCGGCGCCGTCGCCGATGACGAGGTCCTCGACGACGAGGGTGTCGGGGGCCGGGCCGTCGGGGGCGTCGAGCTCGGGCTTGGTCAGGTTCTCGCTGCTCATGCTCTCCATCCTAGGAGGGACGCCCTGGACGCTCGATCCCCGCCGGCCGCCACTCCGACCGGCTCACTCGACCAGCGTGAGGCGCTGGGTCGGCCGGGTCATCGCGACGTACAGCGAGGCGGCGCCGCGCTCCTCCGCCGCGATCAGCCGCGGCTGGGCGATCACGACGGAGTCGAACTCGAGCCCCTTCGCATCGGCCGTCGAGAGCACGGCGACCGGACGGTCGAGACCGCGGGAGCCGCGGCCGACCTCGCGGCCGAGCTCCTGCTCCAGCCGCGCGGTGATCGCGTCGAGCTCGTCATCGGGCGCGATCACGGCGAGCGTGCCGTCCCCGATCGCGCGGTCCTCCAGGACGACAGCGAGCACCCGGTCGGCGAGCACGGCGTCGCCGCGGTCGCGCACGGTGCGGACCGGCCACTCCGTGGAGCGCACCGCCTCGCCCGGGGTGATCTCGAGCCCGTTCTCGCGTGCGGTGCGCTCGGCGTAGGCGACGATCTGCGCGGGCGTGCGGTAGTTGACGGTCAGCTCCTCGAGGCGCCACGGCGCGGCCTCGCCGTCGCGGCCCTGGCGGCCGAAGGTGTCGCGGAGCGCGGCGTCCCAGCTGGACGCGGCCGAGGCTCCGGACGCCTGGGCGACGTCGCCGACGATGGTGAAGGAGCGCATCGGGCAGCGGCGCAGCAGCACCCGCCACTGCATCGGCGAGAGCTCCTGCGCCTCGTCGACCACGACGTGGCCGTAGGTCCAGGAGCGGTCGGCCGCCGCGCGCTCGGCGGTGGTGCCGACGCTGGTGCGCTCGGCGAAGCCCGCCGCGAGGTCCTTGGCGTTGACCATCCCGTCGACGCCCATGTTGCGGATCGCGGCCTCGGCGTTCTCGACGTCCCGGCGGCGCTGCTCCTTCTCGGCCTTCTTCTGCGCGTCGGCGTGGTCGTCGTAGGCGCCGAGGAGCTCGGCCGCCTCGTCGAGCAGCGGCACGTCGGAGACGGTGAAGGCGGCGTCGCGGTCACGGCGCAGCAGGGCGCGCTGCTCGGGAGTCCAGCGCGGGGTGAGCGAGGCGAACCAGTTCGGCCGGGCGTAGAGGTCCTGCAGCAGCTTCTCCGGGGTGAGCGGGATCCACGCGGTGTTGAGGGCGACGCGGACGTCGTACGCGGTGCGGACGTCCTCGCGGAGGACCGCCTCGTCGGCCTCGTCGACCGTGTTGCCGTGGCTGCGCAGCTGGTCGGCGAGCTGGCGGGTGAGCTGGGTGATCATCGCCTTGACGAAGGTGACGCGGGCCTCGTTGTGCGGCTTGCGGGAGTCGCGGGCGCGGGTGATCGCACGCTCGACCTCGTGCGGCTCGAGCCGCAACTTCTCGCCGTTGACGTCGAGGACCAGCGTCTCGGCCGGGACGGCCTGGCGGGAGCGGACGGCGCGCTTGAGCAGCTCGGCCATCCGCGCGGAGCCCTTGACCCGGGCGACCGCGGGGCGGTCCTCCTCGATGAGGTCGAGGCCCGGGTAGAGCTGGCCGAGGGTGGAGAGCACGACGCCGGTCTCGCCGAGGGAGGGCAGCACCGCCTCGATGTAGCGCAGGAAGGAGCGCGACGGCCCGACGACGAGCACCCCGGAGGAGGCGATGCGGTCGCGGTGCGAGTAGAGGAGGTAGGCGGCGCGGTGCAGCGCCACGGCGGTCTTGCCCGTGCCGGGGCCGCCCTGCACGACGAGCACGCCGCGCAGCTCGGAGCGGATGATGCGGTCCTGCTCGCTCTGGATGGTCGCGACGATGTCGTGCATCCGCCCGGTGCGCTGGGCGCCGAGAGCCGCCATCAGCGCGCCCTCGCCCTGGAGCGCCGTGCCCTCGCGGAGCAGCTCCTCGTCGAAGACCTCGTCCTCGAAGCGGATCACCTCGCGGCCGCGGAGGGTCAGGTGCCGGCGGGCGCGGGTGCCCATCGGGCGGGCGGCGGTGGCCTGGTAGAAGGCGGCCGACTGCGGAGCGCGCCAGTCGAGCAGCAGGGTGTCCTGCTCGTCGTCGCGCAGGCCGATGCGGCCGATGTAGCGGTGCTCGGTCTCGGCGTCGGCGAGGGTCAGCCGGCCGAAGGCGAGGCGGTCGTCGGCGCCGGAGAGCGAGCGGATGCGGTCCTCGTAGAGGCGCGCGAACGCGTCGCGCTCGGACCGGCTCTGGTGGTTGCCGCCGACGCTCTCGATCCGGACGGAGTCGAGCGCCTCCCTGGACTGCGCGATCAGCTCGTCGAGGCGGGCGTAGAGCCCCGCCACGTACGCGCGCTCGCGCGAGAGCTCGGACTCGAGGATCGTGTCGCTGTCCGTCATCGTGCGCCCTTCCCTGCCGGTTCCGCGGTCTCGGGCGGGAGGCGGATGCGCTCCGGGGACCGTCGAAAACAGGCGGTCCAGTCTAACGACCGCGCGGGCGCCGACCCGCGCGACGGGGCTTCTCGCGACTCGCCGTGGGCGAACGGCGACGCCCTCTTGCGGACGGCCGCGGAGAGGCGCATGCTGTCGGTCAAGAAGAGCTCGACGCCCCGTCAGAGCAGCCGGACCTGCCGCTGCCGCAGGGCGTCGAGGTCTTTAACGGGCAGGTTCGCGCGGTCCCGCCCCCGCTCCTCCTGAGAAGCTTCTCAGTGATCCGTGCGAGCTGCTGCGATGATGAGTGCGGGAACCTCAGGGCTCTCGACCGCCTGCCCACGCACGGCCACGCCCTCGGGAGCCCGCATGACTCCGACACCCGCGCTCGCCCCGGTGCGCCGCCTGCGCTCCGTCCGGGTGCGGATCCTCGCGGCGATCCTGGTCGTCACCGCGCTCGGCCTGCTGGTCTCGGGGGGCGCGTCGTTCCTGCTGCAGCGCGACCGGATCCTCGCCTCGATCGACGAGGAGCTGCGCCAGCAGGTCGAGAGCGTGCGCACGATCGTGGAGTCGCCCGCCGGGGCGACTCGGATCGAGCCGGACGAGTCGCCGCTCACCGCGGCTCCCACGGACGGCTCCGGGTTCACCGACATCGACGCCCTGCTGCGGACCGTCCTCGGGCAGGTGCTGCCGCGGCTGGACGGGAGCACCGTGGGCCTGGTCGACGGAATCGCCCGCTGGGAGCCGCAGCCCTACGCCCTCAGCTTCCTGCTCGACGACGACCCCGACTTCCTCGCCCGCGTGTCGGAAGAGACGGCGGCGGGAGCGACGGTGCTCGGCTGGGGCGAGACGGAGGACGGGACGCTCCGCTACGCCGCCGTGCCCCTGCGCGTCGAGGGCTCGGACGCGGCCGGGGTGTACGTGACGGCGGTCGACACCGATGCTCGGCTCTCCGACCTCGCGGACGTGTCGCGGAGCTACGCCGTGATCGCCGCGCTGGCGCTCGCGGCGACGGGACTCGTGGGCTGGTTCGTCGCGGGTCGCCTGCTCTCCCCGATCCGCGAGCTGCGGCGCACCGCGTCCCGGATCACCGCGACCGATCTCGGCGAGCGGATCCCGGTCGGCGGAGACGACGACGTCTCCGACCTGACCCGCACCGTGAACGACATGATCGGGCGGCTCGAGGGCTCGTTCGACGCACAGCGGCGGCTGCTGGCGGACGTGCGCCACGAGCTGGGCACGCCGATCACGATCGTCCGGGGCCACCTCGAGCTCGTCGACGCCCGCGACCCCGGCGACGTCGAGGCCACTCGCGCCATAGCGCTCGACGAGCTGGACCGGATGGGGCACCTGCTGGAGGACATCGCCGAGCTGTCGGAGGCCGAGCGCGAGGACCGCGTCCCGCTGCAGCCGGTCGACGTCGGCGAGCTCACCCGGCGGGTGCTGGCGAAGGTCGCGGTGATCCCCGGACGCGACTGGCGGGCGGGGCCCGTGGCCGAGGTGCAAGTGGACGCGGATCCGGCGCGGCTCACCCAGGCCTGGCTGCAGCTGGCCGACAACGCCGCGAAGTACAGCCCGGAGGGCTCGGCGGTCGTGCTCGGCAGCGAGCGGCGCGGCGACCGGGTCGAGCTGTTCGTCACCGACGAGGGACCCGGGATCCCGGCCGCGGCGCGCGAGCGGATCTTCGAGCGCTTCGGCCGCGTCGACGACGGTCGCGGCATCCGCGGCTCCGGGCTCGGCCTCGCGATCGTCTCCGCGATCACCCGCGCGCACGGCGGCCGGGTCGAGCTCGACTCCGTCCCCGGCCGCGGCACCCGCTTCGCGCTCTCGCTCCCCCTCGAGCGGCGCTCCCCTGCCGACGACGAATCGACCGACGTTCCCCCGAGAGGACGAGCACAGTGAGCACCATCCTCATCGCCGAGGACGAGGAGCGCATCGCCGCCTTCGTCGAGAAGGGCCTGCGCTCGGCCGGCTACACGACGACCCGGGCGGCGCGCGGCGACGACGCGCTCGCGTATCTGCGCAGCGGCGGGTTCGACCTCGTGCTGCTGGACGTCGGTCTGCCCGGCATGGACGGCTTCGCCGTGCTGCGCACGCTGCGGGCGGAGGGGGCGACACTGCCGGTGATCATGCTGACGGCGCGCAGCTCCGTCGCCGACACGGTCGAGGGGCTCGACCTCGGCGCGAACGACTACCTCGCCAAGCCGTTCCGCTTCGACGAGCTGCTCGCGCGGATCCGGGTGCGGCTGCGCGACGCAGCGGCGGGCTCGGGTTCGGCCGAGGACGACGGCCTGCTCGTGCACGGCGGAGTGACCCTCGATCTGCGCTCTCGCCGGGCGACGGTCGAGGGCAGCACGCTCGACCTCTCGGCGCGGGAGTTCGCGCTGGCGGAGGAGTTCCTCCGCCACCCGGAGCAGGTGCTCAGCCGGGAGCAGCTGCTGAGCCGGGTCTGGGGGTTCGACTTCGATCCGGGCTCGAACGTCGTCGACGTCTACGTGCGGTATCTGCGCGGCAAGATCGGGGCCGAGCGGATCGAGACGGTGCGCGGCATGGGCTACCGGATGGTGGGCTGAGGCGGAGCGGTCCTCCACCGGCGCCGAGCGGTACCGGGACGGGCACCGTCGTCAGTCGTCCGTGTCGTCGTCGATGTCGTCGTCCGGGTCGTCGGTGTCCTCGTCGTCGCCGTCGTCGTCCCCGTCGGCCGGCGCGGGGGCCGGGACCGGCACGACCGGGACGGGGGCGGTGCCGCCGCCCTGCTCGGCGGCCGGGCTCTGCGGGGCCGGTGTGGCCGGTGCCGCGGGCGCGGTCGTGGCGGCGGGGTCCACGGCGGCGGGATCGGTCGCGGCGGGATCGGCGCCGGCCGGGTCGCCGGCCGGATCGGTGCTCGACGGGTCGGCGCCCGGGGTCTCGCCGGCACCGGGGGCGCGGCTCGGTCCGACGACGGGCGTCGAGCCGATCTCGGTGACCTGCGGGGGCTGCTGCAGCGCGCTCGCGACGGTGACGACTCCCCCGGCGATCGCGGCCAGGCAGAGGGCCGCCGCGGCGGCGAGCAGGACGGGCCCGCGACGGGGCATCGGCGTCTCCTGATCGGTCGTGTCGGGATCGGGGCGGCGGAACGGGTTTCCTGATGATCTTCTCATGGAGCGATGATCCTTCCAGCGAGGCGGGTGAGCGAGTGGGCGGCCGACGAGCGCCAGGCCGGGCGGAAGAGGTAGAGGCAGGCGAGGCGGAACCGGGTCGCGGTCTCGTAGGCGGCGAGGCGCTCGGGCGAGGCGCCCGCATGCGCGGCGGCCCGGTCGACGACCGCGGCCGCCCGGGTCGCGAGATCCGCGGGCAGCAGGCCCTGCGCGGTGCGCAGCCGCAGGTGGGCCCGCAGGTTGCCGAGGTCGAGCGCCGCCTCGGCCCGTGCGGCGGTGTCGAGGTCGAGCAGGGCGAGCCCGCTCTCCGCGACCAGCAGCTGCTTGTCGTGCAGGTCGCGATGGGAGAGCACGAGCGGCTCGACGGGCCCCGCGAGGAGTGACTCCGCCACCCGCTCGGCGGCCGCGAGCACCTCGGCGCGCAGCCCGGGGAGGAGCAGTGGCGCGGCGAGGGCCGCCCAGCGCGTGACGACGGCGGCCTCCGCCTCCGGGCCGTGCTCGGGCAGCTCGGCCGGCGCCGCGGGCAGGAGCGCCCAGCCCTCGGCCCAGCGCCCCCAGAGCGCACGCCACTGGACGGCGGTGGTCCGCGGGTCGGAGCCGACCTCGAGGACGGTGCGTCCGGGCAGCGCCGAGAAGCGGACGAGTCCCTCCGGGTCGTCCGGGCGGTGCAGCAGCCGCGGCAGGTCGAAGCCCGCGGCGAACGCCTCGGCGCTCCGGTGGGCCGCGACCACCGCGGGGGCGGCCTGCGGGCGGAGGACCTTGAGGAAGCTGCTGCCGTCTGCGGCGCGCACCACGGCACGGCGGCCGGGCCGGTGCACGATCACGGCGCCCTCACGGCGGGCGTGCTCGAGCGCCGGGAGGCGGCGGTCGGTGCCGACCGGGAGCAGCCGGACACCTCGCTCGGCGGTCCAGCGGCCGGCGCGCACCTCGGGCGAGCCGGCGGTGCGGGCCTCGAGATCCGCTCCGTCGCGGGACGGCCAGGCGCGCGAGACGGTCCACCCCACGCCGTCCTCGACGACCTCGGCGGGAACGGCGGGCGCCGCGCTCAGCGCACTCGGCAAGCTCAGCAGGTCCGGGGCGGTCGTCATCCGAGCACCTCCTCGGCGCGGGCGACGGCGTCGTCGAGGCGCTCGCGCCAGTCCGGCAGCGCGGTGCGGAAGGGCTCGACCGCGCGCAGCAGCACGCTCGAGGCCGTGCGACGGCGCAGCGCCGCCTCGTCGGTGACTCCCCCGGCTGCCCGGTAGGCGTCGAGCAGCGCCTCCGCGAGGGCGGAGCCGGGGGCCTCGGCCGCGACCAGCCCGCCGAGATCGCGCTCGGGCTCGTCGCGACGGACGCGGTCGAAGTCGATCAGGCGGACGCCGTCGCCGACGAGGACCTGGTCGGCGGAGAAGTCGCCGTGCACGACGACCGAGCGGGCGGGAGCCTCGACGGCCAGGGCCGCGCCGAGTCGCTCGAGCCGCGGAGCGACGCCCGGCGCGAGGTCGACGAGCGCGCGGACCGCCGTCGCGACCTCGTCGCGGGAGCCGCCGGGCACGCGCACTCCGCGCACCTCGTGCAGCCGGGCGAGTGCCGCGCCGGCGGCCTCGGCGCCGCCGACCGAGGGGTGCTCGGCGAGATCGCCCTCGCCCCACCACGGAGTCGACGCCGCTCCGGAGCCGAGCACCGTCGGCACGAGCACCGGCACGCCCTGCGCGGCCAGCTCCGCCTGCACGCGCGCGACCTCGGCGACCGAGGCGGCGGCTCCGCGCGGCACGATCTTGACGACGCGCGACCCGTCCGCCAGGACCAGCCGGCGGTGCGGATTGTGCCGGAGCACCTGCGAGCGCTCGAGGAGTCCCGGCTCGGCGAGCGCGAGACGCCGCAGGGTCGGCGAGAGCTCGCGATCGGCGCGCACCGGTCCGCTCACGGCCGCGAGCCTCGGGTGCTCGCGCAGCTCGACGCCCACGCGGGCGGCGCGCCCGCGCGTCTTGTCGAGCTTGGCCGGGTCGGCGTAGGAGGCGATCCAGCCCGGGCCGTCGGCCGAGTCGAAGGCGACCACGACGTCCGCGGAGCGCTTCCAGCGGCGGCGGGTGACCCGCACGGGACGGCCCAGGGCCTCGGCGAGGCGCCGGGGGTCGAGGAGCTCGGCGAGCGCGGGCAGCGCCGGGTCGCGGCGGGCGAGGTCGGCGACGGCCGCCTCCGTGACGGCGGTCGTGACGGCGGACCTGTCGGCGCCGGTGCGGGCGCTCATGCGCGCACCTCCGCTCCGGGCTCGGTCGCCGCGGCGCGATGGAACCAGGCGGCGACGCGGGAGTCGCGGCCGAGCAGCTCCTCGGGTGTCCCGTCCTCGACGATGCGGCCGTCCTCGAGCCAGAGCAGGCGGTCGGCGCCCGCGATCGCGGCGGGGTCGTGGGTGATCGAGATCGTGGTGCGGCCGCGGGTGAGCTCGGCGAGCGACTGCGCGACCTGGGCGCGCGCCTCCGGATCGAGCCCGGTCGTCGCCTCGTCGAGGACGACCACCGGCGCGTCGCGCAGCAGCGCACGGGCGATGGCGATCCGCTGACGCTGCCCGCCGGAGAGGGTCCCGCCGCGCTCGCCGAGCACGGTCTCGAAGCCGTGCGGCAGCGCCAGCACGAAGTCGAGCGCGTTCGCGCGGCGGGCGGCCTCCTCCACGTCGGCGTCGCTCGCGTCGAGGCGTCCGTAGCGGATGTTCTCGCGGACCGTCGTGGCGAAGAGGACCGAGTCCTGCAGCAGCAGCGAGATGCTCGAGCGCAGGCTCGCGAGCGTCGCGTCGCGCAGATCCGTCCCGTCGATCGCGATGCGGCCGCGGCGCGGGTCGGAGGCGCGCACGAGCAGGCTCACGAGCGTCGACTTGCCGGCACCCGAGGCACCGAGCAGGCAGACGCTCTCGCCGCCGCGCAGCTGCAGCGACAGGTCGGTGAAGAGCGCGCGGCCGTAGCCGTCGTCGAGGCCGATCGCCTCGAACGAGACGGCACCCGCCGTCGTGACCAGCGCTCGCGCGCCCGGGCGGTCGTGCACCTCGATCTCCTCGTCGAGGAGGTCGGCGACCCGCTCGCCCGAGGCGGCGGCGCGCGCGATCCGGCCGGTGTACTTCGCGAGGTCCTTCAGCGGGCGCATCGCGATCTTGAGGTACATCGTGAAGACCACGAGATCGCCCGGAGTCATCTGCCCCTCGAGCACCCGCCAGCCGCCGCCGGCCAGCACGAGGGCGGTCGCGGCGCCGACGATCACGTCGGTCCGGCGCTCGAGCGCGGCGGCGAGCCGCCGGGCCTTCACTCCCTGGTGCAGCGCCGTCGCGTTGCCGCGGTCGAACGCGCCGCCCACCTCCTTCTCCAGCCCGTAGGCCTGGACGACGCGGATCGCGCCGAGGGTCTGCGCGGCGGTGTCGGCCAGCGCGCCCTCGCCCTTGCGGGTGGAGCGCGAGGCGCTGGTGATCGAGCTCGAGCTGCGGCGGGAGGAGACGAGATAGACGATCGCCGCGCCGATCACGACCAGGGTGAGCAGCGGATCCAGCCACAGCATCACGACGGTCAGGACGACCAGCGTGATCACGTTGCCGACCAGCGGGAGCCCGGCGGTGACCGCGACCTCCTGCAGCCGGCCGATGTCGCCGACCAGCCGCTGCACCGTGTCACCGGCCGAGGAGACCGTGTGGTACCGCAGCGAGAGGGCCTGCACGTGCGCGAAGACGCGGGCGCGGAGCGCGGTCGCGACCCGCGAGCCGACCAGCGCGAAGGCGATCGTGGAGAGGTAGGCGGTGATCGCGCGCAGGCCCACCAGGCCGAGCAGGATCGCGCCGCAGGCGACGAGGAGGCCGATGGTGGCGGGCGGGGTGCCGGCGTTGGCGCCGGCCGTGGCGCCCAGGCTCGCGCTGACGCTGTCGATCACGATCTTCAGCGGCCACGGCTCGAGGACCCGGAGGATCACCTCGGCCAGCAGCGCGACGAGGCCGCCGAGCATCAGAAAGCGGTGCTCGCGCAGGTGCGGGCGGACGATGCCGAGGCTGCGGCGGAGGGCGCCGGGGTCGGGGGTGCTGCGGCTCGTGCGGCTCATGCGGCGGCCTCCTCGGTGCTGTCGGTGCTGGTGCCGGTGCCGGTGCGCACGTCGTCGATGCGCCTGCCCGCGGAACGATCGACGGGGACAGCGGCGAGGATCCGCTCGAGCACCCGCGACCAGTCGTGCTCGGTGACCGCGTCGGCTCGGGCGGCGGCGCCCATCGCGCGGCGGCGGGCGGGGTCGGCGGCGAGGTCCGCGACGGCCGCGGCGAGCGCCTCCGGCCGCCCCGGCTCGACGACGAGGCCGGTGACCCCGTGCCGGAGGATCGCGGGGATCTGCCCGACGGCGGTGGCGATCACGGGCAGACCGGCGGCCAGGTACTCGTAGACCTTGAGCGGCGAGAAGTAGTCCTGGCCCTCGCGGGCCGGGTAGGGCGCGACGCCGACGTCGAGGCGGGCGAGCTGCGCCGGCATGTCCGCGGGGGCGACGGCGCCGGTGAACTCGACGTCGAGGCCGAGGCGCCCGGCCTGCTCGCGCAGGGCCGGTCCCTCCGGGCCGTCGCCGATCACCAGGAGGCGGACGCGCTCGGGGTCGAGCAGCGCGACGGCGTCGAGCAGGCCGCCGACGCCGTGCCACGGCTTGAGGGTGCCGACGAAGCCGACGACGAGCGGGCCGCCGGAGCGGGCGGGGCCGGGCTGGATGCGGCGGGTGTTCACGCCGTTGGGCGCGACCAGCGGCGCGGCGGCGCCGTGCTCGGCGGCCCAGCGGGCGACGGGCTCGGAGACGCAGGCGACGACCGCGGCCGAGGACAGCACCGCCCGGGTCGCCTGCTCCGCCCGCGCCTCGTCGACGAGGACGCGGTGCTCGCGCTGCTCGTCGATCAGCGGCGCGTTCACCTCGAGCACCGCGGGGACGCCCAGGGCACGCGAGACCAGGGCGGAGGCGCGGCTGAAGAGGGAGTAGCGCTCGTGCACGAGGTCGCAGCCGTCGAGCACGACCGCCTCGGCGAGGTGGGCGGCGGCCTCCTCCACGGCACGCTCGCGCGCGGCCGGGTCCTGCACGCGGGTGCGGTGCTCCAGCACCTCGACGTCCTGCAGGTCGGCGGGGACGCTGTCGCCAGCCCGGGCGCAGTAGACGCGGACCTCGTCGCCGCGCGCGCGGTAGGCCCGGAGGATCTCCTGGGCGTGGACCGAGGAGCCCTTGCTGCCGAAGACCGGCACGCCGGGGTCGGCGCAGACGAACGCGACGCGCATCAGGCCGCCGCCGCCGCGGGCCGGGCGGGCGCGGTCGCGGTCGCGGTCGCCGCGAGGGTCAGCGCGGCGAGCGTGCGCGCCTGCCCTCGGGAGTCGAACTCGCGTTCGACCAGCGCGCGGGCACGGGCGGCGATGCCCGCGGTGTCGAAGGCGGGATCCGCCACCCACTGCAGCGCGCGGGCGAGGTCGTCCGCTCGGCCCGGGCGGCAGAGGACGCCGGTGTCGCCGTCGCGGATCACCTCGGGGATCCCGGTGACGGCGGTCGAGATGCAGGGCACCCCGGTCGCCATCGCCTCCAGCAGCACGGTCGGCAGACCGTCGGCGTTGCCGTCGGCGCCGACCACGCAGGGAGCGACGAAGACGTCGGCGCGGCGCAGCAGCTCCGCGACCTCGTTCTGCGGCACCGGGCCGAGCAGCCGCACGCTCCCGTCGAGGCCGGCGGCGCGGATCCGCTCGGCGAGCGCGTCGTGCAGCTCGCCTCCGCCCGCGATCTCGACCTGGACGGCGGTCCCGCCGAGGGCGAGCATCGCGACGGCGTCGACGAGCACCGAGAAGCCCTTCTTCTCGACCAGCCGGCCGACCGCGGCGACCCGGAGCACGCCGGTCCGCTCGGGCCGCGGCGAGAAGGCGAAGCGCTCGAGCTCGAGCCCGTTGTAGACCCGGTGCACCCGGGCGCTCGCGGCCGGGAAGCGCGCGGCCAGGTGCAGCACGTTGTAGTCGCTGACCGTGACGGCGAACCGGGCGCCGGCGAGCTTGCGCTCCAGGTCCGCGGCGTCGACGGACTCGTGGAAGAGGTCCTTGGCGTGCGCCGTGAAGGAGTAGGGCACTCCGGTGAGCAGCGAGGCGAGCCGGGTGACCGTGGTGGCGCTCGAGGCGAAGTGCGCGTGCAGGTGCGTCACGCCCTCGCGCTGGACGGCGGCGGCGAGCTGCACGGCCTGCGCCGCGTCCTCCGGGCTCGCGCGCAGCAGCTCCGGCAGCAGCCGGCCGACGGCGGCCAGCAGCTCGGGCGACTGCTCGGCGGCCCGCAGGCCCTGCCAGAGCGCGGACGCCTTGACCGGCTTGTCGAGGTAGCGCACCGGAGCGCTCACCCGGGCGAGCTCGGGGTGGAAGCGCGGGTCGTCGGGCGCGCGCAGCGAGAAGATCACCAGGTCCTCCCCCGCGGCCTCTCGGGCCAGGATCTCGGAGACGACGAAGGTCTCGGAGAAGCGCGGGTAGACCTTGAGGACGTAGGCGGTGCGGGGCATCGGGGCTCCTCCGGGGGCGGTGGCGGACGGGACAGGGGCGGCGGGCGGGGTGGGGGCCGGAGCGTCAGACGGCACGGTCCGCCTCCTCGACCGCGGTGCCGCGGGCGGCGGTGACGAGACGGGCGGCGAGCGGACCGACGGCGGCGAGACCGTCGAGGTCGATCCCCGTGCGCTGCACCTCGGTGCCGACCCTCGCCGCGAACCAGGCGCCGAGCCGCTCGGCGCTGACCTCGGCGGACGCGAGGACCTCGACGGCGCCGCGGGCCTCGAGCGCCTCCGCCCGCAGCCGCTGCTCCTGGCGGCGGTGCGAGCGCGGCACGATCAGGGCCGGCACCGTGGTGCTCATCACCTCGCAGACGCTGTTGTAGCCGCCCATGCTCACCACGGCGGAGGCCCGGCGCAGCAGCGCGAGCGCGTCCGGGACCGAGCGGACCACCGTGGTCGCGGGGCCGGCGGCGGCGCGGATCGCCCGCCGGTGCTCGGCCGGCATCTGCGGTCCGGTGACGACGACGTGGCGATAGCCGGCCGGCACCTCGGCCGCCACCGCCGCCTCGGCGATCGCGCGGCCGTCGGAGCCGCCGCCGACCGTGGTGAGGACGAAGGGCTCCTCGACCACGGAGTGACCGGCGCCGAGCCGCCCGTTCGCGAGGAAGCCGGTGTGCGCGACAAGGTCGTGCAGCCCACGCGGGATCTCGCCGGTGGCCGCCGGGTCGTGCACGGTCGGGTCGCCGTAGACCCAGACGGCGTCGTACAGCTCGCGGACGGCTCCGGCCCCGCCGATCGCCTTCCACTCGGCCGAGGTCGCGGAGCGGCGGTCGAGCACGTCGCGCAGCCCGAGCACCACCACCGCGGCGGGATTCGCGGAGCGGACGGCGCGCAGCGCGGGCTCGAGCTCGCCGTGCACGCCGAACGCGTGCCGGTCGACGATCACCAGGTCGGGGGCGAAGGCGGCGAGACCGGCGCGGACGACGTCGCCGCGCAGGCTCGTGAGGGTGCGCAGCTCGACGTCGAGGTGGCGCGAGCGGTAGCCCTGCTCGCCGGTGGTGACGCCGGGGAGCGCGAGCCAGTCCCAGCCGTCGGGCGCGGCGAACGCCGTGGCGGAGGACTGACCCGTCACCAGCAGGCCGGTCACCTCCTCGCCGAGCAGCTCGGGCAGCGCGCTGTTCAGGGCGTGCGCGAGAGCGACGTTGCGCCGCACGTGGCCGAGCCCCACCGAGTCGTGCGAGTACAGGGCGATGCGGATGACCATGTCGTTCCCCTCGAAGGCGATGAGCGCGGCCCGGTGGCCGCGGCGGATCCTCGACCCGTGCTCACAGCCTCCCGACGGGGCGTAAGCCGGGTGTGAGACGAAGATGAGAGCCGTCTCATCTGCGGCGCCCTCGATCCCCTCGGGTCCCTCGTCCCCCTCGGCTCCTTCAACTCCCTCGGGAAGAGAAGCGGCCGCCCCCGCGTTGCAGGATGCATGCCTTCGACGAGCAGCACTGTCACCGCCCCCTCCCGCGCCTCGATCGACACCACCGAGTCGGCCCGCGCCGGCTGGGAGTCGTGGCTCGCACGCCGCGCCGAGCGGGTCACCGGCCCGCGCGGCGACCTGGCCCTGGTCGAGACCCGCTGGCTGGAGCCGGGCGAGAGCGTCGACGACGAGGCCGCCCTGGCCGGCTACGGGCCGACCGCGACCCTCACCCGGATGCGCCGCGCGAGCCTGGACACCGGCGAGGAGGAGTACGGCTACCGCGTCTGGGACGCGGCCTCCGAGGGCATCCGCTCGTTCGACGCGATCGAGACCTTCCCCTTCGACGCCGCCTGGGTGCTCGAGGCCTGGTTCGAGCCGGTCGACGACGCGCGCACCGTCCCGTTCGAGCACCTCCGCGACAACGGGGCGACGCGCGACCTCGTCGTGCCCGGCGACATCACCTTCTCGCTCGTCGACGACGGGCGGGCGCACGAGTACACGGTCGCCGCGTTCGACGACGGCGGCACGCTGCTCGTCCCGTTCGGCGACCCGACCAACCGCAGTGACGACCCGGAGCTGAAGAGCTATCCGGTCGGCCGGTTCCTCGTCGTGCAGCGCCTGGGAGGAGCGGCGGACGCCGGCACGCCCGGCCCGGTGCTGCTCGACTTCAACCGCGCCTACATCCCGCCGTGCGGGTTCTCACCGCACTACAACTGCCCGCTGCCGCCCGCGCAGAACCGCCTCGGCGTCGCGGTGACCGCCGGCGAGCGCCGTGTGCTGCGCGCCGGCTGACGCCGGCCGGGCGGTCGACCCGGGGCGATCAGCCGGGCGCGGTCGGCACTGAACGATCAGCTCAGGGCGATCAGCTGAGGGCGATCAGCTCGGGGCGATCAGGCGGTCGAGCGCCTCCGGCAGCCGGCGCAGCACGGAGACGTGGCCGTCGTCGGGGTGCTCGATCAGCTCGGCGGTCGGGAGCAGCGCCCGGAGCCGTCGGGCGTGCTGCTCCGGGATCACCCTGTCCAGGCCGCCCTGGACGAGGACGACCGGGCAGCGGATCGCCGCGAGGTCGACTCCCCACGGCGCGGCGAAGGCGACGTCGTCGTCGATCAGGCCGCCGTCACCCCACTGCTCCGAGCGCGCGACGTCCTCGCCGAGGGCCGCCCACTCCTCCTCGAGGGCCGCGTAGTCGGCCGCCACGAACGACTCGGGGTCGAACTCGTCGGTCTCGGCGAAGCGGGCGCGCGTCTCGCGGCCGTCGCGCGCTGAGGCGAGGCCGCCCGGAGCGGCCATGCCGTCCAACCAGGCGGGGCCGCCGTCGTCCGGGGCGGGCGAGGCGAGGACGGCGACGCCGTCGACCCTGTCGCCGAGCAGTGCGGCGCAGGCCAGGGCGTGCGGGCCGCCGCCTGAGGCGCCCGCGGTGAGGATCCCGTCGAGTCCCAGCGCGTCGAGCACGGCGCGGACGTCCTCCGCCGCGGAGGCGACGTCGCGGCCCGGCCGCGCGGCGGAGCCGCCGTAGCCGGGGCGGGCGTAGGAGAGGAGGCGGAGTCCGCGGGCGCGGGCGGCCTCGAGCACCGGGGCGAGCAGGGCGCCGGTCTGCGGGGAGCCGTGCTGCCAGAGCAGCGGCCGCCCGTCGTCGCCGCTGTCGTGGACGACGAGCGTCCTGCCGTCGCCGGCCGCGATCTCGATGGTGTCCGCCATGTCCTGCTCCTGTCCTCTCGCGGACCCCGCGGCCCGCTCATCCCTCGGTCCGGACCGCTCAGCCGCCGGTCAGCGCCGCACGGCGAGCGACCAGCTCGTCGAGCAGCACCCGCTCGTCGAGAGCGGCCGCCCGCCCTGCACGCCCGGCGAGCTGCTGCTGGCGCACGTGCGCGAGCCTCGTCGCGGAGCGGATGAAGCCGCGCATCGCCCGGGGCCGGTCGCCCCCGGCCACCCGGGCCCAGCGCGCCGCCGTGCGCCGACCCTCGGCGGTGCCGATCATCCGAACCTCGGTCGGTGAGAGCCAGCCGGCCGCCGCGTAGTCGCCCAGACGCTCGAGCGTGATCCGCCGCTCCTGCCGTCGCAGCAGCGTGACGACGACGACCGCGACCACGAACAGCGGCACCTGCACGACGCCGTAGAAGCCGAACCAGTCGGCGACGAGGAAGGACGAGCCGTTCCAGAGCGCGTGCAGGAACGCCGCGAGCGCGAGTCCCAGGAGCGCGATCGGCAGGCGCGCGGCCGGCGGGCGGCTCATCGCGAACCCCAGCGCCGCTCCGAAGCAGGAGGTGAAGAGCACGTGCGCGAAGGGCGAGAGCACGCCGCGGAGGAAGAACGTGACGGCGAGCGAGCCGAGACCGCCCTCCACCAGCGCGCTGCCGAAGTACAGGATGTTCTCGACGAAGGCGAAGCCGGAGGCGACGACCGCCGCGTAGACGATGCCGTCGACCGGTCCGTCGAAGCTGCGGCGCCAGATCAGCAGGATCAGCAGGACGCCGAGGCCCTTCGCCGACTCCTCGACGATCGGCGCCTGGATCACGGCGCCGACGAAGTCCGACTCGCTCGGCTGCGCACCGGAGGCGTAGACCGCGATCTGCACACCGAGGTCGACCAGCAGCGAGATGGCCACCGAGCCGGCCGCTCCCCAGAGGAAGGCGAACCAGAGGCCGAGCGGCGCTTCGGGTTCCCAGCGGTCGACCCAGCGGACGCCGGCCAGCACGATCAGCAGCGGCACCAGGGCGACGACCGCGCAGATCCCGGCCGCGGTCGCGCCGAGCCCGGAGACGACGTAGGCGAGGACGAGGAGGAGCAGCACGCCCAGCAGCGCGACTCCGATCGCGCCCAGCACCGTCGGGACGATCGAGGGGCGGGCGGGGGCCGGCGGCGGATAGGCGCTCATGGGCTCCGAGAGTAGGGCACCGGCGGACGCGCGGTCCGGCGGTTGACAGCGGGTGCGGGTGGGGCGCGCCGCGGGACCGCCACGGTGATCGAGCAGCCCGCACAGCGGGCGTATCGAGATCCACCACCGTGAAGAGGGGCGCCGCCGCATCCTCCCCTCACGACCGAGTCGCGAAGCGGCTCCGTGTGCGGGCGGGGGGCAGCGGCGCTGCTCGCGGGGCCGTGTCCGATTTCCGCGGTCGCCCGGCCGCATGGCGTGCCAGTCTCGGAGCATGGTCGAGGATCCGCTGTTCGAGGAGCGCTACCGCGCGGTCGCCTCGCGCGACTCCCGCTTCGACGGTCGGTTCATCACCGGGGTGCACTCGACCGGCATCTACTGCCGGCCGAGCTGTCCCGCCACGACGCCCCGGCCCGGGAACGTCCGGTTCTATCCGACCGCGGCGGCCGCGCACGAGGCGGGGCTGCGCGCCTGCAAGCGCTGCCTGCCGGACGCGGTGCCCGGGTCACCGGAGTGGAACCTGCGCGACGACACCGCGGCGCGCGCGATGCGGCTGATCGGCGACGGTGTGGTCGATCGCGAGGGGGTCGAGGGGCTGGCCGGGCGCCTGGGCTACGGCGCCCGGCAGCTCGGACGGATCCTGCGGGTCGAGCTGGGCGCGCCGCCGCTCGCCCTCGCCCGGGCGCAGCGGGCGCAGACTGCACGGCTCCTGCTCACCGGCACGGAGCTGCCGGTCTCGGAGGTGGCGTTCGCCGCGGGGTTCGCGAGCATCCGGCAGTTCAACGCGACGATCCAGGAGGTGTACGAGCGGAGCCCGAGCGCGCTGCGGGCCTCGGCCCGGGGAGGCCGGTCGGAGGCGGCCGTGCACGCGGACGCGACGACGCTCGAGCTGCGGCTCGCCGTGCGGGCTCCGTTCGATCCGGGCGTGCTCGCCGTCCTCGGCGCCGACGCAGTGCCGGGGCTCGAGAAGGCGGGGCAGGGCCGGTACTCGCGCTCGCTCGCGCTGCCCGGCGGCCCGGCGGTCGTGCGGCTCGAGCCGGACGGCGAGGCGATCCGCTGCACCGCGACCCTGGTCTCGGTGGCCGATGTCGGCCCCCTGGTCGCGCGGGTGCGCAGGCTGCTCGACCTCGACGCCGACTCCGCCGCGATCGACGAGGCGCTCGGCGCCGATCCGGTGCTGGCGCCGCTGGTCTCCGCGACTCCCGGGATCCGACTGGCGGGCTCCGTCGACCCGGCCGAGACCCTGCTGCGCGCGCTGATCGGGCTCGGTGCGCCGACCGCGGTCGCGCGCACGGCGCTGACCCGGCTGATCGCGGCGCTCGGCGAGCCGCTGCCCGCCGGCCTCACCGCCGGCGGCGTCACCCACGCGTTCCCTTCCGCCGCGGCGATCGCGGAGAACGGAGCGGACGTGCTGCGCGGCTCCGAGCACCGGAACGAGACGGTCCGGCGGAGCGCGGCCTTCCTGGCTGACGGCACTCTGCGCCTGGACGCGGGCCTCCGCCGCGAGGACCTGGTGGAGCGCCTGCTCGCCGTCGACGGCATCGATCCGGCCACGGCTGCGTCCGTCGCCGCGCGGATCACCGGCGACCCGGACGTCCTCCCGGCCGGCGACCGCGCCGTCCGCGCCGGCGCCGCCGCACTCGGCCTTCCCTCGACTCGCCGAGCCCTCGCCGAGGCCGCTCGCCCCTGGGCCCCCTGGCGCAGCTACGCCGCCCTGCACCTCGCCGCCGCGAGATGCCACTTGTGAGCGCGACACGCCGCAGAAAGCGCGCACAAGTGGCATCTCGCGGAGGGGGCGGGGCGGGCTACTCCGTGGGGGGCTCGATGATCGGGAGGGCGGCGGTCATCGCCTCGATGCCGGAGAGGCGGGCGGGCGAGATGAGGCGCAGGACCTCCTCGCGGGACATCAGGCCGGCCTCGACGACGAGGTCGGCGACGTTGCGGCCGGTGGCGAGCGCCGCCTTCGCGATGGCCGCCGACGCGGTGTAGCCGATGCTCGGGGTCAGCGCGGTCACGACGCCGACGGAGGAGGCGACCATCGCCTCGAGCCGGTCGACGTTCGCGGTGATGCCGTCGATGCAGTTGATGCGCAGGGTGAGGCAGGCCTGGGTCATCCAGGTGATGCTCTGCAGGAGCGAGTGCGCGATGACGGGCTCGAACGCGTTCAGCTGCAGCTGACCCGCCTCGGCGGCCATCGTCACGGTGACGTCGGCGCCCGCCACCGAGTAGGCGACCTGGTTGACCACCTCGGGGATCACCGGGTTCACCTTGCCGGGCATGATGCTCGAGCCCGCCTGGCGCGAAGGCAGGTTGATCTCGCCGAACCCGGCCTGCGGGCCGGAGGAGAGCAGACGCAGGTCGTTGCAGATCTTCGACAGCTTGATGGCCGAGCGCTTCAGCGCGCTCGAGAACGACATGAAGACGCCGGTGTCGCTGGTGGCCTCGACGAGGTCCTGCGCCATCTCGAGGTCGAGGTCGGTGAGCTCGTTGAGGTGCCGGACGGCGGCGGCGCCGTAGCGCGGGTCGGCGGTGATGCCGGTGCCGATCGCCGTGGCGCCGATGTTGACCTCGGCGAGCAGCCAGATCGTCTCCGAGAGGCGCGCGTGGTCCTCGCCGAGCGTGGTCGCGAAGCCGTGGAACTCCTGGCCGAGAGTCATCGGGACGGCGTCCTGCAGCTGGGTGCGGCCGACCTTGAGGACGCTGCCGAACTCGACGGCCTTCCGCGAGAACGCGGCCTGGAGCAGGGCGAGCTCGTCGAGCAGGCGGCGCAGCGACCAGGTCATCGCGATCTTGATCGAGGTGGGGTAGACGTCGTTGGTCGACTGGCTGCGGTTCACGTCGTCGAGCGGGTGCAGGAAGGCGTAGTCGCCCTTGGGCCGCCCGGCGATCTCGAGGGCGACGTTGGCGACGACCTCGTTCGCGTTCATGTTGGTCGAGGTGCCCGCGCCGCCCTGGATCACGCCGACCACGAACTGGTCGTGGAACTCGCCGTCGATGATCCGGCGGCAGGCCTGCTCGATCAGCTCGGCCTTCGCCGGGGCGAGGCTGCCGATCTCGGTGTTCGCACGCGCGGCGGCGAGCTTGACGGTCGCGAGTGCGCGGACCAGATCGGGATAGATCGAGATCGGGCGCTTGGAGATCGGGAAGTTGTCGAGCGCCCGGGCGGTGTGGATGCCCCAGTAGGCGTCGGCCGGGATGTCGAGCGGGCCGAGCGAGTCGGTCTCGGTGCGGGTGGCGGCGTCCACGGGGGGTCCTTCCGGCGGGGCCTGCGGGGCGGTGCCCCGCGGGCCGTTGCTCACGGGGTCGTTGCTCGCAGGGTCGATGCTCTCGGGGAGGGTGGTCGAGGCGGATGTCACGTCAGCTCCGTCGCTGTCGTCGTGCGGCCCCGAAGGGTGCAGGGGGTCCGCGAACTGCGCCGCCAGCCTACGCCGGGGCTCCGCTCCGGGCGGGTCCGAGGCGTCCGGCGCAGGCTCCGGCTCGCCTCCTGCTCGCCGGACGGCCGGACGCCGGTCGGGTGGGCGGATCCACCGTCGGTCAGGCCACCTCGCACGAAGCGGCCACCGAAGGACCGTGGCGCGCAAGGTGGCCCTTCTTCTCACCCCCAGAGCCGAGTGGACCGGGCCACTCTCGGAGCATCACCTCGAGATCGGATGCCCCATGCTCGCCCTGCTCCTCGTCCTCGTCCTGCTCGCCGCCGTCGCGGTTCCGCTCGCACTCGCGGTCCGGCGCGACGGCTACTCCCCCGTCGCGTTCGACCGCGCCCACGACAGCCGGGGCGGCAGGGGCTGAGACAGCGGCGCCCCGCCCGCCCCGCACTCAGTCGACGCGGTCCGGCTCCGGGATGCTCGGCGCCGCCTGCAGTCCGCCGCTCAGCGCGTAGCGCTCCTCGGGCGAGAGGACGAGGCGCTTCCTGCCCCAGACCGCGAAGCCGATCAGGATGATCACGTAGACCACGGCGATGGCGATGATCGCCGGCTGGAACGCGTCGTTGAAGAGGAAGCCGAGGAAGATCAGCACGTTGATCAGCGCCGCGATCACCGCGCCCGGGACGCCCCAGGGGCTGCGGTACGGCCGGCTCGCGTTCGGGAACCGGCGGCGCAGCAGCACGAACGACACCATCTGCATGAAGTACGCGACGACCGCGCCCCAGACCGCGATGTTCAGCACGATCGCGCCCGCGACGGCGCCGGCGTTGTCCGGGTCGAGCCGGCTGAGCACGTCGACGACGACGAGGGCGACGAAGCCGATCACGGCCCCCACGGTCAGCGCGATCCACGGCGTCTGGCGCTTCCCGGTGAGCGAGAACACCCGCGGGTAGTAGCCGGCCCGGGAGAGCGAGTACATGTTGCGCCCGTAGGCGAACATGATGCCCTGCAGCGACGCGAGCAGCCCGATCAGGGCGAAGAGCGCGAGCACAGCGGCCGCGCCGTCGCCGACCATCGCGCGGAAGCCGTCGAGCAGCGGCTCGGTCGAGACGCCCATGTCCTCGGAGCCGATCAGCGCCGTGTTGAGGAAGAGCACGAGCAGGCCGGTCACGATCAGGGTGCCGCGGGCCCAGAAGCCGGCGCGGGGGATGTCGCGGACCGGGTCGTGCGCCTCCTCGGCCGCGAGCGGCAGCTCCTCGATGCCGAGGAAGAACCACATGGCGAACGGCAGCGCGAAGAGGATCGGGAGGACGCCGTGCGGGAGGAACTCGGTCTGACCGGCGTCCGGCGCGATGTTCCACAGGCTCGACCAGTCCAGCGCGGGCGAGAGCAGGGCCATCACGGAGAAGGCCAGGAGGATCGCGATGGACACGATCGAGACGACGATCGCGAAGCGGAACGAGATCGCCGCGCCCGCCGAGTTCAGCGCGACGAAGACGATGTAGAGGACCAGCCACCAGATCCACATCGCGCCGGAGAGATCGAAGCCGAGCAGCTCGCTCGTCACCCCGTTCGCGTACTGCGCGGAGAAGAACACGACCACGGCGGTGGTGGCCACGTACTCGATGGTCTCGGCGAGCCCCGTGACCAGGCCGCCCCAGGGCCCCATGGCCGAGCGGGCGAAGGAGTAGGCGCCGCCGGTGTGCGGCATCGCGGCGGACATCTCGCCGATCGAGAAGATCAGGCCGTAGTACATCACCACGAGGACGGCGAAGGCGATCAGCATCCCGCCGAAGCCGGCGAAGTCGATGCCGAAGTTCCAGCCGGAGAAGTCGCCGGAGATGACGGCGGCGACCGCGAGGCCCCACAGCCCCCAGACGCCGGCGGAGCGGCGCAGGGTGCGCTTCTCGAAGTAGCCGGCCTCGGCCTCGCGGTAGGTCACCCCCGCGGTGCTGGTGACGTTCGCGGAGTCGGGTCCGGACGCCGCCGGGCGCCTCGCACCCTTGCTCGTCGGAGTCTGCTTCGTCTGCTCTGCCATCGGGTCTCCTCGGCTCGGGTGGTCCGAGCATAGGGACCTCAATGGACGCTGGGAAGACCGATGGCGTTACGACGGTGTGAACGACCCGATCCGAAGGTCCGGTGGATCGACGCGCATCTCGCGCCGTCGGTGCCGGCATCACTCCGTCGGGATCAGCGGCTGTGCTTCAATGGACCCCGATCCGACCATGCGGCCTCGTCCGGCCACCCGGCGGAGTGACCCCCGGAGGCATCCCATGGCACCTGTCAGCGCCGAGAGCAGTGCCGCCGATCGACGCAGTGCGGCCGATCCGGTCCTCGCGCGGGGCATGCTCACCCTCGAGCGACTCGACGCGCTGATCGACGCCGGTGAGATCGACACGGTGATCGTCGCCTTCACCGACATGCAGGGCCGGCTCGTCGGCAAGCGGATCTCGGCGCGGCTGTTCCAGGACGACGTCGCCGCGCACGGGGCCGAGTGCTGCAACTACCTGCTCGCCGTGGACGTCGAGATGAACACCGTCGAGGGCTACGCGATCTCGAGCTGGGAGCGCGGCTACGGCGACATGAAGATGATCCCGGACCTCTCGACGCTGCGTCTCGCGCCGTGGCTGCCGGGGACCGCGCTGGTCACGGCCGATCTGACCTGGCTCGACGACGCCCCGGTCGGCGAGGCGCCGCGGCAGATCCTCCGCGCGCAGCTGGACCGCCTGGCCGAGCGCGGCCTCGAGGCGTTCGTCGCCACCGAGCTCGAGTTCATCGTGTTCGACGACTCCTACCGCGAGGCCTTCGCGAAGGGCTACCGCGGCCTCACGCCCGCCAGCGACTACAACATCGACTACGCGCTGCTCGCCTCGACCCGGATGGAGCCGCTGATGCGGGACATCCGGGTGTCGATGGAGGGCGCCGGCCTGTACTGCGAGGGCATCAAGGGCGAGTGCAACCTGGGCCAGCAGGAGATCGGCTTCCGCTACGACGCCGCCCTCGTCACCTGCGACAACCACTCGATCTACAAGTCGGGGGCGAAGGAGATCGCCGACAAGCACGGCAAGAGCCTGACCTTCATGGCCAAGTTCAACGAGCGCGAGGGCAACTCGTGCCACATCCACCTCTCCCTCCGCGGCACCGACGGCACGCCCGTCTTCGCCGACGCGGAGAGCGAGCACGGGATGTCGCCGCTGTTCCGGCACTACCTGGCCGGTCAGCTCGCCGCGATGCGCGAGTTCACCCTCTTCTTCGCGCCGAACATCAACTCCTACAAGCGCTACGTCGACGGGTCGTTCGCGCCGACCGCCGTCGCCTGGGGTCTCGACAACCGCACCTGCGCCCTGCGCGTCGTCGGCCACGGCGCCGGGATGCGCGTCGAGAACCGGGTTCCGGGAGGCGACGTCAACCAGTACCTGGCCGTCGCCGCACTCGTCGCCGCGGGGCTGCACGGCATCGAGAACGAGCTGGAGCTCGAGGACGTCTGCACCGGGAACGCCTACGGGTCCGGAGCGCCGCGCGTCCCGACGACCCTGCGCGAGGCCGCCGACCTGTTCGAGTCCTCCGCCCTGGCGAGGGCCGCCTTCGGCGACGAGGTCGTCGACCACTACGTGAACAACGCCCGAGTGGAGCTCGCCGCCTACGACGCCGCGGTCACCGACTGGGAGAGGGTGCGCGGCTTTGAGCGGCTCTGACCCGCGGACGGACTCCGAGCAGGGTCCCGTCGCCTCGCGTCCGATCATCGGGCTCACCACCTACCGCGAGCGCGCCGTCTCCGGCGTCTGGGACGTCGAGGCGTCCTTCCTGCCCGCGAACTACATCGACTCGGTGACGCGGGCAGGCGGCGTCGCGCTGCTCCTGCCGCCGCAGCCCGCCTCGGCGGAGACCGCACGCGCCGTCGTCGAGCGCCTCGACGGGCTGATCGTCTGCGGCGGCAAGGACATCGACCCCGCACGCTACGGCCAGGAGGCGCACCCGGAGACCGACGCGCCCCGCCCCGAGCGCGACGCCTGGGAGGACCACCTGATGACCGCCGCGCTCGAGGCCGACCTGCCGTTCCTCGGCATCTGCCGCGGCGCGCAGCTGCTCAACGTCTCGCTCGGCGGCACCCTGCACCAGCACCTGCCCGACGTGGTCGGCGACCGCCGCTACCAGGCGGGCGGCGGCGTGTTCTCGCACGTGGACGTCGCGGTCGAGCCGGAGTCACGACTGCGCGGACTGCTCGGCGAGGACGCCGTCGTCGCGCAGGTCTACCACCACCAGGCGGTCGACCGGGTCGCCGACGGCCTCGAGGTCGCCGCGCGGACCGCCGACGGCACCATCGAGGCGCTCGAGCTGCCGGGGCGCCGCTTCGCGCTCGGCGTGCAGTGGCACCCGGAGGAGGACACCGCCGACACCCGCCTCTTCACCGGCCTGGTGGCCGCCGCGCTCGCGCACCGCGCGGGCACCGGCACGGCAGAAGGCTCCTCCCTCAGAACCCCGAAGGACGCACTCCGATGACCCCGCAGATGCAGACCCTCGTCGACCCCTCGACGGGCGCCGCCTTCGACGAGGTCGCCCTCGCCGACCTCGCGAGCGTCGACGCCGCGATCGAGCGCGCGGCCTTGGCGCAACGCGGTTGGGCGGCGCTGGCCCCGCTCGACCGGGCCCGCGCCCTCCGCCGGTTCGCCGCCGCCGTGGACGGCGCGATCGAGGAGCTGGCGCAGCTCGAGACCCGGAACTCCGGCCACCCGATCACGCAGTCGCGCTGGGAGGCGGGGCACGTCCGCGACGTCCTGGAGTACTCCTCCGCCGTCCCGGAGCGCCTGCTCGGCGCGCAGATCCCGGTGGCCGGCGGGCTGGACGTGACGGTGCACGAGCCGCTCGGCGTCGTCGGCATCATCACGCCGTGGAACTTCCCGATGACGATCGCCTCCTGGGGCTTCGCGCCGGCGCTCGCCGCGGGCAACGCCGTCGTGCTGAAGCCGGCCGAATGGACGCCGCTGACGAGCATTCGCCTCGCCGAGCTGGCCCTCGCGTCGGGGCTGCCGGAGGGCCTCTTCCAGGTGCTGCCCGGCCGGGGCGACGTCGTCGGCGAGCGCTTCGTCAGCCATCCGCTGGTCCGCAAGGTCGTCTTCACCGGCTCGACGCGCGTCGGCAAGCGGGTGATGGCGGGCTGCGCCGATCAGGTGAAGCGGGTCACGCTCGAGCTCGGCGGCAAGAGCGCGAACATCGTCTTCGCCGACTCCGATCTGGAGCGCGCCGCGAGCACCGCCCCCTACGGAGTGTTCGAGAACGCCGGTCAGGACTGCTGCGCCCGCAGCCGGATCTTGGTCGAGCGGCGCGTCCTCGACCGCTTCCTCGAGCTGCTCGAGCCGGCCGTGCAGGGCGTCGTCGTCGGCGACCCGCGTGACGAGGCGACCGAGATGGGCCCGCTGGTCTCGGCCGCGCACCACGAGCGCGTCGCCGCCTTCGTCCCGGAGGGGGCACCCGTCGCGTTCCGCGGCTCGGCGCCCGCCGGCCCCGGCTTCTGGTTCCCGCCGACCGTGCTGCTGCCCTCGAGCGGCGACCCGGTCTGGCGCGAGGAGGTCTTCGGCCCGGTCGTCTCCGTTCTCCCCTTCGAGGACGAGGCCGACGCGATCCGCCTCGCCAACGACACCGACTACGGCCTCTCCGGCTCGATCTGGACCCGCGACCTCGGCCGCGCGCTGCGGATGTCGCGGGCGGTCGAGAGCGGCAACCTGTCCGTCAACTCGCACTCCTCGGTCCGCTACTCGACGCCGTTCGGCGGCTTCAAGCAGTCCGGGCTCGGCCGCGAGCTCGGACCCGACGCGGCGCTCGGCTTCACCGAGACCAAGAACATCTTCTTCGCGGCCGACTGACCTGCCCGCTCCACCCCCGCACCCTCCCGTGAAAGGCCGCACCATGGCTCTCCCTCCCCTCGACACCACCCCGATCGACCTCACGCAGCGCCTCGCCGGCAAGGTCGCCGTCGTCACCGGCGGCGCCAGCGGGATCGGCCTCGCCACCGCCACACGGTTCGCCCGCGAGGGGGCGCGCGTGGTGATCGCCGACGTCGACGTCGCGCGCGGCACCGAGGTCGCCGAGGCATTGGGCGGGATGTTCGTGCGGGTCGACGTCACCAGCGAGGCGGAGGTCGACGCGCTCTTCCAGGCCGCGGTCGACGCCTACGGCTCGGTGGACATCGCCTTCAACAACGCGGGCATCTCGCCGCCCGACGACGACTCCATCGAGACCACCGAGCTGCCTGCCTGGGAGCGCGTGCAGGACGTCAACCTGAAGTCGGTCTACCTCTGCTGCCGGGCGGCGCTCCGGCACATGACGAAGCAGGGCCGCGGATCGATCATCAACACGGCCTCGTTCGTCGCGGTGCTCGGCTCGGCGACGTCGCAGATCAGCTACACCGCGTCGAAGGGCGGCGTGCTCGCGATGAGCCGCGAGCTCGGCGTGCAGTTCGCGCGCCAGGGCATCCGGGTGAACGCGCTCTGCCCGGGTCCGGTGAACACCCCGCTTCTGCAGGAGCTGTTCGCGGCCGACCCGGTGCGGGCTCAGCGCCGGCTCGTGCACATCCCGGTCGGGCGCTTCGCCGAGCCGGAGGAGCTCGCCGCCGCGGTGGCGTTCCTCGCCAGCGACGACGCGTCCTTCATCACCGGATCGACGTTCCTCGTGGACGGCGGCATCTCCTCCGCCTACGTGACCCCCGAGTGAGCGCGACGTGAGCGCGGGCACGGAGACGGACGACGACGCGGAGGGCCGCCCGGCGGCTCCCGCGGCGAGCGCCAGGGAGGCGATCCTGCGGCGGCTGCTCCGGAGCAACGCCTTCGAGGAGACGGTGCAGCGGCTGATGCAGACGGTGAGTCTCGGGCTCGTGGGACCCGGCGAGCGGCTGCCCTCCGAGCGCGAGCTCGCCGCGCAGCTCGGCGTGGGGCGCGACACCCTGCGCGAGGCGATCGCCTCGCTCGCGGACGCGGGCTACCTGGAGGTGCGGCGCGGCCGGTACGGCGGGACCTTCGTGGCGGAGGAGCTGCCGGCGGCGCCGATCGGCCGGCGCGGCTTCGACCGGGCCGAGATCGACGACGTGGTGGCGCTGCGCGAGATCCTCGAGGTGGGGGCCGCGCGGCTCGCGGCCGGAGCGGACCTGACGGCCGCCGATCGGGAGCAGCTGTTCCGGGCTCTCGCCGACGTCGAGGACGCGAGCCCCGAGGACTACCGGCGGCTCGACTCGCGGCTGCACCTGACCATCGCCGAGCTGGCCGGCGTCCCGTCGCTGCTGCCGCTCGTGGCCGAGAGCCGGACGCGGGTGAACGCCCTGCTGGACGACATCCCGCTGCTGCCGCGGAACATCGCCCACGCGGACGAGCAGCACCGGGCACTCGTGACGGCGATCCTCACCGGTCGGGCGGCGGAGGCGGCCCGGTTGATGACCGAGCACGTGCACGCCTCCGCGGCGCTGCTGCGGGCGTTCCTGACCTGAGTCGGGAGCGCCTGCCCGGTCAGTTGACGTCGGTGCCGGTGGCGATCGCGACGAACGGCACCAGCAGGCCGAGGAAGAGCAGGGCGACGACGAAGAGCACGACGAGGCTGATCATCACCGCGTTGAGGACGATGCCCCAGATCGCGAGCGTGCGGCCGGTCGGCTCGCGACGGAGGCCCAGGATGCCGAAGACGAGGCCGGCGACGGGGGCGATGACGGTGAGGCCGAAGAAGACGGAGGTGACGCCGAGGATGAGGCTGGTCAGCGAGAACGGAGTGGACGGCGCCGGGGCGACGGCGACGGGCGGGACGCCGTAGGGGGCCGGGTGCTGCACGGAGGGCCGCTCGGACGGCGGGTCCTGCTGCTCGGACTGCTGCTGCCGCGACTCCGGGGCCGGGTCGGTGAGGACTGCGGTCGAGCCGTAGACCTCGGTGGGCTGCTCGTCGGCGGAGGTGGTGCGGATGGACGTGGTGGCGGCGGTCGGGGTGGTGGCGGACGGGGTGGTCTCGGCGTTCGACAAGGTCGGTGCTCCTTCTGCGGGGTGCGGTGCCGGGTGCGCCCGGCGATGCCTCCACGCTACGGACGGCGCGGATCCTCCCCCATCCGGCTAACCCCCGGGCGGGAGGGGGAACCCCCCGCTCACTCCCGGGGGCCGGTGCGAGACTGGGACGACCGGCGGTGCGCCGGGACGATCGCGAGGGAGCGGCCGCGGATGGACGACGACGAGACGCTGCGCCGTCGCCGCGACGGCCGCGGGGCCCGCGCGGTCTGGCTCGCCGGACTGTCGGCGCTCGCGGGCTTCGTGATCCTCTCCCCGCTGATCTCGGTGACGGCGACGGTGCTGGCCTGGGGCGCCCGGCGTCGCGGCGGCACTCTGAGCGATCGCAACGGCGTCGTCGCCGTGAACTGGCAGCTGACCTACCTCGCGCTCCAGCTGATGCTCGTGCCCCTGCACCTTGCGCTCGTCTCGGTCCGCGACACCTGGGGCGGCGGCTGGCCCACCCTCACGATCGCGGCGATCCTCGGCCTCTTCGTGCTGAATCTCGTGCTCTGCGTCGTGCTCGGCATCCGCTCGGGCCGCGGCCGGAGCGTGCGCCTCGTCATCGCGGTGCCGTTCGTCCGCTCCTCCCGGCCGGTGCGCTGAGCGCGACGCGCATGGCCCTCCGCCGGGGCTTCAGCAATTGAGCGCGCCGCCCAGGATTCCGAAGATCAAGCCTCCAGTCGCCGTGACGACCGCTCCCGCCCCGGTGATCGCACCGCCCAAGCCCCCGAGCACGGCGGCATTGACGCCCGATTTCGCCACACAGTGACCCCACTCCTTCGAGGTCCAGTCGCTCGAGAGAGTCCCAGCCACCGCGCCTCCAGCAAGGGCTCGCTGAACCTCTGACGGCTTGAAGTGGAAGGTCATCGTGTCAGCGTCGTCGACGGTCCAGCTGCCGCTCACGGTCCGCCCGTTGCCGGCGCCGATCCTGGTGGGCAGGGCCTCCGAGGTGACGCTTCCATCGGTGATGCGGACCCGGCCGTCCTTCGACGTCACCGGTCTGGCTCCGCCGCCGACGTCGAAGGTGATGGTCGAGGCGGTCGTGCGCTTCACCGTCAGCTCGACATGTCCCCTGGACTGCACCTGCGCCGGTGCTTCCACCGCGGCGGTTGCCGCGGCGAAGGGGGCTCCGCCGAGGGTCGCCACGCAGACAGCCGCCACGGTCAGTGTCATTCGAATGCTCTTCATTGAGTGCCTTCCTAGATTTCGTCATCGGCGCTGACTGCGCCAGAGGGTGAGCACTGCACGGCAGATGAAATACGAGATCGCGATGGAAGCGGTATTGATCACCACTGTCCACGGGTCGATCGCTCCGGTTGCTTGGGAGATGGCGCCGCCGCACCACGATCCGACGAAGGCGATCACGCAGAATCCCCACGGTGTGCGTGTTCCCCATATCGGGGCTCGCTTCTGCTCGTCTTTCGGCTGCTCTGCCTCACCCATCTGAGAACCATACTGAAATGGTGACAACGACTCCGGCCTCAGGACCGATTTCGCGAGGTTGGCGCGCGATCACGCCTCTCTCGGAGTCCGCTCGCCCGAACCGGTGGAGCGATCGCAACGGCGTCGTCGCCGGGGCCGGCAGCTGAGCCACCTCGTGCTCTGCGTCGTGCTCGGCATCCGCTCGGGCCGCGGCCGGAGCGTGCGCCTCGTCATCGCGGTGCCGTTCGTCCGCTCCTCCCGGCCGGTGCGCTGAGCGCGACTCGACGTCCGGATCCGCGACCTCGGCAGCGGTCACCGTCGGTCGTTGCGCTCAGCGCCGGCGGTGCCGGAGGAAGAGCACCAGCCGGCTGATCAGGAGGGTGGTCACGACGGAGACGGAGATCGATGCGATGTTCATCGGATCGGCCACACCGGCGGCCCGGGCGACGGCGCCGCCGATGGTCATTCCGACGAACAGGATCGCGAGGAAGCCCCACGGGGTGTGCTCCCCGTACAGCGACCTCCGGTTCTGCCGGGTACTCGAGTGCTCTGGCTCCGTCATCTGCACACCATACGCACATGGTCATCGAGGCGAGACCTGTCGGCAGCGATCGCGGGAGGATGGCGCAGGACGCGGGCTCGTCGCGGTCCGAGGGTCCGACACCGGCTCGCCGGTCCGGACACCGCGGAGCGCGAAGGAGCAGGCGTCCGCGGGATGGCAGGGTGGTCGGGTGACGCCCATCGCCTTCCCCCCGCCCGTGTCCGTGGTCGCCGACGACGGGACGCGGATCGCGACGTACGCGCTCGGCGACGAGGGGGCGCCGACCGTGCTGGCCGTGCACGGGTTCGCGTCGAACGCGGTGCTGAACTGGGAGACGGCGGGCTGGCTGCGGACGCTGAGCCGCGCCGGGTACCGGGTGGTCGCGCTCGACCAGCGTGGGCACGGCGCCAGCGAGAAGCCGCACCGCGCCGGCGCGTACGGTGTCGACCTGATGGTCGCCGACATCGTGCGGGTCATCGAGACCTACGACCTGATCGCTCCGCACTACCTCGGCTACTCGCTCGGCGCGCGGATGGGCTGGGTGCTCGGGATGGAGCATCCGGAGCTGCTCGCGACGCTCAGCCTCGGCGGGCTCACGGTGGGCGAGCCGCTGCGGCACTTCGATGCGGCGGCGGCGCGTGCGCGGGTGGCGGACGGCGGCGAGATCGACGACCGCTTCACCCGCGCGTTCATCGGCATGGCGGAGGGCGTCGCCGGGAACGACCTCGCCGCCCTGGTGGCCGTGGCCGACGGGGTGCGCGGCGGGGCGCATCCGGAGCTCGGCGCGCATCCCGAGCTGCCGACGCTGATGGTGACGGGCGGGGCCGACCCGATCGCGCCGGGCGGGGCGCGGCTGGCGGAGGAGGCGGGCGCGCGCTTCGTCAGCGTCCCGGGCCGCGATCACACGAGCACGGTGCCGGCGCGGGCGTTCAAGGACGCGGTGCTGGCGTTCCTCGCGGCGCACGCCTGACGCCGGCGTGCGATCCGCAGGTGATCCCGGCGGGAGCGCGCTCTCGTCCGCGCGGAGGCGCCGGCGGAGCGCCGGATCACCTGCAGATCGGACGGGACCGCCCGTGGAGGCGCGCGGCGTAGCATCGCGGGATGCTTGCGATCCGCGTCGAGAACCCCGGCCCCGACTCCCGCCTCGTGCTCGAGGAGACCGCCACCCCCTCCCCCGGACCCGGCGAGGTGCTGCTCCGCGTGGCCGCCGCGGGCGTGAACCGCGCCGACCTCGGCCAGCGCGCCGGCGTGTACCCGCCGCCGGCCGGAGCGTCGCAGATCCTCGGCATGGAGGTGTCCGGGACGGTCGTCGGCCTCGGCGAGGGCGTCACGACGGTCGCCCACGGCGCCGAGGTCTGCGCGCTGCTCTCCGGCGGCGGCTACGCCGAGCACGTCGTCGTCGACGCGGGGCTGCTGCTGCCGGTGCCCGAGGGGGTCGACCTGATCTCGGCCGCCGCGCTGCCCGAGACGACCGCGACCGTCTGGTCGAACCTCGTCCTGGTCGCCGGGCTCCGCGCCGGCGAGACCGTGCTGATCCACGGCGGCGGCAGCGGGATCGGCACCACCGCGATCCAGATCGCCGCGGCGATCGGCGCCCGGGTCGCCGTGACGGCCGGCAGCCCGCGGAAGCTCGACGCCTGCCGGGCGCTCGGCGCGGACATCCTGATCGACTACCGCGAGCAGGACTTCGTCGAGCGGATCGCTGCCGAGACGGACGGTGGGGTCGACGTGATCCTCGATCCGGTCGGCGGCGACTACCTCGCCCGCGACGTCGGGGCGCTCGCGCTCGGCGGCCGCGTCGTCTTCATCGGCAACCAGTCCGGCGCGCAGGGCTCCCTCGACATCGGGACGCTGATGCGCAAGCGCGCGGCGGTGCACGCCACGACCCTCCGCGCCCGGCCGCTGGAGGAGCGGCGCGCGATCGTCGCCGCGGTGCGCGAGAGCGTCTGGCCGCTCGTCGCGGACGGGACGGTGCGGCCGGTGGTCGACGAGGTGATCCCGCTGGCCGAGGCCGAGCGGGCTCACGAGCGGATGACCGCCTCCGGGCACATCGGCAAGCTGCTGCTCACGCCGTGACGGAGAGCTGACGACACAGCAGCAGCCGAGAGGCCCCGTCAGCCGTGATCGGCGATGACGGGGCCTCCCGGCTGACGTTCTGCGGTGCGGACCGGTCAGACCGCCGCGCGGAGCAGGCCGAGCGAGCGGTTGATGCCGTCGACGTCGACGCTCGCGGGGTCGAACGCCGCCTCCGGGGCGAGTCCGAGGGCATCGAGCGCCTCCGCGTGGTCGGCGGACGACGGATCGGTGGCGGCGCGGACCGTGTCGGCCCAGGCGGCCGGGCCGCCGGGCGCGTCGAGCGGAGCGGCTCCGCGCGCGCCGGTGCAGCGCGGCAGGGCGGCGCCCAGCGGCGACACCGACTCGAGGCGGATGACATGGCGCCACTCGTCCTCGAGGTCGTAGACGTAGAACAGCTCGTCGCCGACGCTCTCGAGCACCTCGGCGAGCGCGACGCCGCCCTCGTCGACGAGGCCGGAGCCGAGCTCCTCCGCGTCGGCCGGCGAGCCGATCGGCGCCTGCTCCTCGTCGGGCACCCCGACGCTGAAGTAGTGCGGCTGCGCGTCGGTCCAGCCGAGCGAGAGCTGCAGCGCGAGGTGCAGATCGCGCAGCGACGACTCCGAGGACAGCTCGAGCCGGCGCCAGACGGCCGGCTTGGTGCCCAGCAGCGCGACGCGCAGGGCGTAGGCGGAGTCGGTGTCCTCCGTCGCCTCGTCGAGGATCTCGAGGCGGGTGGCGTCGCGGGCGCCGAGCAGCACGATGCTCGCGCGGACGACCGAGGCGAGGACCGGCTGCAGACCCTCGGGCAGCACGTAGCCGAACTCGGGCGAGTGCAGCAGCAGGCCGAGCTCGGCGGCGTCGTCGAGCATCCGCTCGGCCGCGCCGACCATCCGCTCGCGCTCGTCCAGGGCGTCCTCGAGCGAGACGTCGAGCTCGGCGGCGAGCTCGTCGACCAGCTCGCCGACGACGAGACCCTCGTGGATCTGCGCCTGGCAGGCGACCGCGATCCGGGCGAGGACGGCGTCGGTGGTGGTGACCGCGCGCTCGCGCGGCGAGAAGGCGCCGTTCTCGGTGTCGGCGGCGGCGAGCGCCTCCTGCGCGCTGACGAGCCAGAGCTCGATGAAGCGGGCGATGTAGGCGATGCGCTCGACCGTGGCCTCGCGCGCCTCGGAGCTGCGCCAGGCCGGCGCGGCGTCACCGAGGCCCGCGGTGGAGCCGTCGGCGTCGAGCACGTCGGAGGCGACCAGCGCGTCCCACCAGGCGGAGACCGGGATGCGGACGGCGTCGTCGCTCGGCGACGAGCCGGCGGAGGCGACACCGGCCTCGACCACGATCTCGCGGGCGGCGCGCTCGGAGATCGTCGCTCCGTCGGTGGCGGCGAGGTGCTCGACGACGACGTCGGCGGCGTGCACGAGGGCGGTGGCGCGGGCGGCGGAGAGCATCTCGGCGTCCGGGATCTCCTCGACCTCGAGCAGGTCGTCGAGGACGGCCTCGACGAAGGAGCCGGCGAGGTCGAGGACCTCGTCGAGCACGGCCTGGCACTCGTCGAGCTCCTCGTCGGTGCCGGTCCAGAGGTCCTCGTCGGTGAGGAAGTCGAGGAAGTGCTCGACGACCTCGGCGACGGTGAAGAGGGTGTCGTCCAGGTCGGCCTCGCTCTCCTCGCCGGAGAGGTCGGCCTCGATCTGGTCGAAGACGGCCTCGAGGAGCTCGGCGTCCGGCTGGGCGAACGAGCCGCGCGGGCGGAGGTCGCGGGTCATGGCGAAGAGGTCGGTGAGGACCTCCACGGCCTCGTCGACGTCGAGGTGCTCGTGCAGGACGGCGACGTCGGCGAGGTGCGACCGGTACCAGCTGCGGAACCGCACCATCAGCGCGGTCTCGGCCGTGCGGCCGCCGCCCTGGCCGCCGGAGCCGCCGGAGCGCCCGTTCCCGGATCGTCCCTGATTGCGCTTCTTGCCCATCGTTCCTCCGCGACCGCTCCCCCTCGACGACGGAGCAGTACAGCCTACCCAGTGCGGGCGAGCCGGGTCACGCTCGAGGGGACTCCAGTGATGAACGCCTCGGGAACTCGATGCGGCGGGCCGACCAGCCCGCTCGCAGCGCCGGAGCAGGGATCAGCCGCGCATTGACAGCGGGCCCCCGTCCTGCCTGACTGGGCTCGACACGAGGAGGCGCTCATGGCAGGGATCACCGCATTCGACCACGTCGGCGTGACGGTGCACGATCTCGAGACGGCGACCGCGTTCTTCGTCGGGCTGGGCCTCGTGCTCGAGGGCCGGGCGCCCGTGGAGGGCGAGTTCCTCGACACGGTGGTCGGCATGCAGGACGCCCGGACCGACATCGTGATGCTGCGGCCGCCCGGCGGCGGGACCGCCGTCGAGCTCTCGCGGTTCGTCCGGCCCGCACCGCGTTCCGTTCCCGCCCCCGTCGAGGCGGACGAGCCGGGGCTGCGGAGTCTCGCCTTCGTCGTCGACGACCTCGCCGCCGTCCTCGAGCGGCTCGCGGCCGACGGGTACGGGCTGGTCGGCGGTGTCGGCGAGTACGAGGGGGTCTGGCGGATGGCGTACGTCCGCGGACCGGAGGGCGTCATCGTCGCACTCAGCGAGCGGCTGGCCTGACGCGCGACCCTCCTCCGCTCGGATCGATCCGTCGCGAAGGGCTGTCCCGCCCGCCTCGATCCGTCGCGGACGGCTCTCCCGCGCACTCGGGCGCGTGCTTCTCCGCCTGATCGATCGGTGCCTCGGCGGTGCGGCCGCGCGCGGGTCGGCGTAGCGTCGGGCCATGGGTGCATGGAGTGGAGAGCCGTTCGGCAACGACACGGCGAGCGACTGGGTCTACGAGCTCGACGAGGCCGGCGACTGGCAGTACGTCCGCGAGGCGCTGGACGCCGCCGTCGCGCCGACGCAGGTGGACGCGGATGCGGCGACTCTCGCGATCGCCGCCGCCGAGGTGGTCGCGCGCGGGCTCGGCCGGGAGGGCGGTCCGCACGCCGAGACGATCGCGCACTTCGTGCAGCGGGCCGGGCGACCCGACGACGAGCTCGTCGCGCTCGCCCTCGCCGCGCTGGCCGCCGCCGACTCCCCCGGCAGCGAGCTCACCGAGCTCTGGGAGGAGGCCGACCCGGAGGAGTGGCGGGAGGCCAACGACGCGGTGCGGAGCGTGCTCGAGGAGGCCTGATCGCGAGTGCCTCCCCGCGGGCGGGCGACGCGCCACTCGCGCCGCACTAGCGTGGCGGGGAGCGGCCTGAGCAGGCCGCAACGAGAGCGACGAGGGGCCACGATGCCGGACTTCACCACGGACGACGGGGTCCGGCTGAGCTGGACCGAGCAGGGCGACCCGGCCGGTCGGCCGGTCGTGCTGATCGCCGGGTTCAAGGCGCCGGCGACGAGCTGGAAGCCGCAGCAGGGGCCGCTCGCGGAGGCCGGCTACCGGGTGATCTCGTTCGACCGGCGCGGGCACGGGCTGTCCGAGCGGACGGAGGCCGGCGCGACGATGCTCCGGCACGGCGCGGATCTCGCGCAGCTGCTGCGGCACCTGGATCTGCGCGGCGCGGCGCTGGTCGGCGGGTCGATGGGCGGGAACTCGATCTGGGCGTTCCTGGCCGGCTCCGCAGGAGGCACGGCGGGAAGCGCCGACGAGAGCACCGACGGCAGCGCCGACGAGAGCACCGACGCGAGCCGCGTCGACCGCATGGTGATCGTCGACCAGACGCCGCGCATGCTCAACGGCGACGACTGGCCCTACGGCTTCTACGACTACACCGAGGCGAACCGCGACACCCTCTTCGCGACGACGATCCCCGATCCCGGGCGCTGGAGCATCGCCTCGAAGGGGCCGGTGCGGATTGCGCGGCTGCTGAAGGCGCTCGGCGGCGGCGAGCGCCGGGAGCTGACGGAGACCGAGCGGCGGCTGCTGAACGACCACGCGAAGGCGGACTGGCGTCCGGTGATCGCGCGGACGAGCGTGCCGGTGCTCTTCGTCGCCGGGCGCGAGAGCGAGTTCTGGCCGGCCGAGCACGCGGCCGCCGCGGCCTCGCTCGCCCCGCGCGGTGACTCCCTCGTGATCGAGAAGGACGGGCACGCGGCGAACATCGAGCAGCCGAAGGCCTTCACCCAGGCGCTGCTGGAGTTCCTGGCGCGCTGATCCGCGACCGTCGGCGGCCCCGAGTGCTCAGCCCGGGAACGCCTTGCCCGGGTTGAGCACGCCGAGCGGATCGAGCGCGTCCTTGATCGAGCGGTGCATGCCGAGCACACGCGGGCCGAGCTCGTCGGCCGCTCCCGGCAGCTTCAGCAGCCCCACGCCGTGCTCGCCGGTGACGGTGCCGCCGAGGTCGAGGCAGTCCTCGACGATGCCGTCGAAGGCGCTCTTCGCGCGGGCCTTCGCGGCCTCGTCGCCCTCGGGCGCGATGATCAGCGGGTGCAGGTTGCCGTCGCCGGCGTGCGCGATGGTCGCGATGACGACGTCGTAGTCGGCGGCTGCGGAGCGGATGCGGGCGAGCATCTCGGGGACGGCGCGGCGCGGCACGCAGACGTCCTCGGTGAGCACCGGACCGAGGCGCTCGAGCGCCGGGTAGGCGAGGCGGCGGGCCAGGAAGAGCCGGTCGACCTCGTCCTGGTCGGTGGCCTGCTCGACCGAGAGCGCGCGGGCGCCGGCCATCAGCGCCTCGACGCGGTCGGCGGCGGTGCGGCCCGCCTCCCCCGGCTCGTCGACCTTGGCGAGCAGCAGCGTGTCGACGCCGTGCGGCAGGCCGAGGTGCTGCCAGTCGTCGACGGCGCGCAGGCAGGTGCTGTCGATGATCTCGAGGGCGGAGGGGATGATGCCGGCGGCCGAGATCGCGGCGACCGCGACTCCGGCGTCCTCGAGCGAGCCGAAGGAGCCGACGATCGCGCGCTGCTCACGGCCCGCGAGCGGGAGCAGGCGGAGCGTCAGCTCGACGATGATGCCGAGTGTGCCCTCCGAGCCGACCATCAGGCCGGTGAGGTCGTAGCCGACGACGCCCTTCGCGGTGCGGCGGCCGAGGCTGACGAGCGAGCCGTCGGCGAGGACGACCTTCATCCCGAGCACGTAGTCGCGGGTGACGCCGTACTTCACGCAGCAGATGCCGCCGGCGTTGGTGGCGGCGTTGCCCCCGATGGTCGAGATGGCGGAGCTGGCCGGGTCCGGCGGGTACCAGAGTCCGGCCTCGGCGACGGCCGCCCGCAGCGCGTCGTTGATCACGCCGGGCTGGGCGACGACGAAGCGCTCGTCCGCGTCGATCTCGAGGACGGCGTCCATCCGCTCGAGCGAGACGACCAGGCAGCCGGCGAGCGCGTTCGCGCCGCCGGAGAGGCCGGTGCCGGCTCCGCGCGGGACGACGCTCAGACCCGCGCGGGCGGCGATGCGGACGGCGTGCGCGACGTCCTCCGCGCTCTCGGCGAGGACGACCGCCAGCGGCAGCCCGGAGGGCGCCCACTCGGCGTCGTCGTGGCGGTAGGCCTCGAGGACGTCGTGGTCGGTGAGGACGCGGTCGCCGAGCAGCGCCCGCAGATCGGCGAGGACGCGGTCCCGGACGTCGTGGGAGTCCCGGGGGTCCGTCGTCAGCGTTTCCACGGTCGTCGAACCTACACCCGGCGCCTCCGGGCGCGGATCCGCCCCGTCGATACGGAACCCCGGAGCGCGACCCCGAGAGCTGCCGGCACGAGGACGCACGCGTGTTTCGATCGTGAGAAATCCCGAAGCGATCTCGCGGCGGGGGTTGCGCTCTGGCCAGGTTCTCGTTGGAATCGCGGGATGACCGAGACGACGAACGCCGCCGCCAGTGCCCCCGCGAAGGGCGGAGGGTCGCTGAAGAAGGTCATCACCGGCCCGCTGCTCTTCGCCTTCATCGTCGGCGACACCCTCGGTGCCGGCATCTACACGCTCGTCGGCACGATGGCCGCCGACGTCGGCGGCGTGATCTGGCTGCCGCTGCTGATCGCGCTCGTCATCGCGCTGCTGACGGCCGGCACCTACGCCGAGCTGATCACCAAGTACCCGCACGCCGGCGGCGCCGCCCGCTACGTGGACCGGGCGTTCGGCAAGCCGTACCTGTCGTTCCTGGTCGGCTTCCTGATGATGGCCTCCGGGATCACCACCGCCGCCTCGCTCGCCAACGCCTTCGCCGGCGACTACCTCGGCGCGCTGCTCGACGTGCCGCCCGTGCCGACCGCGATCGTCTTCATCGCCGTGCTCACGCTGATCAACCTGCGCGGGGTGAAGGAGTCGCTCACCGCGAACCTGGTCGCCTCGGTGATCGAGGTGAGCGGACTCGTGATCGTGATCGTCTGCGCGGCGATCTTCTTCGGCGGGGGCAACGGCGACGCCGGCCGCGTCCTGGAGTTCAACCCGGAGGTCGCGCCGCTGCAGGGCGCGTTCGCAGCCTCCATCGTCGCCTTCTTCTCCTTCCTCGGCTTCGAGGCCGCAGCGAACATGGCCGAGGAGGTCCGCAACCCCTCGAAGGTCTACCCGCGGGCGCTGTTCGGCGCGCTGATCACCGCCGCCGTGGTCTACCTGCTGATCGCCCTCGGCGCGGTGATCGTGCTGCCCAACGAGGAGCTCGCGGAGTCGACCGGCCCGCTGCTCGATGTCGTCGCGGCCAGCGGCGTGGCGGTGCCGCCGTGGCTGTTCGGCCTGATCGCGCTCATCGCGATCGCGAACGGCGCGCTGCTGTTCATGGTGATGGCGAGCCGGGTCGGATTCGGACTGGCGTCCTCCGGTCTGCTGCCCAGCGCCTTCGGCCGCGTGCTGCCGAACCGCCGCACCCCCTGGGTCTCGATCGTCGTCGTCGGCGGCGTCACCATGCTGCTCAGCCTGATCGGCGACGTCGGCACGCTGGCCGAGACGACCGTGCTCCTGCTGCTCCTGGTCTTCATCTCGGCGAACATCTCGGTGCTGGTGCTGAAGAAGGACCGCGTCGACCACCCGCACTTCTCGGTGCCGCGGGTCGTCCCGATCCTCGCGATCATCGCGAGCGTCGTGCTGCTGACGCAGCAGACCGGCGTGGTGTGGCTCGGGACCGCCGGCTACGTGGTCGTCGGCACGCTGCTGTTCCTGGCGACGCGCTTCGGCAAGAAGAAGCACGCGGAGCAGGTCGGGGCGGCGGAGAGCGAGGGCGCGGACCGCTCCTGATCAGTGACCGGCGGCAGGGTGCCCTCGACGGCGCGAACGTCCGCAGGGGCGGCGCAGAACGCCCGACGGGTGCTGGTCAGGGCAGGAGGTCGATCATTCCCGGGCGGGCTTTCATGGCGTGGATGACGAGTTCGTTCCCGCTGTCGAAGACCAGGACGACCGTCTCGAGAAGGCGACCGTGGGTGTCGAAGCCGAGGCGCAGCTGACGGGCCGGAGAGTCCTCGTCCAGGTCCTCGACCCAGAGCGCCAGACCCGCCGCGTGAACGGCGTCCTCCTCGGAGATGCCGTGCCTCAGAGCAGAGATGTGGACTCTCACGCCGCGGCGGAGGCGAGCGCCTCCCGGACGACCTCGGAGCGGGTCTTGTGCTCTCTGGCGGCGCGTTCGTCGAGCGCGGCGAGCTCCTCGAGCGTCAGCCGCACAGCGACGACCTGCGAGGGCTGCGCGCCCCGTCCCGGGCGTCCCCGTCCTCTCGCCTTGAGCGCATCGACGTCGTACCCGCGTTCCGCCTCGGCGGCCCAGGATGCGATCTGCTCCTCCGTCACCGGTCGCCCGGCGATCGTCTCCTCATCGTTCATGCGGATTATCGTAATACGCAACGACCGGGTCGACGACTTCCCTGCACAGTCCGGCGAGCAGCCTCCGACGACGCGGAGCGGACGACTGCAGACGTGATCTCCATGCCGGCTGATGAAGTCAGCGCAGGTGTGGGACGGTGAAGCATGCCCGTCTCCCTCGCGCCGTTCCCGCCCGCCGAACTCGCCGAGTGGATGTCCGTCCAGCGCGCGTCCTACGTCGCGGACCGGATGCGCGCGGGCGACGACGAAGCGGCGGCGCTGCGGAACGCGGACGCGAACGACGAGCGGCTGTTCCCTGGCGGAGTGCTCGCGCCGGACCACGATCTGCTGCGGGTCCTCGACGACGGGCGCCCGGTCGGCGTGATCTGGGTCGGTCCGCACCCGCAGGAGCTCGAGGGCGTCGCCTACATCTGGGACGTGGTGGTCGACCCGTCGGAGCGCGGCCGCGGGTTCGGCCGCGCGGCGATGCTGCTGGCGGAGGAGCACGCCCGCTCGCGCGGCTACCGGGCGCTCGCGCTGAACGTCTTCGGCTTCAACACCGCGGCACGCGGGCTGTACGAGTCGCTCGGCTACGAGCCGACGTCGATCCAGATGCGCAAGGAGCTCGGCTGACCGGACGCGGAACGGGGCCCGGCGTCGCCGCGGGGCCCCGTTCGGGTCCGGTCGGCGACGGACCGAGAGTCGAGTGGACGCGGAACGGGGCCACAACGGTCCGAGGACCGGGGCGGCGGCGGGACACCTCTCGTCGGAGGAAGGGGGTATCGGCACCGCCGCTGTAGGTTGGCAGCCATGCCCGATGACGACGTCCTCGACGCCCTCCGCGCCTTCGTCCGGGAGCGGGAGTGGGCGCAGTTCCACTCGCCGGAGAACCTCGCGAAGAGCATCAGCATCGAGTCGGGCGAGCTGCTCGAGTGCTTCCAGTGGGGTGAGGGCGACCTGCCGGCGGCGGTCGAGGAGCTCGCGGACGTGCTGACGTACTGCTTCCTCCTCGCCGACAGGCTCGGAGTCGATCCCGGCGCGGTCGTCCTCGACAAGCTCGAGAAGACGCGCGCGAAGTACCCGGTGGAGAAGGCGCGCGGCCGGAGCGAGAAGCATGACCGGCTTTGAGCTCGAGCGCCTGCCCTTCGACGAGGACCGGGTGCGCGCCTGGGGAGCCGCCGATCCCCGCCACCGCAACTGGCCCGTCGTGTACGTCCTCGACAGCGCCTCCGAGGTCTACGTCGGCGAGTCGCTGAACGCCGAGGCGCGGCTGCGCCAGCACCTGGACTCGCCGGCGAAGAGCCGACTCGAGCGCGTGCGGGTGGTCTTCGACGACACGTTCAACAAGTCGGCCTGCCTCGATCTCGAGTCGTTCCTCCTGCGGATGCTCGCCGGCGAGGGACGTCTGACCGTCCTCAATCAGAACGCCGGCATCACCGATGCCGACTACTTCGACCGCGCGTCGTACCGCGAGACCTTCGACGAGGTCTTCGAGGTGCTCCGCACCCAGGAGCACCTCTTCCAGCGGACCCTCCCGGAGATCGTCAACAGCGACCTCTTCAAGCTGTCGCCGTTCAAGGCGCTCAACCACGACCAGGCCGTCGCCGTCGAGGACATCCTGGAGGGGCTGTTCGCCGACCTCGAGTCCGGCGAGCGGAGCACCGTCGTCGTGCAGGGCGACCCGGGCACCGGGAAGACCGTCGTCGCCATCTACCTGCTGAAGCTGCTGCAGGACATCCGCCGGCACGATCCGGAGGAGCCGCTGGACGCCGACTCCGTCTTCAGCGAGTTCTTCACCCCGGGGCACGCCGAGCTGCTGTCGACCCTGCGGGTCGGCCTCGTCGTGCCGCAGCAGTCGCTGCGCGGGTCGATCTCGCGGGTCTTCACGCTCACGCCGGGGCTGTCGAAGGACCTCGTGCTGACGCCGTTCCAGGTCGGCGAGAGCGACGATCCCTTCGACCTCCTGCTCGTCGACGAGGCGCACCGGCTGAGCCAGCGCGCGAATCAGCCGTCGGGACCGCTGAACCGGAAGTTCATCGACATCAACGAGCGTCTTTTCGGCGCGGACTCGCTGGAGCACACGCAGCTCGACTGGATCCGCGCGCAGAGCCGGCACACGATCCTGATGCTGGACACCGCGCAGACCGTCCGCCCGGCGGACCTGCCCGCCACCGTCACCCGAGCGGTGCTGGCCGAGGCGTCGGCCGCGGGTCGGCTCTACCCGCTCCGCTCGCAGATGCGCATCGCCGCGGACAAGGACTACGTCGGCTACGTGCGCGCCGTGCTGTCGGACGAGCCTCCCCGTGATCGGGAGGACTTCGGCGGGTACGACCTGCGCTTCTTCGATGATCCGGGCGAGCTGCGGCGTGCCGTGGTGCAGCGCGACCGGGAGCACGGCCTCTCGCGCCTGGTCGCCGGCTACGCGTGGAAGTGGGTCACGAAGACGGACAAGGGCGCCTTCGACATCGTGATCGGCGACGAGTCCCTCCGCTGGAATCAGACGCAGCGGGACTGGATCAACTCCCCCGGCGCGATCGACGAGGTCGGCTCGATCCACACGGTGCAGGGGTACGACCTGAACTACGCCGGAGTGATCATCGGCCGGGACCTGCGCTACGACACCGCCTCGGGCCGCATCGTCTTCGACCGCGCGCACTCCTTCGACAAGAAGGGCCGCGAGAACAACAAGAAGCTCGGAATCACCTACAGCGACGAGGACCTGCTCGCGTACGTCCGCAACATCTACACGGTGCTGCTCACGCGCGGCATCCGGGGGACGTACGTGTACGTCTGCGACGAAGCACTCCGCGAGCACCTGGCGCGCTACTTCTGAGCGGGGCATCGCGGAGCCGCAGACGTCAGGAGTCGGAAGACGCGACGAAAAGCAGTACAGGTATACTGGACCTGTACCGCATCCTGCTGACGAGAGGGCGAGCATGGACGCAGCGACCGTACCGGACCTGCTCGACTACCGCGGTCTGGCTGCGCAAGGCCTCACCCGGTACGGCCTCGACCACCTGATCCGTACCGGCGAATTCGAGCGCATCGCTCCCGGCCTGTTCCTCCGATCGGGGCTCGCCGACGACACGACGGCGGCGTGGATCGCGATCGCGGCGAAGAACGCCGACGCCACGCTGTGCCTTCTGACGGCGCTCTCGCTGCACGAGCTGACCGACGAGATCCCTTCTCGAAGCGACGTCGCTGTTCCACGCGGCACTCAGACGGTCACCGTGCATCACGCCCTCCTCTCCTGGCACCGGTTCGACGCCGGCACGTTCGGCGTCGGTCGCGGTGAACACGCACTCCCCGGCGGGATGTCGATCGGCCTCTACTCGGCCGAGCGCACCGTGATCGACGTCTTCCGGCTGCGGCACGTCTGGGGCGCCGACCTCGCGCTCGGCGCGCTCAAGCAGTGGCTCCGCAGGCGGGGCAGCAGCCCGGGTGCGCTGCTCGCGATGGCCGAGGACTTCCCGATGGCGCGTCCCGCACTCCAGCAGGCCCTGGAGGTTCTTCTGTGAGCCCTGGTCCGCAGCACGGCACCCCGGCAGGAGACGCGATTCTCGCCATCCGCGCCTTCGCCCGACAGTCCGGCGCGGACGTGCAGGAGCTGATGACGCTGTACGCGCTCGAGGGCCTGCTGGCGCGGATCGCGCTCTCCGAGTACCGCGAGGACTTCGTTCTCAAGGGCGGTGTGCTGCTCGCCGCGTTCGCTGCGCGCCGCCCGACGAAGGACATCGACCTCCAGGCGACCGGACTCGACAGTGACCCCGAGGAGGTCGCGGAGCGTGTTCGAGCGATCGCGGCGCTGGGGTGCGCGGACGGCCTCGTCTTCGACTCCTCCGCCGTCACCGCGACGACGATCCGCGACGAGGACGAGTACGCGGGCGTGCGAGTGAGACTGACCGCGCGGCTCGGATCTGCGCGGTTGACCATCGGGATGGACGTGAACTTCGGCGACCCGATCTGGCCCGCGCCGCGCCTCATCGACCTGCCGCGGGTCGTTCCTCTCGGCCTCCCACCCGTGACGGTGCTCGGGTACCCGCTGACGATGGTGATCGCCGAGAAGATCATCACTGCCATCGACCGCGGTGTCGCCAACACTCGATGGCGTGATTTCGCAGACGTCTCCGTGCTCACACGACTCCACTCGGTGGATGCAGGAGAGCTCCGCACCTCGATGACCGCTGTCGCCGAGTACCGCGGGGTCGCGCTGGCGCCCCTCCTGCCCGCGCTCGCGCCCATGAGCGAACGAGCACAGCAGAAGTACCGCGCCTGGCGTACCCGCTCGCACCGAGACGGCGAGCTCCCCGAGGCGTTCGGCGACCTGCTCGGCGCGGTCGCGCGCTTCGCCGACCCGGTGCTGTCCGCCGCCGTGCCAGGTCGGTGGAATCCTGTCGTCGCGACCTGGGAGTGACGGTGAGGCCGCGCTGCTGACCAGCGCGGGGATCCGGAACGACGAGGCTGCACCAGCCTGCGCTCGAAGGCGGTGTCGCCGGACGCGATCAGGGGCCGGAGAACGTGACGGCGGTCGAGCCGCTGGGGACGGCGGCGGCCGCGAGTGTCGCCGCGGGGCGGTCGGCGTCGCTCGTCAGGGTCACGTCGAGGTGGTCGGGGTCGGCGCGGAAGCCCGCGGTGGGGACGGCGGCCGAGATCGCGGTCCAGAGGCGCTCGGCGTCATCGAGCCAGGGGCCCGGGGTGCCGGTGACGAGCAGCGAGCGGTCGGCGCTCTGGACGCTCACGTGCAGGGGCGGGGCGTCGGGGAGGAGCGCGGGGGCGTCGCGGGCGAGTGCGAAGGCGTCGTCGGCGGTCGCCTGCTCCGCCAGGAAGAGGCTCAGGCCGCTCACGCGGTCCTCGCTGTCGTCGGCGGAGAGGGCGAGGGATTCAACTCGCGGGTCCTCGCGCAGCGCGAGCGCCGCCGCGATCCGGCCGGACGTGAGGTCCTCGTCGCCGGACACGGGCAGGGTGAGGTCGTCGGCGTCGAGGAGGATCCGCACGTCTCCGGTCGGGCGCTTCGCAGCGAAGGCGGCCAACCGGTCGGCGAGGGACGTCACGTCGGCGTCGGAGAGGTCCTCGCGGGCCACGATCTCGGCGCTGACTCCGCCGGTGAACGGCATGTCCTCGACGGCGGAGAGCTCGAGGTCGGCGACCGCCTCGTCGCTGCCGAAGGTGCGCGCGAAGTCGGCGCGGAAGGAGTCGCCGCTGCAACCGGCCAGCAGGAGGACCGCGGTCAGGGCCAGCGCCGCGGCGCCCGCCCCGCGTATCCGACCCTGTCTCATTCGGTCAGCGTACGTTCCGGCTGCAGAGCGCACGGGGAGTGGACGGATCGGCCTCCGCGTGCTCGGCGCGCGAGGGGGCGCGTCGATCCGGCGCGGAGGGTCGTGTAGGAGCCGTCGAGGCAGCCGTTGGTGACGGATCGATGCGGCGGCGACAAGTCCGGGGCCGCACCTGCCGGCAGGACGTCCGGGCCGCCCGCGTCGCGGGCGGGCGGCCCCGGGTCGTCAGCTCGTCGAGGCGACGGCGGTGGGATCCGTGCGCTTGCCGGGATCGGCGGGCTGGGCGGCCGAGGTCGAGGCCACGCCCCGGCCGAAGGCCTGGCCCTGCAGGATCGCTCCGAGGTCGACGCCGGTCGCGGACTTGACGCTGTCGAACGTGGCCGAGAGGCTCGCCGCCTGCTCGCGGGCGATGTGCGTGGCCGCGGTGTCGCCTCCGATCAGGGTGATGGTGCCGACGTTCTGGTAGCCCTTCGCGAACTCCGCCATCAGGGACGGCAGCTGACCGATGAGCTCGCGGCCCAGGATCGCCTCCTGGTTCTCGCGGAGCGCCTCCGCCTCGGCCTGGATCGCGGCCGCGCTCGCCTCACCCTTGGTGCGGATGGCCTCCGCCTCGGCGGAGGCGTTCGCGCGCAGTGCCTCGGCCTCGGCGCCGGCCTTGGCGCGCAGAGCGTGGGCCTCCGCCTCGGCGCGGGCACTGACCGCTGCCGCCTCGGCCGCGGCGGACGCCTGACGGGCCTCCGCCTGGCGCTGGACGGCGTAGGCCTCGGCGTCGGACACCTGCTGCGCGACCTGGCGGTCGGTCTCGGCCTTCTTCGCGCGGCCGTAGGCGTCGGCGTCGGCCTCGGTCTGGCGCCGGTACTTCTCGGCGTCGGCCACGCGCTTGACGTCGGCGTCGAGCTCGGCCTGCCGGTTCTCGGCGCGCTGGACGAGCACGGCCTGCTCGCGCTCGGCGCGGGCCAGGTTCTCGGCCTGCTCCGCCTCGGCGTTGGCGCGGCCGACCTCGGACTTCGAGGCGGCGGTGTTCTTGTCGAAGGCGGTCTGCTCGATCAGGTTCGCCTCGTCGGTGGCGAGTTGACGAGCCTTGACCTCGCGGGCCGCGTTGATCCGGGCGACGTCGGCCTCGCGGCGGACGCGCTCGATCTCCTGCGCACCGAGCGCCTCGATGTAGCCGTTGCGGTCGGTGACGCCCTGGATCGCGAAGGAGTCGAGGACGAGCCCCTGGGCGAGCAGGTCGCCCTTGATGCCCTCGGCGATCTCGTCGCCGAGCTTCTGGCGGTCCTGCATGACCTCCTCGACGCTGAGCTTCGCGACGACACCGCGCAGCGCGCCCTCGAGCTGCTCGGTGGTGAAGACGTCGATCGACTGGTCCTGCGAGGCGAACCGCTCGGCGGCGGCGCGCACCTGGTCGGGCGTCGAGCCGATCTTGACGAGGGCGACGCCCGCGAGGTGGATCGTGACGCCGTTCTTGGTCTGCGCGACCGGCTCCATCTTGATCTGCCGCGACCGCAGCGAGATGCGGTCGGAGCGCTGGGTCAGCTTGTTGACGAACGCGCCGCCGCCGGTGATGACGGTCATGTTGGACGTCAGCCCGTCGTCGCCCTTCTGCTTCTTTCCGACGATCACGATCGCCTCGTCGGCCTGCGGCACCTGGTACCAGGCGCGGAAGATGAAGAAGCCGATGATGGCGAGCAGCAGCACGACACCGACGACGATGCCGGCGCCGACGACCCAGAGCAGATCAGAATTCATGGACGAGGGACCCCCTTCTCGGAACCCGCGGAGGGCGGGTTTCTGAGCGATGTACAGGTTCATCGTGGCATGGACGGGGTTCCCGGGCGTCGGCCGGACGGCGGATGCGTGCTGGTTCGAGCGGGACGCGCGCAGGTGCCGGACGGAGAGCAGGACCGCGGTCGGGACGCCGGGCGACGAGCCGGATCGCAGCGGGAGGAGGCACAGCCGGAGGAGGCCCAGCGGGAGGAGGCGCAGCGGCGACGAACGCCGGGTGATGCTTCGACTCTCGCGAGCACTTCAGTGCTGGGGTACCTGGACTCGAACCAAGAACAACTGAACCAGAATCAGTCGTGTTGCCAATTACACCATACCCCAATGGTCATCCGGCGGTGAGGCCGGGACCAGGCGGCGGCCGGAGTCGAACCCGGCGCCAAGAGACGACAGTACCCTACGGACGCACGCCGCTCAAATCGGCGCCCCGATCGTGCACGGCGGGGGCCTCCGACTCGGGGGCGGCCTCGCCGAGGCGGGCACGGACGAGGTCGCGGTTGATCGCCGAGGCGACCTGCGCGCCGGAGCCGGCGGCGACGATCAGCTGCTGCGGTCCGGGCGCGGTGACCTCGCCCGCAGCGTAGAGGCCCGGCACGGAGGTGCGGCCACCGGCGTCGACGCGGAGGAAGCCGTCGGGGTCGACCTCGGGGCCGGCCGGGTCGAGGTAGTCCAGGACGGGGACCCAGACCGGGCGGACGAAGGCGCCGGCGCGCGGGATCACGTCGCCGTCGGCGAGGGCGACGCCGGTCATCACGGCGCGCTCCCCCACCAGGTCCGCGACGGGGCGGCGCTCGATGCGGATCCCGATCGAGTTCAGGAGCGACTCGTCGGTGTCGCTGACCGTTCCGACGCCGTTGGTGAAGACGATGAGGTCGGTCGACCACTGGGAGAGCAGCATGGCGCGCTCGGCGAGGTCGGCGGTCTCGCCGATAAGGGCGAGCGGCTCCCCCGCCTTCTCGTAGCCGTCGCACTCCATGCAGCTGTGCACGGCGGTGCCGTAGTAGGCGCGGAGGCTGGGGAGCGTCGGGAGGCGCTCGGAGAGGCCGCCCGCGACGACGACCGCGGTCGCCAGCACCGAGCGGTCGGCCGAGCCGCGGACGCCCTTCGCGGTGACGACGAACTCGCCGCCGGAGCGCTCGACCGAGGTGACCATCGCGTTGTGCACCTGGGCCTCCTCGTACTGCTCGAGCTCGGCGCGGCCGAGGCGGCGCAGCTCCAGCGGCGAGACGCCGTCGCGGGTGAGAAAGCCGTGCGAGTGGAGGGTCGCCGCGTTGCGCGGGCGGTTGCTGTCGAGCAGCAGCACGCTGCGGCGCGCGCGGACGAGGTTCAGCCCCGCCGAGAGCCCCGCGGGACCGGCGCCGATGATCACGACGTCGTAGTGGCCGCCCTGCACCTCCGCCACGATCAGCTCCGGGTGTCGGCGAGGCGGGCGAGACGGGCGATCGACTCGGACTTGCCGAGGATCTCCATCGACTCGAACAGCGGCGGCGAGACGCGGCGGCCCGAGATCGCGGTGCGCAGCGGCCCGTAGGCGATGCGGGGCTTGAGGCCGAGGCCCTCGATCAGCGCGCCGGCGAGCGCCTCCTGGATCGAGGCCGTCAGCCACTCCCCCTCGGGCACGAGCTCGAGGGCGCCGATCGACGCGGCGAGGACCTCGCCGGCGTTCGCGGGCAGGCCCTTGAGCGCGTCCTCGTCGTAGGAGAGGGCGTCGGCCGTGGTGAAGAGGAAGCCGAGCATGCCGGGCGCCTCGCCGAGCAGGCCGATGCGCTCCTGGACGAGCGGGGCGGCGGCGTCGAGGACGGCGCGCTGGTCGGCGGTCGGCTCGGCGGAGAGGACGCCGGCGGCGATCAGGTAGGGGATCGTCCGCTCGGTGAAGTCGTCGACCGCGAGCAGGCGGATGTGGTCGCCGTTGATCGACTCGGCCTTCTTGAGGTCGAAGCGGGCCGGGTTGGGGTTCACGTCGGCGACGTCGAAGGCGGCGATCATCTCGTCGATCGAGAAGACGTCGCGGTCGTGGGTGAGCGACCAGCCGAGCAGGGCGAGGTAGTTGACCAGGCCCTCGGGGATGAAGCCGCGGTCGCGGTGGTGGAAGAGGTTGGCGGAGGGGTCGCGCTTGGAGAGCTTCTTGTTGCCCTCGCCCATCACGTAGGGCAGGTGGCCGAAGCGCGGGACGAACGTTGTCAGTCCGATGTCGATCAGCGCGTGGTACAGCGCGATCTGGCGCGCGGTGGAGGGCAGGATGTCCTCGCCGCGGAGGACGTGGGTGATCTGCATCAGCGCGTCGTCGACCGGGTTCACCAGCGTGTAGAGCGGCTGGCCGTTGGGGCGGACGACGACGAAGTCGCTGAAGGAGCCGGCCGGGAAGGTGATCTCGCCGCGGACGAGGTCGTCGAAGGAGAGGTCGGCGTCCGGGACGCGCAGGCGCAGCGCCGGGCTCCGGCCCTCGGCGCGGAAGGCGGCGCGCTGCTCCTCGGTGAGACCGCGGTCGAAGTTGTCGTAGCCGTGCTGCTTGGCGCGACCGGCCGCCTCGTTGCGGGCGTCGATCTCCTCGGCGTTCGAGTAGCTCTCGTAGAGGTGGCCGGAGGCGAGCAGGCGCTGGATGACGTCGGTGTAGACGTCGCTGCGCTCGGACTGGCGGTACGGGCCGTGCGGGCCGCCGACGCCGACACCCTCGTCCCAGTCGAGCTTCAGCCAGCGGAGCGCGTCGATGAGCTGCTCGTAGCTCTCCTCGCTGTCGCGGGCCGCGTCGGTGTCCTCGATCCGGAAGACGAAGGTGCCTCCGGTGTGCCGCGCGTAGGCCCAGTTGAACAGAGCGGTGCGGATGAGGCCGACGTGCGGCGTCCCGGTCGGGGACGGGCAGAAGCGGACGCGGACGTCGCTCCCGGTCGCGGTCGTGAACGGGTGCGCGTCGTGGGCGCGATCGGAGGGCGGGGTGAGCTCAGACATACGGGGCGATTCTAGCGGCGGGGCGGGGATCGGCGCCCGGACTGGACAGGGGGCCCGCTCGGGTGGATGTCCGGCTCGCGGAATCCGGTTCGGCTCGCAGGAAGCGGCCGATCCGGCGAGCCGGAGGCGGAATCGCGAGCCGGAGGTGACGGCGGGTCGACGTTCGGCTCGCGGAAACGGCCTCGGCACGCAGGAAGCGGCCGATCCGGCGAGCCGGGAGTGGATTCGCGAGCCGGAGGTGACGCGAGTGGACGCTCAGCACGCGGAAACGGCTGAGGCTCGTGGGAAGCGCGTGATTCTGCGAGCCGGAGGTGGAATCGCGAGCCGGAGGTGCGGCGGAGGACGGCGCGGCCGGGAGCGCGGTGGGGGGCGCGATGGAGACGCTTAGCGCGAAGCAGTGCTCCGAGTCAACGGACTTCTCGAACGGGAGGAGCAGTGGTGGCCTGTGGCTACCGCTTCTCCCCCGGGGCCGCTCGACGACGAGCGCGTCGCACCCTGCCGCCCCGGACGCGCCAGCATGCCCGGAAAGGGGTCCCGATGAGCACGGTCGTTCTCGACACCGCCCACTCAGCGCTCGCCCCTGCGACCGACTCGCCGAGCGAGTCCGCCTCGCCGCGCGAGGAGAAGGACGCCCGCACCCTCTCGCTCTTCCACGCGGCGGCGACCGCCGACGACGCCGAGGGCGCGCGGATCCGGGAGCGGATCGTGCTCGACCATCTCGGGCTGGCCGAGGCGATGGCGAATCGGGTGTCCCGCGCCGGCGGCGACCGCGCGGACCTCCGCCAGGTCGCCTACGTGGGGCTGGTCAAGGCCGCCCGCCGCTTCACGCCGGAGCGCGGCGACAGCTTCGCCGCCTTCGCGGTGCCTACCATCACCGGCGAGCTCAAGCGCCACCTGCGCGACCTCGGCTGGATGATCCGCCCGCCCCGCGGCGTGCAGGAGCTGCACCGCCGCTCGGCCGTCGTCGCCGACGAGCTCGCGCAGGAGCTCGGCCGCCACCCGAGCGATCGGGAGATCGCCGCGCGGCTCGGCGTCGAGCCGGCCGAGGTCGCCGACGCGCGCGCGGCCGGGCATCCGCTCTCCCTCGACGAGACCGTCGGCGAGACCGGGGTCCGGCTGGCCGAGACGATCGGCGGGGAGGACGAGGACCTCGCGGCGATCGACCGCCGCCACGGCCTGGCCCGGGCGCTCGCCGAGCTCGAGAACGGCCAGCGCGAGCTGCTCCGGATGCGCTTCGTCGAGGAGATGACGCAGCAGCAGATCGCCGACGCGCTCGGCACCACGCAGATGCAGGTCTCGCGGCTGCAGCGCCGGATCCTCGCGCAGCTCGCCGACCGCCTCGGCGCCCCGTCTCGCGGACATCAGCCGAAGGCGCCCCGGAGCGGGGTCGCAACCGTCACTCCCGTCCACCCTGCGGCGCGGCTGCGGACCGCCTGAGGTGCGCGTCGGCGCGCGAGGGCAGGGTGGCGAGCGCGTCGAGGACGTGCTCGGTCTGCACCGCGAGCAGCGCCGGATCGGGCTCGGAGGAGAAGACGTCCCCGCGGCGCAGCGACGCGTCGGTCAGCACGACGTGCGGTCCGCTGACCGGCGGGCCCCAGGCCTCGGGCGGCGCCGGTCCGAAGATCACGACCGACGGGATGCCGTAGGCGGACGCCAGGTGCGCGGCACCGGTGTCCACCGTGACGAGCACCTCGGCCGCGGCGACGACGACGGCGAATCCACTCAGATCGATCGCGCCGGCGAGCACCTCGCCCGTTCCGGCCAGCTCGGCGACGCGGTGGGCGCGGTCGGCCTCGTTCGCGCCTCCGGTGTAGACGACGCGGTGCCCCTCGGCGGCCAGCGACCGCGCGACCGCGGCGAAGCGCTCCTCCGGCCACTCGCGCGAGCCGTAGAACGCGCCGATGTGCACGATCGCCGCGCCGTCGACGGGCGCGGGCACGGCCGGGACGGCGATGCCGACGTCCTCGGGGTCGGCGTCGAGACCGATGGAGTTGACCAGGCGGGCCCAGCGGGCGCGCTCCAGCTCGCCGTCGAGCCAGAGTGGGCGCGGGTCGTCGTGGCTCGCGTCGGGGTCGAGGGCGGGGACGCGGAACTCGAGGCGGCGCTCGGGCTCGAGCGCGATCAGGGCGTCGCGGGACTCCGGGCCGTTGCCGTGCAGGTTGACGGCGAGCTCGATGCGACCGGGCGCGACCGGCAGCGGATCGTCCAGCCCGCGCAGGGTCGGCACCAGGGCGTCGAGGCCGTCGATCAGGTCGACGATCGGCTCCAGCCAGGGCGTGGTCGCGAGGATCAGCCGGTGCTCGGGGAAGCCGCGGCGCAGCGCCTTGAGGGCGGGGACGGCCACGAGGATGTCGCCGAGCTTGAGGGCTCGCAGGGCGAGGATCTCCGGGGTTCCGTCCGGGTCGGTGAGAGCGCGCACGGCGCCTCCTTCCTGTCGGAGGTCCCGTACCCCGCTCCGGCGACCTCAGACGCGCGGATCTCGCCCGGCCGGCCCCGCGGCTCCGACGCGCCCGAGCGCACCACTTCTCCTCCCCCGCGTTTGGAACCCGGACGAGGGGGGTACGAGGGAGAGGTGAACGACTCGATCCAGCCGGGCTCCGCGCACCGCACCGCGGAGGACGCCCCCGCCCCGCGCGCCGCGCGCCTGCGCGGAATCCTCTTCGACCGCGACGCGACGCTCGTGGTCGACGTGCCCTACAACGGCGACCCGGCGCGCGTCGAGCCGATGCCCACCGCGCTGGACGCGGTCGAGCGGGCCCGCGAGGCGGGACTGAAGCTCGGCGTCGTCACGAACCAGTCCGGCATCGCCCGCGGCATCATCGACCGCGCGCAGGCCGACGCCGTGAACCGCCGCGTCGACGAGCTGTTCGGCGGCTTCGACGCGTGGATGCTCTGCCCGCACGGCCCGGAGGACGGCTGCGCCTGCCGCAAGCCCGCGCCGGGCATGGTGCTCGACGCCGCGCAGACCCTCGGGCTGCCCGCCGACTCCCTCGCGGTGATCGGCGACATCGGCGCCGACGTCGGCGCGGCCGCCGCCGCGGGTGCCCGCGGCGTGCTCGTGCCCACCCCGATCACCCGGGCCGAGGAGGTGGCCGCCGCTCCGCTGCGCGCGGCGACGCTCCTCGAGGCCGTCGAGCTGCTGCTGGCGATGCAGCCGGACGAGGACGCCGAGTGACCCGCCGCGTGCTGGTGGCGCGCCTGGACAGCGCGGGCGACGTGCTGCTCTGCGGGCCTGCCGTGCGGGCGATCGCCGCCGACGCCGAGGTGCTGCTGCTCGCCGGGCCGCAGGGCGCGCCCGCTGCGGCGCTGCTGCCGGGGCCTGCGGCCGTGCGCACCTGGTCCTGCCCGTGGATCGGCGACGCCACGAAGCCCGTCGACGCCGCCCTCGTGGCGGAGCTGCGATCGATCGTCGAGGAGTTCGCTCCGGACGAGGCCGTGATCCTCACCTCCTTCCACCAGTCGCCGCTGCCGCTGGCGCTGCTGCTGCGCCTGTCCGGCGTCGCGCGGATCTCCGGGGCCTCGGTCGACTTCGCCGGTGCTCTGCTCGACGTGCGGCTCGTCCCGGGCGAGACGCTCGAGGAGGACCAGCCGGAGCCGGAGCGCGCCCTCGCCATCGCGGCGGCCGCGGGCTTCGCGCTGCCGGAGGGCGACGACGGGCTGCTGCGGGTCGACCGCGGCGGCGTCCTTCCGGCCGCGCTCGAGGGCGTCGGACCGTACGTCGTCGTGCACCCGGGAGCCGCCGTGCCCGCGCGGGCCTGGCCGGCCGAGAACGCGGCGCGCGCGGTCGAGCTGCTCGCCGACTCCGGACTCGCGGTCGCCGTCACCGGCGGGCCGGGCGAGCGCGCGCTCACCGCGCAGGTCGCGGGCAGCCGCGGCATCGACCTCGGCGGAGCGACCGACTTCGCCGGCGCGGCCGAGGTGCTCGCTCGCGCCGAGGTCGTCATCAGCGGCAACACCGGCCCGGCGCACCTCGCGGCGGCCGTCGGCACGCCGGTGGTCAGCCTGTTCGCGCCCGTCGTCCCGGCGATCCGCTGGGCGCCCTACGGCGTGCCGGTCGAGCTGCTCGGCGACCAGCAGGCCGCCTGCGCCGGCTCGCGCGCCCGCGTCTGCCCCGTCCCCGGCCACCCCTGCCTCGCGGGGGTGAGCGCCGAGGAGGCGGTCGCCGCCGCCCACCGGCTCCGCGCGCTCCCGCGGCGCGACTCCACGACATCCACGACGACACCCTCGGAGGCGCTCGCATGAGGATCCTGCTCTGGCACGTGCACGGCGGCTGGGCGGACGCGTTCGTCCGCGGCGACCACGAGTACCTGCTCCCGACGACCCCGGTCCGCGACGGCTGGGGCCTCGGCACCGGCGGCCGTGACTGGCCGAACACCGTCGAGATCGCCCCGGAGGAGCTGCGCGACGCCGACGTCGACGTCGTCCTCCTGCAGCGCCCGGACGAGCTCGCGGAGGCGGAGCGCCTGCTCGGCCGCCGGCTCGGCCGCGAGATCCCGGCGGTCTACGTCGAGCACAACACGCCCCGCGGCGACGTGCCCGACAACCGCCACCCGCTCGCCGACCGCGACGACCTCCTCCTCGTGCACGTCACGCACTTCAACGCGCTGATGTGGGACACCGGGTCGACGCGCACCACGGTGATCGAGCACGGGATCAACGACCCCGGCCCCCTTTACACCGGCGAGCTCGCGCGCTTCGGCGTCGTCATCAACGAGCCGGTGCGCCGGCAGCGGGTGACCGGCACGGATCTGCTGCCGCGCTTCGCCGCGGTCGCTCCGCTCGACGTCTTCGGGATGAAGACCGAGGGCCTCGTCGGCACGCCCGGGCTGCCCGCCGAGCGCCTCGACGTCCTCGGCGACGTGAAGACCGGCGCGATGCACGCGGAGCTCGCCCGCCGCCGGGTCTACCTGCACCCGTTCCGCTGGACCTCGCTCGGCCTCGCGCTGCTCGAGGCGATGCACCTGGGCATGCCGGTCGTCGCGCTGGAGACCACCGAGGCCGGCCGCGCCGTGCCGCCTGAGGCCGGCGCGATCTCGAACGACCTCGACGCGCTGGCGGCAGCCGCCCGCGCGCTGATCGAGGATCCGGAGCGGGCCGCCGTCGCCGGAGCGGTCGCCCGCGAGGCCGCGCTCGCGCGCTACAGCCTCGGCCGCTTCCACCGCGACTGGGACGAGCTGCTCGGCGACCTCGCCGCCGCCCCGCCCACCCTCTCCACCGCCGGAACCCGCGAAGGGAGCACCCGATGAGCACTCCGCGTCCCCTCTCGATCGCGATGGTCTCCGAGCACGCCAGCCCGCTGGCGACGCTCGGCGGCGTCGACGCCGGCGGCCAGAACGTGCACGTCGCGGCGCTCGCCGACGCGCTCGCGCGCCGCGGTCACCGCGTCACCGTCTACACCCGGCGCGACGACGCGTCGCTCCCCCGCCGGGTGCCCTTCACCTCCGGCGTCGAGGTCGTGCACATCGACGCCGGCCCGGCCGCCAAGGTCTCCAAGGACGAGCTGCTGCCCTTCATGGGCGACTTCGCCGTCGACCTCGCGAACGACTGGCTCGACTCCCGGCCCGACCTGGTGCACAGCCACTTCTGGATGTCCGGGGTCGCCGCGCTCGACGCCTCCGAGCGGGTGGAGCGCGCCACCGGGCGCCGTGTGCCCGTCTTCCACACCTTCCACGCGCTCGGCGTGGTCAAGCGCCGTCAGCAGGGCGCGCTCGACACCAGCCCCGAGGAGCGCGCCTGGCTCGAGCCCGGCGTCGGCCAGCGGGCGGACGGTGTCGTCGCCACCTGCTCCGACGAGGCCTTCGAGCTGAAGGGCCTCGGCGTGCCGACCTCGAGCATCTCGGTGGTGCCCTGCGGCGTCGATCTCGAGCGCTTCACGCCCGACGGACCCGTCGCCGAGCGCACCGGGCGGCTGCGCCTGATGAGCATCGGCCGCCTCGTGCCCCGCAAGGGCATGGGCCACGCGATCGAGGCGCTCGCCCGCCTGGTCGCCGACGGCTGCGACGCCGAGCTGGTCGTCGTCGGCGGCTCCGGATCGGGCGACGCGCTCGCCGCCGACCCGGAGTACCAGCGCCTGCACGCGGTGGCCGAGGGCCTCGGAGTCGCCGACCGCGTCGTCTTCGCCGGCCAGCTCTCGCAGACCGAGATGCCGGCGATGCTCCGCTCCGCCGACATCGTGATCTGCGCGCCCTGGTACGAGCCGTTCGGCATCACCCCGCTGGAGGCGATGGCCTGCGGCGTGCCGGTGGTCGCCTCCTCCGTCGGCGGGCTGATCGACACGGTCGTCGAGGACGTCACCGGCGTGCACGTGCCGCCGCGCGACCCCGCCGCGCTCGCCGAGGCCCTCGCCGCGCTGATCGCCGACCCGGAGCGCGCCCGCGCCTACGGAGCCGCCGGCCGCGCCCGCGTCGAGTCCCGCTACTCCTGGGACCGCGTCGCCGCGGACACCGAGCGCGCCTACCTGACCACCCTCGCCGGACTCGGCGACGGCGATGCCGCCATGAGCGGCACCGCTCGCACCTCCCTCTCCTCCACCCCCCGGAAGGCGGCCCCGCGCAGATGAGCATCGACACCGTTCTGGACACCCCGACGGACACGCCGTCCGACACCCCGGCGGACGCCGCCCGGCGCCTCGTCGACGACCACGTCGCCCGCGCGCTCGACGTCGTCGCGCAGCTGGAGCGGCACTCCGACCGGATCGTCGCCTGGGGCGTCGAGCTGGCGGACCGCCTGCACTCCGGGGCGCGGCTGCTCGCGGCCGGCAACGGCGGCTCGGCGGCGGAGGCGCAGCACCTCACCGCGGAGCTGGTCGGCCGCTTCGACGGCGACCGCATCCCCTTCTCCGCGATCTCGCTGCACTCCGAGACCTCGAGCCTCACCGCGATCGGCAACGACTACGGCTTCGACCACGTCTTCGCCCGCCAGGTCACCGCGCACGCCCGCACCGGCGACGTCGTCGTGCTGCTCTCGACCAGCGGCCGCAGCGCCAATCTGCTGCACGCGGCCGAGGCGGCCCGCGCCGCCGGCGCCCGCACCTGGGCGCTCACCGGCGACGGGCCCAACCCGCTGACCGAGGCCTGCGACGAGTCGATCGCGCTCGAGGGCCACGGCTCGAACGTGCAGGAGGCGCAGCTCGTGCTGGTGCACGCGCTCTGCCGGGCGTTCGAGCACCGGATCCGCGTGCGGACGGGGGCGGCCGCGTGAGCCGCCTGCGGATCGCCGTGGTCGGCGACGTGATGCTCGACGTCGACCTCTCCGGGCCGGCCGAGCGGCTGAGCCCGGACGCGCCGGTGCCCGTGGTCGACGTGTCGACCCGCGGGGTGCGCGCCGGCGGTGCCGGGCTGGTCGCGCGGATGCTGGTGCGCGACGGGCACGAGATCGTGCTGGTGACGGCACTGGCCGACGCCGCCGATCCCGATGCGGCCGAGCTGCTCGCCGCCCTCGACGGTGTGCGCGTGGTCGCCGGGCCCTCCGGCGCGCCGACGCCCGTGAAGACGCGCGTCGCCGCCTCCGGCCAGGCGGTCGTCCGCTTCGACCGCGGCTGCGAGCGCCCGCCGGTGCCGACCGTGACCGAGGAGATGCTCGCCGCCCTCGGCGAGGTCGACGCGGTCGTGGTCGCGGACTACGGCCGCCGGCTCACCGAGGACGCCTCGCTCCGCGCCGCCCTCGACGCGCTCACCGTGCCGCTGGTCTGGGATCCGCACCCGCGCGGGACGGCGCCCGTCGCCGGGACGACCCTCGCGACGCCGAACCTCGGCGAGGCGACCGGCTTCTCCGGGGCGAGTGGCCGCGGCGTCACCCTCGCGGAGACCGCCGCCACCACGCTGCTCGAGCGCTGGGGCTGCGGCGCGGTCGCCGTGACGATGGGCTCCGGTGGCGCCCTGGTCCGCTCGCGCGGCGCCGGCGTGCCGGTGGTGCACCCCGCCGCCGCCGTGCCGCCGACCGATCCCTGCGGGGCGGGCGACCGCTTCGCCGCCTCCGCCGCCGTCGCGCTGGCCGGCGGGGCCACCCCCTCCGAGGCGGTCGGCGCAGCCGTCGCCGCGGCCGGGGCCTACCTGCTCGCGGGCGGAGTCTCCTCCCTCGGCGCTCCGGCGGACACCGCCGCCCTGCACGGGGCGTCCGGAGTGGACGCGCTGCGCGTCGCCGAGGCCGTCCGCGGCGCCGGCGGCACCGTGGTCGCCACCGGCGGCTGCTTTGACCTGCTGCATGCCGGCCACGCCCGCACGCTCTCGGCCGCCCGGGCGCTGGGCGACTGCCTGATCGTCTGCCTCAACTCCGACGACTCCGTCCGGCGCCTCAAGGGACCGGCTCGGCCGATCATCCCCGAGGACGACCGGGTCGACCTGCTGCTCGCGCTCGAGTGCGTCGACGCGGTGCTCGTCTTCGGCGAGGACACCCCCGACGAGGCGCTGCGCCGCATCCGCCCGGACGTCTGGGTCAAGGGCGGCGACTACTCCGCCGAATCGCTGCCCGAGACCGCGACGGTCGCCGAGTGGGGCGGCCGCGTCCTGACGGTGCCGTACCACGCGGGCCGCTCGACCACCCATCTCGCCGCCGCGCTCGCGCGCGTCGGCTGACCGCGTCGGCTCCGGCCGACCACCGCAGACCCGGCCGGCCACGCCGACCGCCGCCCCACCACGTCGGCCCCGCCGACGACGAGGATCCTGGAAGGGACACCCATGACCACCACCCCCACCCCCATCGGCCGCGTCCTGATCACCGGAGGCGCCTCCGGGCTCGGAGCCGCCGTCGCCGCCGCCGTCACGGCCGCGGGCGGCACCCCGATCGTCCTCGACCGCGACGTCTCGAACGTCCAGGAGGGCGTCGCCGCCTACCAGGTGGACGTCGCCAGGACCCGCGAGGCCGAGAAGGCCGTCGTCGAGATCGCCCGCGAGCACGGCGGCCTCGACGCCGTCGTCACCGCGGCCGGCATCGACCGCTGCGGCCGCCTCGTCGACGTCGAGCCGGAGGAGTGGGAGCGCGTGATCTCGGTCAACCTGCTCGGCACCGCCGCCGTCGTCCGCGCCGCGCTGCCGTTCCTCACCGAGACCCACGGCCGCGTCGTCACCGTCGCGTCCTCACTCGCGATCAAGGCCGTCTCGGACGCCACCGCCTACTGCGCGTCGAAGTTCGGCGTGCTCGGCTTCACCCGGGCGCTCGCGGCCGAGACCAAGGGCGAGATCGGCGTCACGACGCTGATCCCCTCCGGCATGAAGACGCGCTTCTTCGACGACCGCGACGCCCAGTACAAGCCGGGCCCCGACGCGCTCCTCAACGACCCGGAGAACGTCGCGAACGCCGTGATGTTCGTCCTCGGCCAGCCCCGCGGCTGCGAGGTCCGCGAGCTCGTCATCACCCACGAGGAGGAGCCCTCCTGGCCGTGAGCTGACGCCCCCGTCGGGGCTCCGCGAGATGCCACTTGAGCACGCACGCCTCGGCGTGTCGCGTACTCAAGTGGCATCTCGCGGTTGGGGGGGGGCAGGCGTCAGCGGGTGGAGGCGAGGACGCCGCGGACGTCCTCGAGGACGCGGGCAACGGGGACGTCGTCGACGAAGGACAGCTCGTGCTCGCAGCGCTCGGCGGTCCAGCCGACCTGGGTGACGTCGACACCGCAGACCGGGCAGCGCGTGGTCCAGCTGAGCTGGAGGCGGTGGCGCTGCCGGCCGAGCGGCTGAGCGTTGATCGCGTTGCCGACCCAGAAGATCCCGACCGTGGGCGCGCCGACCGCCGCCGCGAGGTGCCGCGGCCCGCTGTCGTTGCCGAGCACGAGGTCGGCGAGCGAGAGCAGCGGAGCGAGGTCCGGCAGGTCGACCGCGTCCGCCCAGGACACCGCGCCCGGGGCCGCCGCCACGATCGCCTCGGCCGCGGGGGCGTCGGAGGCGTCGCCCACGACGAGCACTCGCGCCCCGTCGGCCAGCAGCGCGCGGGCCACCTCGGCGAAGTTGTCCGAGCTCCAGCGGCGCCGGACGTCGGTCGCCCCCGGGTGGATCAGCACCAGCGGCCCGCCGGCGGGCAGCGCGGCGGCGAGGCGGTCGCGGCGCTCCGGGTCGACCTGCAGCGACGGCTCGAGCCGGACGGCGGGCGCCCCGGCGAGCCCGACGATCTCGAGCGCGCGCAGCATCTCGTGCTGGTAGTAGACGTAGGGGATCGTGCGCTCCAGCTCGGCCGCATCGTCGGTGCGCGAGCCGATCGTGTGCCGCGCGCCGAGGCGCTGCAGGAACGGGTTGGAGTAGCGCCCGCCGCCGTGCAGCTGCACCGCGAGATCGAAGCGGCGCGCGCGCATCCGCTCGGTGAAGTCCTCGACGACCCGCGGGTCCTCGCCCTCGCCGTCGCGGACGCCCTGCGCCACCGGCAGGATCTCGACGTCGCTCACCGGCGACTCCACGCCCTGCAGCAGTACGCGGTGCGCCGGAGTGCCGAGCAGCACGATCTCGGCGCCCGGGTAGGCGGCGGCGAGCGCGTCCACGGCGGGCAGCGCGAACAGCAGGTCGCCGAGTCCGCCGCCGCGCAGCACGGCGATCCTCTCGACTCCGTCGAAGCGGTCTCGGAGCGGGGCGATGGCGACCACGGTCGTTCCTCTCGGTGGGGCGGAGTCGCGCGCGGCGGCTCCGGGGAAGGGGCACTCCTCCTCTTCCCCGTCGGGGGCGATCCGAAACCGGAGGCAGCCGTCGAGCCCCGCACAACATCAGCTGAAATGGGAGGGCCTCCGCTGTGGAGGGAGGGACCCCCCTCTCAGCTGATGTTGTGCGGCGACCTTCGGGCGACGGCCCCGCGCGGGCCCGCCTGCGCGGCTGCTCAGTCGTCGGCGAGCGCCCCGCGGCGGATCTTGCCCGCGTCGTCGCGCAGCGGGGTCCGCTGGAGTCGCAGCGCCCGCGGTGCCCGCGAGCCGAGGTGCTCGCGCGCGAAGGCGAGCAGCTCCTCCTCCGTCACGTCGCTCTCCGCGATGTCCGTCACCGCCTCCACCGCCTGGCCGAGCTCGGCGTCCGGGACGCCGAAGGCGACCGCGCCGCGCACCGCCGGGTGCTCCTCCAGCGCCCGCTCGATCTCCGCCGGGTAGACGTTCACGCCGCCGCGCAGGATCAGGTCGTCCGCTCGGTCGAGCACCGTCAGGAAGCCGTCGGCATCGACGGAGCCGAGGTCGCCGAGGGTGTCCCAGCCGTCGTCGGTCCGCTTCGACTCCCCGCCGAGATAGCGGTAGGTCGCCTCCCCACGGCGCAGCTGCACGAGTCCGGGCTCGCCCGGCCCGCACTCCGACCCGTCCGACCGCAGCACCCGCAGCTCCGTCCCACCGATCGGCCGGCCGACGCTGCCGGGCCGCTCGAGCCACTCGTCGCCGCGGATCATCGTCAGCCCGTTCGACTCGCTCCCGGCGTAGACCTCCACGACCCGCTCGGCACCGATCCACTCGATCAGCGCGCGCTTGTCCGCCGGCGGGCACGGCGAGCCGAGGTGCAGCACCGTCTCGAGCGACGACACGTCCGCGTCCCGGTGCCCGGGCGTCCGCAGCAGCCGGTGGATCATCGTCGGCACCAGCAGCGCCCAGGTCACCCGGTGCTCCGCGATCGCCGCGAGCACCCGCGCCTCGTCGAAGCGCGGCAGGATCACCAGCCGCTGCCCGGTCAGCAGCCCGCGGAAGGCGTAGGTGAAGGTCGCGGAGTGGGTGAGCGGCCCGGCCACCAGCTGCACCCCCTCCCGCGGCAGGAACGCCGCGACCGGCTGCGTCGGATCCATCAGCGCGGGCGCCGCCGCGAGCACGATCTTCGGCCGCCCGGTGCTGCCGGAGGAGGCGGGCGCCTTCCAGGACGACGCCCAGAGATCCGGCAGCTCGTCGTCCGGCAGAGCCGCGTCGGGCACGAAGCCGGCGGGCACGAAGGGCACGCCCTCCAGCTCCACGCCGATGCTCAGCGACGGCCGCCCGAGCGCGCCGACCTCGGCGAGCTCCCGCACCGACAGCCCGCGCGAGAGCGGCTGCGGCGTCGCGCCCGCCTTCCAGATCGCGGCGCAGGCCAGCACCAGCTCGGCGCTGTTCGGCAGCGAGACCGCGACGAGCGAGTCCGGAGTGACGCCCCGCGCCGCGTAGGCGCGCGCGAGCCGGTTCGAGGCCCGGTCCAGGGCGCCCGCGGTGAGGGTCGCGTCGTCCGCGACGACCACGACGCGCTCGGGGTCCCGCTCGGCGAGCGCCGAGAAGCAGCGCGAGAACGACCGCCGCATCAAGCGCCGCCGACGTGCGAGAGGTACAGCGCCTCGTGACTCGCCGCGACGTCGTCCCACGAGTGCGAGAACGCCAGCGCCCGCCCGGGCCCGGGCTCCGCCGCAGCCCCCGCGAGCGCCGCGGCGAGCGCACCCCGGATCCCCGCCACGTCGCTCCCGTACGCCACCGTCCCCCCGAAAACCTCGCGCAGCACCGGCAGATCGCGCGCGACGACCGGCACCCCCGCGGCGAGCGCCTCCATCGCCGCCAGCCCGAAGCCCTCCTTGGTCGAGACGAAGCCGAGCACCGCCGCACCAGCGACGAGCGCCGCGAGCCGCTCCTCCGGCACCGTGCCGAGCACGACCGGCACGACGCCCAGCTCGGCCGCCCGGCGCTCGAACTCCTCGCGGTAGCCCCGGTAGTCGAACAGCGTCTCCCCGCCGCCGAAGACGAGCGCGGTCCCCGGAGATAGCCCCGCGAACGCCTCCAGCAGGTCGATGCTGCCCTTCCGCGGCTCGATGCCGCCGAGCGCGAGCACGTAGCGGCCGAGCTCGGCCCGCCACTCCCCCGCCGCGGCACCGCCGGCCGCGGCCGCGAACCGCGCGGCGTCGACGCCGTTCGGGATCACCACCGGCGTCCGCCCCCAGCCCGCCGCCACCTCGTCGGCGACCGCCCGCGACACCGCGAGCAGCCCGGCCGGCCCGGTGATCGCGCGCTCGTGGCAGGCGATCAGCGCCGGCGTGGTGAAGGCGTCCAGGTGGTGCACCGTGCGGAGCAGTCCGCCGGCCCCCGCGAAGCCGGCGTCGAGCGCGGCGTTCGCCGAGATGCAGTCCTGCGCGTGCACGACGTCCCACTCCCCGCCGTCCTCCCCCAGCGCGACGGCCAGCGCGTCGAGCGAGCGGACGATCCGGTCGCCGACGTCCTCCCCGTCGCGCGCCGCGAACGGCACCACGCGCACCGCCACCGCCGGGTCGACCGCGCGGAAGAAGGCGGAGTCGCCGCCGCGCCCGAGCGTCCAGACGGTGACCTCGTGCCCGCGCCGGGCCAGCGCCTCCGAGAGCGCGAGCGTGTGCACCACGCCGCCGCGGGGCTTCGTGGAGTAGGTCAGCTGCGCAATCCGCACGGGGTCTCCTTCAGGCGGGGCGGCGCCCACGGGCGGCACCGGTCGGTCGGGCGGCCCGGGTTCAGACGGTGGGAGCCGCGCGGTGGTACGCGTGCTCGGCGCGGTCGCGCAGGTGGTCCATGCTGCGGCGGGCGCGGGCGACGGAGGCCGAGACGTCGTCGGTCGCGACCGCCAGCCCGCCCTTCGCCCAGGTCTTCGCGAGGATCTCGCCGGCCGGATCGACGACCTTCGCCTGCCCGAGGAAGCGCAGCCCGCCGAGCACGCCGGTCTGGTTCGAGGAGACCAGGTAGACCTGGTTCTCCGCGGCGCGCGCGCAGTCGTAGAGGTCGAACAGGTGCGCCTGGCGGTCGTTGCGGATCCGGTCGGAGCGGTCGGTGACGCTCGCCGGCCAGGCGCTGAGGCAGCAGAGGATCTCGGCCCCGTCGAGCGCGAGCGAGCGCGCCGACTCGGGGAAGGTCTTGTCGAAGTCGATCATCATCCCGATCCGCCCCACCGACGAGTCGAACGAGCGGAAGGAGGCACCCGCCGCGTACGCCTCCGACTCGCCCAACGGCAGGTGCACCTTGCGGTGCGTCCCGATCACCTCGCCGCCCTGCACGCAGACCGCCGAGTTGTAGCGCCGCACCTCACCGCCCTCCAGCGCGCGCTCCGCGATGCCGAAGCACACCGTGGTGTCCCCCGCCATCGCCGCGACGGCCGCCACCTCCGGCCCGTCCACCTCCACGGCCTGCGGCAGGTCGTCGGGGCCGGGGTGGTGCATGTCGAGGAGGTAGCCGCCGAGGGTCGCGTCCGGCAGCACCAGCAGGTCGATCCCGCGCTCCTGCGCGCTCGCGATCATGCCGGGCAGCTTGACGAGGGTGCGCTCGATGTCGCGGCCGAAGTGCGCCGCGACCGCGGCCATCGTGATCGTCGACATGGTCCTTCTCTCCCGCCCTCTGCGGGCGGACGGTGCGCCGGGGCGGAGGGAGAGCCTCCGCTCTCCTCCGCCCCGCGCGGCAGAGCGGTGCGCTCGGGCCGAGCGCGTGGCCGTCACCGTACCGCGGCGCCCTCGAGCCGGTCCATCCGCACGCCGCCGAGCAGCTGCTCCGCCACGTGCTCCGCGTCGCGCGCGATCGCCTCGAACCGCCCGGAGCCCCAGGTGTTCAGCCACGGCAGCCCGAGGAAGTGCAGCCCGGGCACGGCGGTCGCGCCGCGCCGGTGGGTGGGGTGCCCGGCGCCGTCGAAGACGCCGATCTGCATCCAGGAGTAGTCGGAGCGGAAGCCGACCGCCCAGACGATGCTGGTGATCCCGGCGGCCGCCAGATCGAGCTCCTCGATCTCGCGCTCCGGCCGCCAGACCGGCGCGTACCGGGCCTCGGTCGGCGCCGAGACACCCGAGCGCTCGATGTAGGCGTCGATGTCGTTCTTGATCGACTCGGCCACCGAGTCCGCGTAGTCGAGCGACGCCTCCGCCGTCGGCGCGAAGCGGAGCGACCCGCCGTCGACCTGCTGCAGCCGGCCGTAGAGCGTCATCCCGTCCCGGGCGAACGCGCGGAGGTCGATGTCGCGGCCGCCGCCGCGCCCGGTGACGTAGTGGTTGGTCGACTCCCGCTTGGAGAGCCCGCCCACCTGCGCGTGCACCGGCACGTCGTAGACGCCCATGTCGGCGAGCCAGGCGACGCAGTCGCGACCGCGGTAGAACCGGGCGACCCGCGGAGCCGTCCCCAGCGCCAGGTGCACGTCGCGTCCCTCGAGGAAGAGGTCCTCCGCGATCTGCGCGCCGGACTGGCCGGAGCCGACCACGAGCACCCCGCCCTCGGGCAGCGCCGCGGCCGAGCGGTAGTCGGCCGAGTGCAGCTGCACGATCGCGTCCGGGATGCGGTGCGCGACCGCCGGCAGCACCGGCCGGTGGTAGCCGCCGGTGGCGACGACGACCTGATCGGCGGTGATCGTGCCGCGCGAGGTGACGATCTCGAACGCCCCGTCCGCGCTCTCGCGCATCCGGAGCACCTCGGTGTCCTCGGCGACGGGAGCGTCGAACGACTCCGCATAGCGCCGCACCCAGGCGTGCACCTCGGCGCGGGTCATGAAGCCGTCGGGGTCGTCGCCGTCGTAGGGGTAGCCCGGCAGCCGGCACTGCCAGTTCGGCGTGACGAGCGTGAAGTTGTCCCAGCGGCGGTCGATCCAGTCGTGCGCGATGGTGTCGCGCTCGATCACGAGGTGCTCGACGCCCTGGTCCGTGAGCAGGCGGCTGATCGACAGCCCGGCCTGGCCGGCGCCGATCACGGCGACCGGGAGATGCCGGCCGTTCTCGAGCGCGGTCATGCGCGCGCCCCCTGCGCGGACGCGGGGAGGGAGGCGGGAGGCAGTGGCGGATCCATCGCCAGCACCCGCACCCGCCCGCCGTCGAAGCGCGCGGCGGCCGCGAGGATCTCCGACTCCTGCTGCAGCGCGGAGGTGCAGGCGAAGCCGAACTTCGCGCGCACCCGCTCGCTCGCCAGCCGCAGAGCCTCGGTCGAGCGGCCGACGAAGTCCTCGATCGGGTAGCTCTCGCCCTCGGCGAGGTAGTCGTGCATCACCAGGCTCGGCGAGTAGCAGCGCTCCTCGACGCCGTCCGGCCAGCGGACGTGGAAGGTCATCTCAGGCATGGACCAGCCCTCCGCTCCAGACGCGGTCGATGTCGTAGGCGTCCGGCCGGCGGTCGCGGAGGTGGAACATCCCGCCGCGCATCGCCTCGAAGGTGCCGCGCACGTCGATGTCGGCGACCGCCATGCCCGAGCCGAGCAGCGTCGTCGCCAGGATGTTGCCGCCCGGATCGACGACCTTCGCGTTGCCCACGTAGCGGAGCGACCCGAAGGTGCCCGACTGGTTCGACGCCAGCCAGAACACCTGGTTGTCCAGGGCCCGCGCGATGTCGAACTGGTTGAAGCGGTAGGTCCAGCGGTCCTCCTGCAGGTTCTCCGCCGTCGCCGTCCGCGCGGCCGGCCAGGCCGAGAGCGAGGCGATGATCTCCGCCCCGTCCAGCGCCATCGAGCGTGCCGCCTCCGGGAAGGCCTTGTCGTAGCAAATCTGCAGCCCGACCCGGCCGACCGGCGTCTCGAAGACCGAGTAGCCGGGCCCGGGCGAGTACGACATGTGCTCGCCGAGCGGCTGGTGCACCTTGCGGTAGCTGCCGTAGATCTGCCCGCCGTCGAGCAGGGCGGCCGCGTTGTAGCGGGTCTCGCCGTCGGCGTCGAGCTCGCAGAAGCCGATCGCGACCAGCAGGTCGCCGGCGATCTCCTGCACCCGGCGCAGCTCCGGTCCGTCCAGCGCGATCGCCGGGGGCATCGAGCGCGTGGTCGTCTTGACCGTGTCGCCGTGGTTGCCGAGCGAGGAGAGGTAGCCGCCGATCGCGGCCTCGGGCAGGACGAGGAACTCGACCCGCTTCTCGCGGGCCTCCTCGGCCAGCGCGGCGATGAGCGCGTAGTTCTGATCGAGGTCGCGGGTGAAGTTCGCCGCGACCGATCCGACGACGGTCATGGCGCGCGCCTAGAGGTTGTAGGTCGAGTTGATGATGGCGCCCTTGCGGGCGTAGTGGATGACGGCGTCCTGGACGTCGAGCGGGTGGCAGGGAATGGTGCCCTCGATCAGGTCCTCCTCGCGCAGGCCGTGCAGCGCCATGCCGAAGCGGCAGACGAAGACGCGGTTGCCCTCGTCGATGAAGGTCTTCAGGGCGTCGTTGATGTTCTGCTCGCCCGGGAAGCCGGAGTCGCCGACCGTCGGGAAGCCGCGGGTGGCCATCGCGTTGATCGTGCCGGGGCCGTAGAAGTAGACGGCCGACTCGAAGCCCTTGCGAGCCGCGCGGGTCGCCTGCAGGATCGCGACGAAGCTGACCGAGGACTCGTGCGCGATGCCGTGCACGAGGGTGAAGTAGGACTGCCCGGGCTCGGCCTGGTAGTCGGGGAAGACCTTGGTGGAGCCGTAGAGGTTGCTGCCCTTGGGCAGCGAGGGGTGCGCGATCTCGGAGCGCGACTTCTCGATGTTGGCGCTGATCTGCTCCTCGATCGCGGCCTGGTCGTCGGTGCTGTGGTCGGCGGGAGTGGTCTGGTCGTCGGTCATGAGAACCTCCGGGGTTCGGTGAGGAGCGCGCCGGGCGGGGCGCGAGCGAGTGGTGCAGGGACAGGAGTGCCGGGTGGAACGGGCGGTGCTGTGATGCAGAGGCCGGCGTCGCTCGGGGCGGTGCGAGGACGAGCGGAGCGACGGGGCCGGGTCGGGAGCGTTCGTCCCGACTGCGTCCAGTCAAGGCCGCTCGTGTTTCGGAGTGGTTTCGGCCAGAAGAAGCCTGCGTGACGCCGGGCGGGTATCGGGCGGGCGCCGGGGCCGCCTCCGGATGTAACACGATCGCGTTCCCGATGTCATCGCTCCGAAACACCGCGTTGACCTAATGGAGGCTCACGACGTCGGACTCCGCCGTCGCGCACCGCTCGACTCGAGACTCCGAGGAGCACCATGACCGATCTGCAGACGCCCCGCCTCCGCACCGCCGATCCCGCACCAGTCTCCCCCTCCGACTCCGCCGACTCCTCCTGCGGCCCCGACGCCTGCGGCTCGGCCCCCGTCCGCCGCGCCGGCTCCTCCGCCCTGCGCACCCGCGTCGACATCGCCCTGCAGGGCATCCGCGTCGACGCCCCCGTGCACCGCGAGGCTGGCGCCGGTCCGAGCGACGACGGCCACGTGATGCTCGGCGGGCTCGGCGCCGCCATCCCGGTGAACCCGAAGAGCCCCTACGCCGTCACCAACGGCCGCCTCCTGCTCGACGGCGCCGACATCGGCCTCGACGTGGAGCCGGTGAAGCGCCCGCGCTTCTACGACCTCAGCACCGCCGACGGCGTCTCCTACGAGAAGATCGCCCGCCTGCACGGCCGGAACATCCTCGCCACCACCGTCGTGCAGACCTGCATGCGCTACGACGAGGCCGAGCGCTGCCGCTTCTGCGCGATCGAGGCCTCGCTCGCCAACGACTCCACCATCGCGGTGAAGACCCCCGCGCAGCTCGCCGAGGTCGCCGAGGCGGCCGCCCGGCTCGACGGCATCCGCCAGATGGTGATGACCACCGGCACCTCCAAGGGCCGCGACCGCGGGGCACGGCACCTCGCCCGCTGCGTCCGCGCGGTGCTGCAGGCCGTCCCCGGGCTGCCGATCCAGGTGCAGTGCGAGCCGCCGGAGGACCTCGCCGCCCTGCAGGAGCTCAAGGACGCCGGCGCCCTCTCCATCGGCATCCACATCGAGTCGATGGACGACGACATCCGCCGCCGCTGGACCCCCGGCAAGGCGCGCGTCTCGACGGCGAAGTACTGGGAGGCCTGGGACGAGGCGGTGCGGATCTTCGGCCGCAACCAGGTCTCGACGTACCTCCTCGTCGGCCTCGGCGAGGACCCGGACGAGCTGGTCGCCAGCGCCGGCGAGCTGATCGAGCGCGGGATCTACCCGTTCGTGGTGCCGTTCCGGCCGCTCAAGGGCACGCTCGCGACGGAGGTGGACCACGTCCTGCCGCCGGCCGGCTCACTGCTGGAGAAGGTCAGCGAGCAGGTCGCCGCGCTGCTGATCGCCGCCGGGATGCTCTCCTCCGGGCAGAAGGCGGGCTGCGCGGCCTGCGGTGCCTGCGGCGTGCTGAAGACCGCCGGCGCCTGATGGAGCTCTCGATCCTCGAGGGGGTCCGCGCGGTCGCGCCGGCCGCCCGCGAGGCCTTCGTGGTCGTCGTCGCGGACCCGGCCGAGGTGGCCGCCTACCGCGCGATGCGCCGCGAGGTCTTCGTCGGCGAGCAGGGCCTCTTCGACGCCGACGACCGCGACGCGCTCGACGAGGATCCGCGCACCGTCGTGCTGGTCGCCCGCTCGTCCGACGGCGTGCTCGGCGGCGTGCGGATCGCGCCCGCTCTCGAGCAGGACCTCGGCTGGTGGACCGGCAGCCGCCTCGTCGTCCGCCGCAGCGCCCGCGGCGGGGCCGGGATCGGCGCCGCGCTGGTGCGCGCCGCCTGCGCCGAGGCCGAGGCGCGCGGCGTGATCCGCTTCGAGGCGACGGTCCAGATGCAGAACGAGGTGCTCTTCAGCCGGCTCGGCTGGGACCGGCTCGGCGCCGTCGAGGTCGCGGGTGCGCCCCACGTGCGGATGCGCTGGCCGATCGACCGGTTCGACCGCCTCGCCCGCGGCGCGAAGGCCGCGCTCGGTCCGCTGCTCGACGCCTTCGCCGGGCAGCTCGGCGGCCCGGGCTTCCGCGGCGACGACGGCGCACCCGTCCCCGGCTCCGACCTCGTCGCCGTCTGCGACGCGATCGTCCCCTCGATGGTCGAGCGCGACCCGGAGTGGGCGGGCTGGTGCTCGGTGCTCGTCAACATCAACGACCTCACGGCGATGGGCGCGGATCCGGTCGGCCTGCTCGACGCGGTCGGCGCGCGCGACGCCTCCTTCGCCGCCCGCATCCTCCGCGGACTGCGCGCCGGCGCCGAAGCGTGGGGCGTCCCGCTGCTCGGCGGGCACACCCAGCTCGGCGTCCCGGCCGCACTCTCCGTCACCGGCCTCGGCCGCACCGCGCGCCCGGTCCCCGGCAGCGCCCCGGTCGGCCACGAGCTGAGCCTGACCGCCGACCTCGCCGGCGGCTGGCGCCCGGGCTACGCGGGACTGCAGTGGGACTCGACCTCGGGCCGCTCACCGGAGGTGCTGCGGGCGCTCGCGGCGAGTGTCGGCGCCGGCGCGCCCGACGGCGCGAAGGACGTCAGCATGGCCGGCCTGGTCGGCACCGTCGGCATGCTCGCCGAGGCGTCCGGCGCGGGCGCCGAGCTCGAGGTCGCCGCGATCCCCCGCCCCGCCGCCGCGGGCCTCGCCGACTGGCTCTCCTGCTTCCCCGGCTTCGCGATGCTCACCGTCGACCGCCCCGACGCCTCCCGCATGGGCACGCCGCACACGACGACCGCCGCCATCGGTCGCGTCGTCCCCGGCGAGGGCGTCACCCTCCGCTGGCCCGACGGCGAGATCACCCCCGCGATCACCTCCGCCGTCACCCGCCTCGGCCCCGCCTGACCACCGCGGTCAGCGCACAACATCAGCTGAGAGTGGTCGGCCTCGGCTGACAGAGGAGGCCCACCCTTCTCAGCTGATGTTCTGCGGCGGTATCCGTTTGAGCCGCCACAGCGCGGGTACCGGAGGAGGGCATCAGCGTCCGCGACCCCTGCGGACGCCTCCGACCGAGAGGTGACCGTGACCATCGACACCGCGACCCCCGCCGCCGGCACGACCGGCGCCAACGCCGATCTCGCCGCCGACGCCGTCTCCCGCGCCCGCGCCGCCTTCCCCGCCTGGGCCGCCACCGCGCCCGCCGAGCGCGGCGCCCTGCTGCGCGCCGCCGCCCACCGCGTGGCCGCCCGCGAGCAGGAGCTCGCCGACCTCAACACCGAGGAGACCGGCAAGCCCGCCGGCGACGCCCTCGGCGGCGTCCGCGCCGGCGTCGACACCCTGCTGCAGAACGCCGAGCTCGGCCCCCTGCACCGCGGCAAGAGCCTGCGCGGCGGCGCCCTCAACGTCGACCTCGCCCTGCCGCACCCGCGCGGCGTGGTCCTCGCGCTCACCCCCTGGAACGACCCGGTCGCCGTCGCCGCCGGCATGCTCGGCGCCGCGATCGTCTCCGGCGACGTCGTCGTGCACAAGCCCAGCGAGCGCAGCCCCGGCACCGGCGCGCTCTTCACCCGGCTGCTCGCCGAGGCCCTGCCCGAGGGCGTGCTGACCCTCGTCGAGGGCGACGGCGCCGTGGGCGACGCCCTGGCCCGCACCGACGGCGTCGACGTCCTCGCGCACGTCGGCTCGACCGCCACCGGCCGCGCCCTGGCCCGGATCGCCGCCGTCACCGGCGCGCACACCATCCTCGAGAACGGCGGCAACGACGCGCTCGTCGTCGACCGCGACGTCGACCCGGTCTGGGCCGCCGAGCAGGCCGCCCTCGGCGCCTTCGCCAACGCGGGCCAGATCTGCACCTCCGTCGAGCGGATCTACGTGCACCGCGATGTCGCCGAGGCCTTCACCGCCGCGCTGGTCGTCGAGGCCGAGCGCTGGCGCGACGGCCCGCTCCCCCGCCTGGTCGACGCGCGGATGCGCGACGCCGTGCACGAGCACGTCACCTCCGCCGTCCGCGACGGCGCCCGCGTCCTCACCGGCGGCGAGCCCGGCGACGGCACCTTCTACCCCGCCACCGTCCTCGCCGACTGCACCGACGAGATGCTGGTGATGACCGAGGAGACCTTCGGCCCCGTCGCCCCCGTCCTCGTCGTCGACGACTTCGACGAGGCGCTCACCCGCGCCGCCGCCGGTCCCTACGGCCTCGCCGCCACCGTCCTCACCGCCGACATGGAGCACGCGCACCGCGCCGCGGCGACCCTCCCGGTCGGCACCGTCAAGATCAACGGCGTCTTCGGTGGCGCCCCCGGCGGCAGCGCTCAGCCGCGCGGCACCAGCGGCTCGGGCTTCGGCTACGGCCCGGAGCTGCTCGACGAGATGACCACCACCACGGTCGTGCACTTCGGCCTCCCCGTCCTCCCCGGCGCCGGGCGATGAGCCTCGAGGGCTCCGCGCTCCAGCGGGCGAGCGCGCTGGTCGCGCACGTGCGCGAGCGGCCGCCGGTCGTCGCCGTGGTCGGCGACCTCATCCTCGACTCGTGGTGGCTCGGCGAGGCCGAGCGGGTGACCCGCGAGGCGCCCGCCCCGGTGCTGCGCCTCGAGGACGTCGTCGACGTCGCCGGGGGCGCGGCCAACACCGCGGCGAACCTCTGCGCGCTCGGCGCCGTGGTCCGCACGGTCGGAGTCGCCGGCCGCGACCCCGAGGGCGACCGCCTCCTCGCCGCGCTCGAGCGCGCGGGCCTGGACACCGGTGCGATCGTCCGGAGCGACGCCGCGACCACGATCAAGACCCGCGTCGTCGGCGGCGACAGCGTGATGCTGCGCGTCGACTCCGGCCCGCACCGCCCGTCCGACCTCGAGCTCGCCGAGCTCGCCGAGGCCGCCGTGCGCGCGGCCGACGGCGCCGACGCCGTGCTGGTCTGCGACTACGGCTCCGGGATCCTCCGCGACGCCGTCGAGCGTGTGCTCGCCGTGCAGCGCCCCGGCCTCCTCGTGATCGACGCGCACGAGCTCGCCGACTGGGCCTTCGCGGCGCCCGACCTGGTCACCCCGAACGCGAAGGAGGCGGAGCGACTCCTCGGCACCCCGCTCGGCCGCGGCACCGAGCGCGCCGCCGCCGTCCGCGCCGCGGCCCAGAGGCTCCGCGAGCGCTCCGGCGCCCGCCACGTCGTGGTCACCCTCGACCGCGACGGCTCGACCGCCCTCGACGCCGACGGAACCGTCAGCCGCACCTTCGCCCAGCCGGCCGAGGAGAAGCAGGCCTCGGGCGCCGGCGACACCTTCGCCGCCACCGCGACCCTCGCCCTCGCCGCCGGCCGCTCGCTGGCGACCGCCGTCGACCTGGCGCAGGCCGCCGCGGACGTCGTCGTGCAGCGCCCCGGCACGTCCGTCTGCACCGCGGACGACCTGCTCGCCTCGCTCGCCGCGCCCGGCGCGGTCGTGCTCGGCGAGGACGGACTGGTCGAGGTGCTCGCCGAGGAGGCCCGCCGCGGTCGCCGCATCGTCTTCACCAACGGCTGCTTCGACGTCCTGCACCGCGGCCACACCGCCTACCTCCGCCAGGCGCGCGAGCTCGGCGACGTGCTGGTCGTCGCCGTGAACGACGACGACTCCGTCCGCCGGCTGAAGGGCGAGGGCCGCCCGATCAACCCCGAGGGCGACCGCGCGGGCGTCATCGCCGAGTTGGGCTGCGTCGACTACGTGACGCTCTTCAGCGGTGACACCCCGATCCCGCTGCTCGAGCGCGTGCAGCCCGACGTCTACGTGAAGGGCGGCGACTACGCCCCCGACATGCTCGCGGAGGCGGTGGTCGTCCGCTCCTACGGCGGGACCGTCACCACCGTGGGCTACGTCTCCGAGCACTCGACGACCGAGATGGTCCAGCGCATCCGCTCGTCGTCGGCGCCGTGAGCAGCCGGCGCTGGTCCGGGCTCTGGGGGCGCGACCTGCACCCGGAGTCCCCGGCCGTCGACGTCCTGATCCCGACGGCCGGCCGCTCGGCCGAGCTGGCGGCGACCCTCGCGGGCCTCGCGGCGCAGGACGACCCGCCGTTCCGCGTGATCGTCAGCGACCAGTCGGACGCCGCGGTGACGGAGACGGACCCGACCGTCGTCTCGATGCTGCGGATCCTCGCCGCGCAGGGCCGCGCTCCGCTGGTGCGCCGGCACCTCCCCCGCCGCGGCCTCGCGGAGCAGCGGCACTACCTTCTCTCGCTCGCGACCGCCCCCGCGGTCCTCTACCTCGACGACGACGTCTGGCTCGAGCCGGGCACCCTGGCGCGGCTGCACGAGGCGCTCGCGCGCCTCGGCTGCGGCTTCGTCGGCTCGGCCGTGCAGGGGCTGTCCTACCTCGGCGACGAGCGGCCGCACGAGCAGACCGCCTTCGAGCCCTGGGACGACGGCGTGCAGCCCGAGCGGATCCGGCGCGGGACGCCGGAGTTCGAGCGCTGGCCGCTGCACAACGCCGCGAACCTCACCCACGTCGCCGCCCGCCTCGACGTGCCGGAGGGCGCCTGGCGCGCCTACCGCGTCGCCTGGCTCGGCGCGTGCGTGCTCTACCGTCGCGAGGCGCTCGTCGCCTGCGGCGGCTTCGACTTCTGGGAGCAGCTGCCCCCGGAGCACAGCGGCGAGGACGTCGCCGCGCAGTGGCGCGTCATGGAGCGCTTCGGTGGCGCGGGGCTCGTCCCCAGCGGCGCCGTGCACCTCGAGACGCCCACGACGGTCACCGACCGGCGCGTGGACGCCTTCGACCGGCTCTTCACCGAAGAGCACCAGCACTGACCGAACGACGAAAGGACAGCACGATGGATGCACCCAACCCGATCCAGGTCCAGAAGTACCTCGCCGGGATCGACTACCCGGCCTCGAAGGACACGATCGTCGAGACCGCCGAGAAGGAGGGCGCCGACAGCGACGTCCTCGACGCGCTCCGCGCCATCCCCGAGGGCGATTACGACAAGCCCACCGACGTGAGCTCCGCCGTCTCGAACGTCTGACCCCCTCCGCGAGATGCCACTTGTGAGCACGACACGCCGTGTCGCCCGCTCACAAGTGGCATCTCGCACGTGCAGGTCGCACCTGCGGTGCGGCTGCCCCTTCATGCTGGTCGAGTAGCCCCGCAGGGGCGTATCGAGACCCACCGTCCTCAGCACGACGGTCTGCAGACCGGTCTCCTGACGCAGGTGGATCTCGATACGCCCGCTGCGCGGGCTACTCGATCAGCATGAGGGCCCCCAGTCGGACGAGCGGCCCTCGCGGAAGAGGCCCGCCCCTTCATGCTGGTCGAGCAGCGGTCCGCAGGACGGCGTATCGAGACCCCGCCCCGCCGGCGCCTAGGCCGAGACGGCCTCCCGCTCCTTCAGCACCCCCGACTCCAGCGCCGCGAACGAGAGCACCTTGTAGCCCTCGGACTCGAAGAAGATCGTCGCGCGGTCGTCCTCGACGCTCATGACGGTCCCCGCACCCCACTCGCGGTGCTCGACGGCCTCGTCGACGCTCAGCGGTGCCTCGGAGGGAGCAGCGGACGCCGCTTCGTCGGCCGCCTCCTGGCGCGCCTCGTGCCGCTCGCAGCCGTCGCAGTTGCCGCACCACTCCGGCCCCTCGACGCCGAAGTAGTCGAGCAGCACGCGCCGCCGGCACTGCGAGGTCTCCGCATAGGCCCGCATCATCGACAGCCGCGACTCCGCGATGCGCTCGCGGGAGGAGAGCTCCTCCTTCACCGCGCGGACGGCGTCGTCGCCGCTCGCGTCGCTCACGGCCCGCAGGCCGCCCTCGGTCTCGAGCAGGTCGGCCTCGGCGAGATCGTTCACCAGCCGCGCGACGGTGCGCGGCGACTTGCCCAGCGCCGCCGCCAGCTCGTCGACCTGCACGCCCGGCTTGTCCGACACGGCCGCCCACACCACGCGCAGCGCGGCCGGCTCGACCCGGCGCTTGGCGAAGAAGCGGCGCAGCCCGAGGTCCTCGAGCCGGTAGTGCAGCGCACCGGTCGCGGGCTCGCCGTCTCGCCCCGAGCGTCCGATCTCCTGGTAGTAGGCGTCCAGCGACTCTGTCGTCGTCGCGTGCAGCACGTAGCGCACGTCGGCGCGGTCGATCCCCATCCCGAAGGCGGAGGTGGCGATCACCACGTCGAGCTCGCCGTCGCGCCAGCGCTCGTGCACCTCGCGCCGCTCGCTCGTCTTGAGCCCGGCGTGATAGGCCGCGACGCTCCGGCCCGAGGCAGCGATCTCCGCCGCATAGGTCTCGGTCTCCTTGCGCGTGGCGACGTAGACGAGCCCCGGCGCCGTCCAGCTGCGCGCCTCCTCGACGACGGCCGCGCGCTTCTCGTTCTCGCTCTCGTGGCGGTGCACCACGAGACGGATCTCGGGGCGGTCGACGCCGTGCACCTGCACCTCGGGGTCGGTCATGCCGAGCCGGTCGATGATCTCCTCGCGCACGGGCCGAGAGGCGGTGGCCGTCATCGCGAGCACCGGCGGATCGCCCAGTGCGCTGCGGACGTCCTTCAGCCGCAGGTAGTCCGGGCGGAAGTCGTGGCCCCAGGAGGAGACGCAGTGCGCCTCGTCGACGACCAGGAGCGAGACGCCGGCCGCGGCGAGCCGGGCGACGTTCTCCTCCTTGGCCAGCTGCTCCGGAGCGAGCAGCACGTACAGCGGGCCGCCCTCGTCGATGCGCTCCCAGGCCCGCGCGACGGCGGCGGCGCCCTGCGCGGAGTTGATGGCGACGGCGGGCGGCGCGGCCGGCGCGGCCTCGATCGAGGCGAGCTGGTCGGCCTGCAGCGCGACGAGCGGCGAGACGACGAGCACGACGCCCCCGCGCTCGGCGCCGGCGATCTGATACACGGCGGACTTGCCGCCGCCCGTGGCGAGCACGAGCAGCGTGTCCCGGCCCGCGGCGGCCGACTCGATGGCCTCGCGCTGCCCCGGCAGCAGCGACGTCCAGCCGAAGTCCTCGCGCGCGATGCGGTCGATGGTGCCGCGCGTGCTCTTCGCCGCCGCGGTCTTCTTCGCGGGAGCGGCCTTCGCGCCGGTCGTCTTCGCAGCGCTCGCCTTCACGCCGGACGTCTTCGCAGCGCTCTTCGTCGCGGTGGCCTTCTTCGCGGTGGTCTTCTTCGCCGGAGCGACCTTCGCGGTGGCCTTCTTCGCAGTGGCCTTCTTCGCAGCGCTTTTCTCCGCCGCGGCGGTCGTCGCTGCGGTCTTCTTCGCGCGGCTCTTCTCGGCGGCGGCGGTCTTCGTGGCAGTGCTCTTCGTCGTGGCGGTGGTATCGGAACGGCGGGTCGTGCGGGACGAGCTCATGCTTCGACGCTACGACTCCGTCCTCTTCGAGCGTCTCCACTTGACAGCTCCAGGGAGCACGGTGAAGCCAGCGCCCCGCCCCGTGCCGGTCGCAGAGCGCCGGAGCGCCGGAGCGCCACCATGCTGGTCCAGTAGCGCCGCAGGGGCGTATCGAGACCGGCCGCTCCCCGACGGTGTCAAGACCCTGACGCCCGCCGCCGCCCGCATGCTCCGATGGACACTCCGACGAGAGGAGCCCCCGTGCCCGAGAACGTGAACGAGGACCTGCCCGAGCAGGAGTCCGACCTGACCCCGAACACCGGCGGCGCCCAGACCGTGCTGCCCGGCGAGGACGCGTCCGACGCGAGCGCCGCGGGCGCCGCATCCGGCGGAACCGCGATCGACCGCGGCGTCTCCGACACCGTCACCGACGCCGACAGCGGAGGCGACACCGTCTCGGGCGACGCCGGCCTCCCCGACGACGACGCCACCGACGCCCCCGTCACCACGGACTGACCCCCTCCGCGAGATGCCACTTGCGTACGCGACACGCCGTGGAAAGCGTGCACAAGTGGCATCTCGCGACGAGGGTCAGGCCCGGGTCACCACCGGGCTGAAGAGCGTGCCGATGCCCTCGATGTCGATCGCGACCGTGTCGCCGTTGGCGATCGGCCCGACACCGGCGGGCGTCCCGGTCAGGATGATGTCGCCCGGCAGCAGCGTGAACACCCGCGAGACGTAGGCGATGATCTCGGGCACCCCGTGGATCATGTCGCCCGTGTTGCCGGACTGCAGCCGCCGTCCGTTCACCCGCGTCTCGAGCGCGCTCTCGTTCCAGACGAACTCGGTCTCGATGACCGGCCCGATCGGGCAGAACGTGTCGTAGCCCTTCGCCCGGGCCCACTGCCCGTCCGACTTCTGCAGGTCGCGCGCCGTGACGTCGTTCGCGATCGTGTAGCCGAAGACGACGTCCTCGTAGTCCTCCGCCCGGACGTTCCGCGCGATCGCACCGATCACGACCGCGAGCTCGCCCTCGAACTCCACCTGCTGGCTGTCCTCGGGCAGCACGATCGGCTCGTCCGGCCCGATCACCGAGGTGTTCGGCTTCAGGAACATCAGCGGCTCGGCCGGAGCGTCGCCGCCCATCTCGGCCGCGTGGTCGGAGTAGTTCTTGCCGATTCCGATCACCTTCGAGCGCGGGATCACCGGCGCGAGCAGCTTCGCCTCGGCGAGCGGGATCCGCTCCCCCGTGGTCTCGAAGCCCGCGAACATCGGGTCGCCGGCGAGCACGACCAGGTCGTCCTCGTCCAGGATCCCGAAGTGGATCGCGCCCCCGTTGTCTCCGGAGCGCTGCGTGGCGAATCGTGCGATCTTCATGCGTCCAACCTCGTCATCCAGCCGTGCGTGTCCTCGCGACGTCCGTACTGGATGTCGGTCAGCTCCTCGCGCAGCGACATCGTCAGCGCGCCGGCCGGCGCGCCCTCGTGGCCCACCGAGAAGCCGTCGCCCTTGAGCTCGGCGATCGGAGTGATGACCGCCGCGGTCCCGCAGGCGAACACCTCCACCACATCGCCGGACTCGACCCCGTCGCGCCACTCGTCGATCGACACCTGGCGGCGCTCCACGCGGTGACCGCGGTCCTCGGCGAGCTGCAGCACGCTGTCGCGGGTGATCCCCTCGAGGATCGAGTCCGACTCCGGCGTGACGAGCGTGCCGTCCTTCTTCACCAGCACCACGTTCATGCCGCCGAGCTCCTCGATCCAGCGCGACTCCTGCGAGTCGAGGAAGAGCACCTGCGCGCAGCCGTGCTGGTACGCCTCCTGCTGCGGCAGCAGCGACGAGGCGTAGTTGCCGCCGGTCTTCGCCGCACCGGTGCCGCCCTTGCCCGCGCGGGCGAAGGACGTCGACAGCCAGATCGACACCGGGGCCACGCCGCCGGAGAAGTAGGCGCCGGCCGGGCTCGCGATCACGTAGTAGCCGACCTCCTCGGCCGCGCGCACGCCGAGGAACGCCTCCTTGGCGAACATGAACGGCCGCAGGTACAGGCTCGTCTCCGGCTCGGACGGCACCCAGGCGCCGTCGGCCGCGATCAGCTGCCGGAGCGACTCGACGAACAGCTCGGTCGGCAGCTCGGGCAGCGCGAGCCGGCGGGCGGAGCGCTGCAGCCGGCCGGCGTTCGCCTCGGGGCGGAAGGTCCAGATCGAGCCGTCCGCGTGGCGGTAGGCCTTCATCCCCTCGAAGATCTCCTGCGCGTAGTGCAGCACGGCCGCGGCCGGGTCGAGCTGGATCGGGCCGTAGGGCTCGACGCGCGCCTGGTCCCAGCCGCCGGCGCGCGACCAGCGGATGTCGACCATGTGGTCGGTGAAGTGGACCCCGAAGCCGGGGTTCGCGAGGATGCGGGCGCGCTCCTCGTCGGAGCGGGGCGCGGGGTTGGCGGTCACCTCGAAGGCGAGGTCCTGCGCGGAGAGGGTGTCGGTCATGAGGGGTTCTTCCTGGAGTGGCGTGGGGCCCGGGGGCGGGGGCCGGAGAGGAGGGTCAGCGGAGCCGCGAGACGACGGAGTCGCCGATCGCGGCCGTGGAGCGCGGAGTGCCGTCGCGCGACTCGATGTCGGCGGTCACGGCCGCCGTCACGCGGGCGGCCTCGTCGCCGCGACCCAGGTGGTCGAGCAGCAGCGCCACCGACAGGATCGCGGCGGTCGGATCGGCGAGCTGCTTCCCGGCGATGTCGGGCGCGGATCCGTGGACCGGCTCGAACATGCTGGGGAACGCGCCGTCGGGGTTGATGTTGCCCGAGGCCGCGAGTCCGATGCCGCCGCTGATCGCGCCGGCCAGATCGGTCAGGATGTCGCCGAACAGGTTGTCGGTGACGATGACGTCGAACCTAGCAGGATCGGTCACCAGGAAGATCGTCGCCGCGTCCACGTGGAGGTAGTCGACGGCCACGTCCTCGTAGGTGGCCCCTACCTCGTCCACGAGCCGCTTCCAGAGCGAGCCCGCGAAGACCAGGACGTTCGTCTTGTGCACCAGCGTCAGCTTCGAGCGGCGCTTGCGGGCCAGCTCGAAGGCGTGGCGGACGACGCGCTCGACGCCGTAGGCCGTGTTCACCGAGACCTCGTTCGCGATCTCGTGCGGCGTCCCCTGGCGGATCGACCCGCCGTTGCCGACGTACGGGCCCTCGGTGCCCTCGCGGACGACGACGAACTCGACCTCGCCGGGCGCCGACAGCGGCGACGGCACGCCCGCGTAGAGGCGGGTCGGGCGGAGGTTGACGTAGTGGTCGAGCGCGAAGCGCAGGCGCAGCAGCAGCCCGCGCTCGATGTTCGCGTCCTTGAGGCGCGGGTCGCCGGGCACGCCGCCGACGGCGCCGAGCAGGATCGCGTCGTGCGCGGAGATCGAGGCGAGGTCCTCGTCGGTCAGGACGTCGCCGGTCTCCAGGAAGCGGCCGGCGCCGAGCGAGAACGGCGTCTTCTCGATCACCAGGTCGGAGTCGGCGGTGACGGCGTCGAGGACCTTCACGGCCTCGGCGATCACCTCCGGTCCGATCCCGTCTCCGGGGATGACGGCGAGCTTCACGGTGCGGGTCATGGCGGTCCTCAGACGTGCGGGGGGCACGGGCCGGAGTGCTGCGCGTCCAGAGCACTGGGCGTGCGGAGCGCTCGAGCGTGCGGGGCAGGAGACCAGCCCAGCGTACTCTCGGGCCGCCGCCCGCGCCGGTCGCGCCGCGTCAGCTCCGGCGCAGGCGCCAGGCCGCCACGACGCCGGCGAGCAGCACCAGTCCGACGCCGATCCAGGCCGACCAGCCGACGCCCGCGTCGAACGCGGCTCCGGCCGAGGCGAGCAGGCTCGATGCGGACTCCGCCGGGATCTCGCCCGCGACCGCGACCGCCCCGCCCAGGGTCTCCCCCGCGCGCTGCGCCTGGCCGGCGTCGAGGCCGTCGGGCAGCACCACGCCGCTCCGGTAGGCGGCCGTCAGCACCGTGCCGAGCGTCGCCGTGCCGAGCACCGCGCCCAGCTCGTACGCCGTCTCCGACACCGCCGAGGCGGACCCGGCCTTGTCGGCGGGCGCGTTCGCGAGCACCAGCTCGTTGGAGACCGTCTCGGCCGCGCCGATCCCGAGCCCGAGGAAGGCGAACGAGACCGCGACGGTCAGCGCGGAGGCGCCGCCGGGAGCCGCACTGCCGATCGCGAGCAGCGCGTAGCCCACCGCCGAGATCACGAGTCCGGCCGGCACGACGATCCGCGGCGAGATCCGCCGGGCGATCGGCACCACGCCGAGCCCCGCGCCGATCATCACCACGAGTCCGGGTACCAGCACGAGCCCCGCCTCGAGCGGCGAGAGGCCGACGACGAGCTGGAGGTGCTGCGAGACGAAGAACAGCCCGCCGACCAGCGCGACGACGCTGAGCAGGTTGACCAGGATGGCCGCGCTGAACGAGCCGCGGCGGAAGAGCGAGAGGTCGAGCATCGGCACCTCGCGGCGCTGCTGCCGGCGCACGAAGAGCACGCCGCTCACGACGCCGACGACGAGCGAGAGCACCGCGACCGCGTCGATCCCGTGCTCGGCGGCCGACTTGATCGCGTAGACGATCGGCGCCATCGTCGCGAGCGACAGCACGATGCTGACCACGTCGACCGGGCCCGGCTTCGGGTCACGCGACTCCGGCACCAGGATCGGCGCGAGCACCACCAGCGGCAGCAGCACCGGCACCGCGAGCAGGAACACGGAGCCCCAGGGGAAGTTCTCCAGCAGCACGCCGCCGACCAGCGGGCCGACGGCCGAGCCGACCGCGAACCCGGTCGCCCAGATCGCGATCGCCATCCGGCGCTGGTCGCGGTTCGGGAAGAGGCTGCGCAGGAGGGAGAGGGTCGAGGGCATCAGGGTGGCGCCGAAGAGACCGAGCGCGGCGCGAGCAGCGATCAGGGCGCCGGCCGTCGGAGCGAAGGCCGCCGCGACGGAGACCACCGCGAAGCCGACCGCGCCGATCAGCAGGAGCTTCCGCCGGCCGACCCGGTCGCCGAGGCTGCCCATCGCCACCAGCAGTCCGGCGAGCACGAGCGGGTAGGCGTCGACGATCCAGAGCAGCTCGGTGCCGGAGGGACCGAGGTCCTCCGCGATCAGCGGCAGCGCGAAATTGAGGACGGTGTTGTCGACCGAGACGAGCAGCACCGGCAGCATCAGCACGGCCAGCGCGAACCAGGCACGGCGCCCGACGCGGGGACCGTCGGGCTCGACGGCGGCGCGCGAGGCGGGGCCGGGGGTCGTGACGGTGGTGACGGGTGCGGTGCGGGCGGACACAGTGGTGCTCTCTCTCGAACGGGGTGATCGCCACCGAGTATACCGTCCAGCCGGTACAGTAGCCAGGGGCGGAACCGGGATCCGTCCCTAGGATGGAGCCCATGCCCGCCGCCCCCGCCCGCGACCGCGTCCTCGACGCGTTCGAGGCCCTGCTGATCGAGCAGGGCGAGCGCTCGGCCACCCTCGACGCCGTGGCGAAGGCCGCCGGAGTCTCCAAGGGCGGGCTGCTCTACCACTTCCCCTCGAAGGACGCCCTCGTCGACGGACTCGTCGGCCGCCTGGACGACCGCCTCGCGGAGGACATCGACCGGATCCGCACCTCCGACGAGGGCGTCGTCCCGTACCTGATCCGCACCTCGTTCGCCGCGGACACCCCCTTCGACCGCACCATCCTCGCGGTCTCGCGCGTGGCCCAGGGCCACGACGAGCGCGCGAGCGCCGGCCTCGCGCGCATCCACGACAGCTGGTACGCCGTCGTCGCCGAGGCCGTCGGCGACCCCCTGGTCGCCCGCGCCATCGTCCTGCTGAGCGACGGCCTCTACTACAACTCCGCCCTGCTCCCCACCGGCGACAGCCCCCGCGGCGAGGCCGCCGACGTCCTCGCCGTCATCGCCCGCCTCCTCCCGAGCTGACCCCGGAGGAGCACCAGCCCGAAGGACGCGGAGCATGCTGGTCGAGTAGCCGGCCGCAGGCCGGCGTATCGAGACCCGCCCCCTACAGCCGCACGGTCCCCTCGATCAGCGTCGCCGTCGCCCCGCCGATCCACACGTCGTCGCCGACGCGCTCCACGAGCACGCGCCCCGCGCGCCCCATCGCGGTCCCCTGCGCCGCAACGTACCGCTCGGGCGCCAGCCCGGCCCCGATCAGCCACTGCGCGATCCCCGCGTTGAGACTCCCCGTCACCGGGTCCTCCGCCACGCCCGCGTCCGGGATGAACGCCCGCACCTCGAAAGCGCACTCCGCCCCCGCCGGATGCGGTCCGACCACGCCGACGGTGAGCCCGCCGAGCCGCGCCGACTCCGGTCGGATCGCGAGCACCCGCTCCGCCGACTCCAGCCGCAGCGCCAGCCAGCCGGGCCCGTTGTCGGCCCACTCGTGCCCGAGGATCTCCTCGCGGGCGAGTCCCAGCGCCGCCGCGGCGCGCGCCAGCGTCGGCTCGTCCACCGGCCCCGTGCGCTGCCGCGGCGGTGCCGCGAACGCGATCGCCCCGTCCGACACCCGGAGCCGCACGAGCCCGGCCGCGCACTCCTGCACCAGCACTCCGGCGTCGCGCGGCACTCCGCCGGCCGCCAGCCACGCGTGCGCGCTGCCGAGCGTCGGGTGCCCGGCGAACGGCAGCTCGCGCCGCGGCGTGAAGATCCGCAGCCGGTAGTCGGCCTCGGGCGACGTCGGCGGCAGCAGGAACGTCGTCTCCGACAGGTTCGTCCAGCGCGCGAACGCGGCCATCGAAGCGTCGGACACGCCGTCGCCGTCGACGACCACCGCCACCGGGTTGCCGAGGAACGGCTCCGCGCCGAACACGTCGACCTGGGCGAATCTGCGCTCCATGCTGCCGTCTCCTCCGCCGCGCTCGGACCTATTCGGTGATGTCGATCTCCTGCATCAGGTCGGCGTCGATCGCGACGCGGACCTTCTCCAGCAGTCCGTCCGGCGCCGGCGAGTCGATGGTGATCACCGAGAGGGCCTTGCCGCCCGCCTCGGTGCGCGCGATCTGCATGCCCGCGATGTTGACGGAGGCCTCGCCGAACTCGCGGCCGTAGACCGCGACGATCCCGGGACGGTCGACGTAGCTCATCACCACGTGGTGCTTCGCGAGCGGCACCTCGACGTCGTAGCCGTTGATCGCGACGAGCTTCTCGACCTGCTTGGTGCCGGTCAGCGTGCCCGAGACCGAGATCTGCGAGCCGTCCGAGAGGGCGCCGCGGAGCGTGATCACGTTGCGGTACTCGTCCGAGACCGCGTCCGTGATCAGCCGCACCTCGATGCCCCGCTGCTCCGCGAGCACCGGGGCGTTGACGTACGACACCGTCTCGGAGACGACGTTACTGAAGACGCCCTTGAGCGCCGCGAGCTTGAGCACCTTGACGTCGAAGCCGGCCAGCTCGCCGCGCACCTCGACGTCGATCGACGTCACCGGCGAGGAGGCGAGCCCGGAGAAGACCTGGCCCAGCTTCTCCACCAGCGGGATGCCCGGGCGGACGTACGGGTCGATGACGCCGCCGGCCACGTTCACCGCGTCCGGCACGAGCTCGCCCGAGAGCGCGAGTCGCACCGACTTCGCGACCGAGACGCCCGCCTTCTCCTGCGCCTCGTCCGTCGACGCGCCGAGGTGCGGAGTGACGACCACGTTCTCGAGGGCGAGCAGCGGCGAGTCGGTCGGCGGCTCCTTGACGAACACGTCGAGCCCGGCGCCGGCGATGGTCTTCGCGACGAGCGCGCGGTGCAGCGCGTCCTCGTCGATCAGCCCGCCGCGGGCGACGTTCACCAGGAACGCCGTTGGCTTCATCAGCGCGAGCTGCGCGTCCGAGATCATCCCGGTGGTCTCCGGGGTCTTCGGCATGTGGATGGTGATGAAGTCGCTCTGCGCGAGGAGCTCCTCGAGCGGCAGGAGCGTCACGCCGAGCTGCTGCGCGCGGGCGCTGGTGACGTAGGGGTCGTAGGCGACGACGTTCACGCCGAAGGCCTGCAGGCGCGCGGTGATCAGCGCGCCGATGCGGCCGAGGCCGATGATGCCGACGGTCTTCTCGTAGAGCTCGACGCCGGTGTACTTGGAGCGCTTCCAGAGGCCCTGCGCGAGCGCGCTGTGCGCGGCCGGGATGTGCCGGGCGAGGCTCAGGATGTGGCCGACGGTGAGCTCGGCCGCCGAGATGATGTTCGAGGTCGGCGCGTTCACCACCATGACACCGGCGGCGGTCGCGGCGGTGATGTCGACGTTGTCGAGGCCCACGCCCGCGCGCGCGACGACCTTGAGCGACGGCGCCGCGGCGATCGCCTCGGCGTCGACCTGCGTCGCGGAGCGGACCAGGATCGCGTCGGCCGAGCCGAGCGCCTCGAGCAGCGCGGGGCGGTCGGTGCCGTCCACGGAGCGGATCTCGAAGTCGGGACCGAGGGCGTCCACGGTGGCGGGCGAGAGTTCTTCGGCGATCAGGACGACCGGCTTAGTCACGAGAGGCGCTTCCTTCGGGGAGGGGACGGAGCGGGCACCGAGCACGAGGGCCGGTGGAGCCCCCGCCACTGTAGCGGAGGGCCGCAGCCGTCCCCGGCCGTGTGACGTCCGGTCTCGCCCGGTTGCGAACGACGCGTCTAGAGCGAGACGAGGCTCTCGAATCCGAGGATCAGCTGCACGTCGAGCGACAGCGCCGCGGAGAGGCAGAGCGCCGCGAACAGCAGCCCGGTCCGCGCCAGGAGCCCGCGCCGACGGCCGAGCACCAGCGCCAGCACGAAGCAGACCACGGGCAGCGCCAGCCCGAGCAGCAGCACCGTCCAGCCCGTGCCGTTCAGGTCGGTGCCGAGCGTGGCGGCGTAGGTGCGCAGCCCGACGAGGTTGCCGATCCCCTCCCAGACGTCCCAGGCGAAGAAGAGCGCGAAGACCGCGGCGATCAGCACCGAGAGCAGGAGGCGCTTCCGTCGGCCGTCACGGTGTCCGGTCCCGCCGAGGGTCGCCTTCACCGTGCTCCCGGTCGCAGCGGAGCCGCTCGAGACGGAGCCGGTCGATGCGGTGTCGCTCATCACGCCCCCTTCAGGAACGGCAGAGGGGCCAGCAGGATCAGCCCGGCGATCAGCCAGAGCACCCGGGTGCGCGTGCGGGCGCTCCGCGTGCCGAGCAGCACGGCGGCGAACCAGGCCGCCGGCCCCGCGACCGCGAGCCAGAGGCCGAGCCCGTAGAGCCCGCCGCCGAGCGGGTCGCCCGCGAACGTCCCGGCGACCGTGGCGTTCTGCCGCGTCGCGGTGATCATCCAGCCGATCGTCCAGAGCAGGTACAGACCCGCGGCGACGCCCATCGCGACCAGCAGCACGGAGGAGGCGGCCGCCGCCTCGGCCGCGTCGCGCTCGTCGTCCTCCAGCTCGTCGTCGTCCTCGAGCTCGTCGTCGTCCTCGCGGAGCTCGTCCGGCAGCTCGTCGACGTCGCCCTCGCGCGCCGCGCGGACCTCCGGAGCCGAGCGCACCGCACGGGGCGTCCGGCGGCGCACCGGAGCATCGCCCGCCACCAGGGTGGGGTCGCCGCCCTCGCCCGCCCAGCTGAGCGCGTCGTCGTCCCGGTCGTCCTCGGGCCTGCTGTCGATCACCGCAACACCCTAGCCGCGCGGCCTCGCCGTCGGCTCGGAGCTCCCCGACACCTCCCCGCCACCGCGGCGTCACCGCCCGGCCTCCCCGGCGGGCGACCCTTCGAGGATGGCGGAGCAGTCGGGGACGGACGAGCGCGCGATGGAGGGCGGTCGGCGCCGCTACGTCGCGATCGGGGACTCCTTCACCGAGGGCGTCGGTGACCCGCACCGGCTCCTGCCCAACGGCGTCCGCGGCTGGGCCGACCGCGTCGCCGACCGGCTCGCGCGCGCCGAGCCCGGCTGGGAGTACGCGAACCTCGCGATCCGCTCCAAGCGGCTCGCCCAGATCACCGCGGAGCAGCTGACGCCCGCGCTCGAGCTGCGGCCGACCCTCGTCACCCTCTACGCCGGCGGCAACGACATCCTCGACCTCGGCACCGACATGCGCGTGCTCATCGACGGCTACGAGCACCTCGTCGACGCCCTCGCGACGACGGGCGCCTCGCTCGTGCTCTTCACGGGCTTCGACATCCCCTTCCTGCCCGCCCCGCGGATGTTCGTCAAGCGCAACCGCGTCTACAACAGCGCCGTCCGCCGCATCGCCCGCGAGCGCGGCGCCGTCCTCGTCGACTACTGGCGGATGCAGGCGTTCCGCGACGCCGCGATGTGGTCGAGCGACCGGATGCACCTCTCCAAGCGCGGGCACCGCGTGCTCGCGGCCCAGGTGCTGGACGTCCTCGGCGTGCCGCACACCATCTCCACCGGCCCGTGGGACCCGCCCGAGCCGCTCACCCCGCGCGAGCTGCTCCGCGACCAGTACCGCTGGGCGCACGACTGGGTGCTCCCCCTCGTCGGCCGGAAGATCCGCCGGGTGACCCTCGGCGACCACCTCTCCCCGCGCTGGCCGGATCCCGTGCTCGTCCCGCCCAAGGGCGGCCTGCGCCGCCTCGCCCGCGACGCCGCCCGCTGACGAGCATCCGCGCGCAGAACATCAGCCGAGAGCACTCGTCATCGGCCATCGGCGATGAGCAGCACTCTCCGCTGATGTTCCGCGCGACGAGCCGCCCGATCCCGAAGCGCCGGCCGCTAGGACACCAGCGGCAGCCCCGCCACCAGCAGCAGCGCCACCGCGAGCATCACGATCGGCGCCACCCGTCCCGCGCCCGTGCTCGACGGTGCCGGCCTCCGCGCGAGTCCGGTCAGCCGGCGGCGGTCGATCGCGGCCACTCCCCCGCGCACCGACAGCGGTCCCTCCTCGAGATCCCCCGGCCAGCGCTCGACCAGCAGCCCGCGGCTCCGCGCCAGGGCGGCGTCGGACGCGCGCAGCACCGCCAGCGGCAGCCCGTTCGCCTGGGACGAGCCGATCCCGGCCGCCGCTCCGGCCGCGACGACGACCGCCGCCGTGACCACGGCCCCCTCCGAGCCCTGCAGGGCGATCACCGCGATCATCAGCAGCACGCCGACGAGCGCGAGGACGATGCCGACGAGCGAGAGCGCCGAGAACAGGAGGGAGTGGGCCCGCAGATCCCGCGTGGCCGCCCTCCTCCTCGCCTCGGCCCGTGCCGCACGCGACGGCGCGAGGATGCCGGCGAGGTCCGCCGGCGACAGCGCGTCCTCCGGCAGTCGCAGGTCGAACGGCAGATCGGCGGTCTCCACGAGGCCGTCCCGGCCGAGGTCGGCGGGGACCGGCCAGGCGGCCCGGGCGAAGCGGGCTCCCGCGGCCCCCGTCCGTCGCCGCAGGGCGGTGGCGGTCGCCACGAGGACCGTGCCGGCGATCAGCGCGAGCGCGAGCGCCGTCACCGTCCGCAGCGCCACCGGCGCCGACTCGAGGATCCCGCCGGACGCCAGCGCGAGCGCCGCCGCGAGCCCGCCGCCGGCCACCCCGCACAGCACGATCCCCGCCGACACCTCGTACGACAGCCCGTCCCGCGCCGCCGCCACGCCCTCGTCCCACTGCCGCAGCCGCCGTGCCCGTCGCTCCATCCGCCCCACGCTACCCGCGTGCCCCGTGAGCTCCCCCGCGGTGCGCCCGCAGCCCGAGCAGCCCGCGCCGCGTGCGCATCGAGATACACCCCGCCCGCACGACGGTCTGCAAACAACCCGCGCCGACGACGCCGGGTCTCGATACGCCCCTCCGGGGCTACTCGACCACCATGGGTGGACCGCATCCGAGGAATGCCCCCTTGCATGCTGATCGAGTAGCCCGCGCAGCGGGCGTATCGAGATCCACCCCCGCCAGAACGACGGCCCCCCGGACGCGACGGAGCCCCGGCCCCGCCGACGTCCACCGCAGAAGCGGTGTCCGTCGACAGCCCGGGGCTCCAGGTCGTCGGAGTCGGGCGACTAGCGCGCGACGCTGCCGTCGGTGTAGTCCTCGTCCGTCTGCTTCCAGGCGAAGAGCTTGCGCAGCTCGCGGCCGGTCTCCTCGATCGGGTGCTTCTCGCCCTTGGCGCGCAGCTCCTGGAACTCGGGCGCTCCCGCGTCCTGGTCCGCGATGAAGCGCTTGGCGAAGGCACCGCTCTGGATGTCGCCGAGCACCGCCTGCATGTTCTGCTTGACGCTGGGGTCGATGACGCGGGGGCCGGACACGTAGTCGCCGTACTCGGCGGTGTCGGAGACCGACCAGCGCTGCTTGGCGATGCCGCCCTCCCACATCAGGTCGACGATCAGCTTGAGCTCGTGGAGCACCTCGAAGTAGGCGATCTCGGGCTGGTAGCCGGCCTCGACGAGGGTCTCGAAGCCGTACTGGACGAGCTGCGAGGTGCCGCCGCAGAGCACGGCCTGCTCGCCGAACAGGTCGGTCTCGGTCTCCTCGGTGAAGGTCGTCTTGATGACGCCGGCGCGGGTGCCGCCGATGGCCTTCGCGTACGACTTCGCGGTCTCCCAGGCGGTGCCGGTCGCGTCGTTCTCGACGGCGATGATGTCCGGGATGCCGCGGCCGGCGACGAACTCGCGGCGCACGGTGTGGCCGGGGGCCTTCGGCGCGATCAGGATCACGTCGACGCCCGCGGGGGCCTCGATGTAGCCGAAGCGGATGTTGAAGCCGTGCGCGAAGGCGAGGGTCTTGCCCTCGGTCAGCTTGTCCGCGATCTGCTCGCTGTAGATGGCGCGCTGGTGCTGGTCCGGCGCGAGGATCATGATCAGGTCGGCCCACTCGGCGGCGTCGGCGACGCTCTTGACCTCGAACCCGTCGTCCTCGGCCTTGGCGGTCGACTTCGACCCCTCCTTGAGAGCGATTGCGACCTGGACTCCGGAGTCGCGGAGGTTCTGCGCGTGCGCGTGGCCCTGCGAGCCGTAGCCGACGATCGCGACCTTCTTGGACTGGATGATGGAGAGATCGGCGTCGGCGTCGTAGATGAGCTCGGTCACGTGATGCTTCCTTTTCTGGTTGTGGAGTGGGCGGAGCAGAGGGGACGGCGCGGAGCCGTCAGTTCTTGAAGACGCGCTCGGTGATCGACTTCGAGCCGCGGCCGATGGCCAGCAGGCCCGACTGGGCGATCTCCTTGATCCCGTAGGGCTCGATGACCCGGAGGAACGCGGTGGTCTTGCCGGAGTCGCCGGTGACCTCGATGACCAGGGCGTCGGTCGCGACGTCGACCACGCGGGCGCGGAAGAGGTTCACGGCCTCGAGCACCTGCGAGCGGGTGACGTTGTCGACGCGCACCTTCACGAGCAGGTGCTCGCGGTGCACCGACTGGTCCGGGTCGAGCTCGACGATCTTGATGACGTTGATCAGCTTGTTCAGCTGCTTGGTCACCTGCTCGAGCGGGAGGTCCTCGACATCCACGGCGACCGTGATGCGCGAGAGCCCCTCGAGCTCGGTCGGCCCGACGGCCAGCGACTCGATGTTGAAGCCGCGGCGCGCGAACAGCCCCGCGACACGGGTGAGCAGTCCCGGCTTGTCCTCGACGAGCAGGGAGAGAACGTGGTGGGTCATGCGGTCTACTCCTCGTCGTCCCAGGTCGGGCTGTGGTCTCTGGCGTACTGGACGTAGCTGTTCGAGACGCCCTGCGGGACCATCGGCCACACCATGGAGTCGCGGCTGACCACGAAGTCGATGACGACCGGCCGGTCGTTGGTGGCGATCGCCAGCTCGATGGCCGCGTCGATCTCCTCCGGCTTGGTGACCCGGATGCCCAGGGCGCCGTAGGCCTCCGCGAGCTTCACGAAGTCCGGCACCCGGACGGTGTCGTGCCCCGTGTTGAGGTCGGTGTTCGAGTAGCGGCCCTCGTAGAACAGGGTCTGCCACTGGCGGACCATGCCGAGCGAGGAGTTGTTGATCACCGCGACCTTGATCGGGATGTCGTTGATCGTGCAGGTGGCGAGCTCCTGATTGGTCATCTGGAAGCAGCCGTCGCCGTCGATCGCCCAGACCGTGCGGTCGGGCTCGCCGACCTTGGCGCCCATCGCCGCGGGCACGGAGTAGCCCATCGTGCCGGCGCCGCCGGAGTTGAGCCAGGAGTTGGGGCGCTCGTACTTGATGAACTGCGCCGCCCACATCTGGTGCTGGCCGACACCCGAGGCGAAGACGCCCTCGGGACCGGTGATCTCGCCGATCCGCTTGATCACGTACTGCGGAGACAGCAGGCCGTCGACCGGCTCGGTGTAGCCGAGCGGGAACTCCTCCTGCAGGCCCTTGAGGTAGGTCCACCAGTCGGCCGTGTCGGGCGCGGCACCGTCGATCGCCTTCGCGAACGCGTCGGTGAGGTCCGGCAGGACGTCCTTGAGGTCGCCCACGATCGGCACGTCGGCCGTGCGGATCTTGGAGATCTCGGCCGGATCGATGTCCACGTGCACGACCTTGGCGTTCGGCGCGAAGAGCGCCGCCTTGCCGGTTACCCGGTCGTCGAAGCGCGAGCCGAGCGCCAGGATCAGGTCCGACTCCTGCAGCGCGAGCACCGCGGGGACGGTGCCGTGCATGCCGGGCATGCCCAGCTGCTGCTCGTGCGAGTCGGGGAACGCGCCGCGCGCCATCAGCGTCGTGACGACGGGAGCGCCGCAGGCCTCGGCGAACGCCAGGAGCTCCGCCGCCGCACGGGCGCGGATGATGCCGCCGCCGACGTAGAGCACCGGCTTCTTCGCCTCGGCCAGCAGCTGCGCCGCGGCCTGGATCTGCTTGCCGTGGGCCTTCGTCACCGGGCGGTAGCCGGGCAGGTCGATCTTCGGCGGCCAGCTGAACGGCGCGGCGTCCTGCTGCGCGTCCTTGGTGATGTCGACGAGCACGGGGCCGGGGCGGCCGGTCGTCGCGATCAGCACGGCGGAGGCGAGCGCCGAGGGGATGTCCTCGGGGCGCGTGACCAGGATCGAGTGCTTGGTGATCGGCATCGTGATGCCGACGATGTCCGCCTCCTGGAAGGCGTCGGTGCCCATCAGCGTCGAGAAGACCTGACCGGTGATCGCGAGCATCGGCACGGAGTCCATGTAGGCGTCCGCGATCGCCGTGACGAGGTTGGTCGCGCCGGGCCCGGAGGTCGCGATGCAGACGCCGAGCTTGCCGGTCGCCGCGGCGTAGCCCTCGGCCGCGTGGCCGGCGCCCTGCTCGTGGCGGACCAGGATGTGGCGGATCTTCGACGAGTCCATCAGCGGGTCGTAGACGGGCAGGATCGCGCCGCCGGGCAGACCGAAGACGTCCTCGATCCCGAGCATCTCGAGCGAGCGGACGACCGCCTGCGCTCCGGTGAGCGACTCGACGACGGGAGCGACCGCCGGCGCGGACGCGGCGGAGCGGGGTGGCTGGGGGGTCGGGGCGGGAGGCGCGGCGGACGGGTCCGGGGTCATGCGGGTGTCGATTCCTTCGAAGCGGTGTGCGGCGGCGGGCACCGGGGGCTCGGAGTGCGAGCGAGCGGTGCCCGGGAGGCGCGAGTGCGCGGCCGGCCCGAGCGGGCCGGGATCAACCCGTGGTGGCGCCCTCGGCGGCCGAGCGGACGAGCTTGGCGTACTTGGCGAGGACACCGCGGGTGTAGCGCGGAGGGAGGGGCGCCCAGCCTTCTCGGCGGGCGGCGAGCTCGGATTCGTCGACGAGTAGGTCGATCGATCGAGCGGCGATGTCGACCCGAATCGGGTCTCCGTCGCGAACGAATGCGATGGGACCTGCGTCCACCGATTCGGGAGCTATGTGGCCGATGCACAGGCCGGTTGTGCCGCCTGAGAATCGTCCGTCGGTCAACAGTAGTACATCTTTTCCGAGGCCGGCCCCCTTGATGGCGGCCGTGATGGCCAGCATCTCGCGCATGCCCGGGCCGCCCTTGGGGCCCTCGTAGCGGATGACCACCACGTCGCCCTTCGTGATCTCGCCGTCGGTGAGGGCGTCCATCGCGGCGCGCTCGCGCTCGAACACCCGCGCGGGACCCTCGAACACGGAGGCGTCGAAGCCGGCCGTCTTGACGACCGCGCCCTCGGGGGCGAGCGAGCCCTTGAGCACGGTCAGCCCGCCGGTGGCGTGGATCGGGTTGTCGAGGGTGCGGATGACCTCGCCGTCCAGCGGCGCGATGTCCATCGCCGCGAGGTTCTCGGCGACGGTCCTGCCGGTGACGGTGAGGCAGTCGCCGTGCAGCAGGCCCGCGTCGAGCAGGGCCTTCATCACGGCGGGGACGCCGCCGTGGCGGTCGACGTCGTTCATGACGTACTTGCCGAACGGCTTGAGGTCGCCGATGTGCGGGATCGTGTCGCCGATGCGGTTGAAGTCGTCGATCGTGAGGTCGACCTCGGCCTCGTTGGCGATCGCGAGCAGGTGCAGGATGACGTTGGTCGAGCCGCCGAAGGCCATGGCCACGGCGATCGCGTTCTCGAACGCCTCCTTGGTCAGGATGTCGCGCGCGGTGGTGCCGTTGCGCAGCAGCTCGACGACCGCCTCCCCCGACTTGCGGGCGAAGTAGTCGCGGCGGCGGTCGGCCGCGGCGGGCGACGCGGAGCCGGGAAGGCTCATCCCGAGCGCCTCGGCGACGCTGGCCATCGTGTTCGCGGTGTACATGCCGCCGCACGAGCCCTCGCCCGGGGCGAAGGCGCACTCGATGCGCTTGGCGTCCTCCTCGGACATGATCCCGGCTTTGACGCCGCCGACCGCCTCGAAGGAGTCGATGATCGTGATGTCCTTCTCGGTGCCGTCGGACAGCTTGACCCAGCCCGGCGCGATCGATCCGGCGTAGACGAAGACGGCGGCGAGGTCGAGCCGCGCGGCGGCCATCAGCATGCCGGGCAGCGACTTGTCGCAGCCGGCCAGCATGACGGTGCCGTCGAGGCGCTCGGCCATCATCACGGTCTCGACGGAGTCGGCGATGACCTCGCGCGAGACGAGCGAGAAGTGCATGCCCTCGTGGCCCATCGAGATGCCGTCCGAGACGGAGATGGTGCCGAACTGCAGCGGGTAGCCGCCGCCCGAGTGCACGCCCTCCTTCGCGCTGCGCGCGAGGCGCTCCAGCGAGAGGTTGCAGGGGGTGATCTCGTTCCAGGACGACGCGATGCCGATCTGGGGCTTCTCCCAGTCGTCATCACCCATTCCCACGGCACGCAGCATCCCGCGCGACGTCGTCGCCTCGATGCCGTCCGTGACGGTGCGCGAACGAGGCTTCCAATCGATTTCCGGCATGTGACGAGGCTACCGCCTCGCGCGCGGTGCTCCGGCGCTCCGGAGCGCGCCCCGATCCGTCGCGAACGGTCACCTCCGGAGCCTCGATCCGTCACGGATGGTCGTGTCGTCAGCCGCGCACCGACCGTTCGTGACGGATCGACCGGCGCTGGTCAGTCCGCGGTGGCGCGGAAGTCGGCGAGGATCGACAGCACGTGGGCGATCTGCTCGGGGCCGCGGACGCGGTAGGCGGCCGAGGTCGTGCCGGGACCGCTCTTGACGCCGACGTCACCGGTGCCGAGCACCGCGAAGGCGTCCTCGTCGGTGACGTCGTCGCCCGCGTAGAGCACGGCGGTCGCGCCGGTGTAGCGGCGCAGGTGCTGCACGGCCTCGCCCTTGGTGGTCGAGCGGACCGAGAACTCCAGGACGTTCTTGCCCTCGCGAACGGTGACGCCCTCGACCTCGGCGCGCGCCTCCGACAGGGCGACGACGTGCGCGACACGGCTGTGCCGGTCGGTGGCCAGGCGCGTGTGCAGGGCGAAGCCGGCCGGCTTGTCCTCGATCCAGACGTTGTCGATCCCGCGGGCGATGCCCTTCAGGACGTCCTCGAGGACGCCGACCTTCTCCAGCTCGGTCTCGTCGAGGCGGACGGCGTCGTCGCCCGGGTCCAGGCGGATCTCGATGCCGTGCGAGCCGACCAGCAGCGCCTCGTCCGGCAGCTGCGCGACCTCCTCGAGGCTCCCGAGGGCGCGGCCGGAGACCAGCGCGACGCGGGTGCCGGGCAGTGCGAGCAGTCGGAGGACCGCCTCGCGCGCCTCGGGCAGGGCGCGGGCGTGCGCCGGGTCGTCGACCTCGGGTGCGAGCGTCCCGTCGAAGTCCAGGGCCACCAGCAGGCGTCCGGTCGCCGCCAGCTCGTGCAGCGCGGCGACGAGGCGGTCGGGCACTCCGGGCAGGTGCTCGCCGGGGGTCGGCATGACGGCGGTCATCGCGACGCCTCCGCCTCGTCGCGGCGGGCGTCCTGGTGGTGCGCGTCCTCGGCGGCGCGTCCGCGGACGCCGTCCTCGTGGTGCTCCGCCTCCTGGCCGAGCGGCGCCTCCTGGCCGCGCGCGGCCGGGTGCACGTCGAGCTGCTGACCCGCGGCGTGCTCGCTCAGCGCATCGAGGAAGCTCGCCGACCAGCGCGACACGTCGTTCTCGAGCACGCGGCGGCGCAGCGCCCGCATCCGGCGGGTGCGCTCGGCCCGCGGCATGCGAGCCGCGTTCTCGATGGCGTCCTTGAGGCCGGAGATGTCGTGCGGGTTGATCTGAACGGCCTGCTTGAGCTCGTCGGCCGCTCCGGTGAACTCGCTCAGCACGAGCACGCCGTCGTTGTCGAAGCGGGAGGCGACGTACTCCTTCGCGACCAGGTTCATCCCGTCGCGCAGCGCCGTCACCAGCATCACGTCGGCGGCGAGGTAGAGGGCGACCATCTCCTCGCGCGGGTAGCCGTGGTGCAGATAGCTGATCGCCGGATTGCCGATCGTGCCGTAGTCGCCGTTGATCCGGCCGACCTGCAGCTCGATGTCGTCCCGCAGCTGCTTGTAGGTCTCGACCCGCTCGCGGCTCGGGCTCGCGACCTGCACGAGCACCGCGTCCTTGGTGCTGAGCCGCCCGTCGGCGAGCAGCTCGCCGAACGCCTTCAGCCGGTGGCCGATGCCCTTGGTGTAATCGAGGCGGTCGACGCCGAGCATGACGGTCTCGGGATCGCCCAGGTCGGAGCGGATCTGGCGCGCCCGCTCCTGAATCTCCGGGGTGCGCGCCATCGCCTCGAAGGCGGCGGAGTCGATCGAGATCGGGAAGTGCCGGGCGACGACCGGGCGGACGCTGGCGCCGCGGCGCGAGCGGTTGACCCGCCGGGTGCCGTCGACCGCGTCGTCCTCGACCGGCACCTCGACGACGGTGCTGCGGGTGTCGTAGCCGAGCAGGCGGCGGACCGCGCGGAGGAAGCTGCCCGCGTCGCCCTGGCGCTGGAAGCCGATCACGTCGGCACCGAGGAGGCCCTCGACGATCTGCTTGCGCCACGGGAGCTGGGCGAAGATGCCGTAGGGCGGGAACGGGATGTGGTTGAAGAAGCCGATCGTGACGTCCGGCCGCAGCTCGCGGAGCATCTTCGGCACCAGCTGCAGCTGGTAGTCCTGCACCCAGACCACGCCGTCCTGCTCGGTGACCGCGGCGGCGGCCTCGGCGAAGCGGCGGTTCACCCGCACGTAGGCGTCCCACCACTCGCGGTGGTAGGTGGGCGGCGCGATCACGTCGTGGTACAGCGGCCAGAGGGTGTCGTTGGAGAAGCCCTCGTAGTAGTCCTCGAGCTCCTGGGCGCTGAGGGCGACCGGGACGATCAGCACGCCGTCGTTCTCGAACGGCGCGACCTCCTCGTCCGCGACTCCGGGCCAGCCGACCCAGGCGCCCTCGTTGGCCCGCATCACGGGCTCGAGCGCGGTGACCAGCCCGCCGGGCGAGGTCTTCCACGAGGCCGTGCCGTCGGCGTCGACGACGCGGTCGACGGGGAGGCGGTTGGAGACGACGACGAACGCGTTGCGCGCTCCGGCGGTGTGGTCGGCGGCGGCTGGAGTCGTCCCGTCGGCGCTGTCCTCGAGGGGTGCGGGGGCGGAGGCGGAGTGCGGAGGAATGGTGGTCCCGATCGTCGGTCGTGCCCGTCTTCGTACCCGCCGAGGCTACCAGCCGCACTCGAACGGGGGCCGGGCTCAGCCCTGGGCGAGGGCGAGCGCGAGCACCGCGCCGCCGACGGTCGGCACCACCGCGACGGCACCGAGCAGCGCGTACTGCCGCCAGGAGATGGTCACGCCGAGCGCGGTCAGCCGCTGGTGCCAGAGCAGGGTGGCGAGCGAGGCCCACGGGGTGATCAGCGGACCGGCGTTCACGCCGATCAGCAGGGCGACCAGGCGCACCGGGTCGGCGGCGACCGGCTCGAGCGCGAGGTAGGCGGGCAGGTTGTCGACGAGGTTCGCGGCGACGACACCGGAGCCCGCGAGCCGGAGCAGCTCGCCCACGCCGCTCCCGTCGCCCGCGACCACGGCGAGCGCCGCTCCGAGGCCGAGCTGGTGCGCCGCCTCCATCACGACGAAGAGACCGGAGGCGAAGACGACCAGCTGCCACGGCAGGAGCGAGACCTTCAGCGCGGACGGCCGCCGCACCGCGAAGAGCACGACGAGGGCGAGCGCCGCGACGGCCGCCGGGATCCACACCTCGAGCCCGGAGACGAGGGCGGGCAGCAGCAGCGCGACGACGACGCCGGCGCCGATCAGCAGGACGCGGTCCTCGACCGGGGTCCGCTCCCCCGTCCGGTAGCGGCCGGCCAGCTCGCGGCGGTAGCGGATCGCGAGCACGAGGACCGGGATCACGGCGGCGACGAGCGCGGGCGCGGCGGTCAGCGCGGCGAAGGCGAGCGGCCCGTCGACGCCGAGCCGCCTCTCTGCCAGGAGGTTGGTGAGGTTCGACACAGGGAGCAGCAGGGAGGCGCAATTGGCGAGCCAGACGGTCGCCATCGCGAACGGCAGCGGCGACACCCGGACGTGCGTGGCGAGCAGCACGACGACCGGCGTGAGCAGCACGGCGGTGGTGTCGAGGGAGAGGAAGACGGTGCTGACGATCGCCATCGCGACCACCAGGAGCCAGAGCAGAGCCGTCCGTCCTCGGCCCCAAGTCGCCGCCCGCTCGGCCACGACCGTGAAGACTCCGGCCTCGGAGGCCAGCTCCGCCACCACGGTGACGGCGACCACGAAGGCGAGGATCGGCGCGGTGCGCTCGACCAGCTCGCCCAGCGCGTCCATCGGCAGGACCCCGGTGAGAGCGGCGATCACGCCGAGCACGAGGAGCACCGCCCCGATCACAGCCGTGCGCATCTCGTATCCGTTCTCCTCGGTCCCTGCCGCGGCCCGGCGGCGAGCAGCGGTTCACCGTAGCGGGCGGGATCGACGACGGAGCCGTCCGCTGGCCGTCGGCGGTGTCAACCGTTGGGAGAGAACGGGGCCGGGCCACTAGCGTCGTGGTGAACACAGGAGGCAATCGATGCGCAAGTTCATCCTCAATTCCAGCGTCATCAGCGCGATCGTCGGAGGCTGGTCCATCCTGCAGACGACGCGCAAGGGTCCGCGCGACTGGCGGCTGGCCCTGCAGTGGGTCAGCTGGGCGATCGCTCTCGCGGTCGCCATCGGCTCGGTCTCCTACGACTCGAAGGAGCTCGTCAAGGAGCAGAACGGCAAGAAGCGCGACCGCTGACCGCCTTCTGACACGCCGCGCGCCATCGGCCGCGGCGTGTCAGCGCGCTCCGGCACCGTCGCCCCTGGACACTGGAGGTCCAGCACGCGGCACGGGAAACGGGGTTCGTCATGAGGTTTCGTCTGAGGCGCCGTCAGCCGGCCCCCGAGGTCGTCGCGGCCCCCGCGCTCACGCAGGACGAGCTCTTCGCCGTCGTGCACGAGCGCCTCTCCGCCTTCGTCGGCGCCGAGGGCGCCTGGGTCGTCACCCGGCGCAGCCACGACGACCGCGACCCGATCTTCCACGGGATGCTCGCCCGCTCGCTCGCCCACGAGCTGTCCGCCGCCATCCAGGCCGAGCAGCTCCGCGCCGGCGTCGAGGCCACCGCCAACCCGGTCACCTCCGCCATCCCCGTCATGCGCGCCTCCACTCCCCCCGTCACCGCGGAGCCGGCCGCTCCTGTCGCCGAGCCCGCCGCCCTCACCTGGGACCCCAAGCCGATCGCCGTCTGGGCCGAGCCCGACGCCGCCTCCGTCGCGACCCCGGCCGACGCCACTCGCTGACCCGGCGGGTCTCGATACGCCGCTCCGCGGCTACTCGACCAGCATGGAATGCCGCCGCGTCGCCGGCATGCTCCGACCCATGCTGATCGGGTGGCCCTCGCAGAGGGCGCCACTCATGCTGATCGAGTAGCCCTCGCAGAGGGCGCCACTCATGCTGATCGAGTAGCCCTCGCAGGGGGCGTATCGAGATCCCGCGCCCGTCAGAGCAGGTCGAGGATGTCGTTCTTCAGCGCCTCCGCGCGGGGGCCGAAGACCGCCTGCACGCTCTCGCCGACCTCCAGCACGCCGGCCGCGCCGAGAGCCTTCAGCCGCGCGGGATCGACCAGCGCCCGGTCGCCGACCTGGACGCGCAGCCGCGTGATGCACGCGTCGACGTGGACGAGGTTGCCGCGCCCGCCGAAGGCCGCGATGAGCGACTCGGCCTCGGACTCCGGCGGAGCGTCCGCCGCGGAGATCGGCTCCGCCGCGACCGCGACGGGTTCACCCTCGTCCACTCCGGAGACGACCTCCTCCCGCCCCGGTGTGCGCAGGTTCCACCTCCTGATCACCACCCGGAACAGCAGGTAGTACACGGCGAAGTACACGACGCCCATCACCACGAGCAGCCCGACGTTCTTCGCAGCCGGCGCCGTGCCGTAGAGAAGCAGGTCGACGAGCCCGGCGGAGAACGAGAAGCCGAGATGGATGTCGAGGAGGTCAGCGATCGCGAGGGACAGCCCGGTCAGCACGGCGTGCACGACGTAGAGCGGGAACGCCGCGAACATGAACGCGAACTCCAGCGGCTCCGTGATGCCGGTGAGGAAGGCGGTCAGCCCGGCCGCACCGAGGATTCCGATCGCGGCCGCGCGCTGCGAGCGGTTCGACACGTGGATCATCGCCAGCGCCGCCGCCGGGAGTCCGAACATGAGCACCGGGTAGAAGCCCGAGGTGAGCGCGCCGGCCGTCGGGTCGCCCGCGGCGAACCGGGTCAGCTCCCCCGTGACGACGCCGCCGTCGGCGTTCGTGTACGAGCCCTGGAGGAACCAGACGTACGAGTTGAGGATGTGGTGCAGCCCCAGCGGGATCAGCATGCGGTTGGCGAAGCCGTAGATGAAGGCGCCGAGCGCCCCGGTGCCGCCGATGAAGGCGCCGAGACCGGTGAGGCCGGACTCGAAGACCGGATAGAACCAGCTCAGACCGAAGCCGACGACGAGGCACGCGAGTGAGACGACGATCGGGACGAACCGCCGGCCGCTGAAGAACCCGAGGTAGGCGGGGAGCTCGATGGTGTGGAACCGGTCGAACAGCACGGCCGTGAGCAGACCGACCACGATCCCGCCGAAGACGCTGTAGTCGATCTGCGCCTGGTCGCCGGCGGCCGTCGTCCGCCCCGCCAGGACGATCGGTGACAGGACGGTGAAGACCTTCGCGAGCACGAGGTGGCCGACGACGGCCGCGAGGGCGGTCGAGCCGTCCGGCTTCCTGGTGAAGCCGATGGCGACACCGACGGCGAACAGCAGCGCCAGGTTCTCGAAGAGCGCGCCGCCCGCCGCGCTCATCGCCTGGAAGAACGGACCGAGGACGGGCAGATCGATCCGCCCGAGCAGGTCGGGCTGTCCGATCCGGAGGAGGAGCCCTGCGGCGGGGAGCACCGCGATCGGGAGCATGAGGCTCTTGCCGAGGCGCTGCAGACCCGCGAAGCCCGGGAGGACGAGGCGACGGCGGGAGGCGGGCGTGCTCCGAGGACGGGTGGTCATGTGGAGAGCAGAGGATCACCGGCGAGGACGGATGCGCCGTCCTCCGCGAGGGCGTCGACGTGGTCCGCGGTCCGCTCCAGCACGACCACGGGCACCACCGTCGGGAGTCCCGCGGCGAGGACCGCCGGGACGTCGTACTCCAGGACCGGGGTCCCGGCTTCGACGCGGTCGCCCTTGGCGGCGAGGACCGTGAAGCCGGCGCCCTTCAGCCCCACCGTGTCGATCCCGAGGTGGACGAGCACCGCTCGTCCGCTGTCCGCGACGACCACGAACGCGTGCGGCAGCACCTGGAGCAGGACGCCGCGGACCGGCGAGAGGACCTCGACGCGCTCCGCGGGAGGCTCGATCGCCATCCCCGCTCCCATCACGCCGGCCGCGAAGAGCTGATCGGGGACGGCTGAGAGGGGCACGGCGCGCCCGGCGAGTGGGGACAGGACGACGACCACGGAGACTCCCTCGAACCGGAGACCGGCTCGTACTCGGCACCGGTCGCCGATCACAGTAGGTCGGAGCGGAGCCCGGCAGTGCTGTGGCGCGAAACGCCCTGCGCGGTCACCGCCGGGGTCTCGATACGCCGCTCCGCGGCTACTCGACCAGCATGACCCCCCTGCTGATCGGTCAGCACTGCAGAAGGCGTCTCCGCTTCATGCTGATCGAGTAGCGCTCGCAGAGCGCGTATCGAGATCCACCCCGCTGAGCACGCCGGGTCTCGATACGCCGCTCCGCGGCTACTCGACCAGCAAGGGGCGCGCGACCCAGCGGCCCCTCCCGCACGTCCGCGCTCAGACCGTCGGCCAGCTCTCCGGGCCCTCGCTGCCGGCCGGGTACTCGTCCAGCGGCACGTCGTCGGCGCGCCAGGCGTCGATCGCGGGCTGGACGATGCGCCAGCACTCCTCGGCCGCGTCGCCGCGGACCGAGAGCGACGGGTCGTCGTCGAGGATCCCCGAGATGACCTCGCCGTAGGCCAGCAGCTCCCCCGCGCCGAAGGTCGCCTCGAGCGATGCGCGCTCGAGCGTGTACGGGTCGCCGGGGCCGTTGATGTTCAACTCGAGCGCCATCTGGTCCGGCGCGAGGAACAACCGCAGCACCGACGCCTCGGCCGTCCCGTGGAAGCCGGCCGGCAGGTGCGGCACCGGCTTGAAGCGGATGACGATCTCGCGCCGCCGCTCGCCCAGCGCCTTGCCCGAGCGCAGCGTGAACGGCACGCCCGCCCAGCGCCAGGTGTCGATCTCGACGATCAGCTCGGCCAGCGTCTCGGTCTTGCGCGACGGGTCGACGCCCTTCTCATCCGTGTAGGCGGGGAGCTCGCGCCCGTCCACAGAGCCGGCGGTGTAGCGCGCCCGACGCGAGTTCGCACTCAGGTCCTCGCCGTGCAGCCGCGTCGCCCGCAGCACGATGCCCTTGGCGTCGCGCAGGTCCGCCGCGCCCAGCGTCGACGGCGGCTCCATCGCGACGACCGCCAGCACCTGCAGCAGGTGGCTCTGGATCATGTCGATCAGCGCACCCGCGCCGTCGTAGTAGCCCGCGCGCCCCTCGAGGCCCAGCTGCTCGTCGTAGACGATCGCGACGCTCTCGATGTGCTCCGCGGACCACAGCGGCTCGAGGATCCGGTTCGCGAAGCGCAACCCGAGCAGGTTCATGACGGTCGCACGGCCGAGGAAGTGGTCGACGCGGTGCACGCGGTCCTCGGGGACGAGCGCCGCGACGCGCGCGTTCAGGTCCCGAGCGCTCTTCTCGTCGGTGCCGAACGGCTTCTCGAGCGCGAGGACCGTCCCCTCCGGCAGCTCGTGCGCGGCGAGCGCGTCGCAGGCCTTCGCGGCGACGGCGGGCGGCAGGGCGAAGTAGATCGCGACGGGTCCCTCGCAGCTCGCGAGCAGCGCGGCGAGCGCCTCCGGATCCGTCACGTCCACCTGCTGGTAGCGCGTGCCCGAGACCAGGGCGTCGATGCCGGCGCCCGAGGCGGTCTCCGTGGCGAACGACGTGGACACCACCTCGTGCCAGTGCTCCTGCGTCCAGTCCTCCTGACCGGCGCCGACGAGGTGCAGGCGGCGATCGGGCTCGCGGGTCAGGAGCTGACCGACAGCGGGGAGGAGGAGGCGGGCGGACAGGTCGCCCGTCGCACCGAGGATGAGCAGCGTGTGGACCGACTGAGGCATGCGCCACACCCTACGGCGCCCCCGCCGACCGTTTCCCGGCCTTGACGGCGGCGTGCCCGGGTCGGCGGTCCGCGGAGCTCGCAGGAGCGCCCAGCGTTCTGCTGCCAGGATCAGCGCATGGTCTCCCCGATCGAGGACTACGCCGTCCTCTCCGACTGCCGCACCGCCGCTCTCGTCTCCCGTGACGGCGGCATCGACTGGCTCTGCCTCCCCCGCTTCGACTCCGCCTCGATCTTCGGCGCGCTCCTCGGCGGTGACGACCAGGGCCGCTGGTCGCTCCGGCCGGTGGACGCGGACGCCACCGTGGAGCGGCACTACCTCGGCGACACCCTCGCCCTCGTCACCACCTGGACCACCGCGACCGGCGTCGCCGAGGTCACCGACGTGATGCCGCTGCGTGACGACCGCGCCGAGCTGGTCCGCCGCGTGAAGGGGGTCTCCGGCTCGGTGCGGATGCGCCAGGAGCTGCGGATCCGGTTCGACTACGCCCGCACGATGCCGTGGGTGCGCCAGGAGGGCACGGACGAGGATCCGCTGCTCGTCGCCGTCGCCGGCCCGGATGCGGTCGTCGTCCGCGGCGTGCGCCTCTCGGCGACCGACCACGTGCACTCCGCCGAGTTCGACGTCGCGCCCGGCGAGACGGTCGACCTCTCGATGGCCTGGTTCCCCTCGCACCAGCGCGCCCCGAAGGTGCTCGACGTCGACAAGGCGATCGAGCGCACCGTCCGCTGGTGGACGGACTGGGCCGGCGCCATCCGCTACGACGGCCCGCACCGTGACGCCGTGGTCCGCTCGCTGCTCACGCTGCGCGCACTGACCGACGACCAGACCGGCGGCATCGTCGCCGCCGCGACCACCTCCCTCCCCGAGGAGTTCGGTGGCAGCCGCAACTGGGACTACCGCTACGTCTGGCTCCGCGACGCGTCCCTCACCCTCGAGGCCCTGCTCGCGCACGGCTTCGAGAAGGAGGCGCAGAAGTGGCGCGCCTGGCTGCTCCGGGCGGTCGCCGGCTCGCCGGAGGACGTGCAGATCATGTACGGCCTCGCCGGCGAGCGCGACCTGGCCGAGCGGGAGATGCCGAGCCTGCCCGGCTACGACGGCGCCTCCCCCGTCCGGATCGGCAACGCGGCCGTCGACCAGTACCAGGCCGACGTGATCGGCGAGGTGATGGTGGCGCTGCACGAGGCGCGCGTGGCCGGAGTGGACGAGACCGAGTTCTCCTGGCCGCTGCAGCGCGCGCTGCTCGGCTTCGTCGAGAGCAACTGGCAGCGGCCCGACAACGGCATCTGGGAGATCCGCGGCGAGCCGAGGCACTTCACCCACTCCCGGGTCATGGTCTGGGCGGCGCTGGACCGCGGCGTCCGCGCCGTCCGCGAGCACGGGCTCGACGGCCCGGTCGAGACCTGGGAGCGGCTGCGCGACACCGTCCGCGCCGAGATCGAGGAGCGGGGCTTCGACTCCGAGCGCGGCCACTACGTGCAGTCCTACGGCTCCACCGAGGTGGACGCCTCGCTGCTCGTGCTGCCGATGGTCGGCTTCGTCGCCGCTGACGACCCGCGGATGCTCGGCACGGTCGCCGAGCTCGAGCGCGCGCTGATGCACGACGGCCTGCTGCACCGCTACCGCACGGAGTCCTCGGTCGACGGCCTGGCCGGCGGTGAGCATCCCTTCCTGGCCTGCTCGTTCTGGCTGGTCCGGCAGTACGCCGACTCCGGCCGTCTCGACGACGCCCGCACGCTGATGGACCGCCTCGTCGGGCTCTGCAACGACGTCGGCCTGCTCTCGGAGGAGTACGACGTCGAGAACCGGCGCCACGCGGGCAACACCCCGCAGGCGCTCTCGCACCTCGCGCTGGTCCAGGCCGCCGACGCGATCGCGCGGCACCGATGAGCGCCCGGGCCGCGCGCGCAGCCTCCCCGCGAAGGCGCCGCCGTCCGCTCCGGATCGTCCTCCTGAGCCTGGGCGCGCTCCTCGCGGTCGCGGTCCTCGGCTTCCTGACCTGGTCCTCGATCGTGATGGGCCCCGATCCGGAGGCGCTCGCCCGCGTCGACGCGGACCCCGCGGTCGCCGTCGAGCGCACCGACACCGCGATCGTGCTCACCCCGACGGACGACGCGGGCACCGACCTCGACGGCGTCGGCCTCGTCTTCGTCCCCGGCGCCAAGGTCGATGCGGCCTCCTACGAGGCGACCCTCGCGCCGCTCGTCGAGGAGGGCGCGAGCGTCGTGATCACCCGGCCGATCCTCAATCTGGCGTTCTTCGACCTGCGCTCGCTCGAGAGCTTCACGGCGCAGGCCGACGGCGTCGACGAGTGGCTGGTCGGCGGGCACTCCCTCGGCGGCGTGAAGGCCTGCCAGTGGGGCGAGGACCCCGAGGTCAGGGGTCTCGTGCTCTTCGGCAGCTACTGCGCGAACGACCTCTCCGCGTCGGGACTGCCCGTGCTGAGCGTGAGCGGCTCGGAGGACGGCCTGAGCACCCCGGAGAAGGTCGCCGCGGCGAGCGACCGGCTGCCCGCCGACGCGAGCTTCGTCGAGATCGACGGGTCGAACCACGCCGACTTCGGCTGGTACGGCCCGCAGCCGGGCGACGGCACCGCCACGATCAGCCACGAGGAGGCCGACGCGCAGATCGCCGAGGCGCTGCTCGCCTTCGCGAGCGAGCGCGGCTGAGCCGGGACCGGGCCTGCGTCGCCTCGGCGCACAGGTCCGAGCAGTTCGAGCAGCCCTGCACCGACGAGCGAGAGGTCCCGGTTCGAGAGAGCAGGCGCCGCGGGACGCGAACGTCACGCAGGAGAACGTCCTCCGCCGCTCGACGCGCCGCTGGGTAGACTCGAACCACGAGAGATGAGGCGCAGATGACACCGGTGACCGGAACAACGACATCGTCAGCCGCCGTCGACCACGACACCGTCGCCGAGTACGACGCCATGCGTGAGACGGCCCTTCGCCTCGTGGGCGAGTACGCCGCGCGTCTCCCCGCGGACTCGTCCGATCCCGAGCATCACGCCGGAATGCAGCGCATGGTCGCTGTCCGACGTGCGGCGCGGGCCGTGCCGACCCGAGACGCGGAAGAGATCGCCGCCGCGACGGTTCGCTTCGATCGCGAGCTGCAGGAGCTGCGCGCGAGGTGATCGACGAGAGCCGATACGAGCTCCCGCATTCCGAACGCCGTCGCCTCTTCCGCGACGTCATCGAGCCGCTCCTGTTCGACGGGGCGGTCACCGCGGCGGGCCCGGTCGCCGTCCTCCTCGGAGGGCAGCCCGGCGCTGGCAAGACCCGCGCGTCGGAGGAGGTCCTGCTCGAGTACCCGGGTGCCGCACCGCTCCCCCTCGGCGTCGACGAACTCCGAGCGTTCCATCCCGCCTATCTCGAGCTCCTCTCCGATGACCCCGCGAACATGACGCGAGCGACGAACGCAACGGTCGGCGAGTGGATGCGGATGGCCATCGACCATGCCCGCCGGCACCGGTACAGCGTCCTGATCGAGGGCACCTTTCGCCGGCCCACAGTGACGCTCGCGGAGGCCGCTGCCTTCCACGGTGCCGGGTACGCGACGCGGATCGTGGCGCTCTCCGTCCCTGCTGCGGTCAGCCGGAACTCGATCCTGCACCGTGCCGTCACCGACGCCCGCCTCGGAGGCGACGCCCGCTGGACTCCGCTCGAGGCACACGAGCGCGGGTACAGCGGAACACCGCAGACGATCGCGGCCGCAGAGAGCTCCGACGCCGTGGACCGGATCACGATCTGCAACCGAGCCGGCCAGACGCTCTACGACGAGAACCGTGGACCCGAAGAGAGCCGGCTGGACGGCGCGGCCCAAGCGGTCGAGATCGGACGGCTGAATCCCCCGACGCCGGCCCTCGCCCGCCGCTGGCTGGACGATCTCCACGACGATCTCGCGCATGCCCGTCTCGCCGGCCTCCTGCAGGCCGACCTGCTGCCCCTGCTCGAGCAGCTCGTCGTAGACGCCCGAACGATGGCCGGTCACGCGTTCACCCATCGAGCGGGTCCGGACTACGCCGCCGCCCTCGACCGCATCGCGACCGAGGACCGCCTTCTCGCCGCCGATCGGATCCGGCTCACTGCTCGGTGATCATCGCTGCGACCCGTGACCGGCTCCGGACGGGTTCCGCTACGGGTTCCGCCACGGGCTCTCGCCGCTTCCGGCACGTGCAGCGCCGGACCGCCGGTCGCGGTCGCGGTCAGTCGTGCCGACGGCCGTCACGGTCCGTCGTCTCGCGCAGGTCGATCAACCCGGTGAAGAGCGCACCGCGCTCGTTCGACTGCTGGTCGCCCGAGAACAGGTTGTCCGGCGCCGACTTCGTGCGGCTGCGCGGTGCGGGGGCGGTACCCGCCTCCTCGTGCTGCATCTCGACGCGCTGGCGCGGCAGGGCGATCGGGTCGCTCTCGTGCAGCCAGCTCACCAGCCCCTCGCGGACGTAGCAGCGCAGGTCGAAGAGCGTCGGAGCGTCCTTCGCGGTGACGAGCACGCGGATCCGGACGTAGCCGCCGACCGCGTCGGTGACCTGCAGGACGCTGACCCGCTGGTCCCAGAGGTCGGTCTCCTCGAGGATCCGGTGCAGCTCGGTGCGCATCTCGTCGGGGCGCACGCGCCAGTCCAGATCGAGCTCGACGGCGCCGAGCAGCTCGGAGCCGGTGCGGGTCCAGTTCTGGAAGGGCTGGGTGGTGAAGTAGTTGGTCGGCAGCACCAGGCGGCGGTCGTCCCAGAGGTGGACGACCACGTAGGTCAGGGTGATCTCCTCGATCCGGCCCCACTCGTTCTCGACGATGACCACGTCGTCCAGTCGGATCGCATCGCTGAAGGCGAGCTGCATCCCCGCGAAGATGTTGGTCAGGCTCGACTGCGCGGCGAGACCGGCGACGATCGAGAGCACACCGGCCGAGGCCAGCAGGGACGCCCCGGCCGTCCGTGCCTCGGGGAAGGTCAGGAGCGAGGCGCCGATCGCGATCACGACGACGGCCGCGACGGCCACCCGCCGGATGATCGTCATCTGCGTGCGCAGGCGGCGGGCCCGCCGGTTGTCGGCGGTGTCGGTGCGGTAGCGCTCGGCGCCCAGGTCCTCGAGGAAGACGAAGGTCGCACCGACCAGCCAGGCGGCGGCGCCGATCGTGGCGATCTGGAAGATCCGGTCGACGAGCCCCGGCCAGGTGTCACCGGAGACGGTGGCGGCGAGCGCGGCCCAGACGGCGATCGTGAGCAGCAGCACGCGGAACGGGATGCGCACCCGGCGGATCAGCAGCCGGGCCCACGTCTTGCGCTTGCCGATCGAGCGGATGATCAGCGCCACGACCGCGGTCACGACGACGGCGATCACGACGGCGATCAGCACGGCGAGGGCGATGGAGCCGACTTCTTGCAGGGCGTCTTCGGGCACGGCGGTCCTTTCGAATGGGGGAAGGGGCGCGCACCATCGAGCGGATCGGACGAAGAGGGCAGCCTCCCACGGACACGGCGGGGAGCGCACGGGGCGACGCCGCACGTTGCGGGGATGCCCAGGCGGAGCGCGACGACGTCGGACGCTCCGGAAACGACGAAACGCCCGCCGGAGTGGCGGGCGTCTCGATGTGGTGCACCCCCTCGGACTTGAACCGAGAACCCACTGATTAAGAGTCAGTTGCTCTGCCGATTGAGCTAGAGGTGCGTGGCGACCGGCGAATCGTGCGTGCCGAACCGAGGGATCACATTACCAGCGCCCACCCCCGTTTCGTCAAATCGACACTCGCGCCATGCTGATCGAGTAGCCCGCGCAACGGGCGTATCGAGATCCACCGTGCTCCGAGGGGCGGGTCTCGATACGCGTTGGGCGCTACTCGACCAGCATGCAGTGCGCCCCTCCGCCAGGGGCGCTCAGTATCGTGGACGCGTGACCCTCGACGACGACCTCCGCCTCGCCCTCCGCCTCGCCGACGCCGCCGACGCGATCTCGCGCGAGCGCTTCCTCGCCCTCGACCTCGTCGTGGACACCAAGCCCGACAGCACGCCCGTCTCGGACGCGGACCGCGCCGTCGAGGAGGCGATCCGCTCGCTCCTCGCCGCCGAGCGCCCCGACGACGCGATCCTCGGCGAGGAGTTCGGCACCTCCGGCGAGGCCTCTCGCCAGTGGATCCTCGACCCGATCGACGGCACGGCGCACTTCGTCCGCGGCGTCCCGATCTGGGCGACCCTGATCGCGCTGGCGATCGACGGCGTCCCGGTGGTCGGCGTCGTTTCGGCGCCCGCCCTCGGCAAGCGCTGGTGGGCCTCCCGGGGCGCCGGCGCCTGGGTGGACGAGAGCCGCGCTCCCCTGGGCAGCCTCGACCTGCCGGACGGCCTGCGCGGCGTCCTGGTCGCCCCGGCCGCCGAGGAGCCGCGCCGGCTCCAGGTCTCCGGCGTCGCGTCCCTCGCCGACGCCACCTTCAGCTACAACAGCATCCAGCAGTGGGACGGCGCCGGCCGGCTCGAGCAGCTGCTGGAGCTCGCGCGCACGGTCTGGCGCGACCGGGCCTACGGCGACGCCTGGCCCTACATGCTGGTCGCCGAGGGCCTCATCGACGGCGCGGGCGAGTTCGACGTGAAGCCCTACGACCTCGCCGCCCTGGTCCCGATCGTCCAGGAGGCGGGCGGCCGCTTCACCTCCGCCGACGGCGAGGACGGCCCCTGGCACGGCAGCGCCGTCGCGACCAACGGCCTCCTGCACGACGAGGTCCTCGCGATCGCCGCCCGCCGATGAGCCGGCGCTCGGCGCTCCTCGCGGCGGCACTCCTCACCGCCGTGCTCCCGCTCGCGGCGTGCTCGTCCGTCGTCGGCTCCGACGATCCGGCAGCGCTCCGCGACGAGGGCGGCACGGTCACCACCGCGGGCGTCGTCGACGCCTTCTCGGTGGCGAAGGGCGACTGCCTCCGGGAGCCGGACGACGACCGCGTCGCCGACTTCGAGGCCGTCCCCTGCGCGGACAGCCACGACCTCGAGGTCTTCCACGTCTTCGCGCAGCCCGGCGACGACTACACCAGCCGCAACACCCTGCTGGCGCAGGCGGACGCCGGCTGCGAGCCCGAGTTCAGCGCGGTGATGGGCATCGCCTACGGCGACTCCGCCCTCGAGTACCGCAGCTTCGTCCCGTCCGAGGTCAGCTGGCGCCACGGCGACCGCGCCGTGCTCTGCGCCGTCTTCGACCCTGCGACCGGCGAGACCACGGGCAGCCTCTTCGGCGCCGCGCGCTGACGACCAGCCCGGACGCCCGCCGTCCGGGTCAATCCCCTCCGCGCCTCGATTGACAGGTTCGCGGCGCACGCGCACTGTGGGAGGACGATCACACACGATCGGCGAACGGCTCGGGGGTGCCGCGAAGCGCTGCAGGAGTCGAAGATGCACGAGCACGCAGGAGACGTTCCGGAGAGCGCGGAGCCGGAGCGCTCGGCGACGGCGGAGCACGAGCTCCGGCCGGCGGACAGCCTCTTCACCCGGCTGCAGCAGCAGTGCGCGCTGCTCTCGGCGGCGGAGACGCTGGCGGACTCGGCCGAGGACTCCGTCCGGCGCTGGTCCCGGCTGATCCACGACTACGCGCTGACCTCGGACCGGGTCGTGTCGGTGCACGGCGGCGCCGAGGAGGCCGTGCTGGGCTGGCTGAAGCCCCGCGGCGTCGTCGCCCTCCTGGTCACGGAGGAGTGCGCGGACGACCATGCCGTCGAGCACCTGGCTGCCGCTCTCGCGGCGATGAACGCGGTGACGCTGACCGTCGACGACGAGCGCGCCGAGCGCCTCGCACCGCTCACGCAGGCACTCGCGCGGATGCTCCCGAGCGGATTCGCCGAGCTGCCCCTCGATGCCCACGCGCACTACCCGGAGGGAGCGATGGCGACGGTCGTCACGCCCGAGAACCTCTACCGCGCGTGGACGCCTCCCGAGACGCTCCAGGGTCCGGAGAACGGCGCGGAGCGCGACGACGACGAGCGCCTCGCGCTGCTGACCCTCTACGGCCGCGTCCGCCAGCTGGACGTGCGTCCGGAGTGACGGCTCGGAGCGGCAGCGGCTCGGAGCGGCAGCTCCTGTGTGCGACGACGACCGGTGGTGGAGATGGGGGGAATCGAACCCCCGTCCATCGCTGTGATTCTGCGCCTTCTACGGGTGTAGCCAGTGAGAGCGTTCTACTCGGCCCCGACCGTTACCACTGGCGCATCGGTCGACGGGCCCAGCCCGAGTGCAAGTCCCGCGTCGCCCTCAGGCGTAACGACGCAGCAAGTCCTCTAGATGACGCCAGGATCCGGGGCGAGGACGCACCCACGGGCTGACGGACTATCTACTCTGGCTTAGGCAGCGAGAGCGAAGTCGGTGCGCTTCTGTTCGGCACCTGTGTTTTTCAGAGATCGTTAACGAGATAACCCTGAATCCTCGACCCGCTTCTCGCAGTTTCGCAGGCAATGTCGAAACCGATCATCCCCGCGAGCACTCACCGGCACTGAGCCTTGGCCGACACTGGGCCGGGTGGAGTGGGTCGTCGTCGCACACTGTGGAGTTACGAGAGAAGAGTCTACCTCGTCGCGCGGGCGGTGACCCGTCGACGGCGCAGATCGAGCAGTCCGAGCACGAGGGCGAGTGCGATCAGCCCGAGGGTGACGAAGTAGCCGTTGCGGAAGGCGTCGTGGTACCGGTCGAGCCCCTCCGCCATCCCCGCCTCGCTGGCGAGGGTGGCGAAGAAGATCGCCGAGGCGCAGGCCGTGCCGACCGCGGTGCCGACGCGCTGACCGAGCTGGCCGACCGAGCCCGCCACGCCGCCCTGCTCGGGCGAGATCTCGGCGAGCGTCAGCGTCTGGTTCGGCGAGACGACGAAGCCGCCGCCCGCGCCGGCGACGAGCATCGCCGCGCCCATCCCGTAGGCGGCCGTCTCGGCCGGCAGCAGCTCGGCCGCCAGCAGCACCAGCGTGAAGCCGATGACGACGAGCACGATGCCCAGCACGACGAGCGCGCGCCCGTAGCGCTGGACGAGCTTGCCGCCGTACCAGGCGGTCACCGCCGAGGTCAGCGCGAACGGGATGCTGACCATTCCCGCGAACACCGGCGCGAGGCCGAGGCCCTGCTGGAGGAAGAGCGTCGTCAGCAGGAAGGTCGCCGGGATGGCCGCGAAGTAGGAGGTCGCGACCAGGATCCCGTTGCGGTACGAGCTGGTGCGGAAGATCCGGAAGTCGATGACCGGGGTGCGGTCCTTCGCGGCGTAGTGCGCCTCCCACTTCACGAAGGCGTACGCGGCGACGACCGCCAGCAGCAGCCAGAACCAGCGGAACGGCGAGTCCGTCGAGGCACCGGTGGTCAGCAGGAACGGCAGCATGAAGGCGAAGATCGTCACGCCCAGCAGCAGCAGGCCGACCGGGTCGAGCGAGGTGTCGCCCTGCGGTGTGCGCTGCACCTTCGGCAGCAGCTTCCAGGCGAAGACCAGCGCGGCGATGCCGAGCGGGATGTTCATCCAGAACAGCAGCCGCCAGCCGTCCTGCTCGCCACCGATCGCGATGAGCAGGCCGCCCAGGGTCGGCCCGAACGCCGTGGAGAGGCCGATCACGGCGCCGAAGACGCCGAAGGCGCGGGCCCGTGCAGCCCCGGTGAACAGCTGCTGCACCAGGCCGAGCACCTGCGGCATCTGGATGCCGGCGGCGATGCCCTGGACGAAGCGGGCGACGACGAGGAGCTCGATCGTCGGCGCGACGGCGCAGAGCAGGCTCGCGAGCGTGAATGCGGTGAGACCGACGAGGAACAGCAGGCGCCGCGACTTGATGTCGCCGAGCCGTCCGGAGGGAACGAGCGAGAGACCGAACGCGAGCGCGTAGCCGGCGACGATCAGCTGCAGCTGGCTCGGATCGGCCGAGAGCGACTTCTCGATCGAGGGCAGCCCGACGTTGACCTTCGAGAGGTCGAGGATCGTGAAGGCGGCGACCGACACCGCGACCGCGAAGGCCCGCCAGCGCGTCCTCTCCTCCGCGGCAGTGGGCGGCGCGTCGGGGGCACTGTCGGGAGAGGTCACGTCCTTCAGTCTCTCAGGACCGGAGCGCGCGCCTCCCCCGCTTGCGGGACATCGGCGCGGACGGCCTACTCGCCCATGCGGCGGCGGGTGGACATGGCGCGGTCGGCCTCGCGGCGGTCCTGGCGCTCGCGGAGCACCTGGCGCTTGTCGTAGTCCTTCTTGCCCTTCGCGACCGCGAGCTCGACCTTGGCCTTGCCGTCGCTGAAGTAGAGCGAGAGCGGGATCAGCGTGTACCCGCCCTCCTTCACCTTGTTGTGGATCTTGAGGATCTGCGCCTTGTGCAGCAGCAGCTTGCGCTTCCGGCGCGGCGGGTGGTTCGTCCAGGTGCCCTGGGCCCACTCGTTGATGTGCACGGCGTCGAGCCACGCCTCACCGCCGTCGACGAAGGCATAGCCGTCGACCAGCGACGCGCGGCCGTTGCGGAGCGACTTGACCTCGGTGCCCGAGAGCACGAGTCCCGCCTCGTAGGTGTCCTCGATGAGGTAGTCGTGGCGCGCCTTGCGATTGGTCGCGACGACCTTCTGTCCCTGTTCCCTGGGCACGGCTGCTCCTTCGGTCCGAGAGCGATGGTGGGCCGCCCCGATCGGGGCAGCCCACCAGTATACGGCCGCACGCGGCCGAGAGCGCCGGGCAGTCTAGACCCGCAGGTACCGCGCGATCGCCACGTTCGCCGAGATCGCCGCCAGGACGATCCCCACCACGATCAGGATCGGCACCACGATCAGCGCGTCGTCGACGCCCACGAACGACGTCAGCGGGATCCGGTACGCGAGGAACCCCTGCACGAAGAAGACCACGATCGCCACGACCGCGACCCCCGCGAGGATCGAGCCGAGCAGCGCCGCGAACACGCCCTCGAGGATGAAGGGGGTCTGGATGAACCGGTTCGAGGCGCCCACGAGCCGCATGATGCCCAGCTCCCGTCTCCTCGAGAACGCCGACAATCGGATCGTCGTCGCGATCAGCAGCACCGCCGCCACGAGCATCAGCACCGCGATGCCGATGGCCGTGTAGCTGGCCGCGTTGAGGATCGAGAAGATCTGGTCGAGGTACTGCTTCTGGTCCGTGACGCTCTCGACCCCCGAGACGCTGGACAGGCTCTCCACGAGCACGTCCGACTGTGTCGGGTCCTTCAGGTTGATCCAGAAGGTCTGGTTGAGCAGGTCGGGCGTGACGTACTCGGCGACCGGGTTCCCGGCGAACTGCTCCTGGAAGTTCGCGTAGGCCTGGTCGTGGTCCTCGAAGTAGGAGCGGTCGATGTACGGGGCGAGCGTCGCGCCCGCGAGCTGCGACTCGACGGTGTCGATCTGCTCCTGCGTCGCGTCGGAGCCGCTGCAGTTGGCGCCGCCGGAGGTGGCGGTGCACATGTACACCGCGACCTGGGCCTTGTCGTACCAGAAGTTCTTCATCTGGCCGATCTGCATCTGCAGCAGGATCGCGGTGCCGACGAAGGTGAGCGAGATGAAGGTCACCAGGATCACCGAGACGACCATGGAGACGTTGCGCCGGAGGCCGCTGGAGACCTCCGACCAGATCAGTGCGTATCTCACTTGACGGGTCCTACATCCTGCTGGTCGTCCCCGGACTCGTCGCCCTCGCCCGCGTGGGCGCGCAGCCCGAGGCGGGCCGCGAGCGACTCCTCGGGGAGGGCCCCGGTGTCGGCGGGGAGGTAGATCGGGCCGGTCTGGCTCTGCAGCTCGACCACGCGCGGCGAGGCGGGCGCCTCGGTCGGGGCGGGGGGCGGCGGCGGGACGACCGGGTTCGACCGGGTGGTGGGGCGCGCCGGAGCGACATGGGTCTCGGGGGCGGCGGCCGAGCGGCGGCCCTCCGGGACGCGGGGCTGCGGCGCGGTCTGCTGCAGGCGCGGGCGCGCGAACGCGGCGCCGTGCTCGGGGAGCTCCGGAGCGGCGGCGGTGGGCGCCGGCGCGCGGCGCAGGTCGACCTCCGGGACCTCGGCGGGCGCGAGCGCACTCTCGGTGATCACGGGGACGGCGATCGAGGACGTGGTGGTCGGGTGGTCGTCGGCCGCGACGACCACGACGCCGTCGTGCACGACGGTGATGCTCTCCGTCTGGCCGTAGCCGCCCCGGCTCTCGTCGCGGACGATGCTGCCCGCCGAGAGCTCGATGACGCGGCGCTTCATCTGGTCGACGATGCCGGCCTCGTGGGTGGCCATGATCACGGTCGTGCCACCGGCGTTGATCCGCTCGAGCAGCGCCATGATGCCGGCGCTGGTCGTCGGGTCGAGGTTTCCGGTCGGCTCGTCGGCGAGGAGGACCGCGGGCTTGTTGACCACGGCGCGGGCGATGGCGACGCGCTGCTGCTCGCCGCCGGAGAGCTCGTGCGGCAGGCGCGCGGCCTTGCCGGCGAGGCCCACCATCTTGAGCGTGTCGGGGACCGCCTCCTGGATGTAGCCCTTCGACTTGCCGATCACCTGGAGGCTGAAGGCGACGTTGTCGAAGACCGACTTGTTCGGGAGGAGCCGGAAGTCCTGGAACACCACGCCCATGTTGCGGCGGAAGTAGGGGACCTTGCGGCTCGAGATCTTGCCCAGGTTCTGCCCGAGAACGTGGATCGAGCCGGAGGAGGGCCGCTCCTCCTTGAGGATCAGGCGGAGGCAGCTGGACTTGCCGGACCCGGAGGCGCCGACGAGGAAGACGAACTCGCCCCGGAGGATCTCGAGATCGATGGCGTTGAGGGCGGGTCTCGTGCCACCCCGATACTGCTTGGAGACGTTGTCGAAGCGAATCATGTCGGTACGAGGGTAAGCGACGATTCCGGAGAGTGACCCGTCCGGCCGCCCGGCGCGCCGAGCTGACCGCTCGTCGCCGCCTTCGGCGCCCTCCGGGTCAGGCGGACTTGCGCCAGCGGATGCCGGCGGCGATGAAGCCGTCGAGGTCGCCGTCGAAGACGTGCGAGGGGTTGCCGACCTCGTGGTCGGTGCGGAGGTCCTTGACCATCTGGTACGGCGCGAGGACGTAGCTGCGCATCTGGTCGCCCCAGCTCGCGGTGATGTTGCCGGCCAGCTCCTTCTTGGTCGCGGCCTCCTGCTCCTTCTGCAGCAGCAGCAGGCGCGACTGCAGCACGCGCATGGCGGCCGCGCGGTTTTGGATCTGGCTCTTCTCGTTCTGCATCGAGACGACGAGGCCGGTGGGGAGGTGGGTCAGGCGCACCGCGGAGTCGGTCGTGTTGACCGACTGGCCGCCGGGGCCGGAGGAGCGGAAGACGTCGACGCGGATGTCGTTGTCCGGGATCTCGATCGCGCCGGCCTCCTCCATCAGCGGGATGACCTCGACCGCGGCGAAGGACGTCTGGCGCTTGCCCGCGGCGCCGAAGGGGCTCATCCGCACGAGGCGGTGGGTGCCGGCCTCGACGGAGAGGGTGCCGAAGGCGTAGGGCGCGTCGATCTGGAAGGTGGCGGACTTGATGCCGGCCTCCTCCGCGTAGCTCGCGTCCATCACGGTCGCGGGGTACTTGTGCTTCTCGGCCCAGCGGAGGTACATCCGCATCAGCATCTCGGCGAAGTCGGAGGCGTCGACACCGCCGGCTCCCGCGCGGATGGTGATGACGGCGGGGCGGTCGTCGTACTCGCCGTCGAGGAGGGTCTGCACCTCGAGCTCGCCCATGGTCTTCTGCAGGGCGTCGAGCTCGGCGATCGCCTCCTGCTCGGACTCGGCGTCGTCGGCCTCGTTGGCCATCTCGACCAGGACCTCGAGGTCGTCCAGGCGCCGCTCGATCGCGGTGATCCGGGCGAGCTCGGACTGGCGGTGGCTCAGCGCGCTGGTCACCTTCTGCGCGTTGTCGGTGTCGTCCCAGAGGTCGGGGACGCCCGCCTGCTCGTTCAGCTCCTCGATCTTCGCGCGGAGCTCGTCGACGTCGATGACGGCGAGGATGTCGGAGAAGGTGGAGCGGAGAGCAGTGATCTGCTCGGTGAAGTCGTTGTCCAGCATGGTGGCTCCAGACTACCGGGGGCGCCGGGGGTCACCGCGGGCGGCCGCCCGGGCGGCGCTTAGGATGGGGCTGGTGAGCAGCACCGCCGAGCGCCCCTTCCCCGTCGGGCCCCTCCTGCTCTCGACCTTCCTGCCGACGCTGCTCTTCTCGGTCGGCGAGGGCGCGATCATCCCCCTCCTCCCCGCCGTCGCCGGCGACCTCGGGGCGACGCTGGCGATCGCCGGCCTCGTCGCGGGAATGATCATGATCGGCGAGCTCGCGGGCGACATCCCGAGCGGCTGGATCGTCTCGCGGATCGGCGAGCGCGGCGCGATGCTCGGCGCCTCGGCCGCCTCGATCCTCGGCCTGGTGATCTGCCTCGTCTCCACCTCGTGGGTGACGCTGACCGTGGGCGTCTTCCTGATCGGCCTCGCGACGGCGGTCTTCGCGCTCGCCCGGCACGCCTTCATGACCTCGTTCGTGCCGATCAGCCACCGGGCCCGGGCGCTGTCCTCGCTCGCGGGGGTGTTCCGCGCGGGCTGGCTGATCGGTCCGTTCCTCGCGGCGGGGGTCGTGCACCTCAGCGGCTCGGTCGAGTCGATCTTCTGGGTGCACATCGCCTGCTGCGTGGCCGCGGTGGTCGTGCTGCTGCTGGTGCCCGACCCGGCGACGGTGCTGCGCCGCGCGGCGGCCGCCTCCGCCGCCGCCGACCCCGCACTCGACGCCGCCGCCGAGGCCGCGGCCGTGCCGGAGTCCTCCCCCGGCCTGGTCCGCACCCTCCGCTCGCACCGCGGCGTGCTCGCGCGGATGGGCTCCGGCGCCGCCGTGATCGGCGCCCTGCGCGCGAGCCGGACGCTGATCCTCCCGCTCTGGGCGGTCAGCCTCGGCCTCGCCGAGACCGACACGGCGATCATCATCGGCATCGCCGGGGCCCTCGACTTCGCCCTCTTCTACGCGGGCGGACAGGTGATGGACCGCTTCGGCCGCGGCGCCACGGCGATCCCGTCGATGATCGGCCTCGGGGTCGGGCACCTTCTGCTGGTGGCGACACTCCTCGCCGCCGATCCGGTGCCCTGGTTCATCGCGGTGGCCTGCGTCCTCGCGGTGGCGAACGGGATCGGCTCGGGCATCCTGATGACGATCGCCGCGGATCTCGCACCGCCGAAGGATCCGGCGCCCTTCCTCGGGGCGTTCCGCTTCACCGGCGACGCGGGCAACGCCGCGGCGCCGATCGCGGTGTCCGCGCTGACCGCGGCGGTCTCGCTGCCGTTCGCTGCGGGAGCGATGGGCGTGCTCGGGCTGGCCGGTGCCGCTGCGCTCTCGCGCTGGATCCCGCGGTACCTGCCTTACCGGCGCCCGCGCACCTGACCCGCAGCACGCCTGGCGGCCACGCGGTCTCCGCGCGGGCCCCTGCTCGCGCTCCCCTCCTACACTGGAGCGCGCACGCGGGAGTGGTGGAATGGCAGACACGCAGGATTTAGGTTCCTGTGCCGAGAGGCATGTGGGTTCGAGTCCCACCTTCCGCACCAGGGGCGCTCGGAGTGACCGGCGTGGCACGCCACCTTCGGGGGCCGCCCCGGCCGTCTTCCCGGTTTCGCCGGTACAGTGAGCGCGGTCGAGCCGCCGCAGACCGAGGATCGGCTGCGGCGTCGGCCGGCCGCACGGCACTGATCGACTGGAGAACCGTTGAACCACGCCGCCCTGATCCCCTGGCTGGACCCGGAGACGATCCTCACCTCGTTCGGTCCGTGGGGCGTGCTGGTCGTCTGCCTGATCGTCTTCGCCGAGACCGGCCTGCTGATCGGCTTCCTCTTCCCCGGCGACACCCTGCTGATCATCACGGGCCTGCTGGCTCACGAGAACGCCTCCAACGGCGGGCTGGGCGTCCCGATCTGGCTGATCTGCCTCGCGGTCGGCTTCTCGGCGTTCCTCGGCGGCGAGGTCGGCTACCTGATCGGGCACAAGGCCGGCCCGCGCATCTTCGAGCGCAAGGAGTCGGGCCTCTTCAGCATCGAGAACGTCAAGCGCACCAACGCCTTCTTCGAGCGCTTCGGCGGCCTCGCGGTGATCCTCGCGCGATTCGTGCCGATCGTCCGCACCTTCGCGCCGATCGCCGCCGGCGTCGCCCACATGAACTACCGCAAGTACAGCCTCTACAACGCCATCGGCGCCCTGATCTGGGGCAGCGGCGTGACGCTGATCGGCTGGCTCCTCGCCTTCATCCCGCCCGTCGCCGACTTCGTCTCGCACTACATCGACGTGATCCTGATCGGCGCCGTGGCCCTCGCGATCATCCCGACGGTGTTCCACCTGCTCCAGCAGCGCCGCAAGGCCCGCCTCGCGGCCGACAAGGAGACCGACGCGTCGGAGGCGAGCGCCCTCGTCCTCGACCCCACCGCCGTCGACGACAAGCACCGCAAGCACTGACCCCTTCCGCGAGATGCCACTTGTGCACGCTCGACACGGCGTGTCGCGTGCACAAGTGGCATCTCGCGGTCGGGAGGCTGCGCCCCCCGATCAGGAGAGGGTGGTCGCCAGGGCGGTCAGCTCGGCTCGGAGGGCCGTGAAGGCCCGGGCGCGGTGGCTGCGGGCGTTCTTCTCGGCGGGGGCGATCTCGGCGGCCGAGAGGGCCGAGCCGGCAGGGACGAAGACCGGGTCGTAGCCGTGGCCGTTGGTGCCGCGCGGGCCGGCGGCGATGGCGCCGTCCCAGCGGCCCTCGACCACGATCTCGCGGCCGCCGGGCAGGACCGACTCGGGGACGACCAGCGCGATCGTGCAGACGAAGTGCGCGCCGCGGTGCTCCGGCTTCACATCGGCCAGCTGCGCGAGCAGCAGCTCGTAGTTGGCGACCGCGTCGTGCGGGCGTCCCGACCAGCGGGCCGAGAAGATTCCGGGCGAGCCGCCGAGCACGTCGACGCAGAGGCCGGAGTCGTCGGCGAGCGAGACGAGGCCGGTGTGCGCCGCCGCGGCCCGCGCCTTGATCAGCGCGTTCTCGGTGAAGGAGACGCCGTCCTCGACCGGCTCCGGCCCGTCGTAGGCGCGGACGCCGACGCCCGGCACCGCGCCGGCCAGCATCGCCCGGAACTCCTCGACCTTGCCCGCGTTGTGGGTGGCGAGAACGAGGTCGAGGCTCACGCGTCCTGCCCCGCGGCGAGCGCCTCGGTCTGGAAGCGGGCCAGGTCGGCCGCGCCGCCGACCGCGAGGTCGAGCAGCGCGTCGAGCTCGCGGCGGTCGAAGGGGGCGCCCTCGGCGGTGCCCTGCACCTCGACGAAGAGGCCGCGGCCGGTGACGACGACGTTCATGTCGGTCTCCGCGCGCACGTCCTCGACGTAGGCCAGGTCGAGCATCGGGACGCCGTCGATGATGCCGACGGAGACGGCCGACAGGCTGTCGATCAGCGGTTGCGCCTTCTGGCCGACGTACTTCTTGCCGCGGGCCCACTCGATCGCGTCGACCATCGCCACGTAGGCGCCGGTGATCGCCGCGGTGCGGGTGCCGCCGTCGGCCTGGAGGACGTCGCAGTCGATCACGATCGTGTTCTCGCCGAGGGCCTTGGTGTCGACGACGGCGCGCAGGCTGCGGCCGATCAGCCGGGAGATCTCGTGGGTGCGCCCGCCGACCTTGCCCTTGACGGCCTCGCGGTCCATCCGGGAGTTGGTGGCGCGGGGCAGCATCGCGTACTCCGCGGTGACCCAGCCCTTGCCCTTGCCCTGCAGCCAGCGCGGGACGCCGTTGGTGAAGGACGCCGTGCAGAGCACCTTGGTGTTCCCGTAGGAGATCAGCGCGGAGCCCTCGGCCTGGGTGCTCCAGCCGCGCTCGATGGTGATCGCGCGCAGCTCGTCGGGCGCGCGGCCGTCCTTGCGCTTGACGGTGGGCTGGGCGGCGGCGGGCTGGGCGGCGGTGCTGTCGGTCACTCGGGTCTCCCTGGAGTCGTGCGGCGCGCGGCCCGGTCGAGCTCGCGCAGGTTGATCGTGCCGGTCTCGACGAGGTCGACGCTCGAGACCTCGGGGCCGAGGAAGCGCCGGGCGAGGCGGACGAAATCGCTCGATCCGGTCTCCTCCCAGCGGTAGGTCGGCGGGGCGGCGGCGGTGCGCTGCAGGCCGTGCGCCACCAGTGTGCGGTAGACGTCGAGCGCGGTCTCCTCGGCGCTCGAGACCAGCCGGACGTCGGGGCCCATCACGTAGGCGATGGCGCCACGCAGCAGCGGGTAGTGCGTGCAGCCGAGCACGAGGGTGTCGACGCCCGCCTGCTTCATCGGCGCGAGGTACTCCTCGGCGAGCGCCAGCAGCTCGTCGCTCCAGGTGACGCCGGCCTCGACGAATTCGACGAAGCGCGGGCAGGCGGCGGTGACCAGCTCGAGGTCCGGTGCGGCGACGAACGCGTCGTCGTAGGCGCGCGAGCGGATCGTGCCGACGGTCCCGATCACGCCGACCCTGCGGTTGCGGGTGTCGCGGACGGCGCTGCGGACGGCGGGCTGGATGACCTCGATCACCGGGATGCCGCGGCCGATCGTGTAGCGCTCGCGCGCGTCCCGCATCATCGCGGCCGAGGCGGTGTTGCAGGCGATCACCAGCAGCTTCGCGCCCTGGTCGACCAGCGTGTCGAGGGTGTCCAGGGCGTAGGCGCGGACGTCGGCGAGGGGCTTGGGCCCGTAGGGCGAGTGCGCGGTGTCGCCGAGGTAGACGATCGACTCGTTCTGCAGCTGGTCGATCACGGCGCGGGCGACGGTGAGTCCGCCGACGCCGGAGTCGAAGATGCCGAGGGGTGCGTCCGTCACGGAGGAAGAGCCTACCCGCGCCCGGGGAGGGTGCCCCGTGCGGGGAACGGTGCATGGAACACTGGTCGGATGGACGCGACGGCCTTCCTCACCGACCGCTACGAGCTGACGATGGTCGAGGGCGCTCTCGGCAGCGGCACCGCCGACCGGCGCTGCATGTTCGAGGTGTTCGCGCGGAGCCTCCCGCCGGGCCGCCGCTACGGGATCCTCGCCGGCACCGGCCGCCTGCTCGAGCTGATCTCCCGCTTCCGCTTCGGCGACGCCGAGCTCGACTGGCTGCGGGAGAACCGCGTCGTCGACGCCCGCACGCTGGACTGGCTGGCCGACTACCGCTTCCAGGGCGACATGTGGGGCTACCGCGAGGGCGAGGTCTACCTCCCCGGCTCTCCCGTGCTGATCGTCGAGGCGCCCTTCGCCGAGGGCGTGCTGCTCGAGACGCTGGTGCTGAGCGTGCTCAACCACGACAGCGCCGTGGCGAGCGCCGCGGCCCGGATGGTCTCGGCCGCCGACGGCCGGCCGCTGGCCGAGATGGGCTCGCGCCGGGCCGGCGAGCGCTCGGCGGTCGCCGCTGCGCGCGCGGCGCACATCGCGGGCTTCGGCGCGACCTCGAACCTCGAGGCGGGCCGCAGCTGGGGCGTGCCGACGATGGGCACCTCCGCGCACGCGTTCACGCTGCTGCACGACTCCGAGGAGGACGCCTTCCGCGCGCAGGTCGCCGCGCTCGGACCGGGCACGACCCTCCTCGTCGACACCTACGACGTCACCGCCGCCGTGGACCTCGCGGTCCGCGTCGCGGGCACCTCGCTCGGCGCCGTGCGAATCGACTCGGGCGACCTCCCCCAGCAGGTCGCCGCGGTCCGCGCCCAGCTGGACGGGCTCGGTGCCACCGGCACGAAGATCACCGTCACCAACGACCTGGACGAGTACGGCATCGCGGCGCTGGCCGCCTCCCCCGTCGACTCCTACGGCGTGGGCACCTCGGTCGCGACCGGCTCCGGCCACCCCACCGCGGGCATGGTCTACAAACTCGTCGCGCACGAGGACGACGCGGGCGAGTGGGTCTCGGTCGCCAAGAAGTCGGCGGCGAAGGCCTCCATCGGCGGACGCAAGTCCGCAGGGCGGCGTCTGACCGAGGACGGCGTCGCCGTCGAGGAGGTCGTGCACGTGGGCGCCGGGCCCGAGGGCGCGGTCGGCGAGGACGAGCGCGCGCTGCTGGTCCCGCTGATCGAGGACGGCCGGATCCGCGAGGAGTACTTGGGTGCGGCGGGTGTCGTCACTGCGCGCGAGCACCGGGCGAACGCCGTGCTCGAGCTGCCGCAGGACGCGCTGCGTCTCGGCCGCGGCGACCCGGTGATCCCGACCCGCTACGCCTGAGCGGACCGGTCCCTGAGCGGAACGGTCCCAGAACGGGACCGGCCCGGCTCCCGAGGGGGCCGGGCCGCGCGCCCTACTTCATCCGGGCGTAGATCTCCTTGCAGGAGGGGCAGACCGGGAACTTCTCCGGGTCGCGGCCCGGCAGCCACTTCTTGCCGCAGAGGGCGCGGACGGGCTTGCCGGTCATCGCGCTCTCGAGGATCTTGTCCTTCGGGACGTAGTGGGAGAAGCGCTCGTGGTCGCCCGGCTCGATCGTCTCCTGGTTGAGGAGCTCCTCGAGTTCGCGGTCGAGGGTGGCGGTTCCTCCGCCTCCCTCGAGGGGGTCGGTGCTGCTGTTCTCGAATCGGGACGTCATGCCTCCGATCCTACGCTCGGAGCGCGGGAGCGGGCGGGGCTCCGTGAGGCTCAGTAGCGGCTGGTGAAAGAGACCAGCTCGGCCGCGCGGCGGTCGAAGAGGACGCCGCCGAGCAGCACGCCGAGGAAGAAGACGCCGACCGCGCTGCCGAGGCCCGCGAGGATCGCCTGGTCCCGGTCGCCCTCGAAGAACAGGGTCTGCACCGCCAGCACGACGGCCGGCGCTGACAGAAGCAGCCCGAGGCCGAAGGCGAGCGCCTGCGAGCCGGCCCCGCTCGCTCCCGGTGCCTGCGGCTGGACGAAGGCGCTGTCGCCGGGACGCGGCGCCGGGTAGGCGAGCCGCGCGGAGAGGGCGCTCGCGACCCCCGCGGGCACCAGGAGCAGCGCGGCGTTCACCGCGAGCAGGACCGGCAGCGCATCGTCGAGGCCGGAGGTGGCGCTGCTGACGAGCGAGCCGAGCACGACGACCGGCAGGCCGAGCAGCAGCGTCGGGAAGGCGCGGCCGAGCCGGTCCGACCAGCCGCGCACCCCGGCGGCGGCGTGCAGCCAGAAGGCCGAGCCGTCGTAGGCGACGTCGTTGTGCAGGAACCAGCCGAGGAACAGCGCGACGAGCGGGACGGGCAGCAGCGAGAGCAGCGGGAACGGCACTCCCACCAGCGCCAGGAGCACCACGGCGAGCACCGGGAGCAGCGGGACCGCGACGAGCGACGCCTGGTAGCGGGGGTCCCGGAGCCAGTAGGTCGTGCTGCGCGCGGCGATGGCACCGGTGCGGCTGCCGCCGAGGACGTCGAACCAGCCCAGGCGGAGTCCGCGCGGCGGCCGGGAGGTGCGCTCGGGGCGGACGGTCAGCGCGCGGACGACCAGCCACCAGAGCGCCCCGGCGACGACGAGGGTGAGCAGCGCGGTCAGCAGCGGGCCGGCGACCGCCCCGGAGGCCGCGCTCGGCGCGATCGCCCAGGCGGCGCCGAAGGGGGTCGGCGCGAGGACGGCGGCGAGCCGCTCCAGCGCCTCGGAGCCCTCGCCGCCCCAGTCGAGTCCGGTGGTCAGCACGAGCGCGACCGGCGCGGTGAGCAGGAGGACGAGGCCGAGCACCGCGAGCAGCTCCCGCGCCGTACGGGAGGGCACCAGCGCCGACGAGGCGGCGAGGCCGATCCGGCCCAGGAGCGCCGCGGTGAGGACGCCGAGCAGCGGACCGACCACGGCCAGGAGGCCGGCGGCGGGGAACAGCCGGATCGTCGCCGCGCCGAGGACGACGAGCGCGAGCACGGGGAGGGAGACGAGCCCGGCCAGCGCGAGGGCGGCCGCGAGCCGGCCGCTCGGGATGCCGAAGAGCCGGAACGCCCGCGGGTCCATCGGATCCTTCGGTCCGAGCAGGAACGGGAGCACCAGGAAGCCGAGCGTGACGACCGCTCCCCCGGCGACGACGGCGTCGTCCGCGAGCCAGGAGCCGGGCTCGAGCGTGCCGAGACCTGCCAGGAGCGCGGCGGTCGCCACGACGACGACGAGCACTCCGAGCAGGGCGCCGCCCGTGTGCCGGGCGCCCGAGCGGAAGGCGCCGAGCAGGACGTCGAGCCTCAGCCGGAGAAGTCGTGCAGCCACTGCAGCCCCTCGGCGATCTGCTTGCCGCCCGCGAGCTCGAGGAAGCGCTCCTCGAGCGTCGCGGTGCCCGCGACCTCCTCGACGGACCCGGCGGCGAGGACCTTGCCGCCCACGATCACGGCGACGTCGTCGCAGACGCGCTCGATGAAGTCGAGGCCGTGGCTGGAGAGCACGACCGTGCCGCCGCCCGCGACGAAGCGGCGCAGGACGGTGATCACGGCGGCCGAGGAGACCGGGTCGACCGACTCGAACGGCTCGTCGAGCACCAGGACGCGGGGCGCGTGGATCATGGCGCCGGCGAGCGCGACCTTCTTGGCCATGCCGGCCGAGTAGTCGGAGATCAGCCGCTCGAGCGCGTCGGTCAGGCCGAGCGCCTCGGCGAGCTCCACGGTGCGCTGCTTGGCGGTCTTCCGGTCGATCCCGCGCAGCGCGGCGGAGTAGTAGAGGAACTGCGCGCCGGTGAGGCGGTCGAACAGGCGCAGGCGGTCGGGCAGCACGCCGATCAGCGGCTTCGCGGCGCGCGGGTCCTTCCAGACGTCGACGCCGTGCACGAGCACGCGGCCGGTGTCGGGGCGGAGGAGGCCGGTCATCATCGACAGGGTCGTGGTCTTGCCCGCGCCGTTCGGGCCGATGATCCCGTAGAAGGTGCCGGCGCGGACGGCGAGGTCGATGCGGTCGACCGCCACCGTGCGCCCGAAGGTGCGGGTGAGGGCGTGCAGCTCGAAGACGACGGGGTGCTCGGGGTCGGCGGGCTGGGCGGTCTCGGGCTGCTGCGCGGGGTCGGCCGTCTGCGCGGGGTCGGCCGTCTGCGCGGGGTCGGCCGTCTGCGCGGGAGCGGCCGGATTAGCGGTCTCCGTCGCGACAGATTCTGCGGGAGTCGGCGACTCGGCGGGCGGAGCGCCGTCGCGCTCGGATTCCTCGGCGTTCGTCGCGGACGTCATCCGGCTACGGTACCAAGTCGCTCAGGACGGGGACGGGGCGCGCCGGGGCCTGTGGAGAGGAGCGTCCGATCCGTCTCGCCGACACGGCTCCTGGCAACCCCTGGCCTTCGAAGGCGTGCACTGTACACTAAGTGTCGACCCAGGAAGCGATCAGGTCGCTGCACGCCGGTTAATGATCGCTACGCGGCGGTGAACTCATCGCTCCGCGGCGATCGACGCGAGGAGAACACATGACGAGCAAGCCCTTCCCGACCGCCCCCACCGGCGGCTCCACCGGTGTGCCCGCCTCCGTCGTCATCCTCGCCGCAGGCATGGGCAGCCGGCTCGGCCGCTCCCTGCCGAAGCCGCTGACGCCGCTGAGCGACGGCCGCACGATCATGCAGCAGCAGTTCGACAACATCCACCACGCCTTCGGCACGAAGGTGCCGGTGAGCATCGTCGTCGGCTACAAGCTCGAGCACATCATCGAGGCGTTCCCCTCGGCGACGTTCGTCTACAACGAGCAGTACGACCAGACCAACACCTCGAAGAGCCTCCTCCGCGCGCTGCAGGCCTCCGGCCAGGGCGGCGTGCTCTGGATGAACGGCGACGTCGTCTTCGACCCGCGCATCCTCGACCGCACCGCGGACCTCATCGCGAAGGACGTCTCCTTCGTCACCGTCAACACCGCGAAGGTGTCCGACGAGGAGGTCAAGTACACGACCAGCGCCGAGGGCTACATCGACGAGCTGTCCAAGACCGTCAAGGGCGGTCTCGGCGAGGCCGTCGGGATCAACTACGTCTCGGCCGCGGACAAGCCGGCGCTCATCCGCCAGCTGGCCCGGGTCGACGCCCAGGACTACTTCGAGCGTGGAATAGAGTTGGCGATCGAGCAGGACAGACTGCTCGTCGAGCCGATGGACATCTCCGACCTCTACGCCGTCGAGGTGGACTTCGCCGAGGATCTCGAGCGGGCGAACCTCTTCGTCTGAGGCTCGCGTCTCGTCCGGCTCGATCCGAGCCGGTCGAGAGGAGTCGCCTGCCGTGAGCAGTCCCGCACGCGTCGACGCCGGCGCGACCGCCCTGCGCCCGCACCGCTCGCGGGCCTGGCGCTATCGGCACTCGCTCTGGCTGCTGACCAAGCGCGACCTCACGGTCCGCTACGCCACCAGCGCGCTCGGCTACGTCTGGTCGGTGCTCGACCCGCTGGTGATGTCGGGCATCTACTACTTCGTCTTCACCGTGGTGTTCCAGCGCACCGTCGGCGAGGACCCGTACATCGTCTTCCTGCTCGCGGGCCTGCTGCCGTGGATGTGGTTCAACCAGGCGACGTCGGATGCGACGCGGGCCTTCCTCCGCGAGGCGAAGCTCGTGCGCTCCACGTCGATCCCGCGCACCATCTGGGTCGGCCGGATCGTGCTCTCCAAGGGCATCGAGTTCGTGGCAAGTCTGCCGGTGCTCGTGCTCTTCGCGGTCGTCGCGGGCGCGGGAGTGACGCCGGCGATCCTGCTCTTCCCGCTCGCGATCCTGCTGCAGGGCGTGCTCACCCTCGGCGTCGGCCTGCTGGTCGCCCCGCTCGTGGTCTTCTTCCGCGACCTCGAGCGCGCGATCAAGCTGGTGCTGCGCTTCCTCTTCTACGCCTCGCCGATCATCTACTCGACGGCGAACCTGCCCGACGCGATCCGGCCGTGGGCCGCGCTCAACCCGCTCAGCGGGATCTTCGCGCTCTACCGCTCCACCTTCTTCGCGAGCGAGCTCGACCTGCCGCTCATCCTCACCTCCGTGCTGATCTCGTTCCTCGTGCTCGGCCTCGGCCTGATCGTCTTCCGCCGCTCCGAGCGCGCGGTGCTGAAGGAGCTGTGAGCGTGTCCTCCGCTGACGAGCGCCCCGCCGGCGACGCCCCCGTCGTGATCGAGTGCCGGGGCCTCGGGATCCGGTTCCGGCGGAACCGCCGCGGCCGTCGCTCCTTCAAGGACCTCTTCTCGCGCGGGACGCGGCGCTCGCGGCCCGGCGAGTTCTGGGCGCTGCGCGGCCTCGACGTCCGGGTGCACGCGGGCGAGGCGATCGGGGTCGTCGGCCGGAACGGCCAGGGCAAGTCGACGCTGCTGAAGCTCGTCGCCGGCGTCGTGCTGCCGGACGAGGGCGTGGTCGAGGTCCACGGCGGGGTCGCTCCGCTGATCGAGATCACCGGCGGCTTCGTCGCCGACCTCAGCGTCCGGGAGAACGTCTACCTGACCGCGGGGCTGCACGGCATGTCCAAGCGCGAGGTCGACGACCGGTTCGACTCGATCATCGACTTCGCCGAGATCGGCGACTTCCTGGACACCCCGTACAAGCACCTCTCCAGCGGGATGAAGGTGCGGATCGCGTTCTCGGTGGTGTCGCGGCTCGAGGAGCCGATCATCCTGGTCGACGAGGTGCTCGCGGTGGGCGACAAGGCCTTCCGCGAGAAGTGCTACGCCCGGATCGAGGAGCTGCTCGCGGCCGGCCGGACGCTCTTCTTCGTCTCGCACAACGAGCGCGACCTCCGCCGCTTCTGCACCCGCGGGCTCTACCTGGACAAGGGCGCGCTGGTGCTCGACGCACCGATCGATCAGGTTCTCGCCCGGTATTCTGAGGACTACGCGCCGAAAGCGCAGCCCGCCGCGGAGTGACCGGCAGTCCGAGCCGCACGGCCCGGTGCTCGCCGCGACAGCGCGACGCGCGGGTCCTCACGACGCAGGAGTGCAGACATGTCCTCGAAGAAGGACCGCAAGGACCGCGACGAGCTCGAGCAGGCCGGCACCGCCGACGTCGAGAACGCGCAGCTGGCCCGGGTCCTGGACCGCGTCCTCGCCGTCCAGCGGCCCGCGGTCCTCGCGAACATCCGCGCGCTGCGGCGCCGCCGGCCGAACGCGACTCCCGAGCAGCTGATCACCTCGCTCGAGCGCCAGTACCTCTCGAGCGTCGCCGCCGGTGGCGCGGCCATCGGAGCGACCGCGGTCGTCCCCGGGATCGGCACCGCCGCGTCCGTCGCGCTCTCCGGCGCCGGTGCGATCGGCTTCCTCGAGGCGAGCGCCCTCTTCGCGCAGTCGGTCACCGAGGTGCACGGCATCCGCCTCGAGGACCCGGACCGCGCCCGCGCCCTGGTGCTCACGCTGATGATGGGCTCCTCCGGCAGCGAGCTGGTGCGCCAGGTCGCCGGGCACGCGACCGGGACCAGCGCCGGGATGAACCAGTACTGGGGCTCGGTGGTGACCAAGGGGCTGCCGTCGTTCCTCGTGGGCGAGCTGGCCGACCGGGCGAAGAAGTCGTTCGCGAAGCACTTCCTCGCGCAGCAGGGTGCGGGGCTGCTGGGGCGGGCGATGCCGTTCGGGATCGGCGCCGCGCTGGGCGGGGTCGGCAACGCGATGCTCGGCCGCAAGGTCGTGCAGAGCGCGCGCGACGCCTTCGGGCCGGCCCCGCGCGAGTTCGGCAACACCTTCGTGCTCCCCCCGACCAAGGCGGAGCGGAAGGCGCTCGCGGCCGGTGCCGAGCCGCTCGAGCTGCACGTGCGCGACTACGGCGGAACCGGCGAGAAGGTCGCCCTGCTGCTGCACGGGCTCGGCACGGACTCGCGCGTCTGGTACGCGCTGGTGCCGACGCTGCACGAGCACGGCTACCGCGTCGTCGCGCCGGACCTCGCGGGGCACGGCGGCTCGCCGAAGTCGCCCGCCTACTCCGTCGACCACTGGGCGGAGGACGTGCGCGCCTCGGTGCTGCAGTCGCCCGACCTGGTGATCGGGCACGGCCTCGGCGCCGTCGTCGCCGCGCGGCTCGCCCCGGAGTACCGCGCCGAGCGGCTGATCCTGCTCGACCCCGCCTTCTCCGACGCGAAGGGGCTCGGCAGCGCCCTGCGCCGCGGCGGCTCGATCGCGCACGTCGAGAAAGGCGACGCCGACGACCTGCGCCACCGCCACCCGATCTGGACCGACGAGCAGATCGAGCTCGACGTCTCGGCCCACGCGCTCTGGGACCCGGAGTCCGCGGCCGGACTGACGGCGCGCGGAGCGGCCGACGCGCCCGACGCCTTCCCGGTGCCGACGCTCGCCGTGCTGCCGGAGGACCCGCTGGGCCACTCCTCGCTCGGCGACGTCCTCGCCGACCACGGTGCGGAGGTCCGCACGGTCCCCGGCGCGGGCGCCTCGATCCTCCGCGACGACCGCGCGGCCCTCATCGCGGCCCTCGCCGACCGCCTCTGATCTCGACCTCCGCCGAGCGGGATCGCCGAGGCGATCCGGTTCCCCGGGTCTCGATACGCCGCTGCGCGGCTACTCGACCAGCATGGGGGGGGGCTGAGCGTCCGCCTCCGCAACATGCTGATCGAGTAGCGCCCGCAGGGCGCGTATCGAGATCCACCCACCGAACGATGCAGGGGCTCGCCGTGCCGCTTCGCGGCTCCTCACTCACTCGAACCGGCTCAGCCTCGATCGAGCGCAGATCGAACACCGCGGAGAGGCGTCGTAAGGACGGTCCTGACCGGCAGATCATGACAACGGTCCTCACCGGCGATGCGGAGCCCGATCTTCTCGGCGACGCGCTGGGAGGCGCTGTTCTCGGGATGGATGATCGCCACGAGGCGTTCCGCGAGGCCGCACCGTCGAGCCAGCTCGAGACAGGCGGCCGCGGCCTCCGTGGCGTAGCCCCGCCCCTGCAGGGAGGAGCGGACGTGGTAGCCGACCTCCAGCTCGGGGACGCCGTTGACGCTCTGCCAGGTCAGGCCACAGTCCCCCACGAACTCGCGGTCCATGGTCTCGATGACCCACAGCCCGAAGCCGTCGCGCTCGTAGTTGCGCCGGTTCCAGGCGATCCAGTCGGCGGCCTCAGCGCGGGTCTTCGAGGCCGGGTAGTAGCGCATCACTTCCGCGTCGCCGAGCAATCCGGCCAGGAGATCGACGTCCGCCGCGGTCATCTCGCGGAACCGGAGTCGTGCGGTGTCGAACGGCAGCATCAACGCCACGCTACCGGCACGGCACGCTCCCGCCTGTCTCGATACGCCGCCGCCCGCGGCTGCTCCGCTCTGCGTCCAGAGGGATCGGAGGGCCGGACCGGGTGGGGGACGTGACCTGAAAGGACACTGTCCGACGACCGTTCAGTCGTGTCCACCCGGCCCGGTGAAGTCATCCGACCGGATCGCGAGATCCGGAAGGAGACACGACATGGTAACCAACGCCGAGCGGTTCGGACCAGGGGGCGCGGGGATCGGCACGGAGAGCAGCTGCATCACGTCGAGTCCTCGATCTCACCGGTCGAGCCCGGCAGCAGAGCGCGGAGCCGCCGCATCCCTGCTGATCGAGTAGCGGCCTCAGGGCGCGTCTCGAGATTCAGCCTCCAGACGATCGCGGGTCTCCGAGAAGACATCACCTGGTTCGTATGGGGAAAGCCCTGCTGATCGAGTAGCCCGCGCAGCGGGCGTATCGAGATCCACCGTCGTCGGAAGGCGAGTCTGCAGACCCGTCCTGCTGGTGATGGTGGGTCTCGATACGCCCCTGCGGGGCTACTCGACCAGCATGACGGGGCGCAGCCGCGTCCTCTCCCCCACCACGGAGACACAAAGCGGCTTCGCCGCGGCACGGCTACTCGACCAGCACGAGCCGCGAGCCGCGCGCGTTCTACTTCTTGGCCTTGGCGGCGGCCTTGGCGGCCTGCTTCGTGGCGCGGACCTTGGTCAGGGACTCGGGGGAGACGATGTCGGCGACCGAGCGGAACGAGTCCTCCTCGCCGTAGGCGCCGGCGGCCTCGCGCCAGCCCGCGCCCTCGAAGCCGCGGCGCTTGCCGAGCAGGGCGACGAAGATGCGGGCCTTCTGGTCGCCGAAGCCGGGCAGCGCCTTGAGACGGGCGAGCACCTCGCGGCCGTCGGGGTCGTCGCGGGTCCAGATGGCCGAGGCGTCGCCGTCCCAGTCGTCGACGATCGCGCGGCAGAGGGTCTGCACCCGGCCGGCCATGTTCGCCGGGTAGCGGTGGATCGCCGGGGGCGTCCGGGACAGCTCCGAGAAGCGGTCCTCGTCGAAGTCCGCGATCGCCGCCGCGTCGAAGGACGACCCCTCCTCGGCCAGGCGCTGCTCGAGCTTCAGCGGCCCCGAGAACGCCGTCTCCATCGCGACCTGCTGATCCAGCAGCATGCCGATCAGCAGGGCGAGCGGGTCGCGGGTGAGCAGCGCGTCGGCGTCGGCGTCGTCGGTGATGTGCAGGGCGGAGTCGGCGGTCATCCTCCAGGGATACCACGGACGGCGGGACCGCCGCCGAGCAGTGCACGGACGGTGCGGTCGATCGTGCTCAGCGCGGCGGTCAGCTCGAGATCGCTCGCGCTGCCGTAGCCGAGGACCAGCGCCTCCTCCTCCGCGCGGTCGGCCAGGGCGTAGTCGTCGAGCGGAGCGACGAGGAGCCCCTCCGCCGTGAGCGCCGCCACCACCGCCCTCGCCGTGAGCGGCGCGGGCAGCCCGAGCACGACGTGCAGCCCGCCGTCGAGTCCGCGCGCCGAGCCCCAGTCGATCGCCTCGGAGAAGTCGCGGACCAGCCCGCGACGGTGCGCGTAGCGGCGCCGCGAGCGGGTGAGGTGCCGCCGGAAGCCGCCGCCCGCCATGAACGCGGCGAGCGCCTCCTGCGTGGGGCCCGAGACCGAGGCGTCGCGCTCGGCGTCGACCTCCCGCACCGCCCCGTGCAGCCACGACGACGGCGGCAGCGCCAGGTACGCCACCCGCAGCCACGGCGACACCGTCTTCGAGAACGAGCCGACGTGCGCCACTCCCCCGCCGCCATCGAGCGACGCGAGCGCCGGCAGCGGTGCGCCGACGTAGCGGAACTCGCTGTCGTAGTCGTCCTCGATCACCAGCAGCCGCTCCGTCGCCGCGCGGCGCACCAGCTCGAGCCGGGCGGCGAGCGCCAGACGCCCTCCGGTCGGGTACTGGTGCGAGGGCGTGACGACCACGACGTCCGCGCCGCTCGTCGCGAGCGCGTCTAGATCGATGCCGTCCGCATCGACCGGCACCCCCACGAGCTCGTGGCCCTCCGCGCGCAGCCGCCGCCGCACCGCCGGGTAGCCCGGGTCCTCCACCGCCACCCGCACCGGACGGCCGAGCGCGGCGACCGCCGCCCGCACCAGCAGCGCGACGGCGTCCGCGGTCCCGCTCGTCACGAGGACGTCCTCCGCCTCGACGTCGATCCCGCGCGAGCGCCGCAGCTGCTCGGCGATCCGCCTCCGCAGACCCGCGTGCCCCGCTGCCGACGGCAGCTCCGAGGGCGGAGCCGAGAGCGCCGGCCGCCAGGCGGCCCGCCACTCCGGCCCGTCCAGATCGCGCGTGTCCGGGCGCCCCGGCCTCAGATCCAGCCGGACCGTCGCCGGCATCACCGCCGCCTCCGCCCGCTCGACCCGGGACCGGATCGGCACGACCACCCCGTCGGCCGCCACCGTCACCGCTGCGCGCGGGTGCGCCACGAGGTAGCCCTCGCCGACCAGCTGGTCCACCGCGGCGACGACCGACCCGCGCGAGACCCCGAGCTGCTGCGCCAGCACTCGGCTGGACGGGATGGCGTCGCCGGCCCCGTAGCGCCCGTCGAGCACCGCCGCCCGCAGCGCCTCGGCCAGCCCGGAGCGGACCGCTCCGCGCTCCGGCGCCCGCAGCAGCAGCGGCACCTCGAGATCACCGGACGCCATGGACTCCCCCGTTCTGGACCACTCGACCCGTGGCTCCCTGGCATTCTCGCAGATCCAGTGCAGACGCGATCCTCGGACCATGGACACCCTCGACACCACCGACCGCACCCGCGTCACCCGGCTCCGCGACCGCCAGGTCCTCGACCGCGGCGCCCTGGACGCCCTGCTCGACGAAGCGCTGATCGCGCACGTCGCCGTCGTTCGCGACGGCGCCGCGATCGTGCTGCCGATCCTCTTCGCCCGCGACGGCGACGACCTCCTCCTGCACGGCTCCAGCGGCGGCGGCCTCCTGCGCGAGGCCGCGCGCGGCTCGATGCTCACCGTCGCCGTGACCCTGGTCGACGGCCTCGTCGTCGCCCGCTCCGCCTTCGACAGCTCGATGAACTACCGCTCCGCGATGATCCTCGGCCGCGCCGAGGCCGTCGAGGGCCCCGGCAAGGCTCGCGCCCTCGATCTGCTCACCGAGCGCTTCCTCCCCGGCCGCTCCGCCGAGATCCGCCCGAGCACCCCGCGCGAGATCGCCGCCACCCTCGTCCTCCGCCTTCCCCTCGCCGAGGCGAGCCTCAAGATCCGCGCCGCCGGCCCGTCCGACGACGACGCTCAGACCCCCGGCGTCTGGGCGGGCACCGTCCCCCTGGTCACCCGCACCCTTCCCGCGGTGCCGGCCCCCGGGTCCGTGTCCGATCTCCCGGCGTCGGCGACCGCCTTCACCAGCACGGTCGACAGCACGGTGCCGCCCTTCCGCTGACCCCGCACCGACATAGGAGGACGAATCTGCAGACCCGCGCCACAGAGGACGGCGGGTCTCGATACGCCCCTCCGGGGCTACTCGACCAGCATGGATGGGCCCCTCCGGGGCTACTCGACCAGCATGGATGCGGCGCCGTCATGCTGATCGAGTAGCCCGCGCAGCGGGCCTATCGAGATCCACCTTCGTTAGCAGGCGAGTCTGCAGATCCTCCCGGTTGACGACGGCGGGTCTCGATACGCCCCTCCGGGGCTGCTCGACCAGCATGGACGGGCCCCTGCGGGGCCGCCCGACCGGCATGCCGACGCTGCGCTCCCGTCCGACCGAGCACGAGGCGCGGGTGCGGTGCCTCGTCGCGGCTCCTGGCTCGGGTCTGGCGGGCGCGCCGCAGGCGCGCGGGAAGGAGCCGCGACGAGGTACCGCACCCGCGCCGTCGCGCAGCGACGCGCCCCGAGCCGCCCCCGCGCCGTCGCGAAGCGACGCGCAGTCCTGCCCCGGGACGGACCTACTTGGTGTCCTGCCTCGGGAACACGACCTTCTGCACCACGATGATCACCGACGCCGCCACGGGGATCGCCACGAGGGCCCCCAGCACGCCCGCGAGCGTGCCGCCCGCGACCGCCGCGATGACGACGACGGCGCCGGGCACGGACACGGCGCGGTTCATGATCCGCGGGCTGAGGACGTACGCCTCGACCTGCATGTAGACGAGATAGTAGATCGCCGCGACGAGCGCCGTCACCGGCGAGGCGAGCAGGCAGGCGAGCGAGATGATGACGGCGCCCGAGATCGTCCCGACGAGCGGGATCAGCGAGCCGAGGAAGGCCACGCAGGCCAGCAGCGCCGGCACCGGGCCGCCGATGATCAGCAGCAGGATGAAGGTCAGCACGCCGTTGACCGCCGCGAGCGAGACCTGGCCGACGACGTAGCGGCCGACCGCGCCGGTGATCTCCTCGCCGACCTCGCGCGCCTTCGGGCGGTGGGAGGCGGGCGCGAAGCGGTACGCGACCGACTTCATCGAGCGCAGCGAGGCGAGGAAGTAGAGGGTGAGGATCAGCACGATGATCGCGCCGGTGACGCCGCTCGCGATGCCGCTGCCGACCGCGAGGATGCCGCCGCCGAGCGAGAGCAGGTTGTTCGGGTTGCCGATGAAGCTCTGCACGTTGCCGATGAGCGAGTCGACGTCGACGACGCCGCTGAGCTGCCGCTCCAGGTCGAGCACCCACGGCTGCGAGGCGATGTCGGAGACGATCCGGGGAGCGCTCGTCACGAAGATGGTGAGCTGCTCGATCAGGATCGGGATGATGTAGAGGAGCAGCCCGGCGAAGATCAGCAGCACCGAGGCCAGCACGATCGTGATCGCCAGCGCGCGCGGGATCCTCTTGCTCTCCAGCCAGGAGACGAGCGGGTCGAGGCCGAGGGCGAAGAACAGCGCGACGAAGACGTAGGTGAGCACCGTGCTCAGCGAGACGACGAGCCCGCCGACCACGAGGGCGACGAGCACGCCGAGACCGCCGAACAGGCCGATCCGGAACGAGCGGATGGTGAACTGCGGTCGCTCCGGGTCGCTCGACACCACGATGTCGGGTTCGACGACGGGCTGGGCCGGCGCGGCGGCACGCCGGCGGGAGCGGGCGAAGGCGCGCGGGGTGATCATGCGTCGAGCGTAGCGGGGCGCGGACGGCCGCCCGCGCCGCGGGAGAAGGCTTGACGGACGGGCGCCGGAGAGGTGGCCGGCGGCCCGCTCAGCGCTCGGGATCGTGCTCGTCGACGGCGGCGTCGTCGCGGTGCAGCTCGGCGTGCCGGTCCCACTCGGCGAGCAGCTGCTCGATCGCCGCGTGGAAGCGGGCGGTCGCGGCTCCGGGGCTCGTGTCGCCGAAGTAGTGGGCGACCCAGCGCTCGAGGCGCTCGACCGCCGCCTCGTCGTGCTCGACGCTCTTGAGCCGGGCGACGATCGCGGTCGCGTCCTCGGCGCGCAGCCACTCCGCGTCGCCGAGGTAGCCGGACTCGTCGACCTCGGCCGCCGGGCTGATCGGCCGGGTGACCAGCAGCGGGCGGCCGGTCGCGAGCCGGTCGTAGACCATGGCCGAGACGTCCAGCACCGCGATGTCGGCGGTGAGCTGCCAGCCGAGCTCGGCGGAGGTGTCGTGCACGTGCCGGGCCGCCGGATCCGCTGCGTTCGCCGCCGCGATCAGCGCGACGATCTCACGGTCGGCCGCCCCGTAGGCCGGGTCCACGGCGCCGCTGCGCGGGTGCGGCCGGTAGACCAGGCGGTAGCCGGGGTCGGCCAGCAGGGCGCGGGTGAGCGCGACGCCGTGGGTGCGGATCGAGCCGTAGCCGGCGGCAGGGCGGTCGCCCTCCCAGGTGGGCGCGTAGAGGACGACGCGCCGCTCGTCCGCGGGGTACGGGGTGCGGCCGGAGACGTGGTCGGCCTGCGGGCGGCCGATGGCGAGGGCGCGCTTGTCGAAGTCGAAGTCCCAGAGCACGCGGCGCAGGCGCGCGAGCGCGGCGTCGCCGGCGATGAAGCTGTAGTCGTAGGCCTTGAACTGGTTGGTCGTCATGTACATCTTGTCGCTCTCGCCGTGGTTGACGAAGACGTGCCAGCGGCGCCCGTAGCGCATCATCTGGAAGTTGCGGGCGTTCTGGTTGACGTAGAGGACGATCCGCAGCGGCTGCTCGTCGATGGCGGTCTCGAGGTCGGCGACGGAGCGCACGTGCGCGACCGGGATCGGGCTCTCGCGCAGCAGCGCCCGGGTGGCGGTGGCGTTCCGGGAGAGGAGGACGACCGGATGGGTCTTCGCGAGCTCCTGCAGCGGCGCGTACCACTGGCGCAGCTGGTAGAGGTTGATGTCGCCGTCGGCGAAGTAGACGCCGATCTCGAACACGCCGGGTGTCAGCGGCGCGCGGGCCGCGAGCTCGCGGGCGACGTCGCGGCGGGCCCGCCGTGCGGTGAGCAGATCGCGGGCCACTCCGCGCGCCAGCGTCGCGTCCCGGAGCAGGCGGGAGAGGACGGCGCGGGGTGCGAGTGTCATCGCTCCAGGCTACAAGCCGGGGTTCAGCATGCCGATCGAGCAGCCGGAGCGGTGTCCAGCATGCTGATCGTGCAGCCCGCGCAGCGACCACCATGCTGATCGAGTAGCCCGCGCAGCGGGCGTATCGAGATCCACCGTGGCCTGAAGGCCGGCTCTGCACACCGGAGTCCGTGCGACCGTGGGTCTCGGTACGCCCCTGCGGGGCTACTCGACCAGCATGGATGGCACCGCGAGCTGGCGGACGGTGGGTCTCGATACGCCCCTGCGGGGCTACTCGACCAGCGTGGATCTGCGGGGCCGCTCGACCAGCACGGCTCTGCGCTCTACTCGGTCGGCGAGGTGGACGCCGGCGTCACGCGCAGCCAGACGAACTGCAGGGGGGCGAGGCGGAAGCCCTCGCGGAGGTCGACGGCGATCTCGGTGACCAGGTCGACCGCCTCGGGGGCGAAGCCGCCGAAGCGCTCCGGCGCGACCTCCTGCGCCTCGTCGGAGACGTTGGCCAGGACGAGCACGGCCTCGCCGTCGCCGGGGCGCTGGTAGCCGAGAACGTGGTCGTTGACCGCGTCGAAGACCGTGAGCGCGTTGCCCGCGAAGAGGTCGGTCCGCTTGCGCACCGCGATCAGGTGCAGGAGCCCGCCGAAGATCTCGGCGGCGTCGGCCCCCGGGGTCTCGCGCTCGGCGTAGCGCTCCGCGGGCCGCCGCGGGCGGTTCACCCAGCGGGAGTCGCCCGCGGTGCTCGGATCGTCCAGATAGCCGTGGTCGTTCAGCTGTCCCACCTCGTCTCCGAGGTAGAGCAGCGGCAGACCGCCGGTGCTGAGGGCGAGGGAGTGCGCGAGCAGCACCCGGTCGATCCCGTAGGGGTCGCCCGCCTCGACGCCCGCGAGCGAGGCCGTCGTCCCGGACACTCGCCGGTCGCCCGTACGCGGGTTCTCCTGGAACGGCACGCCGCGCGCGAACGTCCCCTCGAAGCGGTCGGTGTAGAAGTCGTTGAGGAAGCGCCGGTGCCCGGCCGCGTCGATGCCGAGCTCGGCGGCGTCCTCGTCGGCGAAGGTCCAGCCGATGTCGTCGTGCCCGCGGACGTAGTTGACCCACGCCGTCCCGGCCGGCAGCGCGTGCCGCCGCTCGAGCGCCTGGGCGAGCAGCCGGACGTCGCGGGTCGCGAGCGCCTCCCAGGTCAGCGCCATCTGCAGCGGGTTGTAGGAGAGCTGGCACTCCTCGAGGTCGATGTACTCGATCACCTCGTCGGGGTGCACGATCGCCTCGGACTTGAACAGCAGCGACGGCGCGGCGAGCCGGCAGACCTCGTTGAAGGCGCGCAGCAGCAGGTGCGCCTCGGGCTGGGACTCGCAGGTGGTGCCGAGCTCCTTCCAGATGAAGGCGACCGCGTCCATCCGCAGCGCATCGACGCCCTGGTTGGCGAGGAAGAGCATCTCGCCGGCCATCGCGCGGAAGACCTCGGGGTTCGAGTAGTTGAGGTCCCACTGGTAGCGGTGGAACGTCGCCCACACCCAGCGGCCGTCCTCGAGCTGCACGAAGGAGCCGGGGTGGTCGTCCGGGAAGATCTCTCGGGTCGTGCGCTCGAAGGCGTCCGGCTGCTCGCGGTCGGGGTAGATCCAGTAGTAGTCCTCGTAGCGCTGCTCGCCCGCGAGCGCCTTCCGCGCCCACTCGTGCTCGTTCGAGGTGTGGTTGAAGACGAAGTCGACGACCAGCGCGATGCCGTGCTCGCGCAGCTCGGCCGCGAGCAGGCGCAGATCGTCCATGTCGCCGAGGTCCGGGCGCACGCGGCGGTAGCTGGACACCGCGTAGCCGCCGTCGGACTCGCCCTCCGGAGCGTCGAAGACCGGCATCAGGTGCAGGTAGTTGAGCCCGATCTGGCGGAAGTACGGGATCTCGGCGCGCAGACCCGCGAGGTCGCCGGCGAAGCGGTCGACGTAGCAGACGCCGCCGAGGGCCTTGTTGGAGAGGAACCAGTCCGGGTGCTGCCCGCGGGCACGATCGAGCGCGCGCAGGTCCTCCGGGCGCTCCTGCCAGGAGGTCGCGGCGAGCTCGACCAGGGCGACGATCTGCTCGACGAGGTCGTCGCGATGCGCGTAGACCGCGGCGAGCAGGTCGACCAGCCGCGGGAGGCGGGCGTCCAGGCGAGACTGGAACTCCGGATCCTCGACCGGTCCGCCGAGGGCGTCCACGCGGGAGCGCACGGCCGCGATCAGGTCGTCGGGGGTGGGTACCGGCTCGGCCAGCACTGCACCGGGCAGAACTGTCGAGGGGAGTTGCGTCGAATCGAACACCGTCGTCCTTCCGAGGGGCGTCCGCCCGGCGGGGGGCGGATTCCCCGATGCTAGACGATCGGGGGACGCCCGGCGACCGTCATGCGCAGCAGCGTCCGGCCTGCCAGAATGCGGCGCTCCCCGGGGTCGGCGGTCCAGCCCTCGCGCCAGCCGGCGAACCAGGACCGGAGCGCCGGACGGTCGTTCCGCCAGCGGAGGCACTGGATCGCGGTCCACGAGCCGACGTAGGCGAGCGCGAGCGGAGCCGGCAGCGAGCGGCGGGCGAGCCACACCCGGTTGCGGGCGTTCAGCCGGTAGTAGTCGGCGTGCCGGGTCGGCTGGATCACCGGGTGCTGGGCGACGAGCTCGCCCGCGTACCAGGTGCTGCGCCCGGTGTCCCAGACCCGCCAGGCCAGCTCGATGCCCTCGTGCGCGTAGAAGAAGGGAGCGGCCCAGCCGCCGGTCCGCTCGAAGACGTCGCGGCGCAGCACCACCGCGCCCTCCCAGACCGAGAAGACGGGTCCGGAGCGGCGCGGGTCGCCCTTGAGGATGCGCGGGGTCCAGCGCCGGGGCGCGGGCGTGCCGTCGATGCTGTCGACCCGCGGTTGCACCATGCCGATCCGGCGGGGCGAGGCGAGCAGCGCGATCGCGTCGCGGAGGAAGCTCGGCGACGGCACGCGCGCGTCGTCGTCGAGGAAGAACAGGTACTCCCCCGCGACGGCCGGCACGCCGGCGTTGCGGCCGGCCGGGATGCCGAGGTTCTCCGGGAGGGCGAGCGCGCGGACCCCCTCGGGCAGTCCCTCGGGTGCCCAGCCGTTGCCGACGCAGACGACGTCGAGCTCGACGCCCTCCTGGGCGAGGACGCTCGCGAGCCCGGCCGCGAGGTCGTCGGGCCGCGTGCCCTGGGTCAGGACGACGACGCCGACGCGCGGCAGCGCGCCCGGCTCAGGACCGGACACGCTTGGACGCCATGATCGCGACGAAGTGGCCGACGAGCGCGAGGAGCGCGAGCGGCAGCAGCGCCGACACCAGCACCCGGTCGGCCGTTCCGGCGCCGACGACCAGCCCGACCAGGCTCGCGGCGAAGGCCAGCATGGTCAGCTCGACCGAGTGGTACAGCCGGTGGAACGGCACGAACCGCGCGGCACGGCGCAGGCGTGCGAGAGCGGAGGAGGACGGCGTCGCCTCCCCCTTCGTGTCGGCGAGCTTCGTCAGCCCGGCGTTCGCCCGGGCGACGTGCACCATGTCGTTGAGCGCCTTGTTCAGCACGATCACCAGCGCGAGCGCGAGGCCGATCGAGGTCCAGAGGAAGTCCTCGGGGGCGTCGAAGGGGATCCCGGCGGCGCGCAGCCCGAGCGCGATCGGGATCAGCGACTCGGTCGTGTAGTGGCCGACCTTGTCGAGGAAGACGCCGGCGGGCGACGAGGTGCGGCGCCAGCGCGCGACCTCGCCGTCGCAGCAGTCGACGAGCATCTGCAGCTGGCCGAGGATCAGCGCGAGGGCGGCGCCGCCGATCCCGGGGATCAGCAGCGCCGCGGCCGCGCTCCAGCCCACGAGGATCATCAGCCCGGTCACGCCGTTGGCCGAGATCGAGGTGCGCAGCAGCTGCATGGTCAGGTACGGCGAGAAGCGGCGCAGGTAGAGCGACGCCGTCCAGTGCTCGGCGTTGCGCCGTCCGCGGACCTCGGGCGGCTGGGCGACCGCGCGGAGCTCGGCGATCGATCGCGGTCTGGCGGTGCTGGTCATGCGTCCCTCGCGGAGTCGGCGGCGGAGTCGGCCGCGGGGTGGTGGCGGTGCGCCGCGATGTTGCTGGTGAGGCCCGCGAAGCCGAGCACGAAGCCGGTGCCCCAGGCCACGTGGATGGCGGGGATCACGACGAGGAACCACAGCATGGCGCGCGGTCCGTCGACGCGGGCGACGGCGATCGTGGCCGCCGCGACGAGCGCGAGGTAGCCGACCGGGACGACGAGCCCGAGCAGGAGCCACGGCGCTGCGCCGAGCAGCGCCTGCAGCGCTCCGGCGACCCCGGCGAGCAGGCCGAGGGCGAGCAGCGCCACGAGGACGGGGGGTGCGAAGTAGCGCAGGGACCGCGAGGCCGGGAACAGCCGGGTCAGCTCGCCCCGCCACATCCCGGTGGAGAGGAACTGCCGCAGCAGCGCCCGCATCGACGGCCGGGGCCGGTAGGTGACGGTGAGCCGCGGGGTGAACCAGACGAGTCCGCCCGCCTCGCGCAGCCGACGGTTGAGCTCCCAGTCCTGGCCGCGCTTGAAGCGCTCGTCGAAGAGCCCGGCGCGCTCGAGGGCGGAGCGGCGGAAGACGCCGAGGTAGACCGTGTCGGCCGGGCCCTCCTCGCCGCCGACGTGGTGCGGGGTGCCGCCGAGGCCGATCCGCGAGCCGTAGGCGCGGGCGACGGCGCGCTGGAACGGCGTCAGCCCCTCGGCCGCCATCACTCCGCCGACGTTCGCGGCGCCCGAGCGCTGCAGCGCCTCGACGGCGATCCGCGCGTACTCGGGCGGCAGGACGGAGTGCGCGTCGACGCGGACGACGACGGGGTGCCGCGAGGCGCGGATCGCGGCGTTCAGTCCGGCCGGCGTCGAGCCGACGGGATTCGCCACGACGCGGATCCGCTCGTCGGCCGCGCTGAGCTCGGCGACGAGCCGCTCGGTGCCGTCGATGCTGGGCGCGAGCGCGAGGACGACGTCGAAGGGCCCGGTGTAGTCCTGAGCCAGCAGGGAGTCGACCGCTGCCCGCACGTGTGTGACCTCGTTGAGCACGGGCATCACGTAGGAGACGCCGGGCAGATCGGGGAGGTCGTCCGTCGGGGTCTCGGGCTGCATGGGTCCAGTTCGTGAGGCGGGGCCGGGCGTCCTGGCCGGACGCGGGCGCCCCACACTACCAGCGGGTCGCGCACCGCCCCGCGGACGCGGAGCAGCCCCCGGGGACGGATCCCCGGGGGCTGCCGCTCACTGCGGAAGGAGTCAGCTGGTGGCCATGGTGCCGAGCGTGACGTCGACCTCGAAGGTCTTGCCGTTGCGCACGTAGGTCAGCTTCACGTCGGCGTTCGCGGCCTGCGCGCGCACCTGGGCGGTGAGGTCCGAGGCGCTCGTGATCGGCGTCCCGGCCACTCCGGTCACGATGTCGCCTGCGGCCAGGCCGGCGGCCTGCGCGGCACCGCCGCTGGTCACCTCCTGGATCTTCGCGCCGAGGACGTCCTGGGTGGAGTCCGAGACGCTCGCGCCGAGCAGGCCGTGGGTGGCGGAGCCGTTCGCGATGATCTCCTTCGCGACGCGCTCGGCGATGGCACTCGGGATCGCGAAGCCGACGCCGATGTTGCCGGACTGCCCGCTCGAGCTCGAGGACTGCCCCGCGCTCGCGATCGCCACGTTGACGCCGATCAGCTCGCCGTCGCTGTCGAGCAGCGCGCCGCCCGAGTTGCCGGGGTTGATCGCCGCGTCCGTCTGGATGACGGGCAGCGAGATGGTGCTGGTCGCCGGCGTCTGCTGGGTCTGGCCGGGGATGTCGAAGTTGAACGGGCTCTCGGTGCTGCCGCTCGAGCTGTCGCCCGAGTCGTCGGGGGCGGCGGAGGAGGCGACCTGGATGCTCCGGTTGAGCGCGCTCACGATGCCGTCGGTGACGGTGCCGGAGAGACCCAGCGGCGCGCCGATCGCGACGGCCGTGTCGCCGACGTTGACCTCGGTCGAGTCGGCGAAGGTCATCGGGACCAGGTCGGTCGCGTCGGCCAGCTTGATGACGGCGAGATCGAGTGTCGGGTCGGTGCCCACGATGGTCGCGGTGAAGATGCGGCCGTCCTGCGTGGTCACGGTGACCGCGCCGTCCGAGATCTGGCCGTCGAGGGTCACGACGTGGGTGTTGGTGAGGACGTAGCCGTCCTTCGAGAGCACGATGCCCGAGCCGGTGCCGGACGAGGAGCTGCCGGCGACGGCGATCGTCACGACGCTCGGGGTGGCCTTCGCGGCAACGGCGGTCGCGGTGGTCGCGTCCTCGGCGTTGTTCACCGTGATGGTCTGCGAGCCGCTCGAGGAGACGACGCGGGTGCCGGCTCCGTTGGAGGCGGACCAGAGGCCGAAGACGCCGGCCCCGGCTACTCCGCCGACGACCGCGCCGATGGCGAGGGCCGCGACGACGCCGACACCGGCGCGGCGCTTGGTGGCGGTGGGTGGGCCGACCGGGGGCTGGCCGCCGCCGAACGAGCCCTGCTCGCCGACGGGCGGCTGCTCGGTGCTCTGCACGGTGTGCGCGGCGGGAGGGGCGAACTGGCCGTAGCGCGGGGTCGGCGGGACCGGCTGTGCCTGGTTCCCCTCCGCCGAGTTCGACGTGTAGGACGGGAGGGGCTCGGTGGGCCCGGTGGACGACGACGGCTCTCCGGTGCCCAGCGGGGTGGTGGGCTGTCCGGGGGTGTGCTCGCCGGAGATGGGCTGGTTCGCCTCGTGGCGGCGATCCTCCGGCGTGCGGGGATCCTCCGGCTGACGAGGACCGTCGTGACTCTCGGTCATGGGTGGTGCTCCTTCCAAGCGGGGATAGCTTGACCAGAGAACCTGTGCGTTCCTTATGACGCGCCTGCGAGCGGCACGCCAATGCCCGCCGACGCGCCCGCGGGGGCTCCAGCCGCCAGACTGGCGGGGTGAGCATCCACGGATCCTGGACCCGCGCCGCCGCCGGCGCCGGTCTTCTCGGCCCGAGCGGCGAGGTCGCCGCCACCGTCTTCAGCGAGATGAGCGCGCTCGCCGCGCGCACCGGGGCGATCAACCTCGGTCAGGGCTTCCCGGACGAGGACGGACCGCAGGAGGTGCTCGAGGCGGCGCGCGCGGCGATCTCCGCGGGCCTCAACCAGTACCCGCCGGGGCCGGGCTTCCCGGTGCTCCGTGAGGCGGTCTCCGCGCACCAGCGCCGCTTCTACGGGCTGGAGGTCGACCCGGACGGCGAGGTGCTGGTCACCACCGGCGCCACGGAGGCGCTCGCGGCGACGCTGCTCGCGCTCCTCGAGCCCGGTGACGAGGTCGTCACCTTCACTCCGCACTACGACGCCTACGGCGCGCTGATCGCCCTGGCCGGCGGTGTGCACCGCACGGTCCCGCTGCGGGGGACGGATTTCCACGTCGACCACGAGGAGCTGACGGCCGCCGTCACCGACCGCACCCGCGTCGTCCTCGTCAACGACCCGCACAACCCGACCGGCTCCGTGCTGCCCGCCGAGACCCGGGAGCTGATCGTGCGGCTCGCGCACCGGCACGACGCGCTGATCGTCACCGACGAGGTCTACGAGCACCTGCGCTTCGACGGCGGCCATGTGCCGATCGCGACGCTGCCCGGCGCCCGGGAGCGCACGCTCACCGTCTCCTCCGCGGGCAAGACCTTCAGCACCACCGGCTGGAAGATCGGCTGGATCACCGGGCCGCGCGCGCTGATCACCGCGGTGCTCGCGGTGAAGCAGTTCCTCACCTATGTCAGCGGGTCGCCGTTCCAGGGCGCGGTCGCCGTCGGCCTCGGGCTGCCCGACTCCTTCTTCACCGGCATCGCGGCGACGCTGGAGCGCAAGCGCGACGTGCTCTCCGCCGGACTCGCGGCGGCCGGCTTCACGGTGTCGCCGTCGGCGGGGTCGTACTTCGTCGTCGCGGATGCGGCTCCGCTCGGCTGGGACGACGGGGTCGCCTTCTGCCGGGCGCTGCCCGGGCTCGCCGGAGTGGTGGCGGTGCCGGTCTCGGCGTTCTGCAGCGCCGAGGACGCGGACGCCTACCGCTCGCTGGTGCGATTCGCGTTCTGCAAGCGCTTCGAGGTGCTCGACAGCGCGGCCGAGCGGCTAGCGGGACTCGCGCGCCGCGGCTGACCGGCGGCCGGCCCGGACGGGGCGGACCTCGAAGCGCCGCAGCGCGAGCGCGGGGTTCCTCTCCCGGGCCGCGGCGATGCGCTCCTGCGAGAGCCAGGCGACCGCGACGTCCTCGACCTCGCCGAGCGTGGCGATCTCGACGCCCATGGGGTCGACGATCATGCTCGTCCCGACGCCGATCGGCGGGGTCTGGTCGGCCGCGACGAGGTAGATCGTGTTCTCCAGCGCGCGGGCGGTGACGAGGGTGCGCCAGTGCGCCTCCTTGAGCGGGCCGCGGACCCATTCGGCGGGGGCTGCGACCACGTCGGCGCCCGCGTCGACGAGCCAGCGGGTCACCTCCGGGAAGCGCAGGTCGTAGCAGGTCTGCAGGCCGACGACGAGGCCGCCCACCTCGAAGGTCTGCGGCACGCCGATCTCGCCCGGCGCGACCCAGTCGGACTCGGTCTGACCGAAGGCGTCGTAGAGGTGCAGCTTGCGGTAGGTGGCGACGACCGTTCCCCCGGGCTCGACCGCGACGAGGGTGTTGGCGATCCGCTTGCCGTGGTCGACGGACTCGACCATGCCCGCCACCAGGTGGACGCCGAGCTCGCGCGCGATCTCGCCGAGTCCCTGAACGAACGGGCCGTCGAGCGCCTCGCCCGCGGCGACGAGCTCGGGGCCGAGCGGATCGACGAAGAACGAGCTGTACTCGGGCAGGACCACGACGCTCGCACCGCGCTGAGCGGCGACGCCGGCGAGGCGGCGGATCACCGCGAGGTTCGCCGCCCGGTCGTCGGTCGGAGCGAACTGCGCGACGGCGAAGCCGACGGCCGCCGCACTCGCGGGCTGGGCGGCCTTGCGCGTCGAGGCTCTGCGCTGCGCCGCCATCAGCTCGGCGGGTAGAGGAAGAGCGGGACGCTCGAGGCCGGGATCGTCCGCGCGTGGTACGCGTGGTCGTTGCCCCAGTTGTACTCCTCGAGTGAGACGGTGCCGTCGCCGTTCACGGACTGCACGTAGGCGACGTGGTTGCCGTTGAACCAGGCGACGGCGCCGGGGACGGGCGTCGTGCTGGTCTCCCAGCCGTGCGAGGCCCACTGGCCGGCCCAGGCGTAGGCGCTGCCGCCACCGGGGGTCAGATTGCCCCAGGTCCACTTGAACGGTGCGCCGGTGGAGCCCTGGTCGCGGTTGAGGCGCCAGGCGACGAAGTCGACGCACTCGCGGTAGTAGTAGCGCAGCGGCGAGAGGCCGCCGCCCTGGTCGTCGGTCAGCGCGTCGCGCCAGGGGTAGTCATCACCCTCCTCGCGGGGGGTGACGGAGCTGCTGGTGCCGCCCGAGCGGGTCGGGGAAGCGGCGGCCGAGGACGTGCCGGAGGCCTCCTCGGCGGCTGCGGCGGCGGCGGCAGCCGCGGCATCGGCGGCGGCCTTCTCCGCGGCGGCGGCCAGGGCGCGCGCCTGCGCGGCGGCCTCGTCGAGCTGCGCCTGGGTGGGGGCGGTGAAGGAGTCGCGGATGACCTGCTCCTGCACGGCGGTCGACGCGACCGTGAGCTTCTGGTTGCCGAGCGCCTGGATGCGGGCGGCGGCCTCGATCGCGGCCTGCGAGTCGGGGGCGGGGTCGAAGGAGTAGGCGGGAAGGGCCATCACGGCGACCATGCCGGCGATGGCGGCGGCCGCGACCGTGCTGACCGTCGTGCGGAGGACGCGACCGCGGCGCCGACGGACGGGCGCCACCGTCGCGAGGACGGGTGTGCGCACCGCGACGGGGGCGACGGGCACCGGCCGGGTGCGGGGGGTCGGACGCTGAGCTTGTGCGGCGGATTCGGCGTCCCGCCGGCTCCGGCGGGTGAGGTGGATCCCCTCGCTCGGGGACCCGTCCCGGGTCGCTCCTGCGGTCTCGTCCACCTGTTCGTCGCTCACACCAGCACCCTTCGCATCCCGGACGAGGATAGCGTGCGCCCCGGGCCGACACACCGAGCGACTCGGGGTCGACGCGGCGGCGGGGCGATGGTGGGTCTCGATACGCCCTGCGGGCTACTCGACCAGCATGCGGGGCGGACGCGCCTCCGGCACACTCGGATCGAGCAGCCCGCGGAGCGGGCCGCTCCTGCTGATCGAGTAGCCCGCGCAGCGGGCCCCTCATGCTGATCGAGTAGCCCGCGCAGCGGGCCCCTCATGCTGATCGAGTAGCCCGCGCAGCGGGCCCCTCATGCTGATCGAGTAGCCCGCGGAGCGGGCGTATCGAGATCCACCGGCGTCAGAAGGATGCGTCTGCAGGGCTGTACTGCTGGCGACGGTGGGTCTCGATACGCCCCTGCGGGGCTATTCGACCAGCATGCAGTCGCAGTCGCAGTGCAGCGTGCTCCTCGTGATCCACCGACCGGCGGAGTAGCGTCGCGCGCAGGACGCGGCGACGGCGCTGCGCGGACGGGAGTGCGGTCATGATCCGGAGCGAGCGGGCCTTCAGCGGGTTCAGCGTGCGGGACGTCGAGGCGGCGAGGGCGTTCTACGGCGACGTCCTCGGGCTGGACGTGTCGGTCAACGCGATGGGGATCCTCGACATCGCCCTGCCCGGCGGCGGGAGCGCCATCGCCTACCCGAAGCCGAGCCACGTGCCGGCCGAGTTCACGATCCTCAACTTCGCCGTCGAGGACGTCGACGCGGCGGTCGCAGCGCTCAACGACTCCGGCGTCGTCACCAAGATCTACTCGGACAGCGAGATGCCGACCGACGAGAACGGCGTGATGCGCGGGCGGGGACCGACGATCGCCTGGTTCCGCGACCCGTCGGGCAACGTGCTGAGCGTCATCGGCGCGGCCTCGTAGCGCCGTGGGACGCCGCCGTTAACGACGAAAGCCGGCCGCTTTCGCGACCGGCTTCCGTCTTCTTGTTGCGGGGGCAGGATTTGAACCTACGACCTCTGGGTTATGAGCCCAGCGAGCTACCGAACTGCTCCACCCCGCGGCACAAGAAGAGACACTACACGGGGATCAGGACCGATGCAAATCGAGCGGGCATCCGGAGCGGGCAGTGCCGTGCTCGGCGGCTCAGACGGGCTTCGTCGCCGTCCACGCGACACCGTCGAGGGCGCTCGCGGCGACCTCGAGACCGGTCGCCCGGAGAGCCTCCGCGACCTGATCCGCCGAGCGCTCCCAGGTGCGCACCGCCGGGTCGTCGACGCGCGGCCGCGCCTGTGCGCCGATCACCGCGGTCCCACCCGGTGCGACGAACCACTCGACGATCCGCGCCCACTCCTCGAGATCGGGGAGCCAGGCGACCGCGTCCAGGGTCGTCACGACGGCGTCGAAGGCGTCGGGCTCGGGCAGCATGTGCCGCAGCTCGTAGAGGTTGGCGCAGACGAAGCGGGTCCGCTCGGCGAGACCGCGCTCGCGCGCCGCCTCGCGGGCCAGCCGGATCGCCGGCATCGAGAAGTCGACGCCGATGACGTCCTCGCCCCGCTCGGCGAGCAGGAGCGCGTCGCCCCCGACACCGCACTGCAGGTGCAGGACCCGCGCCCCGGTCGGCACCGTCGCCCCGAACGCCCGGAGGGGCGCGCCGTCGCCGGCACGCCCCTCCCAGTACTCCCGGTTCGGATCGAGCCACTCCCCTGCACGCAGGTGCTCGCCACGATCGACCTGGACCATCGGCCTACTGCTGCCCCTCGGCCGCCAGCGCCCGCTGGAGCGCCTCGGTGAGCTGCTCGTCCGCCGCCGCGAAGGCGGTCAGGTCACCGGCCTTCAGGGCGGTCTCGCGGGCGGCGAGAGCCGTGCTCGCGTCGCTCAGCGCGGCCTGGAGCTCGGTCTGGTCGCCGGTCGGAGCCGTCCCGCCGGTGCCCGTGTCGCCGGTCCCGGTGCCGCCCGTGCCCGGATCCGCCGTGTCGGTCGGCGTCGGGGTCGGAGTGACCACCGTGCCGGTGTCACCCGCGTCCGCTCCCGAGTCGCCGCCGAAGAGGCTGTCGAGGGCGGCGTCGAGGGTGTCCTCGAAGGCGATGTCGTCCCCGAAGGCGACGAGCACCTTCTGCAGGAGCGGGAAGCTCGTGTCTCCGTTCGAGCTGACGTAGATCGGCTGCACGTAGAGCAGACCGCCGCCGACGGGCAGGGTGAGCAGGTTGCCCCGGGTCACCGTCGTGTCGCCGCGCTGGAGCAGTGCCAGCTGGTTCGCGACGGTCGGGTCGGTGTTGAACGCGTTCTGCACCTGACCGGGGCCGGGCACCGTGTCGTCGCTCGGCAGCTCGAGCAGCCGGAGCGTGCCGTAGCCGTCGGCCACCGCGCCCTCCGTCGAGCCCGCGTCCGAGTCGGCGACGAGGTAGCCGGTGAGCACGTTGCGGCTCGCCGCGCTGCCGGGTGTGCTCGCCGGGATGTACGTGGAGTACAGCGAGTACGACGGCGTCTCGACGTCGGGCGTCTGCAGCGTCAGGTAGTACGGCGGCTGCAGCGTGTCCCCGCCGCCGACGGCGGCCGTGCTCGCTCCACCGGAGGTCGGGTCGTTCGGCGTGGACCAGGCGGCCTCGCGGGAGTAGAACGAGCCGGCGTCGGTCACGTGGTAGGTGCCGAGCACGGCGCGCTGCACCTTGAAGAGGTCCTCCGGGTAGCGGACGTGGCTGAGCAGGCCGGCCGACATCTCGCTGATCGGCTCCACGGTGCTCGGAAAGATCTTCTGCCAGGTCTGCAGGATCGGGTCCTCGGTGTCCCAGGCGTAGAGCGTCACGCTGCCGTCGTAGGCGTCGACCGTCGCCTTGACCGAGTTGCGGATGTAGTTGACGTCGTCGGTCGGGAACTGCTGCTGCGTGTTGGTGTCGGCGATCGCCTGCGAGAGGCTCTGCACCTCCGAGTACGGGTAGTCCGCGGAGGTGGTGTAGCCGTCGACCACCCAGACGACGCGGCCGTCGACGACGGTCGGGTAGGCGTCCGAGTCGAGCGTCAGGTACGGCGCGACCTTCTGGACGCGCTGGACCGGGTCGCGGTCGTAGAGGATCTGCGACTGGTCGTTGACGCCGTCCGAGAGGAAGATCTGCTCGGACTGGAACTTGATCGCGTAGACGAGCTTTTTGAAGACGTTGTCGAGCGAGGGGCCGCCGTTGCCGTCGAAGGTCGTGTAGGTCTGCTGCTCGCCCTCGGTGCCCGACGGGTAGTCGAGCTCGATGTTGCGGTCGCCGTCGCCGCCGACGATCGAGTAGCCGGGCGAGTTCTCGCCGAAGTAGATCCGCGGCTCGTAGTCGCCGAGGTCACCGGTCGTCGGGACGCCGGACTCGATGAAGACGGGCTCGCCGTCGGACGAGCGCTGGTTGCCGTAGGCGGCGACCAGGCCGTAGCCGTGGGTGTAGACGAGGGTCTGGTTGTACCAGGTCTGGTTGGTGCCGAGGCCGTTGAGGTTCAGCTCGCGGACGCCGACGACGGCGTCCTGCGTCGAGCCGTCGATCGAGTAGCGGTCGACGTCGAGCGCGTTCTGCTGGTCGCCGAAGGAGTAGTACTGGCGGAACTGCTGCAGCTGCGAGAACGCGTCGGTCACGACGGCGGGGTCGAGGATGCGGATGTTCGCCGTGGTCTCCGCGTCGGAGCGGAGCGCGCCCGGCTCGGCATCGGTCGTCGCGTCGTAGGGGATGACCTGGACGTCGGAGACGCCGTAGGCCTGCCGCGTCATGTCGATGTTGTCCTGAATGTACGTCGACTCGAGCGTGCGCTCGTTCGGCTCCACCTGGAACTTCTGGACGACCCACGGGTAGAGCGAGCCGACGAGCAGGCTCGCGACGATGAGGAGCGCGGTGCCGATGACGGGCAGGCGCCAGCGGCCGACGAAGGCCGTGATGATGAAGAGGACGGCGATCAGCGCGGAGATGGCGGCGAGGATCTGCAGGCCGGGGATCGTCGCGTTCACGGAGGCGTAGGTCGCGCCGGTGATCCGGGTTCCCTGGCGGCTGAGGGTCGCGTACTGGTCGAGCCAGAGGCTGACCGCCTGCACGAGCAGGTAGAGCGCCGCGATGATCGCGAGCTGGATGCGCGAGGACTTCGAGATGCGGATCTCGCGGCCGTTGATCCGGATCGCTCCGTAGAGGTAGCCGGTGGCGAGGGTGGCGAGCGCCGAGATGATGAGCACGGCCGAGGCGAAGCCGACGATGCTCTGGTAGAAGGGCAGCTCGAAGAGGTAGAAGGACGTGTCGAGGCCGAACAGCGGATCGACGTCGCCCGAGGGCGTGCGGTTCCAGAAGGTCAGGCTCGTCTGCCACCGGGTGGAGGAGGAGACGCCGGCGAAGAGGCCGAGGACCGCCGGGATGCCGAAGGTGGCCAGGCGCCGCAGCGGCTCGACGACCTGCTGGTAGCGGTCGATCTGCGAGTTGAGCTTCGCGTAGACCGGGCGCAGCCGGTAGGCGAGCGTCAGGCTCACGAACACCGGGACGGCCATGGCGACGAAGCCGATGACGAAGAGCCCGCCCGCGGCGAACCACTGCGTCGTCAGCACCGAGAGGAACCCGAGCTGGTCGTACCAGAGGATGTCGGTGTAGAGACCGGCGAAGACGAAGAACGCCACCACCAGGACGGCGACCACCACGACCGTGACGGCGAGAACGCTCCGTCTCTTGCGCGGCGGGGCTTCGGTTGCTGCAGAACTCACGGATAAGCCTCTTGATGTGGAGATGTGACGGGAGGCTCCCCATGGTAGGCGACGACCAGCGAGGGGACCTGAGCGTCGCCCTCAGGGAGCGGCTCGGCGGCTCCGCCCTGAGCGGACAGGGCGGTTCGGCCGGGCGGTGGATCTCGATACGCCCGCTCCACGGGCTGCTCGATCAGCATGCGGCGGACGCTCGGCGACTCGGTGGCCGCACATGCTGGTCGAGGAGCCCCGCAGAGGCGTATCGAGACCCGACCCGTCAGTTGATCGGGGTCGCGCCGTCGCAGGTCGGCAGCGCGTCGGTGTCGCCCGCGGCGACGCCTTTCAGCGCGGCGAGGGAGTCGTCGAGGGTGGCGACGCTGAAGACCTGGAGGCCGTCGGGCACGTGGCCGACGACCTCGTTGCAGTTGTCGGCGGGCGCGAGGAAGTACTGCGCACCCGCGTCGACCGCGCCGAACATCTTCTGGCGGATGCCGCCGATCGCGCCGACCTCGCCCGCGGCGTCGATGGTGCCGGTGCCGGCGACGGAGGCGCCGCCGTTCAGCGCGCCCTCGGTGAGCTTGTCGATGATCCCGAGCGCGAACATCATCCCGGCGCTCGGCCCGCCGACGTCGTCCAGCTGGATGTCGACCTCGAACGGGAAGTCGAAGGCCGCACCGGCGACGATGCCGATCACGGCCGCGCCGTCGTTGTCGACCGGGGTGACCTGCACGTCCTGCTCGGCCCCGTCCCGCTCGATGGAGAGGGTCACCGGCTGCTGCGTGCCCGAGGCCTGCACGGCCGCGCGCAGCGCGGGGACGTCGGCGACCGGCTCCCCCGCGACCGCGAGGATCTCGTCGCCGGCCTCGAGCGCACCGGCGGCGGGCGAGTCGTCCGGGACCTGCGCGACCGCGACCCGCTGCCCGATCGGATAGCCGAGCTCCGTGAGCGCCGCGGCGATCGCCTCCTGCTGCGAGTCGGTCATCTCGGCCTGGTTCGCCTGGTCCCGCTCCTCGACCGTGGAGGACGGCGGGAAGATCTGCGCGACGGGCACGACGGCCTTGGTGCGGTCGAACCAGGCGCTCGCGACCTCGATCCAGGTCGGCAGGCTCTGCGGGTTGCCGACCACCGAGACGGTCAGCATGTCGAGCGTGCCCTCGGTGGGATAGGTCGTCTCGTCCGGGATGGAGATCAGCGGCACGTCCTCGCCGCTCGTGCCGAGGGTGTCGAAGACCGGGCCCGGCTGCTCGATCACGTAGGGGGCGGGGGTGACGCCGAGCCCGACGACGAGCGCGACGCCGGAGAAGAGGACCGCGGGCCCGACCCAGGCGCGCCGGCCGCGCGGGGAGGAGGGGCGCGGGTCGACGGAGAACAGCAAACGGGGGCCTCTCTGGGGACGTGCGGGGCGGCGGCGCCGGCGTGTTCGCGGCGGGCGGAAGCGGGTCGGGGCCGGGCGGTCGACTTCACGTCGTGGCTCCGGACGCTCGGGCTAACGTAGCTTGCACGACTGGGAGTCGTGTCACGATCCGTCGCCCGAACCGGGTGTGCAGAGGCCGGCTCCGTGCGATGAGAGAGGGCTCCCCGAATGGCCGAAGGCGACAACGCGGACCGACCGGGCGGCGGCTCGGAGGACGAGTTCCGCGACATGCTCCGGCAGTTCCTCTCGGGGAACGGCCCGATCGACCCGAGCCAGCTCGCCGGCGCCGCAGGTCTGCCGAACGACCCGGTCGCGCTGCAGAACCTGCTCTCGCAGTTGCAGAGCGCGATGCAGCAGTCGGGCGGCGGGATCAACTGGTCGCTCGCACTCGAGCAGGCGAAGCAGCTGGCGCGCGCCGAGTCGGTCCCGGTGACCGACGCCGTGCGTGCCCCGCTCGACGGCGCGTTCGGCGTCGCGGCGCTCTGGCTCGACGAGGTCGCCTACGTCTCCGAGCTGAGCCGTCCCCCGCGCACCATCAGCCGGCTCGAGTGGATCTCGCTCACGATGCCGGTCTGGACGCAGCTCGCCGAGCCGGTCGCCCTCAGCATCTCCGACGCGCTCACCGGCGTCATGCGCGACCAGGCCCCCGAGGAGATGAAGGCGATGATCGCCGGCGCCGAGGACATGATGCGCGGCATCGGCGGCACCCTCTTCGCCCTCCAGCTCGGCCAGGTGGTCGGCCAGCTGGCCGCCGAGGTCGTCTCCGGCGGCGACATCGGCATCCCGCTGCTCGAGGAGAACGACGCGGCGATCCTGCCGCAGAACGTCGCCGCGTTCGGCGAGGGCCTCGACATCCCGATCGACCAGGTGCAGATCTACCTCGCGGTGCGCGAGCTCGCCCACGCGCGGCTCTTCCGGCACGGCAAGTGGGTCCGGCTCGCCCTGATCTCGCAGATCACCGACTTCGCCCGCGGCATCACGATCGACACCACCCGCCTCGAAGAGCTGGCCGAGAACTTCGACCCGTCCAACCCCGAGGAGCTGCGCGACGCGATGACCTCCGGCGCGCTGATCCCGCCGAAGACGGAGGAGCAGCTCGCCGCGCACGGCCGACTCGAGACGATGCTCGCGCTGATCGAGGGCTGGGTGGACGTGGTCACCGCCGCGGCGACCACCCGCCTGCCCAGCGCCGGCGCGATCGCCGAGACCGTCCGCCGCCGTCGCGCGTCCGGCGGGCCCGCCGAGTCGGCCTTCGCCACGCTCGTCGGCCTGGAGCTGCGGCCGCGCCGCCTCCGCGAGGCCGCCGCGATGTGGCAGGCCGTCACCGACGCGGTCGGTCCGGAGGCGCGCGACGCGCTCTGGTCGCACCCCGACGTGCTGCCCGGCTCGGACGACCTCGACGACCCGACGGCCCTCGTCGCGCGCCTGAGCGCCGAGGCCCGAGGCGAGACCCCGGAGCCCGACGAGATGGACCGCGCGCTCGAGGAGCTGCTGAACGGGACGACGCCCGCGGCGCCGGAGGGCGAGGAGCCCGAGGCCGGCACCGACGGCGGCCGTCCGGACGACGACGGCACCGCTCCCACCGGAGACCGACCGGTCTGATCCTGGCGCGGGAGGGGCCCACGACCTGTGGACAACTCCCGCGCCGCCGGGCCGCTCTCGGCCATGATCTCCCGATGGTCCTCCGGCTCGATCCCCGCTTCCCCCTCGTCTGGCGCTCCGCGACCGCGCTGCAGGTCGGACTCGACCACCCGCGGGTCGTTCTGGAGGGTGTCGGCTACGCCGAGGAGCTGCTGGTGCACGCCCTGCGGGTGGGCACCAGTGCGGGCACGGCGCGGCTGATCGCGACCCGCGCCGGCGCCTCGGACGCGCGCGTCGACGAGCTGCTCGCCGCGCTGCGCCCGGTGCTGCTGCGGAGCATCGACCCGGATCCGCCCGCGCCGCCACGGGTGGTCGTCGAGGGCGTCGGCTCGGCGGCCGACGCCCTGCGCAGCCTGCTCCGCGGCGAGGGCTGCGAGCTGGTCGCCGAGGACACGGTGCCCGCTCTCGCGGTGCTCGTCGCCGACTACGCCGTCGCTCCGGCGCGCGCCGCGCACTGGCTCTCGGGCGACGTGCCGCACCTGGCCGTGGTCTTCGGCGACGAGGCGGTCCGCATCGGCCCCCTCGTCGAACCGGGCGGCGGACCCTGCCTGCACTGCGCCTACCGCGACCGGATCGACCTCGACCCGGAGTGGCCGCGACTGGTGATCCAGGTCCTCGGCACCACCGCCTCGACCCGCACCGCCCTCTCCAGTGCCGCGATCGCGGTCGCGGCGGCCGACGCGGCGCTCCGGCGGCTGCACGCCGGCTGGACCGGGCTGCGCAGTGTCGAGCGCACCTACTCCGACGCCTCCGGCTCGTTCAGCGAGCGGCGGCTGGAGCCGCACCGCGGGTGCGCGTGCCGATCTCTGCGAGGAAGCGCGACGGCTCCCGCCGCGTGACCCGGCCCACGGTCGACTGCGACCAGGAGAGCCGCAGCCGCTGACGCGCGCGGGTGATGCCGACGTAGAGCAGCCGGCGCTCCTCGTCGATCGCCTCGAGGCCGCTCGCGTACGAGATCGGCAGCAGGCCCTCGGTCAGGCCCATCAGGTGCACCGACTCCCACTCGAGGCCCTTGGCCGAGTGGAAGGTGGCCAGGGTGACGGCCGCGCGGTCCGGCTCGTGGTGCACCTGCTGGCGGGCGAGGAGGTCGTCGGTGAACTGCTTGAAGCTCCAGCCGGCGGGCGCCTCGTCGACCAGCCGGGCGAGCGTGTCCAGCGACTCCCAGCGCTCGCGCACGGCGCCCGGCGCCGACGGCGGCTCGGCACTCCAGCCGAGCGAGCGGAGGACGTCGCTGACCGACTTGAACAGCGGCTCGCCGGAGATGGAGACCGAGGCCGCGCGCAGCTGCATCACCGCCTGCTTCACCTCCGGCAGGTCGAAGAAGCGCTTGCCGCCGCGCAGGTGCGCCGCGACGCCGCGCTCGTGCAGCGCACGCTCGAGGATCGCGGACTGCGAGTTGGTGCGGAAGAGGATCGCGATGGCGGAGGGGCGCACGCCCGCCTCGATGTCGGCGGCGACGCGGGCCGCCACTCCCCTGGCCTCCGCGACGTCGTCGGGGTAGGCGTCGATCGCCGGCTCCGGGCTCTCGGCGGCGGCGGGGGCGCTCGCGACGGAGTGCAGCACGAGCGCGCCGGGCCGGCCGCGCATCAGCCGGTTCGCGGTCTGCACGATCGGCGGCGCCGAGCGGTAGTTCTCCTCGAGGCGGACGACCGTCGCGGCCGGCCAGCGCGAGCCGAAGTCGAGCAGGTAGTCGGCGCGGGCGCCGGCGAAGGAGTAGATGGTCTGGCTCGCGTCGCCGACGACGCAGAGGTCGCTGCGGTCACCGAGCCAGAGCTCGAGCAGCCGCTGCTGGAGCGGGTTGACGTCCTGGTACTCGTCGACGACGAAGAAGCGGTACTGCTCGCGCACCTGCATCGCCATCGCCGGCTCGGACTCGAGCATCCCAGCCGTGACGAGGAGGACGTCCTCGAAGTCGATCTGCCGGCGCTGGTCCTTCAGCCCCTCGTACTCGTCGACCATCGCGACGGTCTGCTCGAGGGTGAGCCGTCCGGGCAGCGCACGGGTCCGGGCGGCCACCGCGTACTGCTCGAGCGAGAGGGCGGAGACCTTCCGCCACTCGATCTCGGCGGAGAGGTCGCGCAGGGTCGCGGTGTCCAGCTTCAGCCGGAGCCGCTCCGCGGCGTGGCCGAGCAGCCGCGCCTTGCCGTCGAGCAGCTGCGGCATCGTGCCGCCGACCAGCTGCGGCCAGAAGAAACCGAGCTGCGAGAGCGCGGCGGCGTGGAACGTCCGGGCCATGACGCCGCCCGCACCGAGCACGCGCAACCGGGAGCGCAGCTCGGCGGCCGAGCGGCTGGTGAAGGTCAGCGCCATCACGCGGGCCGGCGTGTAGACGCCGGTCGCGACGCCGTGCGCGATCCGGTGGGTGATGGTCCGCGTCTTGCCGGTGCCTGCGCCCGCCAGGACGCAGACCGGGCCGAGCAGCGCCTCCGCCGCCTCGCGCTGCCCCTCGTCGAGTCCGTCGAGCAGGGTCACGCGACGATGGGGCCGTTCTCGAGCGCTCCCCCGTACCAGTCCTCGATCATCGCGCGGGCGATCGACGAGCGGCCGGGCAGCAGCACCGACTCGAGCGAGTCGTGCAGCTGCTGGCGGGTGAACCAGCGCAGGGCGACGATCTCCTCGCCGTCCGGGAGCAGGTCGGCGGGGGCCTGGTCCTCGGCGAGGCGGGCGGTGAAGCCGATCATCAGCGAGGCGGGGAACGGCCAGGGCTGCGAGCCGAGGTACTGCGGGTCGACGACGCGCATCCCGGACTCCTCGAAGATCTCGCGGACGACCGCCGCCTCGAGCGACTCCCCCGGCTCGACGAAGCCGGCCAGCAGCGAGAAGCGGCCGGTGCCCCACATCGCGTTGGAGCCGAGCAGCAGGCGGTCGTCGGCGTCGAGGACGCAGACGATGATCGCCGGGTCGGTGCGCGGGAAGACCTGGCTGCCGTCGGCGGGCGAGCGGCGGACCCAGCCGCCCTGCTCGATCACGGTGGCCTCGCCGTTGCGCGGCGAGAAGCCGTGCGAGGCGTGCCAGTTGACCATCGCGAGCGCCTCGGTGAAGAGGCCGGCATCGCGGTCGCTGAGGTGCTCGGCGAGGGTGCGCAGTGCGCCCCAGGCGGCGTCGTCGGGCTCGAGGGCGCTCGCCTGCTCGTCCGTGAGCACGGCGGCGACGACGGGAGTGCCCGCGGGCTCGCCCTCGGCGTCGACGGTGGTGCGGCCGAGGTAGAGGCGGAGGGCGCCGGCCGGCACGTCGGCCGCGGGGCGCAGGGCGAGGCGCTCGCCGTCGACCAGGGCGCGGTCGCCGCGCAGGAGGACGACCCGGGTCGCCGCATCGGCGTCCAGCTCGTCGAAGAGCTCGGGACGCGCCCGGGCGAGGTAGTCCCGGTCGACCGCCTGACGGGCGAGCGGGAGGCGGTCGGAGAAGGACGGGATCATGCGGGCTCATTTCGAAGCGGTGCCGGGGGGACGGCCGGTACGGGGCCGAGGAGGTGGCGGGCCGGGCTGCGGCCGGGAGGAGCGCGGCTCCTCGACGGCATCGGCTGGTCAGCGCGTGGCGACCGGCCGGTCGGGCGCCCGGCGACCTACCCTGGTGAGCATGGCCAGATCCCATCTCACTCTAGCCGCGCTGGCCACTTCGGCCGTCGAGGGCCTCGACGTCCGGACCGCGCGCGAATTCACGCACTCGACGCACGGGGACTTCGACTCCGCTCTGCTGACCACGCGCGACGGCGCCCGCCTGGTGGTGCGCGTGCCGACCTCGCCACTGGCCGAGCAGGAGCAGCTCGGCGACCTCGTCGCCCTGCGCGCGCTCACCGCCGGCATCCGCAGCCGCCTGCCGTTCGATCTGCAGGAGAGCATCGGGCAGACGCCGTTCGACGGCACCCGCGGCGTCGTCTACGAGTACCTCGAGGGCGACCGCGTGCTGATCGACGACGTCGAGGCCTCCAGTGGTCTCGCGGACTCGGTCGGACGCGCGATCGGCGCGATCCACTCGCTGCCGGCGTCGTTCGTGCAGGAGGCGGGGCTGCCCGTCGCCTCGGCCCGCGACAGCGTCAACGAGACGGTCGCCGTCATCGAGCGCGCCGCCGACACCGGCCACGTGCCCGCCGCGCTCGTCGCGCGCTGGGAGTCGGCCTCCTCCGACGAGGCGCTCTGGCAGTTCGACCCGACGGTCGTGAACGGCTCGATGACCTCCGACTCCTTCCTCCGCTCCGGCGACTCCGTCAGCGCCGTGCTCGGCTGGGCGGCGCTGCGGGTGGGCGATCCGGCCCGCGACCTGCACTGGCTGCTCAGCGCTCCGGGGGCCGGCACTGCGTTCGCCGCGTACTCGCGGATGCGCGCCGGCGCGGTCGACCGCACCCTCCGCCAGCGCGCTCAGCTCTACGCCGAACTCGAGCTGGCCCGCTGGCTGCTGCACGGCACCGAGACCGAGGACTCGGCGATCGTCGACGACGCGGTCGGCATGCTCGACCTCCTGGTCGACAGCGTGCTCGGCGATCTGTCCGCGCCGCTGTCGACCGACACCGGACCGGTGCTCGAGGTCTCCGAGGTCGAGGAGCTGCTGAACCGCACGCCTGGCGCGCGGACCGGCTCCTCCGCTCACGGCCGCGGGCTCGCCCCCGTCGCCGAGGAGAGCGACTCCGAGAGCTCGCGCTCCGAGTAGAAGCGCTCGGGCCGCAGCACGAGGTCGTCGGCGACGAAGTAGAACACCGCGTCGACGCTCTCCAGCGGCACGCCCTTCCAGCGCGAGTAGGCGAGCCGGTACAGCGCGAGCTGGAACTGCTTGAGCTCGAGATCGGCCGCGTCCTTCGGGGCGCGGCCGGTCTTCCAGTCCACGATCTGGAAGCCCTCCTCCGTCCGGTAGACGGCGTCGAGCTTGCAGACGACGACGTGCCCGGCCAGCTGGAGGTGGATCTCGATCTCGACCGCCTCGGGGCGGCGGTCGGCCCACTCCGAGCGCTCGAACGTCTCGATCAGGCGGGCGAGCTGCTCCCCCTCCGCTCCGGCCGCGGTCGCCCCGCCGTCGTCGAGCTCGTCCGGGAAGGTGTCGACCGACTCCGCCTCGCCCTGGATGCCGAAGCGGTTCTCCACCCAGGAGTGGAACGTGGTGCCGAGCCGGGTCTGCCGGTACGGCCGCTCGGGCATCGGCCGGCGCAGCTGCGCGACGACCTCGGCGGGCGTGCTGACGATGTCCTTGAACCGCGAGGCCGGGATGCGGGTCGGCAGGCCGACGCGCTCGCCGCCCGCGAGGCGCACGGCGCGCTCGGCGAGCAGCAGGCGGATGTCCGCGCCGCGAGCGCCGAGCAGCGCCGGATCGGCGACCCGCACGCGCTCGGCCGCCGCGCGCACCCGGTCGCCGCGGGCGCCGAGCGGGTCGTGCGGCCAGTGGAAGGTGCGCGGCGCCTGCTCGAGCGGGTTCTCGAGGTTCGACGGCTCGACCGGCAGCTCCGGGAGGGTGCGCGCCTCGGCGAGATCACGGAGGAAGACGCCGGGTCCGCGCGGCTTCGCCTGCCCCGCCCACCACGAGCCGCTGAGCAGCAGGTGGTGCCGGGCCCGGGTGACCGCGACGTAGGCGAGCCGGCGCTCCTCGGACTCGTTGCGCTCGCGCAGGGTGTCGCCGAAGTCGGCGATCGCGTCGACGACCTCCTTCTGCGTCGCGCAGCCGCGCCAGGCGAGGTCCGGCAGCTCGGCGGCGTCGCCGCGGAAGGCGTAGGGCATCGCGCCGAGGCGCACCCAGCCGCGGAAGCCCTCGACCGGAGTGCCGGGCAGCTCGCCGTCGACCATCCGCGGCACGGCGACCAGGTCCCACTCCAGGCCCTTCGAGCCGTGGATCGTCAGCAGCTGGACGGTGCCGGGCTCCGGGTCCTCGGGCCGAGGCGCGAGGCCGTCGCGCTTGTCCGCCAGCACGAGCCAGCGGAGGAAGCCGCGGAGCGACGAGCCGGTGCCCGCGCCGCGGTCGTCGGTCTGCAGGTAGCCGGACACCGCCTCGCGGAACGCCTCGAGATTGGCGCGGCCGTCGCTGCGCGACTCGTTGGCCTCCACCTCGATGTCGAGGCCGAGCTCCTGCTCGACCAGCGTGACGAAGTCGAGGAGGTCCAGGCCGGCCCGGGCTCGGAGGCGGGCGAAGAGCGTGCCGGCGTCGTGCAGGCGGAGCAGGCCCGCGTCGCTGAACGAGGACAGCGCGGAGTGGTCGAGCCGGCCGTCCTCTCCGGGGCGTCGCGACGCGATGAAGTCGAGGGCCTCGATGATCGAGCCGCCCTCGCCCTCGGTGACCGAGGCGCGCATCCGCTCGCGCACCTCCTCGGGCAGCAGGCGGTGCGCGTGGTCGCGCGACGCGAGCCAGGAGGCGAGATCGCGCAGGGCGCGCAGGTCGCGGACGCCGAGGCGCCAGCGTGCGCCGGCCAGGAGGCGGACCAGCTCGCTGCCCGCCGCCGGGTCCTCCACCACGGTCAGCGCGGCGACGAGGTCGGCGATCTCGGGCTGCCGCAGCAGGCCGCCGATGCCGAGGATGTGGTACCGGACGCCGTGCCGGGAGAGCGCGGCGGCGAAGCGGTCCATGTGCGCACGGACGCGGAAGAGCGCCGCGGCCGACGGCGGCGCCTCCCCGCGCTCGGCGTTCTCGGCGAGGCGGCCGGCGAACCAGCGCGCGACGTCGTCGGCCTCGTCCTCGATCGTCTCGGGGAAGGTGAGCTCGACGGCGTGGTCGGAGGCGCCCGGTCCGGCGGCGAGGCGGTCGACCGGCACGGCGCTGCCCGCGGTGAGCGGTGCGACGACGGCGTTCGCCGCGGCGAGGACCCCGTGCCCGTTCCGCCAGCTGGTGGACAGCGAGAAGCGCGCCGCGGAGCCGAAGTCGAGGGCGAAGCGGCCGAGGCCCTCCGCGCTCGCGCCGCGCCAGCCGTAGATCGACTGGTGCGGATCGCCCACGGCCATCACGCCCTGCTCGGCGAAGAGCCGGGCGAGCAGGCGGGTCTGCAGCACCGAGGTGTCCTGGTACTCGTCGAGCAGCACGACCCGGTAGCGGGCGCGGTGCTCGTCGACGACGCGGGGCACGCGCTCGATGATCCGCAGCGCGAGCGCCACCTGGTCCGAGAACTCGACGAAGCCGCGCTCGGCCTTCGCCTCCTGGAACCGCTCGGCGAGCGCCGTCAGCACCGGCAGCGCGCCGACGGCCTGCAGCGCCTTCTCGAGCTCGCGGTAGAGACCGGAGCCGCTGGAGCCGCGGGGCAGCTCGCCGAGGCGGAGGAAGTCCTCCGCGAAGCCCGCGACCTCGGCCGGGTCGGCGAGGTTGTCCGCGAGGTCGTGGGCGAGCGCGACGGTGAGGTCGGTCAGGCGGTCGATGCTCGCCTCGACCTCGAGGATGCGCGGGTCGGCGGTGTCGGCGACGACCCCGCGCGCGAGGTGCCAGGCGGACGCCTCCGAGAGCACGGTCGCGTCGCCCTCGCGCCCGATCAGCGCCGCGTTGTCGCGGAAGATCGTGTTCGCGAAGGCGTTGTAGGTCGAGACGGTGGCGGCCTCGAACGGGTCGGGCTCGGTCTGGCCCTCGCGCAGCGGCAGCAGGCCCGCGGCCCCCAGCTGGTCGATCCGGCGGCCGATCCGCTCGCCGAGCTCGGCGGCGGCCTTGCGGGTGAAGGTGAGGCCGAGGACCTCGGAGGGAGCGGCGAGCCCGTTGGCGAGCAGCCAGAGCACGCGGTTCGCCATCGTCTCGGTCTTGCCGCTGCCGGCGCCGGCGACGACGAGGGCCGGGGCGAGCGGCGCCTCGATGACGGCGCGCTGCTCGACGGTGGGCGGGCGGAGGTCGAGGGCCTCGGCGATGGTCAGGGCGTCGATCACGGGCGGGGTCCGTCCTCGGGGGTCGCGGCGGAGTCGGGAGCGGGGTCGGCGGCCCGAGCGGGGTCGGCGGCGGGATCCGAGTCGGCGGCGGGGTCGGGGTCGGCGGCGTCCAGGGACGAGTCCTCGGGAGCCGCGGTCTCCTCCTCGTCCGTCTCGACCTCGTCGAGCGCCAGCCGACCGTCCCCCGAGACCTCCGGCACCGCGTGGATCCGGTACCGCAGCGCGTCACCCGGGGAGAAGGGGACCGCGTCGAGCAGCCCCGAGAAGCCGGCCGAGGCCATCCCCCGCGCAGCGGCGCGGACCCGCTCGCGCAGCGCCTCGAGCTCCTCCTCGCCGAAGCGGGGCTGGACCACCTCGCGGTAGAGCGACCCGCGGACGCCCTTCGCGACGAAGAGCAGCTTCGCGCCGCCGCCCTCGTCCGCGCCGGCCGCCTCGATCGCGCCGCTGGCGACGGCGAGCTGGTAGCTGCCGAGCTGCGCATGCTCGGCGATGTCGGCCTGGCGCGGAGTGCTCCTGCCGGTCTTGAGGTCGACGATCACGACCGAGCCGTCCGGCGCGCGCTCGACGCGGTCGATCGAGCCGCGGATCCGGGCGGGCGGCACGTCGATCTCGAACTGCTGCTCGCGCCCGAGCACCGCTCCGCCGCTGCGCTCGAAGTCGGCCAGGTAGGCGGCGAGGCCGTCGACCAGGCGCCGGGTCACCCGCAGCTGCCGCTCGCCGAGCCAGGGCGACTCGAAGACCAGCTCGGGCCAGCGCGACTCCAGCTCGGCCCAGAGCGCCTCCGGCTCGGTGCTCGCCGCGTTCTCGAGAACCCAGTGCACGAGCGTGCCGACCCCCATCGCGGTGCTCGTGGTCGAGCCCGACACGGCGTCGACGAACCAGTCGAGCGGCGAGCGCTCGAACGCCTCGAGCCGGCTGGGCGAGACCGAGACCGGCCGCTCCGGATCGTCGAGGTCGAAGAGCGGCTCGGTGGTGGAGGGCTCGAGGACGCCGTACCAGGAGGCAGGGTCGGCACCGGGCACCTCGGCCAGCGTGAGCGCTCGCAGCCCCCGGATCGCACCGGGCGCCTCGGCCGAGTTCGGCGTCGTCGCGGTCCGGCGGAGCCCCGCGACCGCCCCGCGCAGGGTCAGCGGCACAGCCGACGCCGCATCGAGGCGCGGCGCGTCGGGCGGCGTGAGCCGGAAGAAGAGGGACGGCGTCTCGTCCTCGCCCGCGACGGCGCTGAGCACGAGCTGGCGCCGGGCGCGGGAGGCGGCGAGCGCGAACATCCGCAGCTCGTCGTCGAGAGTGGCCTTCCGGCCGTCGAGCGGCAGGTCGCCCTCGCCGCGCGCGTGCCGGATCAGCCCGTCCGGGTCGAGCAGCGAGCCGCGCTGGCGCAGGTTCGGCCAGACGCCGTCCTGCAGCCGCGCGACCACGACCACGTCGAACTCGAGGCCGACGACGGAGGAGGGCGTGCCGATCAGCACCGCGTCCTCGACCGAGCGCGGCGCCAGCGTGTCCTCCGGCACCTCCGCCTCGAGGATCTCGGTGACGAAGCCGATGGCCGAGTGGCCGGGCGCCCGCTCGACGAAGCGCCGCGCCGAGCTGAAGAGCGCGACGACGCCGTCGAGGTTGCGGTTCGCCTCGGCCGCCGTGAGTCCGGTGCCGAGCGCCAGCTCGCGCCAGGAGGAGGCGACGCGGCTCGACTCCCAGGCCGACCAGAGCAGCTCCTCGATCGAGCCCTGCTCGGCGTGCAGCCGGCGGACCCGGTCGATCGTGACGGCGAGGCGCTCGGCCTGGCGCGCCGGGCCCGAGTCGATCGTGGCGAAGCGTCCCGGCGCCTCCAGCGCCTCGACCAGCAGCGGATCGCTCGCGCGGATCCCCCCGCCCGCGAGCTCCTCGGCGCGGAGGGCCAGCCGCAGCCGCCGGAGTCCGAGCCGGTCCACGCCGCCGAACGGGCCGAGCAGCAGCTCCGCCGCCAGCTCCGCGTCGAGCGGCCGCTCGCCGACCGCGACGCCGACCAGCACGAGCAGCGCCCGCGCGGCGTGGTCGTCGCGCAGGGCGCGACCGGCCAGCACGGAGCGGGTGGGCACCTCGGCGACGGCGAGCGCCTTCAGCAGCGGCTGGACGGCCGCCCCGGAGCGGACGACGACGGCCATCCGGCGCCACGGCACGTCGTCGCGGAGCCGCCGCTCGCGCAGCAGTCGCGCCACCGTCGCCGCCTCGCGCGCCGCCGTCGGAGCGTGCAGCACCAGCAGCGGGGTGGGCGCCCCCTCCTCGTCGGCGGGGGCCTCGGCGGCGCGCTGCCGACCGGCCGCGGCCGTGCCGATCCGCTGGGTCGCCGCGGAGACGAGCGCGCGCAGGGCCGCGCCGTGCCGGTGCACCCGGCCGAGGACCAGCGTCTCGGCGTCGCTCACGCCGATCGCCGGGCCGAAGCGGCCCAGGGTGTCGGAGGCGGCGCCGCGGTAGGCGCTCGTCGCGACGTCCGGGTCGCCGAACGCGAGCACGGTGACGCCGCGCGCGGCGAGGGCTCGCAGCAGCACGACCGTCGACTCGCTCGCCTCCTGCATGTCGTCGACGAGGACGAGGCGGAGCGCCCGGATCCGCTCGCCCCCGCCGCCGTCGCGGATCGTCTCGGCCGCGAAGGCCGCGAACTCGGCGGCGTCGAGCTTCGTCCCCGCCTGCGGCGACATCCAGTCGACGACGTCGCGGAACTCCTCGAGCACGGCGGCGGCGGCCGACCACTCGCCGCGGTCCGCGTCCACGGCCAGCCGGCGGATCGCGGCGGTGTCGAGGCCGTGCTCGGTGGCCCGCATCCCGAACTCGCGCAGCTCGGTGCGGAAGGTGCGCAGCCGCAGCACCTCGGGGCTGAACTCGTCGGGCCAGCGCGGCCCGGTGCCCTCCTCGAGGTGCCCCTCGAGCAGCTCGGAGAGGATGACGTCCTGCTCGCCGCCGGTGAGGAGGGTCGGCCGGTCGATCCCGAGCTCCTTGGCGGCGGCGGTCACGGCCTCGAAGGCCAGCGAAGTGGCGGTCCGCGCCAGCGGCCCCCGCGTCGGGACGCCGAGCCGCAGCGCGAGCACGTCGCGCAGTGCCGTCGCGGCGGTGCGGCTGGCGGCGAGCACGGCGATCGACTCCGGCTCGTAGCCGCGCTCGAGCACGCGCTCGGCGACGAGCTCGACGATCGTGCGGGTCTTGCCCGAGCCGGGGGCGCCGAGCACCGCGGCGCTGCGGCCGTCCGGCAGGGCGAGGACGGCGCGCTGCGACGGGTCGAGGACGAGCCCCTCGCCGGCCGAGCCGTCGCGAGCGGGAGCCTCGTCGGAGGCGGGTGCCGGGGTTCGAGGAGCGCTCACGCGACCACGCTAACGAAGACCGCCGACACTGCCGAGCGCCCTCGGGCGGCCCCTCCCGGGCCGGGTCCGCTCAGCGCGAAACCGGCGTCGGCCGCGCCGCCTGGTCCCGTATCCTGACAGCCACGTCCCCTCCCGAAAGGCACTGCTGGTGGAAATCCGTATCGGAATCGTCAACACCCCGCGCGAGCTCAACTTCGAGTCCTCGCTGTCCGTGGCCGAGGTCGAGAAGACGGTGACCACCGCGCTCGAGGCGGGCGCCAAGGTCCTCCGCCTGCGCGACGAGAAGGGCAAGATCTACATCGTCCCCACCGAGACCATCGCCTTCGTCGAGGTCGGCTCCGAGGAGTCGCGCCGCGTCGGCTTCGTCGCCTAGCCCCTCCCGCACGGTCACGTCGTGGAGCTCCTCTTCGTCACGCTCGGCGGGATCCTCCTGGGCCTCGCCGCCCGCTACGGGCTGCCGCACCGGCACCTGCACGGGTCGGTGCTGATCCCCGCGCTCGGCGGCGTCGTCGCCGCCGTCGTCTGGGTCGCGCTGACCTGGGCCGGTCTGCCCTGGGACGGCGGACTGATCTGGATCCTCGCGCTCGGCCTCGCGGCCGTCGCGGTCCTCGCGGCCGACGTCGCGCTTGGCCGGGCGCGCACCCGCCGCGACGACGCCGCCCTCGAGGCGATGCTCGCCGGCCGGGTCGCCCCGGACCGCGTCGCTCCCTGAGCGCCGCCCACCACCACGCGAAGGCGCGGGAGTCCCGGACTCCCGCGCCTTCGTCGTTCCCGGGCCCGGGGCCTCAGGCCGGCAGCGCCTCGACCCGCTCAGTCGCTGCGAGCGCCTCCGCCAACGCCGCGCGGATCGGCTCCACGATCGGCAGCACCCCGGCGAACTCCGCGGCCAGCCGCTCGGCCGCCGCGCTGAGCGGCCCGCCGCCGATGATCACCGCCTCCGCCCCGCCCGCCTGCGCCCGCAGCACCGCGGCGTGCAGCTCGCCGTGCAGCCGGTCCGGGTCCTCGAGCTCCTCCGCCGGCGACGCCGTGAGGAAGCAGCCCGCATAGGCGTCGAGGCTCCCCGCGTCCGCGACGAGCGCCCGGAGCACCGGCTCGAGCCGGCCGGTCGTCGTCGCGATCGCGAACCGCCGGCCGCCCGCGCTCGCGGCGCGCACGGCCGCGGCTCCGATGCCCACGACCGGCAGCCCCGTGGCCTCCGCCGCCTCGGCGGCACCCGGATCGCCGAACGCGGCGACCACGATCGCGTCGGGTGCGTGCAGCAGCACCGCGCGTCGAGCCGCAGTCATCACGTGCGCCGCCGCGGCGGAGAGAGCGGAGGGCGTCGTGATGATCGAGGGCCCCTGCGCCACCGTCTCCCCCACGATCCGGACGTCCTCCCCGCGCACCGCGTCGCGGGCGACGGCCACTAGCAGCCGGGTGGTCGCGACCGAGGTGTTCGGATTCACGACGACGACCGTGCGCTGCACGCTCAGTCCTCCGCCATCGGGCGGCCGACGGTCTCGCGCGGGAACTGCACGGCGATCGCGCAGATCGCGAACAGCCCGGCGAGGAGGGCGAACATCCCGCCGACCCCCGAGGCGTCGAGCACGGCGCCGGCGAGGAGCGGGAACAGTCCGCCGGAGAGCGAGCCGAGGGCGAGGATCACCGAGGTGCCGAGGCCGCGGATGCGCGTGGGGTACTGCTCCGGAGCGAACAGCCAGATGGTGGTGTTGAGCACGATCACCGAGAAGTTGAAGAGGAAGCCGAAGACGAGCACCAGCGCGACGGTGGTGCCGAGGAAGCCGAAGCCGAGACCGGCGCCGATCCCGAGCAGGGCCGCGACCGTGAGCGTGAGCTTGCGCGGCAGCCGGCGGGCGGCGAGCGCCGCGACCAGCGCTCCGACGAGCGAGCCCGACTGCATCACGAGGGTATACCAGAGCGCACTGGTGATGTCGAAGCCGCGAGAGGTGAGGATCAGCGGGATCAGGGTGAGCATCGAGATCTGCGCGGCGTAGGACATGCAGACCGCGACGCCCAGGGCGATCGTGGTGCGGCGGTGGCGGCGGCCGAAGAGCTCGGTCCAGCGCGGGGTGCTCACGGCGGTGACGGGTCGGTCGGCGGCACCGCCCAGGTAGTCCACCTCGTCGGTCACGGGGCGGTGCAGCCGGCCCTGAGCGAGACGGTTGATCACGGTGTTCGCCTCGGCGACGCGGCCCCGGGCGGCGAGGTAGCGGGGAGTCTCGGGCAGCGCGCGCCGGTAGACCACGACCGCGAGGGCGGGGATCACCAGGATGCCGAAGAGCCAGCGCCAGCGGTCGTCGCCGGTGAAGACCGAGAAGACGATGACGCCGAAGAGCGGGGCGAGCATGTTGCCGAGTCCGGCCGCGGCGACGTTGATCAGGCCGACGGCGGTGCCGCGGTGCTTGGCGGAGAAGAACTCGGCCAGCATGATGACCGCCGTCGCGATCTCGCCGCCGAGGCCGAGGCCGACCAGGAAGCGCGCCGCGACCAGGATCTCGTAGCTGGGCGCGAAGGCACAGAGCAGCGAGCCGACGGCGAAGATCATCAGGTTCGCGCCGAGGAGGGTGCGCCGCCCGATCCGGTCCATCACCACTCCGGCGAGGACCCGGCCGAGCGCGACCGCCGTGAAGGTCGCCGTGTTGAGCAGGCCGATCTGCGCGCCGGCGAGTCCCCAGTCGGCGGCGAGGATCGGGCCGGCGACGCCGACCGTGTTCTGCTCGATCGCGTCGAAGAAGACGCCGAAGAGGATCATCGCGACGATGCCCAGGTGCGCGCTCGTGACTCCGATGCGCGAGTAGGCGGCCTCGATGCGGTCGCCCATCGTCGTGGCGGGGGGCGGATTGGTGACGGTGCTCATGGGGCGGGTCCTTCCGGCGGAGTGGCGAGGGAGGCGCTCGGTATACCGAGGCACGTCGATCACGGTAGATCCGATCCGGCGCCAGGGTGTTTCGGGCAGATGAAGACGGCGTTACAAGGGCCGACGGGTCTCTCCTGCACCGCCCGCTACCCTTCGAGGACGGAGAACGGGTAGACCGACAGGAGCGCCGATGCCGACGAAGAGTCCCGCGCAGACGATGTCGCAGCGGGTGTACGAGGAGCTGCGCGCGCGCATCCTCGACGGCCGGCTGCCCGCGGGCGAGCCGATCCGCGAGCGCGATCTCGCGACCGAGCTCGCCGTCTCGCGCGTCCCGATCCGCGAGGCGCTGCCCTGGCTCGAGCTGGCCGGCCTGGTCACGGTGCGCCCGCGCAGCACCGCCGTCGTCTCGATCGTCCGGCGGCGCGACGTCGAGGAGCTCTACGACATCCGCTCGGCGCTCGAGCCGCTCGTGGCCCGCAAGGCCGCGGAGGCGGTGGCCCGCGGCGCCGACGCCTCGGCCCTGACCGCCGTCGTCGCCGACGCGAGCGCCGCCCTCGCCGCCGGCGACCTCGCGCGCTTCCACTCCGAGAGCGGCCGCATCCACGGCGCGATCGAGGCGATCGCGGGCAACCGGCTCCTGATCACCACGATGCAGCCGCTCGACGAGCGCAGCAACCGTCTCAACATCGCCAACATCCAGGCGGAGCCGGGCGTCCGGCACGACGAGCACGTGCGCCTCGCGGAGGCGATCGCCGCCGGCGACGCCGCGCTCGCCGTCTCCGTCGCCCACGCTCACGTCGAGTGGGGCCGCGCCCGCACCGTCGCCACCCTGGCCCACGTCCCCGGCTTCATCGACGACTGACGCAGCGGCGGCGCACGTCCTCCGTACTGATCGACCAGCCAGCGGCGGTCGCCTCCATGCTGATCGAGTAGCCCGCGCAGCGGGCGTATCGAGATCCACCACCGCAGGGAGTCGGGTCTGCAGAACCCACTCTCCGGAGGACGTGGGTCTCGATACGCCCCTCCGGGGCTACTCGACCAGCATGAGGCGCGGCACAGGCCGAGCTCCGGCACGCGGATCTCCCTCGGGCACGCGGGAACGGGCGAATCCCGCGAGCCGGAGGTGATTACGCGAGCCGGAGGCGACGGACCCCGTTCGACACCCGCGCCGAGGCGTCAGGCCGTCAGGCCGAGCGCATCCATCCGGCGGGTGTGCGAGGCGATGAGCTCGGTGAAGACCGGCTCGATCCGGGACTCGTCGGAGTCGGGGTTGCCCGAGCCCATCAGCGCCGAGCGCGCGACGAGCAGCGTGTCGCCGACCAGGCGGCGCCCCCAGACCGCGAGCCGGGAGCCGAGGCGCTCGTCCGCGGCGATCTCGCGGCGGAGGATCGCGACCAGGCCGTCGACGCCGGTGTCGGCGCCCAGCGTCTGCGCCATCCGCGGCCCGACGTCGTTCGGCAGCCCGCCGGTGAGCCGGATGAAGAAGTCGTCGAGCAGCCCGGCGGTGATGTACGCCGACAGCAGCGTCTCGTGCAGGTCGGCGCCGCGGGTGAGGTGCTCGAAGGTGTCGATGGCCGGCCGGAACGGCGCCATCGCCTCGCTCGGCTCGACGTCGCGCCGGCGCAGCTCGGCCACGACCGCGTGGTGCTTCGCCAGCGCGGTGCCGGCGGCGGCCGAGATCGCCTCCTTGTCGGCGAGGTCGTCCGTGCCCGCCACCCCGCGGGCCAGCGCCTCGAAGACGGCGAGCTGCAAGTAGGCCACCTGACCGAGGTAGGGCAGCAGCTGGGGGCTCAGGTCGGCCAGATCGACGCGGTCGCGCTTGCTCGTCGACTCTCCGCGCGGGGTCAGTCGGGGGGCTTCGCCGAGCGGACGTCGACGTCGGAACCAGGCTGCCATCCGATCAGTGTAGAGCGCGCGCCGCCCGCGGTTCCGGGCCCGAGGACCCCCGTGGCGGTAGACTCGCCGGGATGTCACCGGCGCTGGATCGGTGACCCTGCGCCCGAGTCGTACAGGGGCGTGGACCGTTCGACACGACAGGCGCTTCACTCCGTGACTTTCTCCGACCTCAACATCGACGACGACATCGTCGCCGCACTCGCCGCCAAGGGCATCCTCGAGCCGTTCCCCATCCAGGAGCAGACCATCCCGCTGGCCCTGCAGAAGCAGGACATCATCGGGCAGGCCAAGACCGGCACCGGCAAGACCTTCGGCTTCGGCCTCCCCCTCATCCAGGCCCTCGGCAACGACCCCGAGCCCGGCGTCAAGGCGCTGATCGTGGTGCCGACCCGTGAGCTGGCCGTGCAGGTCACCGAGGACATCGAGCTCGCCGCCTCGAACCGGCCGACCAAGATCGTCTCGATCTACGGCGGCAAGGCCTACGAGGGTCAGATCGAGCAGCTCAAGGCGGGCGCGCAGATCGTCGTCGGCACCCCGGGCCGCCTGCTCGACCTCGCCGGTCAGCGCCTGCTCTCGCTCGCGAGCGTGCAGACGATGGTCCTCGACGAGGCCGACAAGATGCTCGACCTCGGCTTCCTCTCCGACATCGAGAAGCTCTTCGCGCAGACCCCGGCCACCCGCCACACCATGCTCTTCTCGGCGACGATGCCCGGCGCGATCGTCGCCCTCGCGCGCCGCTTCATGAACAAGCCGATCCACATCCGGGCGACGGACCCCGACGAGGGCATCACGCAGGCGAACATCAAGCACATCGTCTACCGGGCGCACTCGCTCGACAAGGACGAGGTCATCGCCCGCATCCTGCAGGCCGAGGGCCGCGGCAAGACCGTCATCTTCACCCGCACCAAGCGCGCGGCCGCCCGCATCGTCGAGGAGCTCAACGACCGGGGCTTCAACGCCGCCGCCGTGCACGGCGACCTCAACCAGGAGCAGCGCGAGCGCGCGATGGCCGCGTTCAAGGCCGGCAAGAAGGACATCCTGATCGCGACCGACGTCGCCGCCCGCGGCATCGACGTCAACGACGTGACCCACGTGATCAACCACACGATCCCGGACGACGACCAGACCTACCTGCACCGCGTCGGCCGCACCGGCCGCGCCGGCAAGACCGGCATCGCCGTCACCTTCGTCGACTGGGAGGACCTGCACAAGTGGGCCCTCATCAACCGCGCGCTCGAGTTCGGCCAGCCGGACCCGGTCGAGACCTACTCCTCGTCGCCGCACCTCTACGAGGACCTCGCGATCCCCGTCGGCACGAAGGGCCGGCTGAAGCCGACCCCGATCCCCGCCGAGGCGAAGGCGGACGCCCGCCCCGAGCGCGCTCCCCGTCAGCGCGAGCCGCGGGAGCCGCGCGAGGGCGGCCGCGAGCCGCGCCGCCGCAGCCGCGGTGACGCCGCCGAGACCGCTCCCGCCGTCACCGAGGGCGAGCCGGTGCAGACCGGCCAGGCGCCCTCGAGCGAGAGCAAGGAGCACCACGACGGCAACAGCGAGCCCCGCCGCCGCACCCGCCAGCGCCGCCGTAGCCCCCGCCCGGACGGCTCGGCGTAGCAGCCGCTTCATGCTGGTCGAGTAGCTCCGCAGGAGCGTATCGAGACCCGGCCTTGAGCAGCGCAAGCTTCTGACGGCGGTGGATCTCGATACGCCCGCTCCGCGGGCTACTCGATCAGCATGCGGTGGCGCGGCTGCCGTCGACCGCCGCGGAGCATGCCGGGCGCGACCGCCGCCGACCAGCGGCGGACCATGCTGGTCGAGTAGCCGCGCAGCGGCGTATCGAGACCCGCCCGCCGTGCCGACGGCGCGGCTCAGCCCGCCCGCGCCGCCCCGCGGATCGCGTCGACGGTCGCGCGCGCCGTCGTGTTCTCGCCGAGCCGGTTCGGCTTGCCGGTGCCGTGGTAGTCACTCGACCCGGTCGTGACGAGGGAGTACCGCGCCGCCAACTCGCGCAGCCGCCGCTTGCCCGCGGCGGTGTTCTCCCGGTGCTCGACCTCGAGGCCGAAGAGCCCCGCGTCGACCAGCTCCGGCAGCATCGACTCGATCGCGATGCCGCGGGTGCTCGTCGCGGGGTGCGCGATCACGGGCACGCCGCCCGCGGCCCGCACGAGCCGCACCGCCTCGACCGGATCCGGGGCGTAGTGCGGCTGGAAGTAGCCCCCACGCCAGTCGAGGATCCCCGCGAACGCCGCCGAGCGGTCGGTCGCGAGCCCGCGGGCGACCAGGGCGTCGGCGATGTGCGGGCGCCCGATCGTGGTGCCGGGGCTGGTCTGCGCCAGCACGTCGTCCCAGGTGAGGTCGTAGTCGGCCGCGATCGCCGCGACGATGGCCTGCGCGCGGTGCGAGCGCTCCGAGCGGATCCGCGAGGTCTCGGCCACGAGGCCGGGGTCCTCCGGATCGGGGAGGTAGGCGAGCACGTGCACGCTCGCCCAGCCGACCCTCGAGGAGAGCTCCATCCCGGGCAGCAGGTCGATGCCCGCCTCCTCGGCCGCGGCGATCGCCGCCGCCCAGCCGCGGGTGGTGTCGTGGTCGGTCAGCGCGACGCCGTCGAGACCGGCCGAGGCGGCCGCGCGGACGAGCACCTCGGGCGGCTCGGTGCCGTCGGAGACGAGCGAGTGGGTGTGGAGGTCGTACCCGCCTCCGGGGACATGCATCCGGCCATCGTAGACGCGCGTCCTGCGGACTCCCCGGGACCGATGCCCTAGCCTGAGCCGGGATGGGGACACGACTGGTCAAGTTCGCGGTGGCGCTCGCAGTGGCGATCGTGCTGCTGGTGGTCGCGGCACCCGGCTTCTTCGGCCTCGCCGGTCAGACGCCCTTCGCGCAGCTGGTCTCGTTCCGCGCGGCCACCGCCCTGGCCGGGGTCGCCGGAGCCGTCGTCCTCGTCGTCGTCGCGGTGCTCGTCGAGCCCGTGCGCCGGCTCGCCCTCGTCCTCGGCGCCCTCGGCGTCGCCCTCGCGCTCGTGCTCGGCGGACTGCAGGCGGTCCGCGGCGACGACTCCGCCCCGCCCCGCGCGCACCGCCTCGGCGACCTGCGCGTCCTGAGCTGGAACCTCCTGCACGACGGCGTCCCCGCCGAGACCGTCGCCGCGCTCGCGGACGCGAACGCCGCCGACGCGGTCGCCCTGCTCGAGGTGTCGCAGGAGCGCGCCGAGCAGGTCGGAGACGCCCTCGCCGCCGCCGGCCGCCCGATGATCCTGCACCTGGTCCTGGGCACCGGGCCGAGCGACGGCACGGCGCTGCTGCTCTCGCCCGCCCTCGGCGGCTACTCGGTCGACGCGGCGAGCACGCCGACCGCGACCAGCGCCTCCCTCGTCGCCCGCCCCGACACCCCGGAGCGCCCGGTGATCGCGGCCGTGCACACCACCGCTCCGCTGCCCGCCCACGCGACCGAGTGGCGCAGCGACCTGGCCAGGTTGGCCGACCTCTGCACCGCCGAGGAGGACCTCGTCGTCCTGGGTGATCTCAACTCGACTCTCGACCACTGGTCGGCCCTCCCGGGCGACGCCGACCTCGGCGGCTGCACGGACGCCGGACGGCTCGCGAACGCCGCGGCCGTCGGCACCTGGCCGACGAGCCTCCCGCCGGCCCTCGCCGCTCCGATCGACCACGTGCTGTTCTCCGGTCGCTGGGACGTGTCCGGCTTCGACGTGCTGGACGACCAGGACGACGCCGGCAGCGACCACCGCCCGGTGCTCGCGCAGCTCTCCGTCCGCGGGATGGTCAAGGAGTCGTCCTGACCCCTGCCCCCTCAGCCCCGGCCGCCGTGTCGGGCGCAGGGAGGAGAATGGCGGCATGACGAACACGGACGAGCAGACCACCACCGCCGCACCGGAGACCGTCGCCGCCGCTCCCGCGCCGCGCGCGACCACGAACCGCTCCACGACCCCCGGCTCCGACCGGTTCCGCGACTTCATCGCGTCCGGCTGGGCCGAGCGCGAGGAGACCCTCCCCGCGCCGCGCGAGCAGGCCGCCTTCGCCGCGCGCCGCCGCGAGCGCCTCTCGGCCCTGCACACCGGCGTCCGGCTGATCGTGCCGGCCGGGCGGCTGAAGCAGCGCGCCAACGACACCGACTACCCCTTCCGCGCGCACTCCGCCTTCACCTGGCTGACCGGCTGGGGCTCGGACTCGGAGCCCGGCGCCGTGCTGGTGCTCGAGCCCGCGGGCGAGGGCCACACCGCGACGCTCTACTTCCGCGAGCGGGCCGGCCGCGACTCCGACGAGTTCTACGCGAACTCCGAGATCGGCGAATTCTGGATCGGCCCGCGCCCCTCTCTCTCGCAGGTCGCGGCCGACCTCGGACTCCAGACCCGGGGCATCGCGGAGCTCGACGCCGTCCTGGACGCCGGCGAGGCGCCGGTCGCGGTCCTCCGCGAGGCGGACCCCGTGGTCACCGCGCGCGTGGACGCGCAGACACCCGGCGCGGAGACCGAGGGCGACGCCCTCGAGCGCGACCTCTCCGAGCTGCGCCTGGTCAAGGACGAGTACGAGATCGCCGAGCTGCGCGCGGCCGTCGACGCCACCGCCCGCGGCTTCGAGGACGTCCTCGCCGACCTGCCCCGCATCGTCCGACACGAGCGCGGCGAGCGCCTGATCGAGGGCGTCTTCAACGGCCGCGCCCGCGCCGACGGCAACGCGGTCGGCTACGACACCATCGCCGCCGCCGGTGCGCACGCCTGCATCCTGCACTGGACCCGCAACGACGGGCCGGTGCGCCCCGGCGACCTGGTCCTCCTCGACGCCGGCGTGGAGCAGGAGAGCTACTACACCGCCGACATCACCCGGACCTTCCCCGTCGACGGCCGCTACACCGAGGCGCAGCGCCGCGTGCACGAGACGGTGCGGGAGGCGGCCGACGCCGCGTTCGCGATCGTCCGGCCCGGCATCCGCTTCCGCGAGGTGCACGCGGCCGCGATGGCCGTCATCGCCCGGCGCACCGCGGAGTGGGGCCTGCTCCCGGTGAGCGCCGAGGAGGCGCTCGAGGCCGACAACCAGCAGCACCGCCGCTACATGGTGCACGGCACCAGCCACCACCTGGGCCTCGACGTGCACGACTGCGCGAAGGCCCGCCGCGAGATGTACCTGGACGGGATCGTCGAGGCCGGCATGGTCTTCACGATCGAGCCGGGACTCTACTTCCAGCCCGACGACCTCACCGTCCCCGAGGAGCTGCGCGGCATCGGCGTGCGGATCGAGGACGACGTCCTCGTGACGGCGGACGGCGCCGAGAACCTGTCGGCCGGCATCCCCCGCTCCGCCGACGAGATCGAGGCCTGGATGGCGCGGCTGGCCGGCTGAGGCGCGACCCGGACGGATCCGGGTCGGGGTCGGCGGCGCTCAGGCGGCGACGGCCTCGACCGGGTTCTGCCGGGCGACGGCGTGCGCGAGCCCCTCGAGCAGGACGGCGAGCTGCCCGGCCGGCGCCGCCGGGTCCTCCGGGTGCCACTGCACGCCGACGATCGGCGCGTCCCGGTGCTCCAGCGCCTCGACGACGCCGTCCTCCGCTCGGGCGACGACCCGCAAGCCCGGGGCGAGGGCGTCGACCGCCTGGTGGTGCGCGCTCTGCACGGCGAGCGCCTCCGCGCCGAAGAGGCCGCCGAGGGTCGAGTCCGCGGCGAGCACCACGTCGTGGCGGTGCATGCGCTCGTGCACCGGTGCGTCGGCGTTGAGGTGCGCGGCCTCCGGGCCGAGGTCCGGGACGAGCGTGCCGCCGAGGGCGACGTTGACGATCTGGAGCCCGCGGCAGATGCCGAGCAGCGGGGTGCGGCGGGCGAGAGCCCGGCGGACCAGGGCGATCTGGGCGGCGTCGGCCTGCTCCGCGTGCGGGCCCTCGCCGGCGTAGCCGCGGGCGACGCCGTAGCGCTCGGGGGCGATGTCCTCGCCGCCGGCCAGCACGATCGCGTCGGCGCCGAGCGTGCGCTCGAGCAGCCGCGCGGTGCCGAGGTCCTCCGCCGCGAAGCGCTCCGCCTCCCAGCCGAGCTCGCGGGCGAGGCCGAGGATGCGGCCGTTGAGCATCTGCACGTAGGCGTGGTACTCGTCGCGTCCGGGGCGCGTCGAGGCGACTTCGACGATGGCGAGCGTTCCTGGCATGCCTCCATCCTGGGCACGGGCGGGCAGCGGGTCGAGCCGCGACGACACGGTCGGTAACACAGGGCCCGTACGATCACGGAGTGACCTCGCCGATCCCGTCCCTCCCGGAGCGGCTGCACCGCTCCCGCGCGGACGTCTCCGTCCTCGCGGGCACCACCTCCGAGCGCCAGGTGCGCCCGCTCCGCGAGGCGATCGAGGCGGCCTCCGAGCGCGACGACTCCGCCGCGGCCGCACTGCTCGACGCCGTCGAGGCGCAGACGGTGCTGCTGGAGCGCGCCGAGACCCAGCTGAGCGCTCTGGAGCGCTCGGTGCGCGACGACCTCGACCGCGCGGCCACGCTGACCGGTGTGCGGACCACCGCGCAGCTCGCCTCCGCCGCCGACGTCGCGACCGCCTGCGCCGCCGCGACCGCTCTGCTGCTCAGCGCCGACGACGCGCGCGCCTCGGACGTCCGGCACGACCCCTCTGTCGTCCTCGCCCTGCTGCTGGAGGCCGACGCCGCCCTCGACGCGGTGGTCGCCGGCTACCGCGAGCCGCGGGCGCAGGCCGAGCGGCAGCTGCTCCTCGTCGAGGGGGCCCGCACCGTCGCCCTGCTCGGGGCCGACGCGGTCGCCCTGCTGGCGGCCGTGCACGGCGAGCGGATCACCGCCGCACCGCGCATCCTCGCCGAGGAGACCCGCTCCCAGCTGGACGCCGCCCTGCACCTCGCGGCGGCCGCCCCGTCCGCCGCACTCGAGCAGGCGAGGGCCGCCGACGACCGGGCCCGCTCCGCGCTGGACGAGGCGCTGCTCGACCTCGACGGCCCCGAGGCGCCGTCCGCGGATCCGCTCGCGGGCACGTCCGGCGAGCTCCCGGCCGCCTGATCCGGCGAGGCCTCGACCCCCGCGAGCCGCGTGCCATAGTGAGAGCCATGGCCTCCTTCCTCGTCGTCCCCCAGTGGCAGGGGTCCGCCTCGACGCGGGCCATGCGCCTCGTCGACGGAGCCGAGGCGATCCGCGGCGATCTGCCCTCCTCCGCCACGGTCGTCGTCGACGTCCCGCCGGAGGCGGGCGACGCGCAGGACACCGGGGTCCGCCGCTACGCGTCCGTCGCCGTGACCGCCGAGCGGGTACGCGAGGCGCTGGCCGGCCGGCCCGGGCCGATCGTGACGATCGGCGGCGACTGCGGCGTGGAGTTCGCGGCGATCGGGCACGCGGTCCGCTCCTCCGCCGAGCCGGTCGCGCTGGTCTGGTTCGACGCGCATCCGGATGCGAACACGCCTGAGACCTCGCCGAGCGGCGCGTTCTGCGGCATGGTGCTCTCGGCCGTCCTCGGCCGCGGCGTCGGACTGCTCAGCGCGTCCGCCGCGGACCGGATCGCCGACGAGCACGTCGTGCTCGCGGGCGTCCGCGCCTCGGACCCGGGCGAGCTCGAGGGACTGCTCGAGCGCGGAGCCACCCACCTCGGCGTCGACGCGCTCGATCCGGAGGCGCTCGTCGCCGCCGTCGAGGCGACCGGTGCCGGCTCGGTCTACGTGCACATCGACCTCGACGTCCTCGACCCGGCCGAGGTCGCCGGTCTCTTCGACCCCGTGCCGTTCGGCGTCCCCGCCTCGCGGCTGGTCGAGTGCCTCGCCGCGCTGCGGGCCCGGTTCCCGCTCGCGGGCGCGGGCCTCACCTCCTTCGCGCCCTCCTCGCCGACCGCCGCGGTCGACGACCTGCCGACGATCCTCCGCCTGGTCGGCGCCACGACCCGCGGCGTCTGAGCACTCCGCGCCGTCCGAGCACCGGCCGGCACGTCGTCGGCCTGAGCGGCGACTCCGAATCGGCGCCCCGCCGCGACCCGTTGTCGGCGGCACCGGGCAAGATGGACGGACGCGACCCGAGCGGAGGACCGATGAGCGACGACCGGCGACGTGTGCGCACCGAACGGCGCGGGCACGTGCTCGAGATCGTCCTCGACCGGCCCGAGAAGCGGAACGCGGCCGACTTCCGGCTGCTGCGCGAGCTGGCCGCCGCCTACGGCGAGCTGGACCGCGATCCGGAGCTGCGTGCGGGCGTCGTCCTCGCCGAGGGCGCCCACTTCACGGCCGGGCTCGACCTGGCCGACATCGAGCCGCGGCTCGGCGGCGACGGTCTGGACTTCGTGCCGGAGGGCGGCCTCGACCCGTGGGCGATCCGCACCCGCCCGGTGGCCAAGCCCGTCGTGATCGGGCTGCAGGGCACCTGCCTCACCCTCGGCATCGAGCTGGCCCTCGCGAGCGACGTCGTCCTCGCCGAGGAGTCGACCCGCTTCGGGCAGATCGAGGTCGCGCGCGGCATCCTCCCCTTCGGCGGCGCCACGCTGCGCTTCCCGCGCGCGGCCGGCTGGGGCGACGCGATGCGCTGGATCCTCACCGGCGACGAGTTCGACGCCCGCGAGGCGCACCGGATCGGCCTGGTCCAGGAGGTGGTGGCCGACGGCACCGTCGCCGAGGCGGCCCGAGCGCTCGCCGAGCGGATCGCCGCGCAGGCTCCGCTCGCCGTCCAGGCGGCGCTCGCGAGCGCCCGCCTCGCCGTCGCCTCCTCCGACGCCGAGGCCGCCGCTGCGCTGCCCGCCGAGCTGGCACGCCTCGCCGCGTCGGACGACGCGCGGATCGGCATGCAGGCCTTCCTCTCCCGCACCCGAGCGGAGTTCACCGGCCGATGAGCGAGCAGGCACCCGTGACCACGTCCGTCCCGACCACCACCGGCACCGCCGATCCCGCGGCCCGGCAGCGGTCCGTCCTCGATACCCAGCGCGAGCGCGCGGCCCAGCAGCTCGAGGTCCGCCTGCGCTACGGCGACCAGGTCTGGGAGCTGCGCGAGGTCGACCACTTCGCCGTCTTCTCCCGCCGCTCGAGGGCGCGCCGGGCCGGGCGGGCGCTCGTCGCCTCCGGCTTCGAGATCGCGATCTCGCGCCTGCGGCTGCGCCTCGTGCTGGTCGCGAGCCACCACGCCGCGGTGGACGAGGAGGCGACGACCGCCTTCCTCCGCCAGGTGATCGAGGTCGTCGAGCGCGAGGGCGGCCGCTACGACGGCTGGCGGGCCGAGATCGTGCCCGCGCACTGAGAACGTCCTCCGGGCCGCACGGCGCCGGAGTCCAGGACAGAACGGGCGATCCGCCCCCGAGAACGATCCGGAGAGACCATGACCACGCCGAGCACCGACGCCGCCAGCGAGACCGCAGCGACCGACACCTTCGATCTGATCGTCATCGGCGCGGGGCCGGTCGGCGAGAACATCGCCGACCGCGCCGTGCAGGGCGGCCTCACCGCCGCGATTGTGGAGAGCGAGCTGGTCGGCGGCGAGTGCTCCTACTGGGCCTGCATGCCGTCCAAGGCGCTGCTGCGCGCGCCGATGGCGCTGCGGGCCGCCCGCGACCTCCCGGGAGCGGCGCAGGCCGTCACCGGCGGCGTCGACATCGCCGCGCTCCTGGCGCACCGCGACTCCGTCACCAGCGGCTTCGACGACCACGGCCAGGTCCAGTGGCTCGAGGGCGCCGGCATCGAGCTCGTCCGCGGCCACGGCCGCCTCAGCGGCGTCCGCGAGGTGAGCGTCACCGCCCCCGACGGCTCCGTCCGCGTCCTGCACGCCCGGAGCGCAGTCGCCGTCGCGACCGGCACCAGTGCCGTCGTCCCCGACATCCCGGGGCTGCGCGCCGCCTCGCCGTGGACCAGCCGCGAGGCGACCAGCGCCGAGATCGTCCCCGACCGCCTCGTCGTCATCGGCGGCGGCGTCGTGGCCTGCGAGATGGCGACGGCCTACGCCGGCATGGGCGCCACCGTGACCCTGCTCGCCCGGAGCGGGCTGCTCGCCCCGTTCGAGCCGTTCGCCGGCGAGCTGGTCGGCGACGCCCTCCGCGAGCTGGGCGTCGACGTGCGGATCGGCGGCTCCCCCGCGTCCGTCGAGCGCCGCGCCGACGGCACCGTCGCCGTGACCCTGGAGGGCGGCGACGTCGTCGAGGCCGACGAGATCCTCGCCGCCACCGGCCGCGCCCCGCAGACCCGCGACATCGGCCTCGAGGTCGTCGGGCTCGAGCCGGGCGACTCTCTGAAGGTCGACGACACGATGCTCGTGCTCGGCGAGGACGGCTCCCCGGTCGGCTCCGGCACGCCCTGGCTCTACGGAGTCGGCGACGTCAACCACCGCGCGCTCCTCACCCACCAGGGCAAGTACCAGGCCCGCGCCGCCGGCGACGTGATCGTCGCCCGCAGCACCGGCGGCGAGGTGAAGGACGCGCCCTGGGGCGCCCACGTCGCCACGGCCGACCACGAGGCCGTGCCGCAGGTCGTCTTCACCGACCCGGAGGTCGCCTCCGTCGGCCTCACCGCCGCCGCGGCCGAGAAGGCGGGCTACCGCACCCGGGTCGTCGACTACGAGATCGGCTCCGTCGCCGGCGCCTCGCTCGCCGCCGTCGGCTACAAGGGAACAGCCCGGATGGTCGTCGACGAGGACCGCAAGGTCCTGCTCGGCGTCACCTTCGTCGGCAAGGAGGTCGGCGAGCTCGTGCACTCCGCGACGATCGCCGTCGTCGGCGAGGTCCCGCTGTCCCGCCTGTGGCACGCGGTCCCCTCCTACCCGACGATCAGCGAGGTCTGGCTGCGCCTGCTCGAGACCTACGGACGCGACAGCGCGTGAGCGCCCTGCGGCGCGCGGTCGCGGTCGTCGCCCTCGACCCGGCGATCACCCGGCCCGGCTACCTCTTCGCCTGCGCGGTCGGACTGGCCTGGGGCGCGCTCTGGAGCACGGGCCCGATCGAGCGCCGCAACGGGCTCGTCGTCTTCACCGGCCTGCCCTCCTGGGCCTTCGGCCGCGGCGGCTCCTGCGTCGGCACGAGCTACCTGACGGACAGCAACGTCTCCGACCGCGTGCTCGAGCACGAGGCCGTGCACAAGGAGCAGTGGCGCACCTTCGGCATGTGGTTCCCGCTGATGTACTTCGTCGCCGGCCGCGACCCGCTGCGGAACCGCTTCGAGATCGAGGCCGGCCTCGAGAAGGGCGGCTACGTCCGTGGTCGCTGATCAGACGGGGCGCGTCGTCGTCCTCACCGGGGCGAGCTCCGGGATCGGGCGGGTCGCCGCCGGCGCGCTGGCCTCGGCCGGCGCCCGCGTCGCCGTCGTCGGGAGGAACCCGGAGCGGACCCGAACAGTCGCCGACGAGATCGGCGGCGACCCGTTCGTCACGGACTTCGACCGTCTCGACGACGTCCGCGACCTCGCGGCGGCGCTGCTCGCCCGCTACGACGGCATCGACGTGCTCGCGAACAACGCGGGCGGTCTCGTCTCGCACCGCGGCGAGACGATCGACGGGCACGAGCGGACGATCCAGAGCAACCACCTGGCGCCGTTCCTGCTGACGCGGCTCCTGCTCCCCCGCCTGATCGAGACCGGGCGCGAGCGCCCCGGTGCCCGCGTGGTCTCCACCGCGAGCGCCGCCAACCGCATCGGCCGGCTCTCGCTCGACGACCTCGACCGCCGGCGCGGGCCGTGGCTGGGCGGCTGGCGCGCCTACGGCACCTCGAAGCTCGCCACGATCCTCTTCGTCCGCGAGCTGGCCGAGCGCCTGCTGCCGACCGCCGTCGACGCCTACTCGTTCCACCCGGGCGTCGTCGCGACCGGCTTCGGCGCCGACTCGCGGCTGATGTCGCTGCTGTCGCTGAGCGGATCGCCGGGCATCTCCGTCGAGGCGGGCGCCGTCCCGCTGATCACGCTGGCGTCCGAGCCCGACGTCGGCGCGGCGAGCGGCAGCTACTTCGACGGGCTCCGGCCCGGCGGCGCGATGGCCGCGCAGGCGCGCGACCGGCAGCTCGGCCGCGACCTCTGGACGCTCTCGAGCCGCCTGGTCGGCGTCCCCGCCGCGCTCTGAGGGCGGAGGGGACGCTGCGCGAGGCTAGTTGGCCTCGGAGCGTCCCGTCCGCCAGTAGCCCATGAAGGCGACGCGCGTCCGGTCGACGCCGAGCTCGGTGACGAGGCAGCGGCGGATGAGCTTGATCGCGCCGGCCTCGCCGGCGATCCAGGCGTAGAGGCCGGGGTCGGTGCGCTCCGCGGGCACCTCCCAGAGGATCTCGCTGTCGACGTCGACGTCCGACACCTCGACCCCGCGGTGATGGGCCGTGAGGAATCGGGTCGCCCAGCCGCGGACGGCGTCGCCGAGCTGCGCTCCCGGCGTCGTCCCGGTGCGCACGAGCCAGTGCACGCGGACTCCGGCGGGGTGCTGAAGCGGCAGGACGTCCGCCGCGCTCGGCACCTCGAGGAAGGCGGCGCCGGTTGCGGTCGCCGGGAGGCTCTCGAGGATCGCGCTGATCGCGGGGACCGCGGTCTCGTCGCCCGCCATCAGGAGCGTCGTCGCCGCACCCGGGTGCCACTCGACGCCGCCGCCGGCCAGCTCCGAACGCGTGTCGGGCGCGATGATGACGACCTGCGCGCCGACTCGGGCCGACTCGACCCAGGCGGAGGCGGGGCCGGTGTCGCCGTGCGCGACGAAGTCGACGTCGACCTCGGCCAGCTCGGGGCGGGTCGCGCGGATCGTGTAGGTGCGCAGCGGGTTCCGCAGCGCGTCCGGCAGCTCGCGCCAGCGGGTGTACCAGTCGGGAGCGAGGCCGTCCGGTCCGCTCTCGTCCGCTACCGAGCCCATGAAGTCGTGCGCGCTCGAGGTCGGCGTCGGCACGACCAGCTTGATCCGCTGGTCCGGGCCGGTGCAGCCGACCGAGCCGAGGTCGTCACCGGTCAGCGTGATCCGGATGAAGTGCGGCGCGATCCGGGTCGCGCGGGCGACGGTCGCGAGATACGGCCGGTAGGCCGGGCGGGCGGGGGCTTCGGTCAGCGGAGGCACCGGTCCAGTCTCGCAGAGAAGGTAAGCCTTACCTAATCCTGAGTGGCTCTCAGCGAGCGGCGTGCTCGGCGGACACCCGCAGGCGGGCGTCGACATCGGCGGCGAGCTCCGCGACGACGGCGCCCTCTCCGCCGATCCAGGCGCAGAAGTCGTGCCGGTCGTCCGCCCACGGGTAGTCCCCGTCGACGACGGACATCTCGCCCATCCAGGCGCGCACCGCACGGTCGAGCGCGACGCCGCGCGCGCAGGCGAGGCCGGTGCCGGGAGCGCCGGAGCGCTGCGAGCGGCCGAGCCAGGTGACGCAGACGCGGCCGGGCGCCGAGAGCGGCGGCAGGCCGCGGGCGTCGTCGACCTCGACGAAGACCTGGCCCCGGGCGTTCGCGGGGAGCGCGTCGAGCATGCTCTGGATCCAGGGCACGACGGTCTCGTCACCCGCGATCAGGAACTGCTTGACGTCGACCGGCTCCGAGCCGTCTCGTCCCTCGAACATGCACATCGGAAGTAAGTATAGGCATGCCTAACCTGACCGGCCAAGGGTGCGGACCTGCCCGTTCGCCGGGTGTCCGCGGCGCCCGGCTCCCCGGGCCTCACCACTGCGGCGGGTGCCGCCGCTGCCAGCGCGCCCGGCGCTCCAGCTGCGCGCCGATCGAGAGCAGCACCGCCTCGCCGCCGGGGCGCCCGATCAGCTGGATCCCCATCGGCAGGCCGTCCGCCGTGACGCTCAACGGCAGCGCGATCGCGGGCAGGCCGCTCACGTTCACGAAGGAGGTGTACGGCGTGTAGCGCACCTGCTGCTCGAAGTTGCGCTCCGGATCCTCGGCGTCGTACCAGCCGACCGGCCGCGGCGTCATCGTCATCGACGGGGTGAGGATCGCGTCGAACGGCGAGAAGGCGGCGATCACCGCGCGCTCGTAGGCGGACAGCACCCCCGCCGCCTCGACGATCTCGCGCGCCGAGCGCTTCCGCCCCTCGCGGATCAGCCACTGCGTCAGCGGCTCCAGCAGGTCGAGCTCGTCGCCCTCGATCGGGAGCGTCGACGCCCCGCTCTGCCAGAGCATCCGGAACGCGTCGGGGTAGGCGGCGGACGGCGGCAGCACCGCGTCGTCGAGACCGTGGCCGAGCGCCGAGAGCGCCGCGATGCCCTCGTCCAGCGCGGCGCGCGCCTCCGGAGCGAGCCCGATGTCGTACGCCTCGTCCCACGGCGAGGCCGTCAGCACGCCGATCTGGAAGCGGCCCTCCCCGCGCACGGCGGCACCGAGGAAGGAGCCGTCGCCGTCGCCCGGCGCGGTCAGCGCCGTGCGCTGCGGGACGACGCCGTTGCGGCGCTCGAGCATCCCCTCCAGCAGCATCCCGGCGTCCGCGACCGAGCGCGTCAGCGGACCGGCGACGACGAGGCCGCCCACTCCGCCCACTCCGGACAGCGCCGGCACCCGCCCACGCGAGGGCTTGAGACCGACCAGACCGCAGGCCGCGGCCGGGATGCGGATCGAGCCGCCGCCGTCGGAGCCGGGTGCGAACGGGAGCAGACCCGCCGCGACCGCGCTCGCCGCGCCACCGCTGGACCCGCCCGCACCGAGCGCGGTGTCCCAGGGCGTGACCGTCGGCGGTCCGACGAGGTTCTCGGTGTAGGAGGGCATGCCGAACTCGGGCGCAGCCGTCTTGCCGAGGCTGATCGCCCCCGCCGCGTCGAGCACCTGGACGATCTCGTCGGAGGCGTCGGGGACGAAGGACTCGCGCAGCCGCGAGCCGAAGGTGGTCCGGACACCGGCCCGGCGCCAGAGGTCCTTGTCGCCGCTCGGCAGCCCCCAGAGCAGCGCGGTGCGCGGCACGGAGCCGATCGAGGCCGCCCGGGCCCGCGCCGCGTCCGCGGTCACGGTGGTGAAGGCGCCGAGCTCCCCGTTCCAGCGCTCGATGCGGTCGAGGTAGTGCTCGGTCAGCTCGAGCGGGGTGATCTCGCCGCGCTGCAGCCAGTCCCACTGCTCCTGGGCGCTGAGGTGATGGAGTTCGAACATGGAACGACCCTATTCCGCCGCCTCGGTGCCGCTCTGGGAGCGCCGAGGTCGGGCGGAACAGGGTCGTGGGGTCGTGCGGGCCTACGCGGCGCGGCGGCCGATCTCGCGGACGCCGTCGTCGGTGCCGAACCGGCTGCCCGGGGTGATGACCGTGTCGCGGTCGACCCGCGCGCCGGTCGCGACGACGGCCGAGCCGCCGATCCGCGAGTAGCTCCCGATGCGGGCACCGGGGCCGATGATGGCCTCCGGGCCGACGTGGACGTTCGCGCCGATGAAGGCGCTGTGCCCGATCATCGCGTCGCGGTCGACCCAGCTGCCGGCACCGATCCACGCGCGCTCCCCGACGGTGGCGCCGGGTTCGACGTAGGCGCCGGTCTCGACGTACGCCGACGCGGAGACGCGCGATCCCGGAGCGACCATGCCGCGTCCGTTCGCGTGACGGCGGTAGACGATCTCCTCGTCGGCGCCGCGCACTCCCCGTCCCTTGCTCATTCCTGTTCCTGCCATCTGCCTCGAGCTCCTCCGAGCGATCCGATGGGCGAGGCACTCGGGCCCCACCCCGCTATCGAGAACAACAGCGCGCGGGGGTCGTGCATTCCCCGTGCGGGGGGCACTCAGGCTCGGGGCTCGACCGCATCGGCGACGGCGGTGACCACCGCGCGGAACCGCTCCGGCGCGTCCCGGATCCGGCGTCGGGCCAGCACCCCCGCGAGTGCGGACGAGGCGCCGGACGCGACGAGCTCGCACTCGACCCGCGAGCCCTCCTCGTCCGCGAGCACCCGCCACTGCTCGACTCCGACGACCGGCAGCCGCCGCTCGAGCCCGTCCGCCGAGCGCGCGAACGCCGGCCCGTCATCGGCCGCGAGCACGTCGGCGAGCGCGGCGAGCACCACGGCGGGCTCCGCGTGCAGGATCGAGGCGAGGGCGAGAAGGCTGCGCATCGCGGCAGTCTCCCACGCCGGAGCGCCCCCCCTGCTGCTCGAGCAGCCCCGCCTCCTGCTTGTCGAGCAGCCCCGCAGGCACGCCTCATGCTGGTCGAGCAGCCCCGCAGGGGCGTATCGAGACCCGCAGGCGGACGCCGTCAGGAGCGCTCGTCCAGCACCCTCCGCAGCCAGTCGAACGAGGCCTTCGGCACGCGGTCGCGGCTGCGGGAGTCCAGCGCCACGAGCCCGTGCGGCCGGGTGTAGCCGTGCTGCCACTCGAAGGCGTCCACCAGCGTCCACAGCTGGACGGCCTCCAGCGGCAGCCCCTCGTGCACGGCCTCGGCGAGCGCCCCGAGGTGCGCGCCCAGCCAGCGGATCCGCTCCGTGTCGACGATGGCGCCCTGCCGGTCCGGCAGATCCGGGTAGCTCGCGCCGAGCTCCGTCAGCACCAGCGGCGGCAGCGCGTCGCCGTAGCGCTCGACGAGGCTCCGCAGCACCGACACAGGCGCCCACGGCGCGAACGGCGAGCCGTCACCGGTCCGGTCGAGCTCCGGCCACGGCCGGGCGTGGAACGGCAGAGCGGGCGGAGCACCCGGCCCGGTCAGCAGCGCCGGATCGCGTCCGTCGGCGATCCGCTGCGGAGCCAGCGGCGCGACTCCGTAGAAGTCGAGCGGGGCGCTGATGCGGGCGAGGTCCACCGGGTCGCCGCCCGCGAGCGGCGCGAGGAACGGCGGCAGCTCCTCCGGCCCGGACGGATAGACGCCGGTGAGCACGGCGTCGGCCACGAGCCGGTTCTGCAGGACGTCGGCGAGCGCCGCCCACGCACCGTCCCGCTCCGACTCGCTCGCCGGCTCCACCACGGCCTGCGCGTCGACGAGCCCGATGCGCCCGGCGAGATCGGCGGAGCGGAGCGCCTCGACCGCGACCGCGTGCCCGAGCAGCTGGTGGTGCAGCGCGGGCAGCGCACTGAACAGCCGCCCGGCGCCGGGCGCCTGGTTCTTCAGCGCGTAGCCCTCGAGGAACACGGTCGACGGCTGATCCAGCGTGATCCAGTCCGCCACGCGGTCGCCGAGCCGCGAGCCGATCTCGAAGGCGACGTCGCCGAAGCGGAAGGCCGTGTCGCGGTTCATCCAGCCCCCGCTGAGCGCGGAGGGGGTGTCGCGGTGCTGCAGGGTGAGCGCGATCCGCAGCCCGGCCCCGGCCAGCTCATCGAGCAGGCGGTCGTAGAAGCCGAGGCCGCCGCGGTCGATCGGTCCGCGGCCGTCCGGCTGCAGCCGGGTCCAGGAGATCGAGAGCCGCAGCTCGTCGACGCCGAGGTCGACCATCAGGGCGAGGTCCTCGCGCCAGCGCAGCACGAAGTCGGTGGCGAACTCGGGCGTCGCCTCCTCGGCGATCGTGCCGCGCCGCAGGGCGAAGTCGTCCCAGACGGAGCGGCCGCGACCACCGGCCTCGAGCGAGCCCTCGGTCTGGAAGGCGCTCTGCGCGAGCCCGATCCTCAGCCCCGCAGGCAGCAGCCGCCCGAGCTCCCGCGGGTCGTCGAAGCGCGCGGTCTCGGCGCGCACCTGCTGCCGATCGCGTCCGCGCGCTGCGTCCTCGCTCATCTTTCCTCCGACTCGTCGATGGGTATATTGTCGCGGAAGCGCTCTCCCGCTCCGACCAGCCGCTCCCCCGGGCGGAGGAGGCGGATCCGCCCATCGGTGTACATCCGGCAACGGGTGCGCGCCGCGCTTGACACCACCCGTGCGCCCCCGTGCAATGGACGCACCGTGATTCCGAGTGTCGCCGCGTCTGTTCCGGGGGGTTCCGCGACGAGGGGTCCGTCGGCCGTGCCGACTGGTCGCCTTCGCCGCTCCCCCCGTTCGTCGCGCCTCCGTCCGGCCGCCCTCCTGCTCGGGCTGCTCGTCGCACTGGCCGCCGCCGCCGGCCTGACCGCGCCGAGCGCGCAGGCCGCCGCGCCCCTCACGATCACCTCCCCGGCCTCCGGAACCGTGCTGCCGAGCGGTGCGGTCACCGCGACCGGCACCGGCACGGCCGGCGATCAGATCCAGATCGGCCTCACCGGCAGCAGCGAGCCGCTCTGCATCACCACCGTCGAGGCCGACGACACCTGGAGCTGCCTGCTCGACCTCGACGACGGCCGGATCCGCCTCACCGCCGTCGAGCTCCTCGCCGCCGGCGGCACCACCTCGGCCCGCACCGAGGTCGCCGTCCTCAGCGCCCCCGTCATCGAGTCGGTCGACGGCTCGGCGACCTCGGCCGGCTCGGTGAGCGGCACCGCCTACCCGGGAGCGAGCGTCGCGGTCACGACCGACGGCGGCGCCTCCTGCCTCGCCACCGCCGACGGCGCGGGCCGCTGGTTCTGCCAGCTCGCCCCCACGCCGGCAGCCGGCAGCTACCGGGTGACCGCGACCCAGTCCGCCTCCTTCGCCGGGAGCACCGTCTCGCCGGCCAGCGCGGCCGTCTCGCTCGTCGTGGACACCGCGGCTCCGGTCGCGCCGGTCCTCGCCTCCCCCGGCCCGGGCGCCGTGCTGCCGCTCACCGGCGCCGTCTACTCCGGCACCGCCACCGAGGGCACGCGGGTCTACGTCTACGTCGACCTCGTCAACACCTGCGACGCGCCGATCACCGGCGGCGCCTGGAGCTGCACCGGCGGCACGGTGACGGCCGGAGCGCACCGCGTCTCGGCGATCGCCGGCGACGCGGCCGGCAACTACAGCTCGCGCAGCCCCTGGATCGACGCCGGCTTCTCGGCGGCGACCACGACGCCCTCCGCCTCCCCCACCGCGACCGTTCCCGGCACGAGCACGGCGACCCCGGGCGGCAGCACGCCGACCACCGCCCCCGGCTCGCCGACGGCCCGGCCGACGACTCCGGGGAGCACCGCGACCGCCGCGCCGACCCGACCCGGGCAGACGGCGCCCGCGCCGGAGCCTGTGCCGACCGACGGCGCCACGGCCGCCCCGGCACCCGGAGCGGCTCCCAGCGACCCGCCGCCGGCCGCACCAGCCCCGGACGGCGGATCGGTCCCCGGCGGGTGGAGCGCCGCCACCGGGATGACCACGGCGCTCTCCTCCGGCGCGCCGATCGGCACCATGGCCGACTGGATGCGCTCCCTCGCCCTGGCGGTCGCCTCCCTCGCCCTGCTCGTCGTCCCCGCCCGCCTGGCTGTCGCCGGCCGGGTGCCGCGCGAGCCGCGCACCTGGCGCCTGACCGGCCGCAACCGCGCGAGCGTGGAGTACGACGACCGGCCCGAGCCCGCCCCGCTCTCGGCTCGAACCATGGTGGTCGGCATGATCGGCTGCGCCGCCGGGCTCGTGCTGCTCTCCGGCCGAGTCGACGGGCAGCCCGCCTACCTGCGCCTGCTGATCGCGGTCATCGTCGCGGTCGCCGTGGTGAACGCCGTCGCCGCGGGCGTCCCCGCGCTGGTGGGGCGCCGCCTCGGCCTGCCCGGAATCCGCATCGTCGCGTCGCCCCGCGCGCTGCTGCTGGTCGCTGGCGCCGCACTCCTGTCGCGCTTCGCGGGCCTCGACCCGGCCTTCCTCTTCGGAGTGGTGATCGGCCTCGTCCTGCCCGAGGGTGCCTCGACCGTCGCACGCGCCAAGCTCGCGACCGTGCGGGTCGTCTCCCTGCTCGGCCTCGCCGCCGTCGCCTGGGGAGCCTCCGCCGCCGTCCCCGCCGACGGCTCCTTCGCCGCGGTCCTCACCACCGAGATCCTCAGCGCGACGACGCTGCTCTCGGTCGGCTCGAGCGTCGTGCTGCTCTTCCCGGTCGGCCGGCCCGCGGGGCAGAGCATCCTGCGCTGGTCGCCCGTGCTCTGGCTCGGGCTGACGCTGCTGGCGAGCACCGTGCTCTTCCTGCTCCTCACGCCGACGATCGCCGCCTGGGCGACGGACGGCGGCGGCGGGCCGGCGCTCTTCGCCGTGGTCGCCTTCACGGTCGTCTGCACGTCGATCTGGGCCTGGCGGCGCTTCGTCGACGTCGGCGAGTAGCACTAGGACGGCATCAAGCCCGGCGGCCCGGGTGCGGGCTCAGCCGATCGCGGCGAGCTCGCGCACGTCGTCGTCCGGCAGCACGTCGACGACGGCGCCGACGGTCATGTCGGTCAGCGTCGCAATGCCGTCGTAGACGCTGAGGAACGCCGTGTCCGCCGCGTCGCGGCCGGTGGCGATCCGCACCAGGCTGGAGCGGGGCGCCAGTGTGGTCGCGTCGACCACCCGCCAGGAGCCCTCGATCCACGCCTCGGCGACCGCGTGGAAGTCCATCGGTGCGAGCCCCGGCGCGTAGACCGCGACCAGCCGGGCCGGCACGTCGAGCGCGCGCAGCAGCGCCACCACGAGGTGGGCGAAGTCGCGGCAGACCCCGCGGCGGGCGAGCAGCGTCCGCTCCGCACCGTCGGTGGGGAGGCTCGAGCCGGTCACGTAGGTGAGCCGGGTGCCGACCCAGGAGCTCACCGAGGCGAGCAGGGCGGCGCCCTCGAGGCCCGCGAACTCGGCGCGCGCGGTCGCCCAGAGGATGTCCGACTCCGCGTAGCGGCTCGGCCGCAGGTAGCGCAGGCGGTCGACCTCCTCGCCGGGCAGCGGCTCCAGCACCCCGTCGACGCTCGCCGTGTAGTCGACGACGAGGCGTCCGACGTCCGCCTCGAGGACGTGCAGGCGGGTGCCGTGCTGGTCGAGCACCTCGCGGGCGGCGACCTCGCGCCCGTCCAGTTCGAGGGACAGCCGCTCCGGAGCCCCGTAGGCCTCCGCTACCGCGATCGAGAAGACGAGCGTCGCGGGTCGCGCGACGTCGAGGGTCAGCCGGGCCGAGACGTCGCGCTTCACGCGCCCTGCTCGCCCTTCGGCGGCGGAGTGGGAGCGGCGTCCGGCTCCTGCACGAGCTGCAGCCCGCCGGAGGAGTTCGCGGAGACCGTCAGCAGGTCGATCCAGGTGCGGTTGATCGACGGCACCCGGCCGCCGAAGTACTTGAAGTAGAGCGGCACCGACGGGTCGAGCCAGATGCTGGAGCGGCCGTCGCCGACCGCGGGGTCGTCGCGCCAGGAGAAGAAGAAGCTCTCGCGGCGGCGCAGCTTGTTGGCGATGACGATCTGGACGTGCGTGAGCGTGCGGTCGTCGAACTCGATCTCGACACCCGAGGCTCCGTAGAGCAGCTTCCCCATGGAGGCCTCCCGACCACCCGTCGCCGGGTGATGCATGACAGTGCCCGAGGGCACGAGAAGAAGGAGACGCCACGAGGCGCCACCGGGCCGCCCGCCCCCGGGACGGTGGCGCGGGCGCTCCGTCCGGGCGAGGACCGCCCGGCCACGACTCTATGCGAGGGCGGGCGCCGGCGTAGCGATTGACAGGATCGGACACGGCCGGATGGCCCGGATCGGAACTCCGGCGCTCCCGCGCGACTCACCGTCCGCACATCGCGGCGATGTCGGAGGTCGGACGTACGGTACCCGCATGATCGAATGCGCGAGCTGCGGAACCGATGCCGTCGTCCTGGACCGCTCCGGCGGTGCCGACCCCGAGGGAGTGAGCTCGGAGGAGCTCGTCGTCCTCTGCGCCGAGTGCGCCCCCGGCGAGATCACCGCCGCCCTCGAGGCGACCCTCCTCGACGGAGCGAGCCGCACCGAGGCGGTACCGCTCCGCAAGAGCGCCCACGCACGAGCGGCCTAGCCCGGGGCTGCGTCCGCTCCGACTCCGGATCGCCGCGCGTACCAGCTATGCGCTGGCGCGACACAGCGCTCATCAACGCGTGTAGAGCACACGCCGAGTCCGGACGCCCCGACGAGTTCTTCTCTCAACGACTGAAGCCCCGCAAGCGGGGCTTCAGGCTGGCAACGTTCCGGAGGCCGACCCGTCGTACGTCCACGCTACATCGGGGTCCGAGAGAGACCCGCGCGCTGGCGCGGAGAGAGTGCCCCCACTGGGACTCGAACCCAGACTGAGACGATTTTAAGTCGTCTGCCTCTGCCGATTGGGCTATGGGGGCGACCACCGGGCGGCGCGCTCTCGCGCACCGCCCGAGGGTGCTGTCAGGCCTTGGCGGGCTCGCCGCCGACGGTCACCGGCGCGCCGGCCGGGCCGGGGGTGCCGGCCGGAGCCGATTCGGCGGCCGGAGCGGCCGGACGGGGGCGCGACGCGTAGGTCTCGAAGGAGCCGCGCGGGTACTCGCGGGCCTCGATCGAGGCGATGTCGCGGCCGAGCCAGAGGTTGTTCCACCAGCCCCAGACCACGCGGAACTTGCGCTCCCACGAGGGCATGGCGAGACCGTGGTAGCCGCGGTGCATGACCCAGGCCGGGAAGCCCTTGATCGCGATCTTGCCGGACTGGAAGACGCCGATGCCGATGCCGAGACCGGCGACCGCTCCCGCGTTCTTGTGGAAGTAGTCCTTGGGCGCCTCGCCGCGGAGGACCGCGATGATGTTGGTCGCCATGAGCTTGCCCTGGCGGACGGCGTGCTGGGCGTTCGGCACGCAGAAGCCGCCGACGCCGCCGCCGGTGAGGTCGGGGACGGCCGACACGTCGCCGGCGCCCCAGGCACCCTCGACGATGACGTCGTCGTGGCCCACGCGGAGGTCGGCGCGCACGCGCAGACGGCCGCGCTCCTCGATCGGGAGGTCGGAGTTCTTGATCGACGGGTTCGCCATGACGCCGGCGGTCCAGATGATCAGGTCGGACTCGAAGGTCTCGCCCGTCGACAGCTCGATGACGCCGCCCTCGGCGGACTTCAGCTGCGTGTCGAGGTGCACGGTGGCGCCGCGCTGGTCGAGGTTCTTCAGCACCCAGTGGCTCGTCTCGAGCGCGACCTCGGGCATGATCCGCCCCATCGCCTCGACGAGGTGGAACTTGGTCTCCTCGAAGTCGATCTCGGGGTAGCGCTTGAGCAGCGCGCTCGCGAAGGAGCGCAGCTCGGCGAAGACCTCGATGCCGGCGAAGCCGCCGCCGACGACGGTGACCGTCAGCAGGCGCGAGCGCTCGGGGCCGGCCGGCAGGGTCGCGGCCTTGTCGAAGTTGGTGAGGATGCGGTCGCGGATGGCGGTCGCCTCCTCGATCGTCTTGAGGCCGATCGCGTTGTCGGCGACGCCCGGGATCGGGAAGGTGCGCGAGACGGAGCCCGCGGTGACGACGATCTGGTCGTAGACGAACTCGTAGGGCTCGCCGACCGTCGGGGTGATCGTCGCGGTCTTGGACGCGTGGTCGATCTTGGTGACCTTCGCGGCGAGGATCGCGGTCTTCTTGAGGTGGCGGCGCAGCGAGACGATCGCGTGGCGCGGCTCGATGGAGCCGGCGGCGACCTCGGGGAGGAAGGGCAGGTACGCCATGTAGGGCAGCGGGTCGACGATCGTGACCTCGGCCTCGTTGGCGCGGAGGTACTTCTCCAGCTTCCACGCGGTGTAGAAGCCGGCGTAGCCGCCTCCGACGATCAGGATTTTGGGCACGGTGAACACTCCAGAGGGATGGACAATGCGAACACCCTGCTACTCGCGAAGTGCCCGCTCTCGATGCGGGTGGCAGCACTGACCCCGACTGGGAATCAGCCTAGCGAACCGCGCGTCGAATCGCGTCGACCCGCCGGTCCGCGGAGTCGGTCAGACATCGAGCGGCCGGCACTCGCAGCGCTCGGGCGACCAGTCGGCGCGGGCCAGCGCGAGGTCGCCGATCGGGTTCACTCCGGGGCCCGCAGCGAGCGCGTGGCCGGCGAGGGCGTGCAGGCACTTCACGCGGGTCGGCATGCCGCCGGAGGAGATGCCGGCGATCTCGGGCACGACGGCGATGCTCTCGCGGTCGGCGAGGAAGGCGCGGTGGGCCGCCGCGTGCGCGTCGCGGAGCGCCTCGTCCTCGGCCAGGAGCGCGTTGTACTCGACCATGACCTGGGTCGCCTCGAGCTGCGAGATCGCGGCGGTCGCGGCGGGGTGGGTGAGGTAGTAGAAGGTGGGGAACGGTGCCCCGTCGCTCAGCCGCGGGCTGGTGGAGACCACCGTCGGGTTGCCGCAGACGCAGCGCGCGCTGATGCCGACCACGTCGCGGGCGGGGCGGCCCAGCTGGGCGGAGACGACGGCGATGTCGTGCTCGGTGGGCGGGTCGAACGGGGGCGTGGTCACGGAGGACTCCAGGGGGCGCGGGGACCGGAGGGAACTCTCCAGTGTAGGCGGGGGCCGGGCGGGGGGCCGGGGTCAGGGAGTGGGCGTGAGCTCCGCCGTCGTCGGGTCGCCGAGCCCGGAGACCGCGATCGAGGAGAGCAGCGAGCCCGCCCAGTCGCTCGGGGTCTTCTGCACCGAGTTCGAGGCCGGCTGCGCGGCCTGCTGCGCGACGGCGATGTCGTCGAGGACGAGGTAGCTGACCTCGCCCGGCATCACGAAGTACAGGCGCTCACGAGCCTGGGCGCGGATGAAGGCGGGATCGGACCAGCGCACGCGCTGCTCGTCGAGGTTCTGCGACTGGGTCTTCGCCGCGTCGACGGAGCGCTGCAGCTCGGCGATCTCGGCGCGCTGCTCGACGAAGTTCTTCACGCTGGGCGCCAGGACGACGACGGCCAGGATCATGATGCCCATCACGAGCAACGTGAATCCGGAGCCGCGGACGCCGGCGACCCAGGCGGAGGACGGCGTGACGGGAGGCTGCTTCGCGCGGGGGGTGCGCGAGGACTTCGGGGCGGAGGATCCTGGCTTCGCGCCGGGGCGCTTCGAGGCGACGGACGACGAAGTGGCGGGCTTCGACGCCGGCTTCTTCGCTGCTGACGGCGTCGAGGCACTCGACGTCGCGGCGGCGGGCTTCGAGGACTCGGACTTCGAGGACCCGGGCTTCGAGGACCCGGACTTCGAAGCGGTCGAGTCCGGCGTCTCGGCGGCGGCCGGGCGGCGGGGCGCGCTCCCGGGAGCGGAGGGCCGGCGGGGCGGTCGGGCCATGGGCGGGTGCCTCCTCGAGCGGTGGAACGGATGAGGGCGGAACAGGAGCGGCCCCGGTGCCCGCACCGAGGTGCTGGGCTCCGGGGCCGCTCCGGCGGGGAGAGACTACGCGGTGAAGCGCGGGAAGGCGGAGCGACCCGCGTACGTCGCGGCGCCTCCCAGGATCTCCTCGATGCGCAGCAGCTGGTTGTACTTCGCGACGCGGTCCGAGCGAGCCGGGGCGCCGGTCTTGATCTGGCCGCCGTCCACCGCGACCGCGAGGTCGGCGATGGTGGTGTCCTCGGTCTCGCCGGAGCGGTGCGAGAGGATCGCGGTCATGCCGCTGCGCTGGGCGAGGGCCACCGCGTCGAGCGTCTCGGTGAGCGTGCCGATCTGGTTCACCTTGACCAGGATCGAGTTGCCGGCCTTCTCGGCGATGCCGCGGGCCAGGCGCACCGGGTTGGTGACGTAGAGGTCGTCGCCGACGAGCTGCACCTTGTCGCCGATCTCGGCGGTGAGGTGGGTCCAGCCGGCCCAGTCGTCCTCGTCCAGCGGGTCCTCGATGGAGACCAGCGGGTAGTTGGCGACGAGGTCGGCGTAGTAGGCGGAGAGCTCCTCGGCCGAGAGCTTCTTGCCCTCGAAGGTGTACTTGCCGTCCTCGTAGAACTCGGAGGAGGCGACGTCGAGTGCGAGGCCGATGTCCTTGCCGGGGGTGAAGCCGGCGGCCTCGACGGCCTTGAGGATGAAGTCGAGCGCCTCGCGGTTGGTGGGCAGGTCGGGGGCGAAGCCGCCCTCGTCGCCCAGGCCCGTGGCGAAGCCGGCCTTCTTCAGCTGCGCCTTGAGCGCGTGGTAGATCTCGACGCCCCAGCGCAGGCCCTCGGAGAAGGACTCGGCGCCCAGCGGGACGGCCATGAACTCCTGGATGTCGACGCCGGTGTCGGCGTGCGCGCCGCCGTTGATGATGTTCATCAGCGGGACGGGCAGGGTGTGCGCGTTCGGGCCGCCGACGTAGCGGAAGAGGTCGAGGTCGGCCGACTGCGCGGCGGCCTTGGCGACCGCGAGGCTGACGCCGAGGATCGCGTTCGCGCCCAGGCGCGACTTGTTCTCGGTGCCGTCGAGCTCGATCAGCTCGGCGTCGACGAGGCGCTGGTCGGTGGCGTCGAAGCCCTCGATGGCCGGGCCGATCTCGTCGATGACGGCGTCGACGGCCTTCTGCACGCCCTTGCCGAGGTAGCGCTCGGCGTCGCCGTCGCGCAGCTCGTAGGCCTCGAAGGCGCCGGTGGAGGCACCGGAGGGGACGGCCGCTCGCGAGGACGCGCCGTCCTCGAGCAGGACCTCGACCTCGACCGTGGGGTTGCCACGGGAGTCCAGAATTTCTCGGGCGACGACTGCCTCGATAAGGGCCACAACTATCTCCTCTTGACGGGTGGGCTCCCGGAGGGCGGGAGCGGTCGGGAAGGAGTCTACTGACCGCCTCGGAACGGGAGGCGTCCGCGGGGCGTCGGTAGACTCCCAGGGCCCTGACGGCAGCCGCGCCGCACGGCCGTCGATCCGCTCCCGCCCCACCGGAGGACCCCGTGACCAGCACCGCCGCCGCCCTCGTCGAGCGCCTCACCGAGGTCGTCCCCGACTTCCCGAAGCCCGGCATCCTCTTCCGCGACCTCACGCCGGTCTTCGGCGACGGCGATGCGCTGCGCGCCGTCGCCGACGCGCTGATCGAGCCGTACCGCGGGCGGATCGACGCGATCGCCGGCGTCGAGGCGCGCGGGTTCCTCCTCGCCGCGGCCGCCGCCTACTCCGCGGGCCTCGGAGTCGTGACGATCCGCAAGCCCGGCAAGCTGCCGCGGACCGTGCTGAGCGAGCAGGCGACGCTCGAGTACGGCAGCACGCAGCTCGAGGTGCACGAAGACGCGGTGCCGAAGGGCGCGCGCCTGCTGCTCGTCGACGACGTGCTGGCCACCGGCGGCACCCTCGACGCCAGCTGCCGCCTGATCGAGCGCGCCGGCTGGTCCCTCGAGGGCATCGCCGTGGTGATGGAGCTCGACGGCCTGGGCGGCCGCGACCTGCTGTCCCCGCGCCGCATCGACGCGATCGTCACCGTCTGACCCGTTTCTCCGCGCTTCCGCGAGATGCCACTTGTGCGCGCGACACGCCGTGTCGGGCGTGCACAAGTGGCATCTCGCGGAGGGGGGGGGCGGACGTGGGTCAGGAGAGGGAGAGGGACATCCGGGACAGGACGAAGGTCTCGATGACCTGGACGACCATGTAGAGGATCAGCGAGACGCCGGTCACGAGGACGACGGCCGACCAGATGTCGTCGAAGCGGGCCTGCGCGGTCCAGCCGGCGATGCCGCCGCCGATGCCGTCGCCGGTGGAGAGCCACTCGGCCAGCAGCGCGCCGGTGATCGCTCCGGGGACGGAGACCCGGATCGCCGCGAAGAGCGAGGGCAGCGCGCCGGGGATGGCGACCTTGCGGATGGCCGTGAGCGTGGATCCGCCGTAGACCGAGACGACGTCGAGCATCTGCGGCGAGGCATTGTTCAGGCCGAACGCGATCGTGACCAGCGCCGGGAAGAGCACGACGATGCCGCCGACCACGGCGACCGAGGCGACCGTTCCCTGGCCGAAGACCAGGATGATCAGCGGCGTCATCGCGATCAGCGGGACCGAGCGCAGCAGCAGCGCGAACGGCATCAGTGCGTGCTCGACGCCCTTGGACAGCCGGAAGAGGATCGCGACCAGGATCGCGACGATCAGGCCGGCCGCGAAGCCGATGAACGAGTCGACCATGGTGACGGCGAAGAGCCCGCCGAGCTCGCCGCGGTTCTCGGCCGCCGACTCGTCGGTGACCAGGTGCGCCCAGACGTCCCACGGCCCCTTGATGACGTACGGCGAGACGCCGCTGAAGAGGATCACGCCGATCCAGATCGCGAGGACGATCGCGACGGTCGACAGCGCGATCAGGAGGCTCTTGCGCAGGCTCTTCAGCGTGGCGCCGAGGGCGGCGCTGCGCAGCTGACGACGGAGCTCGTCGACCGCGATGATCTGCGTCGGGCTCGACTGCTCGGTGCGGTCGGGGATCGTGGAGGTCATGTCATGCCCGCTTTCCGGAGGACCACGGGGCGACGAGGCGCCCGATCAGGCCGACGAGGCCGTAGCCGATCAGCGCCACGGCCGCGCAGAGGAGGAAGAGCGCCCAGACGCGCGGCGAGTTCAGCGAGACCTGCGCCGCGACCAGGATCGGCCCGACCCCGGTCTCGATCTTGCCGAAGTACTCCCCCAGGATCGCGCCCAGGAACGCCGCGGGAACGGCGATCTGCAGAGCGGAGAGGATGTTCGGCAGCGCGGCGATGGCGCGGACCTTCCGCAGCTGGGTGAACTTCGTGCCCCCGTAGACGGTGACGACGTCGAGCGAGGCCTTGTCGGCCGCCTTGAGGCCGAGAAGGCTGCCGACGACGGTGGTGAAGAAGACCGAGAGCCCGGCGAGGAAGATCGCGGTGTCGCTCGGCCGCCCCGGCGCGTCGGAGCCGCCGAGGATGAGGAGCACGAGCGTCCCGATCGCGACGATCGGCACGCAGTAGGTGACGACCGCGAGCTGGGAGACGATCCCCTCCAGCCACGGCACGATCAGGACGAGCGCGGAGAGCACCAGGGCGATGAGGTTGCCCCAGAAGTAGCCGACCGCGGCCTCGCCGATCGTCACCGAGAAGTTGGCCCAGTAGAACGCGGGTCCGTCCTCCGCGATGGTCTGCGCGACCCGGATCGGCGTGGGGACCGGCGCGTAGGTCGTGCCGCCGGTGGGGGCGGTGATCAGGGCGATCAGCCACCAGACGGCGATGATGCCGACGATGCCGATCAGCCCGGAGGCCCAGGGCGGGAGCGAGCGCGAGCGGCGCTCGGTCGACGGGGCGGGAGCGGGGAGCAGGGTGGCCACGGGGCGCCTCAGTGGTCGTCGGCGGCCGCGCCGCCGTCGCCGAACAGCAGCTCGGACGCCTGGTCGACGTAGGCGTGGAACTCGGGGGTGCGCTGCATCTCCGGCGTGCGCGGGCGGGGCAGGTCGATCTCGATGATCTCCTTGACCCGGCCGGGCCGCGGGCTCATCACGGCGACCTGGTCGGAGAGGAAGATCGCCTCCGAGATGCCGTGAGTGACGAGGAGCGTCGTGGCCGGCTTCTCGGTCCAGATCCGCAGCAGCTCGAGGTTGAGCTTCTGCCGCGTCATGTCGTCGAGCGCACCGAACGGCTCGTCCAGCAGCAGCACCTCGGGCTTGAGGATGAGGCAGCGGGCGATCGAGACGCGCTGGCGCATGCCGCCGGAGAGCTGCGCCGGCTTGGCCTTCTCGAAGCCGCGCAAGCCCACGAGGTCGATCAGCTCGTCGATGTACGACTGGTCCACCGACTTGCCCGCGATCTCGAACGGGAGGCGGATGTTCGACATCACGCTGCGCCAGGGCAGGAGCGCGTGGTCCTGGAAGGCGATGCCGAGCTTGTTGTCGCGGCGCAGCTCCTTGGGCGTGCGGCCGTCCACCCGGATGGAGCCCGAGGTGGGCTCCTCCAGCCCCGCGAGGATCCGCAGGATGGTGGACTTGCCGCAGCCCGAGGGGCCGAGGAGCGCGAGGAAGCTGCCCTGGTCGGTGTGCAGATCGGTGTCCTGCAGCGCGGTGACGCTGCGAGAGCCCATCCGGAACGTCTTCGACAGGCCGTGGATCTGGATGCCGGTGCCGCCGGCACCCTGCTCGCGCAGAGTGCCGGCGTCGGTCGTGTCGGTCACGAGTGGTGCCCTCCGTGGTGCTGCATGTGTGGTGGAGCTGCTTGGTTGGTGGCGCTGGTTCGAAAGCCGGGGTCAGGCGGCGTACTTGACGAGGTCGGGGTTCTCCTCGTAGACCTCGGCGAGGAGGCTCATGTCGAAGAGGTCGGCGGCGTCGACGTCGATGCCGGCGCCCGAGAGCGACGCGAGCGTCTCCTCCTGGAGGCTGTCCGAGATCGTGAAGAGGCCGTTCGCGACGGTCTCGTCCGAGACGACGAGCTCCTCGGACTGGATGGTGGAGCCCTTCTTGGAGGACTCCTCGTCGAGGCCGAGGTCCTTGCCGTAGGTCTCGAGGGCGAGCATCGCGCCGGCCTCCGGGTCGTTGACTGCGTCGGTCCAGCCCTTGATCTCGGCGACGAGGAAGGCCTTGAGCGCCTCGCGCTTGTCGGCGATGGCCATGTCGGTGACGGTGAAGGTCTCGGCGACGAAGGGGAGGCCGTTGTCGGCGAAGGGCAGGTTGACGACCTCGTAGCCCTCGGCGGCGACGGTGATCGCCTCGTTGGTCAGGTAGGCGATGAAGCCGTCGACGGTGCCGTTGATCAGGACCGAGGGGTCGTACTCGACCGGGACGACGGTGACGTCGGACTCGGCGAGGCCGTTCGCCTTCAGCAGCGCCTGGAAGAGCGAGGTGTTCGACGCCTGGACGCCGATCTTCTTGCCGGCGAGGTCGGCGGGGGTGGCGATGTTGCCGGCGGTCGCGATCGAGAGGACCGTGAACGGGTTCTTCTGGTAGGTCGCGCCGATGATCTTGAGCGGCGCCTGCTCGTTGGCGACGACGGTGCCGACCGAGACGGCGTCGCTGAGCGCGACGTCGGCCGAGCCGGACAGCAGCTCGGCGGTGCCGGTCGAGGGGCCCGCGGTCAGCGTGACGCCGGAGAGGCCGGCCTCGGTGTAGTAGCCCTTGGAGTCGGCGAAGAACTCGCCCGCGAACTCCTCGTTCTTGATCCAGGAGAGCTGGACCTTCAGGGTGCCGAGGTCGCCGCCGTCCTCGGCCGAGGCGCCGGAGGAGTCGGAGGCGCAGGAGGCGAGGACGGAGACGCCGCCGAGGGCGAGACCGGCGACGCCGGCCATGCGCAGGACGCTGCGGCGGTCGAAGGTCTGCGAGGTGCGGAAGGGCGACAGGGGCAAGGGGGACTCCTCGGGTAAGGCGGTGGAAGCTGCTGTGGTGCGCGGGTCGCGACGGGTGCCCCACGGGCGCGCCAAGCCGCGCCGATCGGGGTGCCTCGACGCTATCCTCGGGAGATTTCTCCGGTGTGTCCGCAGATTTCGCGGGTATTAAGGGTCTCACGGATCCGACAACGATCCGACCGCTCCGCCCGTCCCTCCCGGCGGATCGACTGAGGCCCCTCTCAGCTCAGCCGAGCGGCTTGACGGCGAGATCCGCGGCCACTGCGGCGTCGCGGGGCACGAGTGCGAACCGCGTGAATCCGGCGGCGGCGGCCCGGTCGAGCAGCGGCGTGAGGTTCTTCGCGCGGCGCTCGAGGCGCACGCGGGAGCCGCCGGCGATCAGCTCCTGCTTGAGCGCGAGCAGCACCTCCGGGGCCGCGTCGCGCTCGTGCACGAGGACGACCGCGTCCGGCCGCTCGTCCAGCGGCACGTCGATCAGCTCGACGATCCGCTCGAAGCCGATGGAGAAGCCGCAGGCCGGCACGTCCTGCCCGAGGAAGCGCCCGATCATGCCGTCGTAGCGGCCGCCGCCGCCGACGGACGAGCCGGAGGAGGGGTGCGCGATCTCGAAGATGGTGCCGGTGTAGTAGCCCATCCCGCGCACGAGCGTGGGGTCGAAGCGGAGCGAGACGCCGGTCGGCAGCGAGCGCAGCGACCGGGCGAGCGTCTCGAGCGCGAGCACCGCCTCCGGGTCGATGCCCTCGGGCAGCACGCCGAGGATCGCGGACTGCTCGAGCGCCACTCCCCCGGCGGCGACGGCCGCCTCGATGCGGGCGAGGTAGCCGCCGAGCACGGCCGCGGCGTCCGGTCCGTCGGCCTCGAGCTCGGCGACGACTCCGCTCGCGCCGATCTTGTCGAGCTTGTCGATCGAGATCAGGGCGGGGCCGAAGCGCTCGGGAGCGAAGCCGCAGTGCTCGAGGATGCCGGTGAGGATCCGGCGGTCGTTGATCCGGATCGTGCAGTCGCGCAGGCCCAGGGTGTCGAGGGCGGCGGCGGTGGCGGTGATCAGCTCGACCTCGGCCAGCTGCCCGGGCTCGCCGATGATGTCGATGTCGCACTGGACGAACTGGCGGTAGCGGCCCTTCTGCGGGCGCTCCGCGCGCCAGACCGGCGCGATCTGGACCGAGCGGAAGACGGTCGGCAGCTCGGCGCGGTGGCTGGCGTAGAAGCGGGCGAGCGGGACGGTGAGGTCGAAGCGGAGGCCGAGGTCGGCGAGGCCCGAGGCGTCGTCCGCCGCGGCTGCCGCGGCGAGGTCGTCGTGCGAGAGCCCGCGGCGCAGCACGCTGAAGGCGAGCTTCTCGTTGTCGCCGCCGAGGCCGGAGTGCAGGCGCTCGAAGTCCTCGACGACCGGGGTCTCGATCTCGTCGAAGCCGTGCGCCGCGTAGACCCGGCGGATCACTCCGAGCGCGTGCTCGCGCTTCGCCTTGTCGGCCGGGAGGAAGTCGCGCATGCCGCGGGGCGGGGTGATCGCAGAAGCCATGCGGCGATTCTCCCAGACCGTCGACCGGTGTTCTCCGGCCCTCCGCGCCGCGGGCGTCCGGCCGGTCGGGGGTGTCGGCTAGGCTCGCGGCGCTCGCGCGGTCAGGGGGATCGCCGCGGACCGACGAGGGGGACTCGATGGACACGCACGCTGATGCCGGCATCGTCGCGGAGGGGGTGTCGCGGGCGTTCGGGCCGGTGCACGCCGTGCGCGACGCCAGCTTCGAGGCCCGGCCCGGTGAGGTCACCGCGCTGATCGGGCCCAACGGCGCGGGCAAGACGACGCTGATGCTGCTGCTCGCGACGCTGCTGCGCCCCGACGCCGGGCGGCTCCGGGTCGCCGGTCACGACCCTGTGGAGGAGCCCGCCGCTGTGCGGGCCGCGCTCGGCTGGATGCCCGACGTCCTCGGCTCGTGGGCGAGCCTGACCTGCCGGGAGACCCTCCGGACGACCGGGCAGCTGTACGGGCTGCCGCGCCCGGACGCCGAGGCCCGGGCGGACGAGCTGCTCGGGCTCGTGGATCTGGTCGAGTTCGGCGACCGGCCGACCCGGGTGCTCTCGCGCGGCCAGAAGCAGCGGCTCAGCCTCGCCCGGGCGCTCGTGCACGACCCGTCGGTGCTGGTGCTCGACGAGCCTGCCTCGGGGCTCGATCCCGGGGCGCGGATCGCGCTGCGCGACCTCGTGCTTCGGCTCGCCGGCGAGGGGCGCACGGTGCTGGTCTCGAGCCACGTGCTCTCCGAGCTCGACGAGATGGCGACCGCGGCGGTCTACCTCGACGGCGGCGTGACGGCCTCGCAGGAGGCGGTCGCGCGCGCGTCGCGGGCGCTGCGCGCCTGGCGGATCGACGCGGTGCGGCCGCGCGGAGCGGAGCTCGCCGAGGTCGTCGAGCGGCTGACGGGCGTGCCGGTCCGAGTGGAGCGCGATGCAGCGCTCGTGCCGGTCGTCAACGATGCGGCGGCGGCCGAGCTGCTCTCGCGGCTGGTGTCGGCCGGGGTCGCGGTCAGCCGCTTCGCGCCGGCGGTGGGCGAGCTGGAGCACACCTTCTCGGATCTGACCCGCTCGGCCGGGGAGCCGGGGAGTGCCGCGCGGCCGGGGAGTGCCGCGGAACCGCGCACCGAGAACGAGGAGGACGCCCGATGAGCACCGAGACCACCGCCCGGCCGCTGCCGTTCCTGCAGGGCGTCGGCATCGTCCTCCGCCTCGAGCTCGCGCAGCGGGTGCGCGGGACCTCGTCCTTCGTCCTGCTCGGGCTGTTCTTCCTGCTGGTCGGCGCGGTCACCGGACTGCTGGTCGTCGCGACCGGCGTCTTCTCGGGCAGCGGCGCCGTCGTGGGCGGCTTCCTCTACTCGACCCTCGTCTACTTCGTGCTGCTGCTGGGCAGCCTGGTGACGCCCGCGCTCTCCGGCACGGCCGTGAACGGCGACCGCGACGCGGGGACCCTCGCGACGACGCAGGTCACCCTCGTGACCACGGCGCAGCTCGTGCTCGGCAAGTTCGTCTCGGCCTGGCTGGTGGCGCTGGCGTTCCTCGCGAGCACCGTGCCGTTCCTGCTCGTCGCCGTCGGGGTCGGCGGGGTGTCGCTCGCCTCCGCGTCGGTCTCGGTGCTCGTGCTCGCGGTGCAGCTGGGCGTCGTCGCGGCGATCGGAGTGGGTCTCAGCGGGATCCTCGACCGGCCGCTGATGTCGGTCGTCACCACCTACCTGCTGGTCGCGGCGATGAGCGTCGGGTCGCTGATCGCGTTCGGGCTGCTGACGGCCGTCACGACCACGGAGCAGCAGACCGTCTTCGTCGACGACGAGCAGGGGATCTGCGGACCGGACTACGAGACGCAGGTGGCGCGGGCCGACTACTACTGGGGGCTGCTCGCGCTGAACCCGTTCGTGGTGCTGGCCGACGCCGTCCCGCCGCAGCTCGACGAGTACGGCTCGCCGGAGGACCTGTTCACCGGGCTCTCGCTGCTGGTGCGGCAGGCGCAGATCGCGCCGGAGCCGGTCGTCGAGCTCTCCTGCTCCGGCTACACCGGCTCGACGCGGCCGAACACTCCGGAGGAGGTCTTCGACTCGACCGTCCCGTCCTGGTTCGTCGGTCTGACGCTGCAGCTGGTGCTGGCGGTCGGCCTGCTGCTCGGCGCGATCCGCCGCACGGCGACGCCGGCGGCCCGCCTGCCCCGCGGGCGCCGCGTGGCCTGACGGTCGGCCTTCCTGCTGATCGAGCAGCCCGCGCAGCGGGCGTATCGAGATCCACCGTTCTGGAGACGTGGGGTCTCGATACGCCGCTCCGCGGCTACTCGACCACCATGAATCTCGCCGCACTGCGCAGAGCCCGCCACCTCTGCTGATCGAGTAGCCCGCGGAGCGGGCGTATCGAGATCCCCGTGATCAGCACTCGAGGCGACAGCTACCCCTCGCGGCGCTCCTGCTCCACCGCGCGGATCTCGTCCTGCAGGTCGCGGGTCGCCGTGCGCAGCGCCCGCTCCGCGTCGAGCCCCTGCGCCCGCGCCAAGGCGACGATCGCGAGCAGCAGCGGGCCGAGGTCCTCCTCCGACTCGATCGGCAGCGGCCCCTCCCCCGCGTCGACGATGCCGAGCGTCGTCGCCTTGCCGATCACCTTGTCCGCCAGCGCCAGCGCGGGCATGCCCTGCGGGATCCCGTCGAGGACGCTGGTGCGGTGCGGCTTCTCGGTCTTCTTCAGCTCGTCCCAGACGGCGATGACGTCGTCGGCGGTCTCCGCGGTCGCGTCGCCGAAGACGTGCGGGTGGCGGCCGATCATTTTGGCGTTCATGTGCGCCGCGACGTCCTCGATGGTGAACGGCTCCGGTCCGTCGGCGGCGAGGTCGGAGTGGAACAGCACCTGGTAGAGCACGTCGCCGAGCTCCTCGATCAGGTCGGCCCGGTCGCCGGCCTCGATCGCGTCGACCAGCTCGTGCGACTCCTCGATCAGGTAGCGCACGAGCGACTCGTGGGTCTGCTCGGCGTCCCACGGGCAGCCGCCCGGGGCGCGGAGGACGTGGACGGTGCGGATGAGCTCGTCGAGCCGGGGATGCGCGGTCACCCGGCCATCCTCGCATCCGCGTGCGCGGGCGGAGGCAGGAAGGTTCAGGCGCGAGCGAGACGCCGACGGGCGATCAGGAGGCAGCCGGCCGCGACGACCGGGACCGCCGCGAGCAGACCCGGGGCCGACGCGACTCCCACCGCAGCGACGCCCGTCACCAGCACGCCGGCGAGGTTCCACAGCAGTACCGCGGCGCCTGCCCCGTCCCCGATCGGGAGCGGGATCGGCCCGAGCAGCGAGGGCGGGAGCGGGCCGCGGGCCGCGTCCATCGCCCGGGCCGCCACCGCGACCACCGCCACGGCGACGGCGGGCCATGCGGGCCCGGCGGCGAGAGCGCAGGCCGCGACGACGATCCCCACGGCGAGCAGCAGCGGCAGGATCCCGTGCAGCAGCAGCAGCTCGAACGGCGCGGGCGCGAGCAGCGCCGGCTGGCCCGCGGTCACTGCGGCGTGGCGCAGGCCGTCGCTCCAGACCCCGGCGCCGCAGTAGGCGAGGACGCCGGCCAGCGCGGCGGGGAGAGCGAGGAGCGAGGGCGGCGCGACGACCGCGACGGCGAGGGCCAGCCCCGCGGCGGCCAGCGCGGCGACTCCGGCGACGGAGCGGCCGGGTGTGCGCAGCGCGCCGATCGCGTCGCGGAGCGGCACGGCGAGGGCGAACGGGGCGACGCGGACGGCGTCGACGCGGCGGAAGCGGCCGGGCCGGGCGCGGTAGCCCTCGAGCGCGTCGGCGACCTCGCCGATCGCTCCCCTGCTCCGGGCCGAGCGCCACTGCCGCGACTGGGTCACGACGACTGCGCCGCGGGCCGCATCGAGCAGGCGCGGGACGGCCGCGAGTGCCAGCACGGCGAGGGTCGGCAGCGCGGCGGCGGTCGGCAGCGAGGCGGAGGTCGTCAGCGGGTCGGCGAGGAGCGCCCCGGGCCCGGCCGGAAGCAGCGCCACGACGAGCAGCGCCCCGGTGAGCAGCGCCGCTCCCCGCCCCGGGAGGCATTGGCCGGCGAGCCAGGCGACGGCGAGGAACACCCCGAACGACGCTCCGGCGGAGACGGCGACGAGCGGCGCCCCTCCCGCCGCGAGCGCGACGAGCAGTGCGGTCACGGCGCTCGCGAGCACCGTGGCCGCTCCCGCGATCAGAACGGGCCGGCGCAGCACGAGGCGGCGCGGCAGATCGGTGGCGAGCAGCACGGCGGAGGTGTGCGGCTCGCCGACAGCGGGACCGCGGACCCGGCCGAGCAGCACGGCCGCGGGCAGGAGCAGCGCGGCGGCGATCCCGACGACGGACGCCGGATCGAGGGTCGCGAGGGCGGGATCGGGCTCCGCGGCGAGGAGGACCGCGGCGCGGAGCACGGGCAGAACGACGACGAGCAGGATCATCGTCGCGAGGTAGCCGGTGTAGGCGCCGCCGCGGTGCTCGGCTGCCGCGCGGTCGCGGTGCAGGGCGTGGACGGCACGGAGTCGGTCGACGTCGCGGCGGTCGAACCCGGCGCGCCCGGCCGTCATCGGCCGCCCAGCTCGACGACGCGGGTGGCCAGCGCGGCCGTCAGCACCGGGCTGTGCGTCGCGATCAGCACCGCGCGACCGCGAGCGGCCTCGCGGAGGACCTCGATCACGAGGGGCACGCGGTCGACGTCGAGGCGCTGCTCCGGCTCGTCCAGCAGCAGCACCTCGCCGGGCCGCGCGAGGACGAGCGCCAGGGAGAGGAGCTGGGTCTGCCCGGAGGAGAGCTCGTGCGGGAAGCGGCGCGCGAGGGCGCCGAGTCCGAGGTCGTGCAGACCGGCGAGGGCGGTCCTGCGAGAGTCGGCGAGCGTCGCTCCCCAGGAGAGGGCGACCATCGCGAGATGCTCCTCGAGGGTGAGGTCGCGCTCGAAGGGCGGCGTGCCGACGAGGGCGGCCACGCGGCGGCGGTGCTCGCGGTCGCGCTCCGCCACGGCGCGCCCGGCGACCTCGACGGTGCCGGCGGTCGGCGGAGTGAGGCCGGCGATCAGGCGCAGCAGTGTCGTCTTGCCGCTGCCGTTCGGACCGGTGACCGCCACGATCTCCCCGGGCTCGACCTCGAGCGAGAGCGGCGCGAGCAGCTCCGTCTCCCCCGCGCCGACGGCCGCGTCGCGCAGGCGGACCATCGGCGCGGGGCCCGGCTCGGACGCGGAACGGCGGCGGGGAGCGAGCAACGGCATGACCTCATCCTCTCAGCGGGTGCGCGAGCTACGGCGGTGGTGCGCGGTCTCGGCCGGTCGGGCGGGCGTCGTCGCGGGCCGCACATCCGCCGGTCATCGGCGCGTAACACGCGCCGACTACGGTGACCGCGGGGCGCGACCGCGGCCCGGAACAGGAACGCCACCGTGACCCTCACTCCTCCCGCCACCGGCACCGCCCTCGATCGCGGAGCGCCGCCGAGCGCCGAGCTGCACATCCACATCGAGGGCACGATCGAGCCCGAGCACATCGTCGAGATGGCGCGCCGCAACGGCATCGCGCTGCCGACCGAGGATCTCGACGCCCTGCGCGCGCGCTACGCCTTCGAGGACCTCGCGTCCTTCCTGGAGCTGCACTACTCGAACCTCACGGTCCTGAAGACGGAGCGCGACTTCTTCGAGCTGGCCACCGGGTACCTCGACCGCGCGAAGCTCGCCAACGTCCGCCGCGCGGAGATCTTCTTCGATCCGCAGACGCACCTCGGCAACGGCGTGCCGCTCGACGTCGTGATGGCCGGGCTCACCCGTGCGCTCGGGCGGAGCGAGGAGACGCACGGCATCTCGACCGACCTGATCATGTGCTTCCTGCGCGACCTCGGCGCCGACGCGGCGGACGAGATGCTGACCGCGATCCTCCCCTACCGCGACCACATCATCGGGGTCGGCCTCGACTCGAACGAGGTCGGCTTCGGGCCGGAGCTCTTCATCGACGTCTACGCGCGGGCTGCGGCGGAGGGCCTGCACCTGGTCGCGCACGCGGGCGAGGAGGGCGGCCCGGAGACGGTCGCCGAGACGCTCGAGCTGCTGAAGGTGGAGCGGATCGACCACGGCATCCGCGCGATGGAGGATCCGGCCGTCGTGGCGATGCTCCGCGTGCAGGGCGTGCCGATCACTGTCTGCCCGCTGTCGAACGTGGCACTGCGCGCCGTCGACACGATGAAGGACCACCCGCTGCCGGCGATGCTTCACGCCGGGCTGATCGTCACGGTCTCCAGCGACGACCCGCCGTACTTCGGCGGCTACGTCGATGCGAACTACCGCGCGCTGGTCGAGGAGCTCGGGATGGACGACGCCCAGCTGGAGCGCCTCGCGCTCAACTCCTTCGACGCCGCCTTCATCTCCGCCGAGGACCGCACCCGCTGGCAGGCCGAGGTCCGCGCCCACTTCGCGTCCTGATCCCCGCCGCGAGATGCCACTTGTGCACGCCTTTCACGGCGTGTCGCGTGCACAAGTGGCATCTCGCGGGGAGGGCTAGCCCTCGGGGTGCGGGGCGAGGTCGGGGGTCGCGCGATCGAGGTCGGCGGCCTCCTCCTCGGGGCGGGGGGCGATCGTCTCGTCCTCCTCGAGCTCGGGGATGCTCGGCTCGTCGGGGCCGGGGATGCGCGGCGGGGCGGAGTGCTCGTCGGAGGCGGTCATGATCATCCTTCGTTCGGGGGTCGATGTCGTCGGTGTCGGTGTCGTCGGGCGGCGACCGGAACAGTGGCGCCGCCGATTCAGAGGGCGCCGGAGGGTCAGCTCGCGACGGCGGCGGGCTCGGGGAAGAGCGCGTCGAGCAGGTTCGCGACCCAGTCGATCAGCGCGCGGTCGCCGAGCGGGACGCCGTCGAGCACCGGCATCGGCACGACCACGGCGTTCGCCTGCTGCAGGTACTTCGCGGTCGGGTACATCCGGCGCAGGCGCACCTGGATCGAGTCGGCGAGATGCGCCGGCGCGACGCGGACGTTCGAGCCCATCGCGACCACGTCGCTGAGGCCGGCGCGCTGGGCGCGCATCCGCAGCCGCGAGACCAGGACGAGGTTCTCCACCGCCTCGGGCAGCTCGCCGTAGCGGTCGGTCAGCTCCTCGACGACGAGGTCGACGCTGCCCTCCTTCGCGGTCGGCGAGGTCGCCGCGGACAGCTTCTGGTACGCCTCCAGGCGCAGACGCTCGCTGTCGACGTACTCCTCCGGGATCCGCGCGTCGACCGGCAGCTCGAGTCGCAGCTCGGTCTGGCCCTCCGCGACCTCGCCGCGGAAGCCGTCGACGGCCTCGCCGATCATCCGCAGGTACAGATCGAAGCCGACGCCCTGGATGTGGCCGGACTGCTCGCCGCCGAGCAGGTTGCCCGCGCCGCGGATCTCGAGGTCCTTCAGCGCGATCTGCATGCCGCCGCCGAGGTCGGAGTTCGCGGCGAGGGTCTGCAGGCGGTCGTGCGCGGTCTCCGACAGCGGCTTCATCTCGTCGTAGAGGAGGTAGGCGTAGGCGCGCTCGCGGCCACGGCCGACGCGACCGCGCAGCTGGTGCAGCTGCGAGAGGCCGTACTTGTCGGCGCGGTCCACGATCAGCGTATTCGCGTTCGGGATGTCCAGGCCGGTCTCGACGATGGTCGTCGAGACGAGCACGTCGAACTTGCGCTCCCAGAAGTCGACGATGATCCGCTCGAGCTGCGACTCGCTGAGCTTGCCGTGCGCGACGGCGATGCGCGCCTCCGGCACCAGCTCGGCGAGCTGCGCGGCGACCCGGTTGATCGTTGAGACGCGGTTGTGCACGAAGAACACCTGGCCCTCGCGCAGCAGCTCGCGCCGGATCGCGGCCGACACCTGCTTCTCGGAATACGGGCCGACGAAGGTGAGGATCGGGTGGCGTTCCTCCGGCGGCGTCGCGAGCGTGGACATCTCGCGGATGCCGGTGACCGCCATCTCGAGCGTGCGCGGGATGGGCGTCGCGCTCATCGAGAGGATGTCGACGTTCTTCTTCAGCGCCTTCAGCTTCTCCTTGTGCTCGACGCCGAAGCGCTGCTCCTCGTCGATCACGAGGAGGCCGAGGTCCTTGAAGACGATGTTGTCGCTGAGGAGGCGGTGGGTCGCGATGACCATGTCGACGGTGCCGTCGGCGAGGCCCTCGATCGTCTCCTTCGACTCCTTGGCGCTCTGGAAGCGGCTGAGCGCGCGCAGGTGCACCGGGAAGCCGGCGAAGCGCTCCTGGAACGTCTCGAGGTGCTGGCGCACGAGCAGCGTCGTCGGGACGAGCATCGCGACCTGCTTGCCGTCCTGGATCGCCTTGAACGCGGCGCGCACGGCGACCTCGGTCTTGCCGAAGCCGACGTCGCCGGAGAGCAGGCGGTCCATCGGGATCGGCCGCTCCATGTCGGCCTTGACCTCGTCGATGACGGTCAGCTGGTCGGGCGTCTCCGCGAACGGGAACGCCTCCTCCAGCTCGCGCTGCCACGGGGTGTCCGGCGGGAACGAGTGCCCGCGCGAGGCCATCCGGGCGGAGTACAGCTTGACCAGCTCGACCGCGATGTCGCGGACCGCGCGGCGCGCCTTGCTCTTGGCCTGCGCCCAGTCGCTGCCGCCCATCTTGCTCAGCGCGGGCGCCTCGCCGCCGACGTAGCGGGAGAGGAGGTCGAGCTGGTCGGTCGGGACCAGCAGCTTGTCGCCCGGGAAGCCGCGCTTGCTGGGCGCGTACTCGAGGACGAGGTACTCGCGCCGGGTCTTCACGGCGTTGCGCCCGCCGCTGGAGACCTCGCGCTGCGAGAGCTCGACGAAGCGGCCGATGCCGTGGGTGGCGTGCACGACGAAGTCGCCGGGGCTGAGCTGCAGCGGGTCGACGACGTTCTTGCGGCGCGAGGCGAGCTTCTTCACGGCGCGCGAGTCGTAGCCGACGGTGCGGCCGTAGAACTCGGTGTCGGTGAGCAGGGCGACCTTCGCGCCGTCGACCTCGAAGCCGTGGTCGACGTTGGCCTGGAGCACGTAGGCGAGACCGGGCTCGAGCTCGGCCGGCAGGTCGGGGACGATGCGCGCGGCGACCTCGTGCTCGGCGAGCACCTGGTCGGTGCGCTCGACCGTGCCGGTGCCGGGGGCGGTCAGCACCACGCTCCAGCCGTCCGCAAGGCGGGCGCGCACGTGCGCGAGCGCGCCCTCGACCGCGCCGCCGAAGCCGGGCACGGGCTCGCCGTCGACACGGACGGCGAGGATCTCGTCGATCCCGAGGTCCTCCGGCAGCACCTCGGCCTCGCCGGCGGCGGGACCCTGGCGGAAGGTGCTCATCGTCCACCACGGGTGGTCGGCGGTCTCGGCGCCGGGGGCGCTGAACTTCACGGCGTCGCGGAGGGCGCCGAGCGAGATGAACTCGCCGGACGCGAGGTCGATCGGGGCCTCGGCGCCGGCGGTCGCGGCGCTCCACGCGGCCTGGAGGAACTCGCGGTTCGTCTCCGCGAGGCTGATCGCGCGCGTGGCGACCCGCTCCGGAGCGAGCACGGCCACCGCGGCGCCGGCCGGGAGGTAGTGCGAGATCGGGACGAGGCGCTCCAGCAGCGCGGGGGCGAGCGACTCCATCCCCTCGACCGGGATACCCTCGGCGATCTTCGCGAGCATCGCGGAGAGGCTCGGGAACTCGTGCAGCATCTCGCGCGCGCGCTGGCGGACGGCCGGCACGAGCAGCAGCTCGCGGCTCGGCGGCAGCACGACGGAGTCGGCCTCCCCCGGCAGCGAGCGCTGGTCGGCGACGGAGAAGCCGCGGATGGAGTCGACCTCGTCGCCGAAGAAGTCGATGCGGCTGGGGTGCTCGGCCACGGCGGGGAACACGTCGAGGATGCCGCCGCGGACCGCGAACTCGCCGCGCCGGGTGACCATGTCGACGCGCGAGTAGGCGAGGTCGACCAGCTCGGACGAGATCCGGCCGAGGTCGTAGCCGCGGCCGCCCTTGACCAGGCGGATCGGCGCGATGTCGGCGAGGTTGTCGGCGACCGGCTGCAGCGCGGCGCGCACCGAGGCGACGACGACGAGCGGCTTCTCGCCGGTCCAGGTCTTCATCCGGCGCAGAGCGTCGAGGCGGCGGCCCACGATCTCGGCGCTCGGGCTGAGGCGCTCGTGCGGCAGCGTCTCCCAGGCCGGGAACTCGACGACCTCGGCGTCCGGCAGCACGCAGCTGAGCGACGCGCGGATGTTCTCGGAGTCGCGGCCGGTCGCGGTGACGACGAGCGCGGCCTGCGCACGGTCGGCCTCGGCGCGGCGCTCCAGGAGGCCCGCCAGCAGGGGGACGCGGAGGCCGTCGGCCACGGAGAAATCGGCGTCGCGGATCGCGAACGCGAGAGCGTCGTCGAACGTGGAGGCGCGCGAGAGCGCCGAGATGATCCGGTTGAGAGGCACCGACCGAGTTTACTGCCGACGTCCGACACCGTGCGGTGTCGGACGTCGGTCCGCGCCGGTCCCTGCCCGGCGCGGCGCGGTCGGCTTCGCGATGGGGTGCGTACCGCAGCGCGTCCTACGTTCGGCTGCTCGAAATCGCTTGGCACGCGATTTCGAGAGCGCCTCGAGAGTGGTCGGCTGGTCTGCCGGGTGGTGGTGCTCGATCCGTCAGGGGTGGTTGTCCGGGAGCGGTTGAGGGGACCGTTTCTGACGGATCGATCCGGCGTTCGTGAGAGAGGCCCCGTTGATTCGTCGGGGATGGTCGCTGGGGAGGAGTTGGGACAACCGGGTGTGACGGGTCGGCGGGGCGGTCAGGTGGAGGGGAAGAGGGGGCGGGTGCGGTGGGCGGCGGTGTGGAAGGGGGACGCGGGGAGGGTGGTGACTGTCTCGGGGACGGCGCGGGCGGGCCACTCGACGGCGACGCGGAGGGTGGGGAGGGGCGGGAGGGGCCAGAGCCAGAAGTCGCGGGACCAGGTGTCGCGGTTCACGTCGGGGCGGCCGTCGCCCTCGAGGACGGGGCCGTCGACGTGCGCCTCGAACACGTCGGCTGTCGAGGCCCACGGGGACTCGTCCTGGGTGGTGACGGTGCGGCCGTCGGCGAAGGAGACGCCCCAGCGCAGACCGTCGGGGGCGAAGCGCTCGTCAAGCTGCCCGCGGCCGTGCGCGCGCTCGAGGTACTCGAAGACGCGCCGGCGGGCGCGGCGGCCGGGGTCGGCGATCCGGACGCTCAAGCGCAGCAGGACGCCCTCGTCGTAGCAGCGGGCGAGATCGAGCGAGACGACGGTCGTGGCGGAGCGGCCGAGCTCGTGCTCCAGGAGCACCGTCCCCGGGATGCGGTGCCAGGGCGGGCCGGTCCAGGCGGGCAGCTCGAACGGCGGGAGGAGGTCGTCCTCGTCGTAGGCGCGCGGCTCGACCTCGCGGAAGAACGACTCGCTCACGGCTGCTCCTTCGCGTCGGTCGGCCCACGGTAGCGCGGGTGCGGCCGCCGCGCTGCGGACGGCAGGTCTCGATACGCCCCTGCGGGGCTACTCGACCAGCATGGTGGACGGGGGACATCGCCGGCCGCCGGGCGCCCACTGCATGCTGATCGAGTAGCCCGCGGAGCGGGCGTATCGAGATCCACCACCGTCAGAACGCGAGTCTGCAGACCCGACCTGCTGGTGGTGGTGGGTCTCGATGCGCCCCTTCGGGGCTACTCGACCAGCATGGGGGGGGGACATCGCCGTCTGCCGGGCGCCCACTGCATGCTGATCGAGTAGGGCGCGCAGCGGCCGTATCGAGATCCGCGGTGCTGAGGACGGCGGGTCTCGATACGCCCCTCCGGGGCTATTCGACCGGCATGAGCCGCGCAGCGCCCCGTATCGGGATCCGCGCAGGGCGCGCTACGAGGTCGTGTGGACCTTCAGCTGGGCGGCCTGGAGGCCGGCGTCGGCGATCAGCTCGACGGCGTCGGCGGCGTCGGCGATCAGGATCGGCAGGTTCTCGCGCTCGGGGCCGGCGAAGTCCTTGAGGACGAAGTCGGCGGCGGGCTGGCGGCCGGGCGGGCGGCCGATGCCGACGCGCACGCGGAGGAAGTCGGCGCCGTCGGTCGCGGCGAGGATGTCGCGGATGCCGTTGTGGCCGCCGTGGCCGCCGCCGTTCTTCAGGCGCAGGGTGTCGAAGGGGATGTCGAGCTCGTCGTGCACGACGATCAGGCGCTCGGGGGCGAGGGAGTAGAAGTCGAGCAGCTGCGCGGTCGGGCCGCCCGAGAGGTTCATGAAGCTGTTCGGCTTGCCGAGGATCAGCTTCGGCCCGCCGGGGCGGAGGAAGCCCTCGGCGACCACGGCGTTCGCTCGGTTGTGCCGGCGGAAGGAGCCGCCGATCCGGGTCGCGAGTTCGTCGAGCACCATCTGCCCCACGTTGTGCCGGTTGCGCGCGTACTGCGCGCCCGGGTTGCCCAGTCCGACGACCAGCCAGGTCTCGCCCATCTCGTTCCCTCTTCTCGATGCGCTCAGCAGCGACGTCTTCCGCGGGGCGCAGCCCCCCGGACGCGGAACGGGCCCGCTCGCGATCGCGGCGGGCCCGTCCGTGCGGGTGGTGCTCCGACTACTCGGCGGCCTCGGTGGGCTCGGCCGGCGTGGTGGGCTCGCCCTCCTCGCCCAGGTCCTGCTCGACCTCCTCGGTGACGTTCACGATGAGCGCCTCGGGGTCGGTGAGCAGCGTCGCGCCCTCGGGGAGGGTGACGTCGGCAGCGGTGATCTGCGTGCCGGCCTCGAGGCCCTCGACCGAGACGACGACGTTCTGCGGGATCTTCGTGGCGTCGACCTCGAGCGAGAGCGTGTTCGCCTCGGTGGAGACGAGCGTGCCGGGAGCGGCCTCGCCCTCGACGTGCACGGGGATGTCGACCGAGACCTTCTCGCCGAGACGGATGACCGCGAGGTCGATGTGCTCGATGATCTGGCGGACCGGGTCGCGCTGGATGTCCTTGACCAGCGACGTCTGGGCGACGCCCTCGATGTCGAGCTCGAGGATCGCGTTCGCCTTGCGGGTCAGCAGGAGGATCTGGTGACCGGGGAGCGTGACGTGCACCGGGTCGGTGCCGTGGCCGTAGAGGACCGCGGGGATCTTGTTCTGGGCGCGGATCTTGCGGGCCGCTCCCTTGCCGAACGAGGTACGGACCTCGGCGACGACCTTGTTGGTGAGTTCTGCCATGGTGTTCTCCTGGACGGCGCCGTGCGCCGCCTGCTCGGGTCCCGGCCTGGGGCCGCGGACGGGGTTTCGACTCGAACGCGTGTCTGCGTGAGGAAAGGTCCGCGGCGCTCCTTCCGGAGCTCCACCTGGTTCCACCGCGTCGATCACGGATGCACGGGGCATCCCTCGCCGAAGTTCAGCTGCCCACCCTACCGGCCGCGCGGCCGAGCCGCCACCCGCGGGCGCCCCTACCGCGCCCCCAGCCGGGCTGGCTAGCGTGCGGGCATGACTTCTGACGACTTCGGCTCCTACGTCGAGAAGAACGGCTTCCACCGGGACACCAACTACATCCCGACTCGCATCACCGCGGACGGCCGCGACGGCTACCCGGTGGAGGCGGGCCGCTACCGGCTGGTCGTCTCGCGCGCCTGCCCGTGGGCGAACCGCGCCGTGATCGTCCGCCGCCTGCTCGGCCTCGAGGACGCGCTGTCGATGGGGATCTGCGGACCGACGCACGACAAGCGCAGCTGGACCTTCGATCTCGACCCGGGCGGCGTCGACCCGGTGCTCGGCATCCCGCGCCTGCAGGACGCGTTCCTCGCCCGCTTCCCCGACTACCCGCGCGGCATCACGGTGCCGGCGATCGTCGACATCCCCACCGGTCAGGTCGTCACCAACGACTACCCGGTGATGACGCTGGACTTCTCGCGGGAGTGGACGGAGTTCCACCGCGACGGGGCCCCGGACCTGTACCCGGAGAAGCACCGCGACGAGATCGACGAGGTCGCGGAGCTGGTCTTCCAGGACGTCAACAACGGCGTCTACAAGTGCGGCTTCGCGGGCTCGCAGAAGTCGTACGAGCGGGCGTACGACGCGCTCTGGGCCCGCCTCGACTGGCTGGAGGAGCGCCTGAGCACCCAGCGCTACCTCGTCGGCGACACGATCACCGAGGCCGATGTCCGCCTCTTCACGACGCTCGCCCGCTTCGACGCCGTCTACTACAGCCACTTCAAGGCCAACCGGAACCTGCTCTCGGCGATGCCCGCCCTCTGGGGCTACGCCCGCGACCTGTTCGCGACTCCGGGCTTCGGCGACACGATCGACTTCCAGCACATCAAGTCGCACTACTACGAGGTGCAGCGCGACATCAACCCGACCGGCGTCGTGCCGAAGGGCCCGGACCTCTCCGGCTGGCTCGTCCCCTCGCACCGCGAGGAGCTCGGCGGCCGCCCGTTCGGCGACGGCACCCCGCCCGGCCCGCCCATCCCCGGCGAGGTCGTCCCCGAGGGCCACGGCGCCTGAACCGGTGAACGGCCGTGCTCCGGAGGTTCGACCTCCGTGCACGCCGGGCCGGGCTCCGCGCAGGGGCCCGGCGCTAGCCTTGAAGCCGTCAACCCTGAACGTGTACGTCGAGGAGAACCGTGTCTGACCAGCCCACCGCCACAGCCAACATCGGAGTCGTCGGTCTGGCGGTGATGGGCTCGAACCTGGCCCGCAACCTCGCCAGCCGCGAGGGCAACACCGTCGCCGTCTACAACCGCTCGTACGGGCGCACCGAGACGCTGATCACCGAGCACCCCGAGGCCGGCTTCGTCGCCTCGGAGACCATCGAGGCCTTCGCCGCCTCGCTGAAGACCCCGCGCACCGCGATCATCATGGTCCAGGCCGGCCGCGGCACCGACGCCGTGATCGAGCAGCTGACCGCCGCGTTCGAGCCCGGCGACATCATCGTCGACGGCGGCAACGCACTGTTCACCGACACCATCCGTCGCGAGAAGGCCGTCCGCGAGACCGGCATCCACTTCGTCGGCACCGGCATCTCCGGCGGCGAGGAGGGCGCGCTCAAGGGCCCGTCGATCATGCCCGGCGGCTCGGTCGAGTCGTACAAGACGCTCGGCCCGATCCTCGCCTCGATCGCCGCGGTCGCCGAGGGCGAGCCCTGCGTCACCCACATCGGCACCGACGGCGCCGGCCACTTCGTGAAGATGATCCACAACGGCATCGAGTACGCCGACATGCAGCTCATCGCCGAGGCGTACGACCTGCTCCGCATCGTCGGCGGCCACGAGCCCGCCGCCATCGCCGACGTCTTCGACGCCTGGAACAAGGGCGACCTCGAGTCGTACCTCATCGAGATCACCGCCGAGGTGCTCCGCCAGGTCGACGCCGACACCGGCAAGCCGTTCCTCGACATCGTGCTCGACCAGGCCGGCTCCAAGGGCACCGGCGTCTGGACCGTGCAGAACGCGCTCGATCTGGGCGTGCCCGTCGGCGGCATCGCCGAGGCCGTCTTCGCCCGCGCCGTCTCCTCCAAGCCCGCGCAGCGCGCCGCCGTGCAGAAGCGCGTCACCTCGCGCCCGACGCCCGTCGCCCTCTACGACGGCTTCGAGGACGACGTCCGCGCCGCCCTCTACGCCTCGAAGGTCGTCGCCTACTCGCAGGGCTTCGACGCGATCATCGCCGGCGCGGAGAAGTACGGCTGGGAGATCGACAAGGGCGCCGTCGCGAAGCTCTGGCGCGCGGGCTGCATCATCCGCGCCCAGTTCCTCAACCGCATCGTCGACGCCTACGCCGAGAACGCGGAGATCACGACGCTGCTCGAGGACCCGTACTTCGCCGAGGCCGTCGCCAACGGCGAGGCCGCCTGGCGCCGCATCGTCTCCACCGCCGCACTCTCGGGCGTGCCGATCCCCGGCTTCGGCGCCGCGCTGTCGTACTACGACTCGCTCGCCTCCGAGCGCCTGCCCGCCGCCCTCGTGCAGGGCCAGCGCGACTTCTTCGGCGCGCACACCTACCAGCGCGTCGACAAGGACGGCACCTTCCACACGCTGTGGTCGGGCGACCGCACCGAGGTCGAGCAGGACCCGTCCACGCACTGACCCGCTGACGCGCCCACGGGTGCACACGCAGAAGGCGCCCCCGCCCGTCGGATCCTCGGATCCCGCGGGCGGGGGCGCCTTCGTCGTGCGGAGCGACGGGTCGCCGGGTCAGCGCAGCCAGACGGTCGTGGCCGGCGGCAGCAGGCGCCCCTCCAGCGGCGCGCTCGCGAGCAGCACCTCGCCCTCGGGGAGCTCGACCGGCTCCTCGCCGAGGTTGGTCACCGAGTGCCAGCCGTTCGGGCGCGCGAAGTGCAGCACGCCGGGCTGCGCGTCCCGCCACTCCAGGCTCTCGTCGGTCTGCAGCTGGTGCCGGAGCGCGAGGGCTCGGCGGTAGAGCGCGAGCGTCGAGTCCTCGGCGAGCTCCTCCGCCTCGACGGAGGAGTCGGCGAACCAGACGGGCTGGGGCAGGTGCGCACCGCCGGGTCCGAACCCGAAGGAGTCGCCGGTCGACTCCCAGGGCAGCGGGACGCGACACCCGTCGCGGCCGACGTCGGTGCCGCCGCTGCGGAAGAACGTCGGGTCCTGGCGGTCGGCGTCCGGGATCCCGGCGACCTCGTGCAGGCCGAGCTCCTCGCCCTGGTAGAGGTACGCCGAGCCGGGCAGCGCCAGCAGCAGGAGGGTCGCGGCGCGGGCGCGGCGGAGCCCCAGGGCGCGGTCGAGCACCGGCTCCGCTCCCCCGCTGAGCAGCCACTGCTTCGCGGGCGCGGTCTCGGCCCCGCCCTTCTGCGGGAGCCCGTAGCGCGTCGCGTGCCGGACGACGTCGTGGTTGGACAGCACCCACGTCGTCGAGGAGCCAGACTCGGCGGCCAGCTCGAGGTTGAAGGTGATCAGCCGGCGGAACTCCTCCGCGTCGAGGTCGGCCTCGAGCAGGTCGAAGTTGAAGGCCTGGCCGAGCCCTTCCGGGCTGGCGTACCGGGCGCGGCGGGAGGCGTCGACCCAGGCCTCCGCGACGGCGGTGCGCGGCGGGTCGTAGGAGTCGAAGAGGGCGCGCCACTCGGCGTAGACCTCGTGCACCTCGTCGCGGTCCCAGTACGGGTGGCTGCCGTCGATCCGCTGGCCGTCGATCTCCGCCGCGGCGGGGAGCGGCTCGGTGAGGTCCTTGACCAGCGAGTGCGCCACGTCGATCCGGAAGCCGTCGACGCCGCGGTCGGACCAGAAGCGGAGGGTCTCGAGGAAGTCGTCGCGGATCTCGCGGTCGGCCCAGTTCCAGTCGGGCTGCTCCTTCGCGAAGAGGTGCAGGTACCACTGGCCGTCGCCGACCGGCTCCCAGGCGGGGCCGCCGAAGACGGACTCCCAGTCACTCGGCGGCAGGGCGCCGCCCTCGCCGCGGCCGTCGCGGAAGACGTAGCGCTCCCGGGCGGGCGAGCCCTTCGGGGCGGCGAGCGCCTCCTGGAACCACGGGTGCAGGTCGGAGGAGTGGTTGGGCACGATGTCGACGATCACGCGGATGCCGCTCTCGTGCAGCCGGTCCGTCATCTCGTCGAACTCGGCCAAGGTGCCGATCCGCGGGTCGACGTCGCGGTAGTCGGCCACGTCGTAGCCGCCGTCCGCCAGCGCCGACGGGTAGAACGGGCTGAGCCAGACCGCGTCGATCCCCAGCTCCCGCAGGTACGGGATCCGCTCGAGGATGCCGGCGAGGTCGCCGATCCCGTCGCCGTTCGCGTCCGCGAAGCTCCGCGGGTAGATCTGGTAGACGGCCGCCTGCCGCCACCACTGGGCGTCCTCGGTCGTGCCGCTCCTGCTGAGTACCGTGTCCGTCACGGGTGTCCTTCCGTTCTTCGTGTGCGTGGTGTGTGGTCCGGTTCTCGCGGGGGGGGCGGGCGCCGCGTTCATGCTGATCGAGTAGCCCGCGCAGCGGGCGTATCGAGATCCACCCCTCAGGCCTGCCTCTGGGTGAACGTGGGTCTCGATACGCCCCTGCGGGGCTACTCGACCAGCATGTCCGGCGGCGGCTCCTGCAACGCAGACGGCCGCCCCGAGGCCCGCGAGCCCTACTTGATGGCGCCTTGAGTCACGCCGGACATCACCCAGCGCTGGGTGAACAGGTAGACGATGATCGCCGGGGCCATCGCCATCAGGTAGGAGGCGAAGGCGACGTTGTAGTCGTTGCTGAACTGGGTCTGGAAGATCTTCTGCAGCACCGGGAGCGTCTGCAGCGACGGATCCGAGGTGATCAGCGACGGCATCATGAAGTCGTTCCAGGAGGCGAGGAAGGCGAAGATGCCGACCGTCGCGCTCATCGGGGCGAGCAGCGGGAAGACGAGCCGCCAGAAGACCTGATTGGTGGTCGCGCCGTCGAGCCGGGCGCTCTCCTCGAGCTCCTCGGGCAGCGAGCGGAGGAACGCGGTGAAGAGCATCACGCTGAAGCTCAGCTGGAACATCACGTGCAGGATCGCGACGCCGAGCGGGTTGTCGAGCCCGACGAGTCCGGTGAGCGAGACCTGCGACAGCGCGAGCACCGGGAACGGCAGGAACATCGCCGCGAGCAGGTAGAAGAACGACCAGCGGTAGAAGCGCTTGCTCCAGTTCCGCGAGATCGCGAACGCGGCGAGGGCCGAGAGGACGATGGTGCCGCCGACCGTGATCGCCGAGACGAACACCGAGACGGCGAAGCCGCGGGGGAAGTCGGTCAGGTTCCAGGCCTGGACGAACCCGTCGACCGAGAACGGCAGCGGGATCGAGAAGGCGTTGCCGTCCACCGCCTGGGCGCCGGTCTTGAAGGCCATCGTCAGCGTCACCCACAGCGGGCCGATCACCGAGAGGGCGCAGACCACGAGGACGAGGGTGAGCAGGAGGCTCGAGCGCCGCCGCTTCCCCCCGCGACGGGCGTCGGCGTCGACGGCGGCGCGGGTGCCGGGGAGGGACGGGGCGAGGGGGACCTGGCTGGTCATCAGAAGGCCGCCTTTCCGCGCGAGACGCGCAGCTGTACGAGCGCGATCACGAGCGCGATGAGGAAGAAGATCGTGGCGTTGGCCATCTGGTAGGCGTAGTCGCCGCTGGTGAAGCCGGAGAAGATCGTCATCGCGACGCTGCGGGTCGAGGTTCCGGGGCCGCCGTCGGTCAGGCCGACGATGATGTCGTAGGAGTTCAGGAAGTTCTTGAAGCCGATCACGAGGTTGATCACGACGTAGCCCGCGACGAGCGGCAGCGTGATCGAGCGCAGCTGCCCCCAGCTGGAGGCGCCGTCGAGCGACGCGGCCTCGTAGACGTCGCCGGGGATCGAGAGCACGCCGGCGATGTAGATCAGCAGCGCGGAGGGCACGGCCTGCCAGGCGGTCACGATCACGATCGCGAGCCAGGCGAGGTTCGGATCCGCGAGGATGCTGCTCGCCAGCGGCGTCGCTCCGACCGACTGCGCGAAGGCGGGCAGCGAGTTGGAGAAGAGGAAGTTGAAGACGAACGCGATGATGATGCCCGAGACGACCATCGGCAGCACGAACACGGCCCGCAGCGCGACCTTGCCGCGGATCTGCGAGGTGAGCGCGATCGCCAGGAGGAACGCGACGACGTTGACCAGGAGCACGGTCACCAGCGCGAGCCCCACGGTGAAGCCGTAGGAGGCGAGGATCGCCGGGTCGGAGAACAGCGCGACGTAGTTCGTCAGTCCGATGAAGCTCCACTCGCCGAAGCCGATCGAGTCGGTGAAGCTGAAGAAGATCCCCATCAGGGCGGGCAGGGTGATCGCGAGCGTGAAGAGCACGAGCGCGGGGAGCAGGTAGAGCAGGAAGGTGCGGTCGGTGCGCGGCTTCCGGCGCGGGGCGACGGCCGCGCGGGGAGTCGCGACGCTGCGCTCCTCCGGGCGGGCGGGGGCGGAGAGGGCCATGGTGTCTCGTCTCTGAGAGGTGGTCGGGGAGGTCTAGGAGCGGAACGCGATGCGCGCCCAGTCGGCGTCGATCGTGCGGAGCGTCGCGGCGGGGTCGGAGCCGAGGGCGACGCCCTGGACGTAGTTCTGCAGCGGGATGTTCTGCGGCACGAGCTGCGAGGCACCGAGGCTGAACGCCGCCCGGTCGTAGAACTCCTGGAGCTCGACGAGGGTGGGCTGGGTGACGGCGGGGGCGTCGGTGGTGACGCCGAAGGCGTTGTTGTCGGCGTTGTAGGCGTCGATGATCTCCGGCTGCATCAGGAAGGAGAGGAACTCGCGCGCCGCCGCCTTCTTGGTCGAGGCCTCCGGGATCCAAAGCGCGAGGTCGACGTTCACTCGCACGCGGCGCTCGTCCGGATCGTCCGTCATCGGCAGCGGGAAGGCGCCGATCGAGAGGTCCGGGGCGGTCTTCGCGATCTCGCTCAGCGCCCACGGGCCCTGGAAGTACATCGCCGCCTCGCCGTTCGAGAAGGCGAGGTTGCCGTCGCCGTAGGCGCGGCTGGCGGCGTTCGGCTGCGCGTAGCCGGCGAGCTGCACCATCTGCTCGACGGGAGCGGCGAAGTCCTTCTCGAACGAGACCGGCGAGGAGGGGCCGACGTCGGCGCCCTGCTCCTTCAGCTGCGAGAAGAAGGACTCGAGGTCGACGGTGCCGCCGACGGAGTAATCGAACAGCCCCTGCGCGACGGTCCACGGGTCCTTGTAGGTGCCGTAGATCGGAGTGATGCCCGCGGCCGTCAGCGCGTCGCAGACCGCGAGGAACTCGGTCCAGGTGGTCGGCACCTCGAGGTTCTGCGCGGCGAAGATCTCGCGGTTGTAGAGCACCGCCGACATCATCAGCGAGTAGGGCAGCACGCTGGTGCGGCCCGGGTAGGACGCGGTCTGCTCGATCAGCGGCTGCAGGTCGGGGTTGATCCGCTTCGCCTCGGCCATGTCGGACAGGTCGCTCAGGGCGCCCCGCTCGACGAACCGCGCGACCTCGAAGTTGTAGTTCAGGCAGCCGAGGTCCGGCGGGTTGGTGCGGACGAAGCCGGCCGAGAGGTTGGAGGAGAAGTCGTGCACGACCCGCACCCGCGACTGCGCGGCGTGGAAGCGGTCGATGACCTCGTCGAAGTAGCCGATCACCTCGGGCTTGGACTGGAAGAAGGTGATCTCGGTGACCCCGCCCGAACCGGAGGGGGAGGCGCAGGCGGCGAGGCCGAGCGCGGCGGCGCCGGCACCCGCCGCGGTGAGCAGGGTGCGCCGGCTGAGGGCGGTGGTGGTGAGGGGCACGTCGTCGTCTCCCGGGTTGCGGATAAGTTGCTTCAGTGACTAAATCTAGGTAGTAGATCTAGTACGCGATGTACTGTTGCAGCCGATCCGGCCGAGGTCAAGGGGAAGGGGGACTCGATGTCCGAGAGCAGGCTCTCCGTGAGCACCGGCTCGTTCCAGCGCCGGCGCAGCGCGCTCGACGTGCTCGAGCGCGCCTGGACCAGCGAGGCGGTGACCGCCTCCGCTCTGATCGAGCGCACCGGCCTCACCCGCTCCACCGTCATCGCCGTCTGCGACGACCTGATCGAGCTCGGCTGGCTGGAGGAGCTGGAGAACCAGCGCGCGGCCGGCGACTACGTCAAGGGTCGGCCTGCGCGCCGGTACGCACTCCGCCGCCGCGCGGGCGTCGTCGTGGGCGTGGATGCCGGACAGCACAGCGTCGGCGTCTTCGTCGCCGACCTGCTCGGCGAGACCCTCGTGCGGCACGTCGAGGCCGTCGATCACGAGCGCGTCGAGGACCTCCTGCACGAGCGCCGCGTCGCCGACATCGATCGGGTGCTCGACCGCGCCCTCCTCCTCGCCGGCGTGACCCACGACGAGGTCCTCGCGCTGACCCTCGGCGTCCCGGCTCCCGTCGACGCGCTCGGCCACTCCCCCGCAGGCGACAACGGCTTCTGGGGCGCGATGAACCCCGGGCTCGTGGACCACTACTCCGGCCGCGGCTGGTCGCCGGTGGTCGACAACGACGCGAACCTCGCCGCGCTGGCCGAGGGCTGGCGCGGCGCGGCGATCGGCTGCGACGACTACCTGGCGCTGCTCTCCGGCGAGCGGCTCGGCGGCGGGATCGTGCTCGGCGGCTCGCTGCTGCGCGGCGCCCGCGGCCTCACCGGCGAGATGCGCTACCTCGACCTGGTCGAGGGCGTCGGCTCGGCGGAGGGCATCGCGGCCCTCGCGCGGACCTGGGCCCGCGAGGCGCTGGCCGTTGCGGGCCGGCCGGCGTCGCTCCTCGACGCCGTGGCGCAGCCCGGTGCCGCCGAGGTGCTGGCCGCGGCCGACGCGGGCGATCCGCTGGCCTCCGCCGTCGTCGCGCGGCTGACCGACCGCCTCACCGCCATCACCGCGACCGTCGCCAACCTGCTCGACGTCTCCCTGATCGTGGTCGGCGGGGCTCTGGCCGCCTCGGCCGGCCCTCTGCTCGCCGCGGTCTCGGAGCGCCTGGTGGGCGAGGTGCACGCCCCGGCACCGCGGATCCTGCCGTCGACCCTCGGCGATCAGGCGGTCGCTCTCGGCGCCGTCCGCTCGGGACTCGGGCGGGTGCGGGCGGATCCGCTCGCGCTGTCGCTGCCGAGCCGGCCGGTCGAGGCCGCCGCGCTCGCGTAGAGGCCGCTAGCGCCGGAAGGCGCGGACGATGAGCAGCAGCGCGAGCAGGACGGCGACCGCCGCAGCCGTCGCCGAGGGCAGCGCGAGCAGGAGGACGAGCGCGCCCGCCGCGGAGACGATCGCGGGCCACCGCGCACCGGCGACTCCGCGGTCCAGCCGGCGCAGGATCAGCGCGATCAGCGAGGCCGCGACCGCGAAGGCGAGCAGGGCGTCGGCGTCGAGGACGACCACGGCGAGAACCGACACCAGGCAGACGGCGAGCTGACCGGCCGCGGGCACGCCCGTGCGGCGGTTGCGATGGGCGAAGGGGCCGGGGATCTCTCCCGCGTCCGCGAGCCGGACCAGCGCCGAGGCGTCCAGCCGGGTCAGGGCGACGAGCGCGAGGAGGGCGGCGAGCACGGCCGCGATGCCGACGAGGGCGGCGGCGGGGGTCCCGGCTGCGACCGCGGAGAGCGAGGCCGGGACATCGGCGAGCTCCTGCGGACCGACGAGCAGGAGAAGCCCGACGCCGATCACGGCTGCCACGAGGGTCGTGACGCCGATCCCGAGCAGCGAGCGGCCGAGCGTCGGCGTCTCGCCGGGCGAGGCCGGAGCGAAGAGGACGAGCAGCAGGGCGGCCGCTGTACCGGCCCCCTCCGCACCGCCGATCACCGTCTCGGACGGGGTCGCGACAGGGTCCGCGAGGGCGACGATCACGGCCGAGGCCAGCAGGAGGAGCAGCACGAGCCCCAGGAGCAGGCGCGCGAGGCCGGGCGGGACGGCACCGCCGCGGAGCACGAAAAGGGTGGTGCCGACGATCAGGAGCACGGCCACCGGGCGCGCGCTCGCGCCGACGATCGAGTCGGCGGCGGTCAGTGCGAGCGCGGACGCCGCGAGCGCGCGGCCGGCGAGCCCGAGCCACTCCCCCGTCGGTCCGTCGTGCACCTCGCGGCCGGAGTCGGCGACTGCTCCGACGACGGCCATCGCCGCCGCGAGCCCGAGACCGAGCAGCAGCCACCAGCCGGCCTCGTGCGCGGCGGGCGACCAGACCAGGAAGAGCGCGGCCCCGGCGATCGACGCCCGCGACAGCTCGGAGGCGCGCAGCAGACCCCCCGTCCGGGTCTGATCACCATGCATGCGCATTCACTCATGCTAGGGCGTCGGGCCTCTTCCCGGCGGGCCGAAGGCCGCTGACAGCAGCGGACCCGAGGACGAGGCCGCGCCCCCATGCTGATCGAGTAGCCCGGGCAGCGGGCGAATCGAGCGGAGGGGGCGCCTTCGGCGCCAGCGCAGGGCGGGGAAGAGACCGTCGTGCATGCGGTGGTGGGTCTCGATACGCCCCTGCGGGGCTACTCGACCAGCATGTCTGCGGGCGTCTCTTCCAAGTAGATCCACCACCGTCAGACGCCGGCCTGCAGACCACCCCTACTGGCAACGCCGGGTCTCGATACGCCGCTCCGCGGCTACTCGACCAGCATGCAGCAGCACGGCGCCGCTCGCTCGCGAGCCGCCCCACCATGCTGATCGAGTAGCCCGCGCAGCGGGCGTATCGAGATCCACCACCGTCGGACGCCGGCCTGCAGATGACCCCGCGGGCGACGGCGGGTCTCGATACGCCGCTCCGCGGCTACTCGACCAGCATGTGCCGCGCCGAGCGCGAGCTTCCCGCTGCTGATCGAGCAGCCCGCGAAGCGGGCTTCCGAGGTGGTGCGGCCTACGCGTCGCCGTCGAACATGGACGTGACGGAGCCGTCGTCGAAGACCTCGTGGATCGCGCGGGCGAGCAGCGGGGCGATCGGCAGGATCGTCAGGCGGTCCCACTTCTTCTCCTCGGGCAGCGGCAGGGTGTCGGTGACGACGACCGAGTCGATGAACTCGGAGCTGAGCAGCTCGCGGGCCGGATCGGAGAAGACGGCGTGGGTCGCGGCGACGACGACGCCGATCGCGCCGGCGGCCTTGAGCGCCTCGGCGGCCTTGGCGATGGTGCGGCCGGTGTCGATCAGGTCGTCGACGAGGAGGCAGACGCGGCCGCTGACCTCTCCGACGATCTCGTGCACCGAGACCTGGTTCGCGACCTTGGGGTCGCGGCGCTTGTGGATGATCGCGAGCGGGACGCCGAGCTTGTCGCTCCAGATGTCGGCGACGCGGACGCGGCCCATGTCCGGCGAGACGACGGTGAGGGTCGAGGGGTCGAGCTTCTCGCGGAAGTGCTCGAGCAGCACCGGCATCGCGAAGAGGTGGTCGACGGGGCCGTCGAAGAAGCCCTGGATCTGCGCGGCGTGCAGGTCGACCGACATGATGCGGTCGGCACCGGCGGCCTTGAACAGGTCGGCGACCAGGCGGGCCGAGATCGGCTCGCGGCCGCGGCCCTTCTTGTCCTGGCGCGCGTAGGGGTAGAACGGCGCGACCACGGTGATCCGCTTGGCCGAGGCGCGCTTGAGCGCGTCCACCATGATCAGCTGCTCCATGAGCCACTCGTTGATCGGCGAGGTGTGCGACTGCAGGACGAAGACGTCCCCGCCGCGGACCGACTCGCCGTAGCGGACGTAGAGCTCGCCGTTCGCGAAGGTGCGCCCCTCGGTGGTGACCAGCTCGGTGCCCAGCTCGTCGGCGACCGCTTCCGCCAGTGCCGGATGCGCCCTCCCCGAGACCAGGACCAGGCTCTTCTTGTTGCTGGCGGTGATGCCCGTCACTGTGCTCCGCTTCCTCCGGTCGCGCGGTCGGTGCCCTCGGGCTCCGACGCCTGGGCGGCCTCGGCGGCGGTGGCCGACGCGGTTCCCGGACGATGGGTCTGCACCCATCCGGCCATGTTGCGCTGCGGAGCGACGGTGATGCCGAGGGCTCCGGCGGGGATGTCCTTGCGGATGACCGTGCCGGCGCCCGTGTACGCTCCGTCACCGATTCTAACGGGGGCGACGAAGACGTTGTGCGACCCGGCGCGCACGTGCGACCCCACGACGGAGGACGCCTTGTTCACCCCGTCGTAGTTGGCGAAGATCGAGCCGGCGCCGATGTTGGACTCCTCGCCGATCGTCGCGTCACCGACGTAGGAGAGGTGCGGCACCTTCGAGCCGGCGCCGATCGTCGCGTTCTTGGTCTCGACGTAGGTGCCGATCTTGCCGCGCTCGCCGAGCACGGTGCCCGGGCGGAGGAACGAGAACGGGCCGACCTGCGCCTGCGCGCCGATCACGGCGAGCGTCGCGTCCGAGCGCTTGATCACCGCGTCCTCGCCCACCTCGCAGGAGTCGAGGGTCGTGTCCGGCCCGACGATCGCTCCGGAGGCGATGACCGTCGGCCCCTTGATCTGCGTGCCGGGGAGGATCTCGACGTCGGGCGAGAGCACCGCGTCGACGTCGATCCAAGTGGTGGCCGGGTCCTGGATCGTGACGCCCTCGAGCTGCCAGCGGCGGACGATGCGGGCGTTGAGCTCGAGCGCGGCGTCGGCGAGCTGGGCGCGGTCGTTGATGCCGGCGACGAGCCAGCGGTCCTGCACGGGGACGGCCTCGATGGCGCGACCGGCGGCCTTGAGCGCGGCGGCGGCGTCGGTGAGGTACTTCTCCTGCTGCGCGTTGTCGGTGCCGATGGCGCCGATCACGGCGCGCAGGGCGGCGGCCTCGAAGGCGTAGACGCCGGCGTTGGTCTCGGTCAGCGCGAGCTCGGCGTCGCTCGCGTCCTTCTGCTCGACGATCGAGGCGAAGCCGCCGTCGGTGCCGCGAACGATCCGGCCGAAGCCGGTCGGGTCCTCGAGCACGCAGGACAGCATCGTCAGGGCGTTGGCCGCGGCGAGGTGCTCGTCGACCAGGCGGCGCAGCGTCGGGGCGTCCAGCAGCGGGACGTCGGCGCTGAGCACCACGACGGTCCCGTCGAAGTCGTCCGGCAGCGCGGCCAGGCCGAGCTCCACGGCGCGGCCGGTGCCGGGCACCTCGTCCTGATCGACGACGAGGGCCGCCGGCGAGTGGTCGAGGACCGCGGCGGCGACCCGCTCGCGCTCGTGCCGCACGACGGTGACGACGTGGCCCGCGTCGAGCGAGGCGGCCGTGTCGAGGACGTGCCCCAGCAGCGGGCGCCCGGCGAGGCGGTGCAGGACCTTGGGGGTGCGGGACTTCATCCGGGTGCCCTGACCGGCGGCCAGGATCACCACCGCGAGCGTACTGTCGACCATGGTGCGCGTGCTCCTCCGTCCGGCACCGGTGCTCGGTGCTCGAGCTCCGCCACCAGGATTCGAACCTGGACCGGACAGCTCCAAAGGCTGCCGTGCTGCCGTTACACCATGGCGGACCGCGCTCTCGCGCGCCGTCCATCCTGCCATCCGCCCGCACCCGCCGTCGCCGTGGCGTCCCCGCCGAGGGCCTCCCGGCGACTCCCGGGGCGCGCACCCGCCAGAATGGACGGGTGAGCGCGAATGACGAGGTGGACGGCATCGTCGACGCCTGGGTGCGCGAGCGGCCCGACCTCGACTTCACTCCCTTGCAGGTCTTCTCCCGGATGCGCCGGCTCGCCAAGCAGCTGGAGCGGGCGCGCGGCAGCGCCTTCGGCCGCTCGGAGCTCGAGACCTGGGAGTTCGACGTCCTCTCCGCGCTCCGCCGCGCGGGGGCGCCCTACCGGATGAGCCCGAAGCAGCTGCTCCAGGCGACGATGGTCACCAGCGGCACGATGACGAACCGGATCGACCGGCTCGTCGAGCGCGACCTCGTCGAGCGCCTCGACGATCCGAACGACGGCCGCGGCGTGCTGGTGCAGATGACGCCGTCCGGCCTGTCGCGGGTGGACGCGGCGATCACCCGCCTCGTCGACGCCGAGCAGGAGCTGCTCGGAGCCCTCACGCACGCGCAGCAGGAGCGGCTCGCGCAGCTGCTCCGCAAGCTCTCGCTCGACTTCGGCTGACTCCGCTGCAGAACATCAGCTGAGACGGGGGTCCCTCCCCCGACAGCGGAGGCACCCCTCTCTCAGCTGATGTTCTGCGCCGCGCTCAGCTCTCGAGCAGCTCCGACAGCTCCAGCCAGCGCAGCTCGAGCCCGGCCGCCTCATCCTGGTGCTCGCGCAGCTTCGCGTTCAGGCCCAGGATGCCGTCGTAGTCGTCCGGGTCGTGGGTCGCCATCTTCTCGTGCACCGCGGCGGAGAGCTGCGTGAGCTTGTGCAGGCGCCGGTCGATCGCCGACACCTCCTTCTCGGCGGTGCGCCGCTCGGCGCCGCCGAGGCCGGACGGAGCCGGAGCGGACACGCCCGTCGAGCCGCCCGCGGGCGCGCCCTTCTCCAGCGCGCGGCGCAGGTCGAGGTACTGCTCCACCCCGCCGGGCAGGTGGCGGAACGCGCCGTCCATCACGGCGTACTGCTGGTCGGTGACCCGCTCGAGCAGGTAGCGGTCGTGCGAGACGACGAGGAGCGTGCCGGGCCAGGAGTCGAGCAGGTCCTCGATCGCGGCGAGCATGTCGGTGTCGAGGTCGTTGGTGGGCTCGTCGAGGATCAGCACGTTGGGCTCGCTGAGCAGGATCAGCAGCAGCTGCAGCCGGCGGCGCTGGCCACCGGAGAGGTCCTTCACCGGCGTCGACAGCTGGGCGCTGGAGAAGCCGAGGCGCTCGAGCAGCTGCCCCGGCGTCATCTCCTTGCCGCCGATCGAGTAGCTGGTGCGCTGCTCGGCGATGATCTCGCGCACCGGCTGGTGCTGCACCTCGGTCAGCTCGCGCAGCTGCTGGTCGAGGATCGCGACGCGGACCGTGGTGCCGCGCTTCACCTTGCCGCTGGTCGGCTGCACGCTGCCGGCCACGAGGCCGAGGAGGGTCGACTTGCCGGCGCCGTTCACGCCGAGGACGCCGGTGCGCTCGCCGGGAGCGATCCGCCACTCGATCCGGTTGAGCACGGTCCGCTCGCCGTAGCGGACGGTGACGTCGAGCAGGTCGACGACGTCCTTGCCGAGCCGCGAGACGGCGAGCTGCGACAGCGAGACGGAGTCGCGGACGGGCGGCTCGTTCTCGATCAGCTGGTTCGCCGCGTCGATGCGGAACTTCGGCTTGGCGGTGCGGGCCGGAGCGCCGCGGCGGAGCCAGGCCAGCTCCTTCTTCATCAGGTTCTGCCGCTTCGACTCCATGGTCGAGGCCATCCGGTCGCGCTCGACGCGCTGCAGGATGTAGGCCGCATAACCGCCCTCGAAGGGCTCGACCAGGCGGTCGTGCACCTCCCAGGTCGCGGTGCAGATCTCGTCGAGGAACCACCGGTCGTGGGTGACGACCGCGAGGCCGCCCGAGGTCGCGGCCCAGCGGCGCTTGAGGTGCTCGGCGAGCCAGGCGATGCCCTCGACGTCGAGGTGGTTGGTGGGCTCGTCGAGGAAGACGACGTCCCAGTCGCCGACGAGCAGCTTGGCCAGCGCGACGCGGCGGCGCTGGCCGCCCGAGAGCGCGCCGACGACGCCGTCCCAGGGGACGTCGCGCAGCAAGCCGGCGATGACGTCGCGGGTGCGCGCGTCCCCGGCCCACTCGTGCTCCTCGAGGCCGCCGACGACGGCCTGGGCGACGGTGAGCTCCTCGTCGACGGTGTCGGCCTGGTCGAGCATGCCGAGCGTGACGCCGCGGCGGTGGGTCACCCGGCCGCCGTCGGGCTCGATGCGCTGCGCGAGCAGGCGGAGGAGGGTGGACTTGCCGTCGCCGTTCCGGCCGACGATGCCGATGCGGTCGCCCTCCTCGATGCCGAGGGAGACGTCGTCGAAGATGACCCGCGTGGGGTACTCGAGGCGGAGCGACTCAGCGCCCAGGAGATGTGCCATAGGGGCCGAGTTTACCGGGGGCCGCCTCCGCGGATCCCCACGGGCGGACGCGGTGTGCTCAGGCGACCGTCACGGTGCGCATGTGCCAGCCGGTCGCGCCGTCCGGGGCGGGCGGCGCCTCGTCCTGCGTCTGCACCAGGCCCTCGGAGTCGGTGGCGCGGACCAGGACGACGTGGTCGCCGGCGATCGCGTCCCACTCGTAGACCCACTGGATCCAGGTGTCGGCGGTGACGGCCTCGGCGAGGCGCGCGGGCTGCCAGGCACCGCCGTCGATCTGGACCTCGACCTTGGAGATGCCGGTGTGCGGGGCCCAGGCGACGCCCGCGACCGCGACCGTGCCGGACGGGACGGCCTGACCCTGGCGCGGGACGTCGATCCGGGACTCGACCTTGATCGGGCCGCGCTCGGTCCAGCCGCGCGTCGACCAGTAGGCGACGTCGTCCTCGAAGGTGGTGACCTTGAGCTCGGTGACCCACTTGGTGGCCGAGACGTAGCCGTAGAGGCCCGGGACGACCATCCGCACCGGGAAGCCGTGCTCGACCGGGAGCGGCTGGCCGTTCATGCCGACGGCGAGCAGGCTCGCGCGGCCCTCGTCCGTCAGCACCTCGAGCGGGCTGGACGCGGTGAAGCCGTCGATGCTGCGGGAGAGCACCATGTCGGCGCCGGCGGTCGGGCGGGCGCGGGCGAGGAGCTCGCGGATCGGGTAGCCGAGCCAGAGCGCGGTGCCGATCAGGTCGCCGCCGACCTCGTTCGAGACGCAGGAGAGGGTGACCAGGTGCTCCTCCAGCGGGAGGGCGAGCAGCTCGTCCCAGGTGAGGGTGATCTCCTCCTCGACCATGCCGGTGATCTTGAGCGACCAGTCCGCAGGGTCGACGCTGGGCACGGAGAGCGCGGTGTCGATCCGGTAGAAGTCGTCGTTGGAAGTGACGTAGGAGCTGATGCCCTCGATGTCGTCGAGGACGCCGGTCGCGGGGATCGGCGCGGCGGTGGCGGCGGGGGTCGGCAGCACGACGGCCTCGCGGACCGCGGTGACGGCGGAGGCGGCGGCGGTGACGACGCGCGCGCCCACGCCCGCGACGACGGCGGCGGCACCGGCGATGCCGACCAGGCGGAGGAAGGAGCGGCGGTCGGTCGAGCCCTGGGCGGGCTCCTCGTCCCAGGCGCGCAGGCGGGCGGAGGCGGCGCGCAGCACCATCGCGCCGGCGACCATGCCGACCACGCTCGGCGCGGCGTCGATGCCGGAGGCGCCCTCCCGGCTGACGGCCGCGAGCGCACCGAGGCCCGCGACGGCGGCGAGGACCAGGACGCCCAGCGGCGTCTTGCGGTACTCGAGCAGCCCGGCGGCGATCGCGAGCAGGGCGACCGCGATGCCGAGCGAGACGAGGAGCACGAGCTTGTCGCCGGTGCCGAACAGGGCGATGACCGTGTCCTTGACGCCCGGCGGGACGATGTCGATCACGAAGCCGCCGACCGCGACGAGCGGGCTGCCGCCGGCGCCCGTGAAGACGGCGACGAGCTCGGCGGTGGCGAGGGTGACGGCGGCCGAGACGAGCCCGGTGAGGATCGCGAACAGTGCTACTCGTCTGGGGGCCATGAGCGGCACTCTAGGCCACGAGATCGAGCGTTCTCTGCGGACGGCGGGTGGGTCTCGATACGCCGCTGCGCGGCTACTCGACCAGCATGTTGAAGGCCGGCGCCCCACTCATGCTGATCGAGTAGCCCTCGCAGAGGGCGTATCGAGATCCACCGTTGAGCAGACGCCGGGTCTCGATACGCCGCTGCGCGGCTACTCGACCAGCATGGTGAAGGCCGGTGCCCCACTCATGCTGATCGAGTAGCCCTCGCAGAGGGCGTATCGAGATCCACCGTGTCCAGCAGGGCGGGTCTCGATACGCCGCTGCGCGGCTACTCGACCAGCATGGCTACTCGACCAGCATGCCCCGACGGCATCCTCAGGTGGAGAGGAGGCGGGCGCCGTGGACCGGGCCGGACACGCGGACGGCGCGCAGGCGGGCGGACGTCAGCTCGAGCTGCAGGTCGAGCGCGGCGTCGGCGTCGGGCAGGAGGAAGGCGACCGTCGGGCCGGAGCCGGAGACCAGGCCGCCGAGGGCGCCGCTCTCCTCGCCGCGCTCGAGGATCCGCGCGAGGCCGGGCTGCAGGTGCAGGGCGGGCGCCTGCAGGTCGTTGTGCATCGCGTCGGCGAGCATCGCGGCATCGCCCGCCCGGAGAGCCTGCAGCACGTTCGGCTCGATGCTCGGCGTCGCGGAGATCGGCCGGAAGTCGTGCAGGTGCCGCTCGCGGTGGCGGTCCAGCTCGCGGTAGACCTCGGGGGTCGACAGGCCCTGCTCCGAGAGCACGAGCACCCACTCGAAGCGGCCCTTCGCGAGCGCGGGGCTCAGCTCGTCGCCGCGGCCGACGCCGATCGCGGTGCCGCCGGTGAAGGAGAACGGGACGTCCGCGCCGAGCCCGGCGGCGATGCCGAGCAGCTGCTCGCGGGTGCAGGCGGTGCCCCAGAGCGCGTCGCAGGCCAGCAGCGTCGCGGCGGCGTCGGCCGAGCCGCCGCCCATCCCGCCGGCGATCGGCACGTTCTTCTCGATCTCGAGGTGCACGCCGCCGCGGTAGCCGGTCGCCCGGGCGAGGGCCCGCGCCGCCTTGATCGCGAGGTTCGACCCGTCGACGGCGAGGCCGCGGGTGTCGATCGAGCCGGAGAACTCGACCGAGAAGTCGGGGGCGTCGCTCGCGCGGACGTCCTCGTAGAGCGACAGCGACTGGAACGCCGTCGCGAGCTCGTGGTAGCCGTCCTCGCGGACGGCACCGACCTTCAGGTAGACGTTGATCTTGCCTGGCGCTCGCGCGTGGACCCGGTTCGACGTCGTCGCGCGATGGGCCATGCGACCACGCTACAGGGTGGCGGAGCCGCGCTCGTCCGCGGCGGGAGCGCTCTCGTCGACGGCCTCGCCGGCATCCTCGTCGGCGCTCTCGCCGTCGTCCTCGGCCCCCGTCGCGGCCGGCACCGCGCCGCCGCGCACAGGCACCCGCGCCGGGTCGAGCGCCCGGCCGAGGGCGGTGAACGCCGCGACGTCGAGCTCCTCGCCGCGGGCCGTCTGCGGCACGCCGGCCGATTCGAGCGCGGCGATCGCGGCCGTGCTGTCGCCGAAGAGCGCGCTGAGCGACTGGCGGAGCATCTTCCGCCGCTGCGCGAACGCCGCGTCGACCACCGCGAAGACGGCGCGGCGCAGGGTCTCGTCGCCCGGCTCCTCGCCGCGCTCGAACGAGACGAGGACGCTGTCGACGTTGGGCACCGGCCAGAAGATCTGCCGGGACACGGTGCCGCCGGTCGTGAACGAGCCGAACCAGGACGCCTTGACGCTCGGGCCGCCGTAGATCTTGGAGCCCGGGCCGGCCGCGAGGCGGAGGCCCACCTCGGACTGCACCATCACGACTCCGGAGCGGATGCTCGGGAAGTGCTCGAGGAAGTGCAGCAGCACCGGCACCGAGATGTTGTACGGGAGGTTCGCGACGAGCCGCACGGGTTCGCCCGGCAGCTCGAGCACCTTCATCGCGTCGGCGCGGATCACGGTGAGGTCGGCGGCGGGCGCCATCAGCTGGACCGTGCGGGGCAGCTGCTCCGCGAGCCGGCCGTCGATCTCGACGGCGACGACCCCGGCGCCCGCCTCGAGCAGGCCGAGGGTGAGCGAGCCGAGGCCCGGGCCGATCTCGACGACGCTCTCGCCCCGCTCCACGCGGGCGAGCTTGACGATGCGGCGGACGGTGTTGGCGTCGTGCACGAAGTTCTGGCCGAGCTTCTTCGTCGGCGTGACGTCGAGCAGCTGGGCGAGATCGCGGATCTCGGCGGGTCCGAGCAGCTTCGGGACGGCGACCTCCTCGGCCGCCGCCTCCGCCGCGTGCCGGCCGGTCATGCCAGCTGCCCGACCGGCTCCGACGGCTCCGAGCCGACCTCGCCGCCCCACTCGCCGTAGACCTGCTCGGTGTTCGAGGCGATCGTGGCGGCGAGGTGGCCGACGTCGGTCTCCAGCGTCGCGGCCATCGAGCGGAGGGTGTGCGGGATCAGGTAGGGCGCGTTCGGGCGGCCCCGGAACGGCTCCGGAGTGAGGTAGGGCGCGTCGGTCTCGACGAGGATCAGGTGCCGGGGAGTGGCGACCAGCGCCTCGCGCAGCGACTCGGCGTTCTTGAACGAGACGGTGCCGGCGAAGGAGAGGTACCAGCCCTCCTCCGCGCACATCCGCGCCATCTCGGCGTCGCCGGAGAAGCAGTGGAAGACGGTGCGCTCGGGGGCGCCGACGCGGCGGAGGGTCTCCATCACCTCGCGGTGCGCGTCGCGGTCGTGGATCTGCAGCGCGGTGCCGGTCTCCTTCGCGATGCGGATGTGCTCCTCGAACGAGCGGAACTGGGCGGCGCGGCCGCTCTCGCCGGTGCGGTAGAAGTCGAGGCCGGTCTCACCGACGGCGCGCACGCGCGGCTGGGTGGCCAGCTCGGCGATCACGGCGAGGGCGTCGTCGAGCTCGCCGCGCTCCTCGAGCGCCGGCGCCTCGTTGGGGTGGATCGCGACGGCGGCGAGCATGCGCGGCTCGGAGGCGGCGCGCTCGGCCGACCAGCGGCTGGTCTCGACATCGGTGCCGACCTGCACGACGCCCCGGACGCCGACCGTGGAGGCGCGGTCGAGCTGCTCGCGGTAGTCGAGCGGCTCGAGGCCGTCGCTGATCTCGAGGTGCGTGTGGTTGTCGTAGACGGGGACGACGAGCGCCTCGGGCAGCGGCGGGTACGTCAGGTCGCGGCCGGACGTGTTCTCGCGGGCGCGGACGTGCTGGCTGTCGGTCATGGCTCCAGGCTACCGGGGCGGGGCGGCGGGGCCCCGGCTGGTGGATCTCGAGAGTGCGCGCCTGCGGACGGTGGATCTCGATACGCCCGCGCAGCGGGCTATTCGATCAGCATGGAAGAGCGCCCCCGCAGGGAACGCCCTCGCATGCTGGTCAGGCTGTTGCCGAAGTGTCGGCCCAGCATGCTGGTCGAGTAGGCGCCGCAGGCGGCGTATCGAGACCCCGGCTCAGGACTCCGGGACCTCGATGCGGGGGAAGAGCGGCGCGAGGGTGCCGACGGTGGTGCCGACGGGCAGCTGCCCCCACTCCCCCGCCGCGCGCAGCGGCTGGGCGGTGAGCGCGCCGAGGGCGTCCTCGACGCCGAGCGCCTCCCAGAGCGCGGTGGTCGCGCGGGGCACGACCGGCGAGAGCAGCACCGCCAGGGCGCGCAGCCCCTCCGACGCCGTGTAGAGCACGGTGCCGAGGCGCTCGCGCTCGTCCCTCTTGGCCAGGGCCCACGGCTCCTGCTCGGTGATGTAGCCGTTGAGCTCGTCGACGATCGTCCAGACGGCGGTGATCGCGTCGTGGATCGCGAGGGTCTCGATCGAGCGGTCGGCCGCGGCCGCCGCCTCCGCGACCGTCGCCTGCACGCGCTCCTCCGCCTCGGTCAGTGCCGAGGGCTCGGGCACGACGCCGTCGTAGTAGCGGTGCAGCATCGCGATGACCCGCGAGGCGAGGTTGCCGAAGCCGTTGGCGAGCTCCGCCTGGTACCGCGCCGCGAGATCCTCCCAGGAGAAGGAGCCGTCCTGTCCGAAGGTGATCGCCCTCATGAAGTAGTAGCGGAACGCGTCCGAGCCGAAGGTGTCGGTGATCTGCTCCGGCGCGATGCCGGTGAGCTTCGACTTCGACATCTTCTCGCCGCCGACCAGCAGCCAGCCGTGGCCGAAGACCTGCTTGGGGACGTCGAGCCCGGCGGCCATCAGCATCGCGGGCCAGATCACCGCGTGGAAGCGGAGGATGTCCTTGCCGACGATGTGGGTCGCCGGCCAGCGGCGCTCGAACTCCGCCTCGTCCTGGCCGTAGCCGACGGCGGTGATGTAGTTGAGCAGCGCGTCGAACCAGACGTAGACGACGTGCGAGTCGTCCCAGGGCACCTTGACGCCCCAGTCGAAGCTCGAGCGCGAGATGGAGAGGTCGGCGAGGCCCTGGCGCACGAAGCTGACGACCTCGTTGCGCGCCGACTCGGGCTGCACGAAATCGGGGCACTCCTCGTAGAGCGCGAGCAGTCGCTCGGTGTACTCGCTCATCTTGAAGAAGTAGTTCTTCTCCTTGAGCAGCTCGACCGGCTTCGAGTGGATCTTGCAGACGAACTGGCCCTCGTACTCGCCGGTCCCCTCGTCGAGGTCGGAGAGCTGCTTGTACTCCTCGCAGCCGACGCAGTAGTAGCCCTCGTACTCGCCGGTGTAGATCGCGTCCTCGTCGTAGAGCTTCTGCAGGAACTTCTGAACGTTGACCTCGTGGCGCTGCTCCGTGGTCCGGATGAAGTCGTCGTTGGCGATGTCGATCGTCGACAGCAGCGGCTTCCACGAGTTCTGCACGAGCCGGTCGGCCCACTCCTGCGGGGTCGTCCCGTTCGCGGTGGCGGTGCGCAGGATCTTCTGGCCGTGCTCGTCGGTCCCGGTCAGCAGCCAGGTGTCGTCGCCCGCCTGGCGGTGCCAGCGGGTGAGGACGTCGGCGGCGACCTCGGTGTACGCGTGCCCGATGTGGGGGACGTCGTTCACGTAGAAGATCGGGGTCGTGAGATAGAAGGAGGCGCCGTCGGACATGGCGACCATCCTATGGTTCGCCGCCGGGGCCTCCCGCTGTGTGACGGAGCGGTGCCGGGGCCGACTCGCGCCCGGCGCTCAGCCCCGGCGGGAGGCGAGGGCCGCCTCGTAGAGCGCGCGCTTGGAGAGGCCGGTGATCTCCGCGACCTCGGCCGACGCCTCCTTGAGCCGCGCGCCGGCGGCGACCCGCTCGAGCACGTCGGCGAGCCCGTCCTCCAGGGACGCCTCGCGCTCGGGGGCGCCCTCGACCACGAGGCAGATCTCGCCGCGGAGGCCGTCGGCCGCCCACTCGGCGAGCTCCGCCGCCGTGCCGCGGCGGACCTCCTCGAACATCTTGGTCAGCTCGCGGCAGACCACGACCCGCCGCTCGGGGCCCATCGCCTCGACGAGATCGGCCAGGGAGTCGCCGATGCGGTGCGGCGACTCGAAGAAGACCATCGTCCGGCGCTCGTCGACGAGCGAGCGGAACAGCGTGACCCGCTCGCCGTGCTTGCGCGGCAGGAAGCCCTCGAAGCTGAAGCGGTCGGTCGGCAGGCCGGAGACGGCGAGCGCCATCAGGACGGCCGACGGGCCGGGCAGAGCGGTCACGCGGACGCCGGCGGCGACGGCGGTCTCGACGAGGTGGTAGCCCGGGTCCGAGACGGTCGGCATCCCGGCGTCGCTGAGGACGAGGAGGTCCTCCTCGCGGGCGAGCTCGACCAGCTCCGCGGAGCGCTCGCGCTCGTTGTGGTCGTGCAGGGCGTAGAGCTGCGGGCGGTTCTCGATCCCGAGGGCACGGAGCAGCTGGATGGTGACGCGGGTGTCCTCGGCGGCGATGTGCCGGGTGCTCTCGAGAGCCTCGACGAGCCTCCGCGTCGCGTCGCCGAGATTGCCGATGGGCGTGCCGGCCAGGATGATCATCCGTCCATCCTCCCAGTCGGCGCGCGACGACGGCCGAACCCGGCCCGGCGGCGGATCCGCGCGCCGTTAGCATGGCCGGGTGACGGACCGACCGCAGCGCGACTTCGACGACCTGCTCCTCGACTCCGCGGGGGCCTCGCGCGCCGTGCCGGTCGGGCCCGCGGACGGGAGCACCGCCGACGCCACCGTCGAGAGCGCCCCGCCGGGGGGCGTGCGCGAGAGCGCGCCGGACCTGCCCCGCGGCTCCTGGTTCGACGACGTGCACGACCGCCTCGTCGCGACCACCGCGCGCCGCCGGCTGTGGGAGCTGGGGCTGCCGATCCTCGTCGTCGTGGTCGCCGCCGTGCTCCGCCTCTGGAACCTCGGGCACCCGCGCTCGCTGGTCTTCGACGAGACCTTCTACGTCAAGGACGCCTGGACTCTCTGGAACCTCGGCTTCGAGGGCGCCTGGCCCGAGAACCCCGACCCGGGCTTCGCCACCGGCGCCGTCGACGTCTTCACCGGAGCGCCGTCCTTCGTGGTGCACCCGCCGCTGGGCAAGTGGATCATCGGGCTCGGGATGGGCCTGCTCGGCGCGGACGACAGCGTCGGCTGGCGCCTCGCCACCGCGATCGTCGGCATCCTCGCGGTCGCCCTCGTGATCGTGATCGGGAAGCTGCTCTTCCGCTCCACCTTCCTCGCCTCGCTCGCGGGCCTGCTGCTCGCGATCGACGGCCACGCGATCGTGATGTCGCGGGTCTCGCTGCTCGACGGCATCCTGATGTTCGTCGCCCTCTGCGGTGTCGCCGCGATCCTGCTCGACCGGCGCTGGGCCGAGGAGCGGATGGCCGCGAAGGTCGCCGCGGGCGCTCTGCCGAGCTGGGGGCCTGTGCTCTGGTGGCGGCCCTGGCTGCTGACCGCCGGCCTGATCTTCGGCCTCGCCGCGGGCGTGAAGTGGACGGGCATCTACTTCCTCGCCGCCTACGGCGTCTACGCGGTCGTCGTCGATGCGCTGCTGCGCCGGCGCGCGGGCGTGCCGTTCTGGGTCAGCGGCGCGATCCTCAAGCAGGGGCCGGTCACCTTCCTCTTGGTCGTGCCGATCGCGCTGATCGCCTACCTCGGCACCTGGCTCGGCTGGCTGCGCACCTCGGGCGGCTGGGCGCGGCAGTGGGCGACGGAGGCGCCGGGCAACGCCTGGACCGGCGCGCTCGCCTGGGTGCCCGACTGGGCGCAGAGCCTCTGGCATTACCACGTGCAGATGTACGACTACTCGATCAATCTGCGCGCCACCCACCCCTACGAGGCCAACCCGCTGACCTGGCTGCTGATGCTGCGGCCGACGAGCATGTACTTCGTCGACCAGGCGACCGGGGTCGACGGCTGCGCGGCGGTGCGCTGCGACGAGGCGATCACCTCGGTCGCGAATCCGCTGATCTGGTACGCCGGCGTGCTCGCGCTGGTCTATCTGCTCTACCGGCTCGCGCGTTACCGGGAGTGGCGCGCCGGCTTCGTGCTGATGGGCATCGTCGCCGGCTACCTGCCCTGGATGCTGTACCTGGACCGCACCGTCTTCCAGTTCTACTGCGTCGTCTTCGAGCCGTACATGATGCTGGCGCTCGCCCTGACGGCGGGGGTGGTGATCGGCAGGCGCGGTGACGAGCGCGGCAGACGCACGCGCGGCATCGTGATCGTGCTGATCTTCGTGGTGCTCGCGGCGGCCCTGACCGCGTACTTCTACCCGCTCTGGACCGGGCAGCAGACGTCGTTCTCGTTCTGGCAGGCGCACATGTGGTTGCCCTCGTGGGTCTGATCGCCCGGATCGGGCCCGGGCTCGCGGCCTGCGCGGCCGCGGCGGTCCTGGCGTTCGCGGTGCACCTGGCGATCCCCGCCGTGCCGATGCTGACGGCCGCCGTGGCGCTCGGCATCCTGGTCGCGCAGCTGCCGGCGGCTCGCCCGCTGCTGAGCGGCCGGCTGGCCCCGGGGCTCAAGTTCTCCTCGCGCACGCTGATGCGCGCCGGCATCGTCCTGCTGGGGCTCAAGCTCTCGCTCGTCGACATCGCCTCGCTCGGCTGGGGCGCGATCCTGATCGTCGTCGCGATCGTGCTCGCGACCTTCGGGCTGACCTACGGACTCGGGCGCGCACTGCGCCTGCCCGGCCGCGAGCCGCTGCTGCTGGCCGCGGGCTTCTCGATCTGCGGGGCCTCGGCGGTCGGCGCGATGGCCGGGGCGACCCGGGCGAAGGAGGAGGAGCAGGCGGTGCCGGTCGCGCTGGTCACCCTCTGCGGCACCCTCGCGATCGCGGTGCTGCCGGCGCTGCGCTACCCGCTCGGGCTCACGGACGTGCAGTTCGGGCACTGGGTCGGCGCGTCGGTGCACGACGTCGGCCAGGTGGTCGCGACGGCGCAGGTCGCGGGGGCGTCGGCCCTCGCGATCGCGGTGGTCGTGAAGCTGACCCGCGTGGTGATGCTGGCGCCGATGGTGGCCGTCGCCGCTGCCGTGACGCGACGCGGCGGAGACGAGGGCGGACCGCGACCCGCGGTCGTGCCGCTGTTCGTGGTCGGCTTCCTCGCGGCGGTGCTGCTGCGGACTCTGCTGCCGCTGCCGGAGGGCGTGCTGGTCGCGGCGGACACGGCGCAGACCTGGCTGCTGGCGGCGGCGCTGTTCGCGCTCGGGAGCGGGGTGCGGCTGCGGGCGCTGCTCACGACCGGCTGGCGGGCGCTGGTCGTCGCGCTCGCCTCGTGGTTCGCGATCGCCGTGATGTCGCTGGCGGCGGTGCACGCGACGCTGTGACGGCGCGTCGCCGCCTGGGACTGTTACGGGATGCGTCGCTCCGGCGGCCCGGTGTCGGCGGCGCCCGCTAGCGTCGATCGCATGGCAGATCGCGAGTACGGCTTCAAGACGCGGGCAATCCACGCCGGCAACATCCCCGACCCGGTGACGGGCGCGCGAGCGCTGCCGATCTACCAGACGAGCGCGTTCGTCTTCGACGACACCTCCGACGCGGCGGCCCGGTTCGCGCTGCAGAAGTACGGGAACATCTACTCCCGGCTCTCCAACCCCACCGTCGCCTCGTTCGAGGAGCGGGTCGCGAGCCTCGAGGGCGGGCTCGGCGCCGTCGCGACCGCCTCCGGCCTGTCGGCGCAGTTCATCACCTTCGCGGCGCTGGTCGGCGCGGGCGACCACGTCGTCTCCTCCGCCAACCTCTACGGCGGCTCGATCACCCAGCTCGACGTCACGCTGCGGCGCTTCGGCGTGGAGACCACCTTCGTGCAGTCGAGCGACCCGGCCGACTACGCCGCCGCGATCACCGACAAGACCAAGGTGCTCTACGCCGAGACGATCGCGAACCCCTCCGGCGAGATCGCCGACATCGAGGGTCTGGCCGCCGTCGCGCACGCCGCCGGCATCCCGCTGATCATCGACTCGACCGTCGCGACGCCCTACCTCGTCCGCCCGATCGAGTGGGGCGCCGACATCGTCATCCACTCGGCCACCAAGTTCCTCGGCGGGCACGGCACCACGCTCGGCGGCGTCGTCGTCGAGTCGGGCCGCTTCCACTACTCGCAGGAGAAGTTCCCGCTGCTGCACGACGCCGTCGCCTCCTACGGCGGTCTCTCCTGGGACGGCAACTTCGGCGAGTACGGCTTCCTCACCCGCCTGCGCGCCGAGCAGCTGCGCGACATCGGCCCGGTCCTCGCCCCGCACTCGGCCTTCCTGCTCGCGCAGGGCGTCGAGACGCTGCCCTACCGGATCCAGGCGCACGTCGACAATGCGCGCCGCGTCGCGGAGTGGCTCGACGCCGACCCGCGGATCGAGGAGGTCTACTGGGCCGGCCTTCCCGCGCACCCGCACCACGAGCGCGCGCAGAAGTACCTGCCCAAGGGTCCCGGCTCGGTGTTCAGCTTCGTCGTCAAGGGCGGCCGCGCCGTCGGCCAGACCTTCATCGAGTCGGTCGACCTCGCCAGCCACCTCGCCAACATCGGCGACGCGAAGACCCTGGTGATCCACCCCGCCTCGACGACGCATGCGCAGCTCACCGAGCAGCAGCTGCTGCACGCCGGGGTGCTTCCGGGCCTCGTCCGGCTCTCGGTCGGCATCGAGGACGCGGACGACATCATCTACGACCTCGACCAGGCGCTCACCCGCGCGGTCGAGGAGCACGGCACGCCGGACGCACCGACCGAGCTCCCCGACGACGTCTCGGTGACCATCGACTCCCCGACCGTGGAGGTCTGACCATGAGCGACACCGCCACCGCTGCCGACACCGCCGCGACCACCGAGGCCGACGACACCGTCGTCGCGCACCTGTCCAACGGGCTCAGCTGCTCCGTGCCGACGAACTCGCCCCTGGCGAAGCTGCTCAAGTCGCAGCGCACCTGGGTCGGGCCGGACGCGAAGAAGCGACTCGACATCCTCCGCCGCGCGAAGACCGTCGCGATCGTCGGCGCCTCGCCGAACCCGGCGCGCTCCTCCTACTTCGTCTCGACCTACCTGCAGCAGTCGAGCGACTACGAGCTGTACTTCGTGAACCCCAACGCGAAGGAGATCCTGGGGCAGCCGGTCTACAAGAGCCTCGCGGACCTCCCCGTCGTGCCGGACATCGTCGACGTCTTCCGCAAGGCGAGCGACATCCCCTCGGTCATCGACGACGTCGTCGCCATCGGCGCGCCGACGGTCTGGGTGCAGCTCGGCATCTGGAACCAGGAGGCCGCCGAGTACGGCGAGTCGAAGGGCCTCACCGTGGTGATGGACCGCTGCCTCAAGGTCGAGCACGCCCGCTTCCACGGCGGCCTGCACCTCCTCGGCTTCGACACCGGCCAGATCACCTCCCGCAAGACCCTGCGCTGACACCGCCCCGCCTCCCCCGCGAGATGCCACTTGTGCACGCTTTCCACGGCGTGTCGCGTGCACAAGTGGCATCTCGCGGAGGGGGTCAGTCGCCCTTCACGTTGACGAGCTGGCGGAGGGTGTGCCGGATCTCGACGAGGTCGGCCGCGTCGGCCATCACCCGGTCGATCGGCTTGTAGGCCGCCGGGATCTCGTCGAGGAAGGCGTCGGTGTCGCGGTACTCGATGCCGGCCATCGCCTCCCGCAGCTGCTCGCGGCTGAAGGCCTTCCGCGCCGCCGACCGCGAGTACTCGCGGCCGGCGCCGTGCGGCGACGAGTTCAGCGACATCGCGTCACCGCGCCCGACCACCACGTACGAGGCGGTCCCCATCGAGCCGGGGATGAGCCCCGGCCGTCCGGCGTCGGCCTGGATTGCGCCCTTCCGGCTCACCCAGACGTCGCGGCCGAAGTGGCGCTCCTTCTCGGTGAAGTTGTGGTGGCAGTTGATCCGCTCCCGCTCCTGGACCGCGACGCCGCTCCACTCGGCGAGCTGGCGGATCACCCGGTCCATCATCTCCTCGCGGTTGAGCAGGGCGAACCGCTGCGCCCAGCGCAGCTCGGCGACGTAGCGGTCGAACTGCTCCGTCCCCTCGACCAGGTAGGCGAGGTCGGGGTGCGGCAGCGCGATCCAGTGCCGCTCGCAGTACTCGCGGGCGACCCGGATGTGCGCCGTCGCGATCCGGTTGCCCACGCCCCGCGAGCCGGAGTGCAGGAACAGCCAGACCGCGTCCGTCTCGTCGACGCTCACCTCGATGAAGTGGTTGCCGCTGCCGAGCGAGCCGACCTGCAGCCGCCAGTGCTTCGCCGAGCGCGCCGGGTCGAAGCCCGCCTCGACGGCGAGCGCCTCCAGCTCGGCCACCCGCGGCTCGGCGGTCGCGACGATCTTCCGGTTCGCCGCGCCCGCCGACAGCGGCACCGCCCGCTCGATCTGCCGCCGCAGCTCGCCCAGGTCGCGGCCGGCGAGGTCGCTCCGGGAGAACTGCGTGCGGACGGCGATCATGCCGCAGCCGATGTCGACGCCCACGGCCGCCGGGATGAGCGCGCCGAGGGTCGGGATGACCGAGCCGACCGTCGCGCCGAGTCCGAGGTGGGCGTCGGGCATCAGCGCCAGGTGGGGGTGGATGAACGGCATCTCGGACGCGGTGAGCGCCTGCTGCCGCGCGTTGTCGTCCAGGATGCTCGCCCAGGAGACGAGCCGCTCGGTGATTCTCTGCATGGTCCTTCCTCTCGTGAAAGGCCCGGCGGACGCCGGGATCGGGGTGGGACGCGCTCGGGGCGGCGGGATGCCGCGAGCCGACCGCGAGGCCCCTCCCCTGCAGAGGAGTGCCGACGCACGAGGGCCCGAGACGACGTCGTCCGGGAGCCCGCGGCGGATGCCTAGGGGTGCCGGACGACGCCGGGCTGGAGGTTCGCGAGATCGCGCTTCGAGCGTTCGAGCTCGACCGCGCCGACGAGGGCGCGGGGGCGATCGGCGACGAGCAGCTCGTCGCGGGTCGATCGAGACGCGGTCACGGGCTGCTCCTTCCGGGCGTCGGGGGTGCGCACTCCGGTGGCGCGCCCGCCGAAGCTAGCAGTGCCGATGGAGCCGTGCAACCCGGGCGTGTCGCGTGGCGCGGGACGTCGGAGCCCAGCGGCGAAGGATCCTCCTGCCGTCCGCTGAGCACCTCCCCCTCCCGGCGGAGTCTCCTCCGCATCGCGTGGGCGCTCTCTGGGCGACCCCTCCGTGTCCCCGGATCCGTGACAGCGACAGGAGTAGGCAGGACGGGCAAGGGAGAAGCGAACTCCGCCGATCGTGACAACGAATCCGGCCGCCCGGCGGCCACGAAGAGGTGTACGAAACGATGAGAACGACCCGTCCCACTCCAATCGCCCAGCGCCCGAGGCGCCTCCTGATCGCAGGGATCGCCTGCGGCGCCCTCGCCTTCGGGTCGGTCGCCACAGCCCCGGCCGTCTTCGCGGCCGAGGCGCCGGTCAGCGCCGCTGCCGCGTCGGCCGCCGCCTGGCCCGTCGTCGCCGAGGGCGAGAACAGCGCCAACGCCCGGACCGTGCAGCACCTGCTGAACGCCGCCGGCGCCTCCGTGGACGCCGACGGCGTCTTCGGCCCCGCCACCGCCGCCGCGGTGACCTCCTTCCAGAGCGCGCGCGGCCTCTCCGCCGACGGCATCGTCGGCGCGCAGACCTGGGCCGCCCTGATCACGACGGTGTCCTCCGGCGACTCCGGCGAGGCGGTCAGCGCGCTCCAGGTCCAGCTGAACAAGGTCGGCGCGAGCCTCACGGTCGACGGCGCGTTCGGCGCCGCGACCCTCGCCGCCGTGAAGAGCGTCCAGTCGGCGGCCGGGCTCACGGTCGACGGCGTCGTCGGTCCGCAGACCTGGCAGTCGCTCGTCGGCGCCGGCTCGGGCACCACGCCCGACCCGGGCCAGCCGGGCGAGACCTTCGCGACCCTCAGCGAGGAGCAGCTCGCGAACGTCCGCACGATCATCGCCGAGGGCAAGACGGCGGGCGTCCCCGAGTACGGCTGGGTCGTCGCCATCGCCACGGCGATGCAGGAGTCGCGACTGCGGAACCTCTCCGGCGGCGACCGCGACTCGGTCGGCCTCTTCCAGCAGCGCCCGTCGGCGGGCTGGGGCGACCCGGCCGACCTCGTCGACCCGGTCTACGCCTCGAGGGCGTTCTACGGGGCGGCGAACAGCCCCACCACGAACACCGGCCTGACGGACATCACCGGCTGGGAGTCGATGTCGGTGACCGAGGCGGCGCAGGCCGTCCAGGTCTCCGCCTACCCGGACGCCTACGCGCAGTGGGAGACCCTGGCGCGCGAGGCCGTCGAGAGCGAGGGATGAGGATCATGAGCACCACGGACATCAGCACGACAGAGGTCGGCACGACCGGCACCACCACGACGGCCCCCGAGAACCGGCGCCGACGGAGCCTCGGCGCCCGCGCCCTCGCGATCGTCACCGCCCTGCTGCTCGCGCTCGGCGTCAGCGTCGGGACCGCGACCAGCGCTCAGGCGGCCGACTGGCCCGTCCTCGCCTCCGGCTCGACCGGGGAGGACGTGACCACCGCGCAGTACCTGCTCCGCTCGTCGGGCCAGTCGCTCGCCGTCGACGGCGCGTTCGGCGCCGGCACGCAGTCGGCGGTCACCTCCTTCCAGTCCGGCGCGGGCCTCGCTGCCGACGGCGTGATCGGCGCGGCCACCTGGGGTGCGCTGACGGTGACCGTGCAGAGCGGCGCCTCCGGAGACGCGGTCAGCGCGTTGCAGACGCAGCTGAACGCGAACGGCGCGTCCGTCGCGGTCGACGGCGCGTTCGGCGCGGCGACCACCGCCGCGGTGCAGAGCTTCCAGGGCAGTGCCGGACTGACCGCCGACGGCATCGTCGGACCGGCCACCTGGAAGGCGCTCGTCGCCGGGACCGGCGGCGGTACGACGCCTCCCCCGTCGGGCGACGCCGCCGCGACCGCGCAGGCGATCCTCGACAACCCGGGGATCGAGCTCTACGAGCTGGGCTCGGACGCCGCCTCCACCTCGCTCGCGAACATCCGCGACACGGCCGCCGGCCAGCCGGCCAAGACGAGCCCCGAGGGCGACGCCGGTGTGACCTCGGTCGCGCTGAACCCGGCCATGCTCGACGCGCTGCTGAAGCTGAACACGCAGTACGGCCACACCCTGCGGGTCACCTCCATCGCGGGTGAGGACCACTCCACCGGCTCCGGCCACTACACCGGCGACGCGGTCGACATCGACCTGATCGACGGCGTGCGGGTCTACGAGGGCGCCGACCACCAGGCGATCCAGAACGCCTGCGCCGAGATGGGCGCGACGCTCACGCTCGGCCCCGGCGACGCGGGCCACTCGGACCACGTGCACTGCGAGTTCTGACCCTCGGGACCTCGGTCCCGGTACTCGGCACGACAGGGGGCGGGCGCTCGATCGGGCGCCCGCCCCCTTCCGTGCGCGAGGCGTAGTCTCGGGAGATGAGTGCATACGTCTCCGCCTTCGACCTGTTCAGCGTGGGGATCGGCCCCTCCAGCTCGCACACGGTCGGCCCGATGCGGGCGGCCCTGGCCCTCGCCGAGCGGCTGCGCGACGCCGGCCTGCTCGACCGGGTGAGCCGCGTGGTCTGCACGCTCTACGGCTCGCTCGGCTCCACGGGCATCGGCCACGGGACCCCGGACGCGATCGTCGCCGGGCTGTCCGGGCTGCACCCGGAGACCTGCGATCCGGCGGAGGTCCGCGGCGCGTGGGCTCGGCTCGACGAGGACGGCGCGATCGCGCTCGCGGGCGAGGCGCACCTGCCGATGACGCGCGACGACATCGCCTTCGAGCCGCGCACCCGGCTCCCCGAGCACCCCAACGCCCTGACGTTCAGCGTCTGGCTCGGCGACGCGGCGCTGCCCGAGTGGGAGGAGACCTCCTACTCGATCGGCGGCGGCTTCATCCGCCGGGCCGGCGAGCGCGCCGAGCTGGCCTCGCTCGCTCCGCACCCCTACCCCTTCGTCTCCGCGCTCGACCTGCTCGCGACCTGTGACCGGACCCGCTCGAGCATCGACGAGATCGCCGCCGCGAACGAGCGGGCGCTGCACCCCGGCCTCGACGTCGACGCGCGGCTCGACGCGATCTGGGACGCGATGGCCGCCTGCGTCGAGCACGGCCTGGCGACCGAGGGCGTCCTGCCCGGCGGTCTGGGCGTGCAGCGCCGCGCCTCCGTCCTGCGCGGGCGGCTTGAGGCCTTCGAGGACGACCCGCTGGACCGCGCGCGGGCGACCTCGGTGGAGTGGCTGCACGCGTTCGCCCTCGCGGTCAACGAGGAGAACGCGGCGGGCGGGCGCGTCGTCACCGCGCCGACGAACGGGGCGGCGGGCATCATCCCGGCCGTCGCGCACCACTACCTCCGCTTCGTGCCCGGGGCGGACCGCGCGGGCATCCGGCGGTTCCTGCTCACCGCGACGGCGATCGGCTCGCTCTGCAAGACCAACGCGTCGATCTCGGGCGCGGAGGCCGGCTGCCAGGGCGAGGTCGGCTCGGCCTGCGCGATGGCGGCGGGCGCGCTGTGCGCGGTGCTCGGCGGGACCCCGCGGCAGGTGGAGAACGCGGCCGAGATCGCGATGGAGCACCACCTCGGGCTCACCTGCGACCCCGTCGGCGGACTGGTGCAGATCCCGTGCATCGAGCGCAACGCGATCGCGGCGTCGACCGCGGTCAGCGCGGCGCGGCTGGCGCTGCACGGCGACGGGACGCACCGGGTCTCGCTCGACACCGTGATCGAGACGATGCGGCAGACCGGCATCGACATGTCCTCGAAGTACAAGGAGACCAGCGAGGGCGGCCTCGCGGTCAACGTCATCGAGTGCTGAGCGGGTCGGTCGGTGCCGCCGGAGGGACGGCCGCGCCGAGCGGACTGTGACGCCGGATGAACCACGATGACGCACCGGCCTGCGGAGCGTCGGGGGTCGCGCCTAGCGTGGTGCGGGTGAGCAGCACTGCAGCCCCCTACCTCGCCCGGCCGATCGTCTCGACCCAGTGGCTGGCCGACCAGCTCGGCCGCGAGCACCTCGTCGTGGTCGACGCGAGCGTCCTGCTGGTGACCGGCTTCGACGGCCGGCCCGGCTACCTCGGCGGCGACGAGCAGTACCTCCTCGAGGGCCACGTGCCCGGTGCGGTGTTCGGCGACCTGCTCGCGCAGCTCTCGGATCCGGAGGCGGCCTTCCCCTTCACCCGGCTCGCCCCCGAGCGCTTCGCCGCGGCGACCGCCGCGCTCGGCATCGACGACGACTCGGTGGTCGTCGTCTACGACTCCGCGGTGGGCCAGTGGGCGTCGCGCCTGTGGTGGCTCCTGCGCGCCGCCGGGCACGACGCGGTCGCGGTGCTCGACGGCGGACTCAGCGCCTGGCGGCGAGAGGAGCGCCCGATCGAGACCGGACACGTGGAGCCGCGCGCGGCCTCGGGCATCACCGTGCGCCCCGAGCGCCCGCTCTGGATCGACAAGGCCGGCGTCGAGCGCGTCGTCCGCGGCGAGGAGCCGGGCGCCCTGGTCTGCGCCGTGCCGCCGAAGGAGTTCACCGGCGAGCAGGGGCGACGGCCGCGCCTCGGCCACCTCCCCGGCTCGGTGAGCGTCCCGGCCGTGCGGCTGGTCGACCGCGAGGACAACACGCTCCTCCCGCCGGAGCGGCTGCGGGCGCTCTTCGGCGAGACGCTCCAGGCCGAGCGGATCGTCCTCTACTGCGCGGGCGGGATCGCCGCGACGGCCGACGCGCTCGCGCTCGCCGTCCTCGGCGTCGACACCGCGGTCGTCTACGACGGCTCGCTGAACGAGTGGGCCGCCGATCCCGACGCCCCGCTCGTCGTCACGGCCGCGTGAGCAGCTCCTCCGGCAGCTCCGTCGTCGGCAGCGCGCAGACGAACGCCTCGCAGGAGTAGGCCGTCGGCAGGCCGTCGCGCGACGTCCGGCCCTCGAAGAGCTCGAAGCCCGCGCGGGCCCACTCGGCCGCCGCGTCGTCGCTCACCACCGCGAGCACGCCCAGCCCGGTCTCCCGGGCGCCGCGCTGCAGCGGTGCCCGACTACCGTCGTCCGGGACGACGACGACCAGCTGCGTGACCGGGCGCGCGAGGCGCCCGGCGAGCGCGAGCACTCCGCCGAACCCCATCGGCTGCCCGAGCGCCCCCGGACCGATGCCCGCGACCACGGCCTCCGCCGCCTCCCGGTAGCGCCGCTCCCCCGTCAGCAGGTACAGCCCGTGGGCCGCCTCGGCCGCCGCGGACAGCCCCGAGGGGTAGGCACCCTCGGACGGGTCGGCCGCCAGCAGCAGCCCGCGCGCGGTGAGCGCCGGGTCCCCGCCGCCGGGCAGCGCGAACGGCGGCCAGGACGGGGCCACGTCCAGCGCCCCGTCGAGCAGCGTCCGGGCGACGAGCGCGTAGCGGGGCGTCCCCTCGGCGAGCGCCAGCTGCAGCAGCCCGCCGGCGAGCATGCCGAGGTCCTCCAGCGCCGGGCGCGCGGCGGAGACGGAGTCGCCGAGCGAGGCGCGGACGCTCACGCGCCCGTCGACCAGGTGCCGCTCGAGCAGCAGATCGGCGGCGTCCCGCGCTGCCGCGATCCAGTCCTCCCTGCCCAGCGCGCGCCCCGCCCGGGCGAGTGCGCCGATCGCCAGCCCGTTCCAGCCGGTGACGACCTTCTCGTCGAGCGCGGGGGGCGCCAGATCCGTGCGGTCCTCGGCGAGGTAGTAGCCGCCCTCCGAGCGCTGCCCGTCGATGACGCTCTCGGAGTCCTGCGCACTGGCGAAGCCGCCGCTCGGCCGCCGCAGCGTCGCGAGCAGGAACGACGCGACGCCCTCCGCCACCCCGGCGAGCGCCTCCCGGTCGGTGCCCTCGCGCCCGAGCAGCACCGCCGCTACGTCGAGCAGCTGCGCATTGTCGTAGAGCATCCGCTCGTAGTGCGGATCGCTCCAGTCCTGTCGGGTGGCGTAGCGGAAGAAGCCGCCGTCGCGATCCCGCAGCGGCGAGCCCGCCAGCGTCAGCAGCGTCCGCTCGGCCAGCTCCGCGCCGTCGTCCCGTGACGCCAGGAACCCGAGCACCGGCGCCACCGGGAACTTCGGCGCCCCGCCGAATCCCCCGTGCACCCGGTCCTCCTCGGCAGCGAGCGCCCCGACGGCCGCCGCGAGCGCCGCGTCGTCCGGGAGCGCGTCTCCCGACGGCACCACCGCGGTCGCCTCCCGCAGCGCGGTGCTGAGCGACCCCGCCGTCGTCTGCACCTCGTCGCGCCGCAGCCGCCACGCCTCCGACACCGCGTCGAGCACGTCCGAGAACGCCGGCACCCCGCCGACGGCCCGCGGCGGGAAGTACGTCCCCGCGTAGAAGGTCTCCCCGGCCGGAGTCGTGAACACCGTCAGCGGCCAGCCCAGATTCCGCGTGAACGCACTCGCCGCCGTCAGATACGCGGTGTCGACGTCCGGGTGCTCCTCGCGATCCACCTTGACCGCCACGAATCCGTCGTTGAGCCGCGCCGCCAGCACCGGATCCGAGAACGACTCCCGCGCCATCACGTGGCACCAGTGGCAGGTCGCGTACCCGATCGACACCAGCACCGGCACGTCCCGGCGCACCGCCTCGGCGAACGCCTCCTCCCCCCACGGCCACCAGTCCACCGGGTTGTCGGCGTGCGAGCGGAGGTACGGACTGACACTGGAGCGAAGTCGTTCGGCCATGCCCTCCACGCTAGACGCGCCGCCCGCCGCCGTCCGGGGCGTTGACAGCTTCCTGCCGGTGCCAATCGTCCCCAAGCCTGTCCCTGAATCCGTCAGACGTACGCTCTTGCCCCTTCTGGTGGCCGTTTGAACGCCACACCTACTACCGTACTTGCAGAGAGCTCGCCTTTCTTCTACAGGCACACCAAACTAAAGCCGGCGCGTTAGCTGGCGATGCACCCGGCCCCAGGCGAATATGTGTACATTGCAGCCTGAACATTTGCGAGCGAGCGAACGAATGCCCGCCCGCCTGACTTCTCTTTTCACAATCCGGAAATGTTATACGCTCGGTCCGCGCAAAAGCAGTCTGTCAGTCAGGACACAACTCACGCATACTGATTTTGCAGTCACACGTCAATGGCCATTGGCCTATCTTTGCGCCCCTCGTCAAGCCGACTCCTGCGCAGCTTATCTTCAAAGGAGTTTAGAATTTCAACCCGGTGCGTTACGTCTCGGAAGTTGTACCGCTCGCTCACCACTCGTCTAAGAAATTCGCGGATTTTCCCTCGCTGTTCGTCATTCAGTCGCTCATCCACTATGTAGGAATAACGCGCTAGCGACGAGAGGAACGAGGCTGCAAAGAAAGACTTAATTGCTTTTTCGTCGATGTCCTTGAGGGTGTCAATCCACTTTACCGATCTCGTCGTATGCAAAGTAAGAGTCCTGATGAGCGCTGCGTAGGACCCATTCTCTAGGTCGCCAGTATCGATGTCGCTTAGGCGCGTAACCAAACTAGGGGAACTCAGGCAGGCTCGAATGCCACTAAGCGTGATGAAGCAAGGTACGATGCGAAGAATCGCTGACTTAAATTTTTCGACATCTTCTTCAGACGGATTCTCATCAGGATGAAATGCACGAGAAGCTTCGTCAAGGTCAGGGGCGGCAGCAAGCTCGGCCTCGTAGAGATCAGTGAAGGCCGCCCAGGCCGCAAGGAGCTTCTTCAGGATCCTCGACTTAAGCTCTTGGTCACGAACCTCATCGGAATCCCGCAACACGCGACTCGCCAGATCGACCACTAACATTGCAATTCGACCTTCTGAGAGATCCTCCAGTCGTGCAGTAAGAAATGCCGGAGTATCTGAGTCGTCCGAATCGTCGTAGTAAGCCTTACTAATTCCCGCTCTTTCCACAGCATCGCGCTTCTCTTCGTGGGAAGTTTCGCTACTCTCGACGGGATCACTGAATAGATTTTTAGGAGCATCCAATCGACGAATGCTACCGAAGACGGAGCCGACAGGTGTTGCGGTAGCAATACGCTCCAGTTCAACCTCAACGAGATGAAGAACGGCTTCGTCATTCCTGGTCATCGCAGCATAAGTCCTGACAATGCTTGCGAGTTGTAGCGGCGATTCGAACACGAGCATCCTGAAAGTCTCGTCATCTCGAGCAGCCGTACCAGCCATAAGCTCCAGGTACGCGGAGCGCTGAAACCGAATAGTGTTTTCATCATCGCGCGACAGTATCCGACGATCGATCAAGTCATTCAGGCAGGCGAGAGCATCAAAACCCCAGCCTAATTCTTCAAACTGTTCCGTAATCCACTGCAACACGCTGGACTGCGGTGCCTTGTCTTCTCGGTTTTCAACAAGCTTCCTGGCAAGCGTTTCGAGCACGACCCGCTTATTTCTGAAGCTCATTTCTACATAGGTGCGGGTCCGAAGGAACTCGGCTCCGAGCAGCAGGTTGATATATTGATCGAGAACGGCAATGTCAGAGTCTTCTTTTTGCAGGAGCGTCCCACTTCTCACAAGCTCAACTAGGAGCGTTATAGTGAAAGGAGTTCGAGGAAGATTCTTTTTGCGCACGACGATCATCACCGTTCGCGCGACGTTGTCCTCTCGACCGGGTGCCACGCGTCGCGCTAGCTCTTTCGCTTCCTCCCTACTGAAGCGGCCAAGATAGACGACGCGAACTCCCAGTACTCCTTTTTCCGACAGCGAGTTCACTACTTCGAGAGCATCAGCTTGACGAACGCCTAAAACGATAAGAGGATGTTCAGATTTACTCACGTCATCGATAGCGCGGCTATATCTCTGGCTGCCTTCAAACTTGAGATTGTCAATGCCGAGAATGCCCCGCGTCCGTTCCGACACCTCATCCGGAGCAAATCCCCAGTTCTGGTAGATTCGGTCGATGCTTCGCGTGACAGGCTGAATGCCCGGCAGTAGCGGATCCTCGACAAAGACGGCATGCTCGCCAGGCCGCCGATTCATTGCCTCATCGAGAAGCCAGGTTACTGCTGTGCTTACTCCCGAGTTTTCTTCACCCGCGATTATTACTATACCTCCGGCATCGATGAGCTCCTTTACATCAATGGGGTCTACGCGGTCCTTTTCCGCGTCAATTACTGAATTGGTCGCGTACTGATCGTGGGGTTCGGGGAGGAAGATTGGTGTGACAACGAGTTCTGCGAGTGATTTTTTCTGCAGAGTATCGGCGTCCCGCCACAATGTCGAGTTATCCCGAAGCCTGTTAAGAAGATTTAGTCGACTACTCACGATTGGGTCGACCATTCGCGTATTCTGCGGCATTGAAGCAAGGCCCTGTAGAAACGTTGAAAGGTCCTCGTGCGACTGCCCGTAACCAATGTCAACGACCGCACCAAATAGAGTACTAGAGTCCACTTCGCCGTCCAGGCAAAGTCGAAAATGCGTATTTGCCGTAGCTGTGAACCTTGCGGAGAAAGTTTCGATCATCGGGTCAAAGTTTGGGTCATTCAAGCCTGAGCCACAGCCGACAAACAGAAAAGTCTTCATGGTGAATGCTGAATTTTGTACCATTTGAGCATCCACATTTTCTGTCACCCTCGTGTAGTCAGACTGAGAGAAGACAACGTCGTTCGGCTCGTTATAAACGCCGTGCAGGTGCCCGATTGAGCCAGATCCGTCCACGATGATTCTTCTCATCAAATCGGGCGACGACCATGTAGCCGTCGTTTTTCCGAGAGCTTGTTCGAGGAGCGTGTCATAATTTGTGGTGAGGATGGGCACATTCAGCGCACCGAGAGCCTTCGCTACGGCGGGCTGCTTGACGGGAATCGCACCGATGGACTGGTCCAGCCAGCGCCCGTAATTCTCACCCATGCGACGCCGCACGGCCTGGGCGACGTCAATCAGGTCGTCCGCATCTTTAGCCACTTCCATCTGCATTCGAAGCAGAGCGGCGCGATTGGGATCCGAAGCATCAATCTGGTCAATCCCGTTCTGGATCAGACCAGCCCAAGTGCTTGTGGCGGTTCCTCCAGATACGCTCATAGTCACGCCTGTCCCGGCGACGATGACGACATTGCTGTTCTGAAAGGCAGCTCGAAGACGGTCAATTGGCTCCATGTCGCGATCCTATGGCTTCCAGCACCGAGCTCACTACTGAAGATAGCTCAAGTCAGCTCGGACGCCTGCGTGGACGCGAGAGCCCCCCACTACATGCAGCGAATAATGAGGCACCGTCACTTCATGACGCGCATTTCACGAGTCTGCACCCCTGACAACAAACACCGCGCTTTCCTCGCGCCGCTTCCGGCTTGCATCCGACGCCTGCCTGAAAGCGAGGCCGATAAATTGCACGATTTGAAGAATCTTCGGTTTTAAACGCCGATTTTGCGTTGCGGCGCACCTACCGTTTAGCGATCAGTTAGTTGCTGGTGCACATCAACCGACGCCGCTAGCACTAAGCACGTCCCGATTCGGCAGTGCCGGCCGTCAGCGCTCGAAGAACCACCCGGTCGGCCGCTGCGGCCCCGACGACGACCCGCCGCCGCTCGCCCGCCGGCCGAAGACCAGGTACGCGATGCTCCCCGCGAACGGGAGGATCACGATCAGCGCCACCCAGCCGACCTTCGCGACCTTCGACAGCCGCCCGTTCGCCAGCACTCCCCGGATCGCGAGGATCAGCAGGACGATGTTGAGGATCACGAGGAGGGACTGCGTGTTCACACTCGGCTCTCTGCTCGGCCCGCACGGCGCGGGTGGCCGCCCGCGGGATTCCGCCGGGAGACCTGGGCATCATGTCACGGCGCCGTAGGATGGAGGGCTCATGTCAGACGTCCTCAGCATCCGGTATCCTCCCGAACTCCCCGTCTCGGCGCGCAGGGACGACATCGCCGCCGCCATCCGCGACCACCAGGTCGTGATCGTCGCCGGCGCCACCGGCTCCGGCAAGACGACGCAGCTGCCCAAGATCTGCCTCGAGCTCGGCCGCGAGAGCATCGCGCACACCCAGCCCCGCCGCATCGCCGCCCGCACCATCGCCGAGCGCATCGCGGAGGAGCTCGACGACGAGGTCGGCGGGATCGTCGGCTACCAGGTCCGCTTCACCGACAAGGCGAGCGCGTCGACCCGGATCAAGCTGATGACCGACGGCATCCTGCTCAACGAGATGAACCACGACCGGATGCTGAGCCGGTACGACACGATCATCATCGACGAGGCGCACGAGCGCAGCCTCAACATCGACTTCCTGCTCGGCTATCTGCACCGGCTGCTGCCCCGCCGCCCGGATCTCAAGCTGATCATCACGTCCGCGACGATCGACCCGCAGAGCTTCGCCGAGCACTTCCGGGACGCCGCCGGCGAGCCCGCGCCGATCATCGAGGTCTCCGGCCGCACCTACCCCGTCGAGATCCGCTACCGCCCGCTCGTCGCCGAGGAGCCCGAGGAGGAGGACGACACCGACGTCCCCGACGCCACGAGCGGCAGCCGCGACCTGATGACCGGCATCGCCGACGCGCTGGCCGAGCTGGCCCGCGAGGACCAGGGCGACGTCCTCGTCTTCCTCTCCGGTGAGAACGAGATCCGCGACGCCGAGGACGCGATCCGCGGCCGGAACCTCCCCGGCACCGAGGTCCTCCCCCTCTACGGCCGGCTGTCGGCCGCCGACCAGCACCGCGTCTTCGAGCGCGGGCGCACCCCGGGCGTACGCCGCCGGGTCGTCCTGGCGACCAACGTCGCCGAGACCAGCCTCACCGTGCCCGGCATCCGCTACGTCATCGACGGCGGCACCGCCCGCATCTCGCGCTACAGCGCCCGCTCGAAGGTGCAGCGCCTGCCGATCGAGGCGATCTCGCAGGCGTCGGCGAACCAGCGCTCCGGCCGCTCCGGCCGCACCAGCGCGGGCATCGCGATCCGGCTCTACTCGGAGGAGGACTTCGAGCGCCGCCCCGAGTTCACCGATCCGGAGATCCTGCGCACCGGCCTCGCCGCCGTCATCCTGCAGATGATCTCGCTCGGCCTCGGCGACATCGCCGGCTTCCCGTTCCTCACCCCGCCCGACTCCCGCGGCATCAAGGACGGCCTCGACCTCCTCACCGAGCTCGGCGCCCTCCGCTCCTCCGCCGCCCCCGCCGACTCCCCCGCGCGAGATGCCACTTATGAGGGCGACACGCCGAAGAAACCCGTCACAAGTGGCATCTCGCGGGGAACGGGGGCCGACAAGGCGCCTCAGCTGACCAGGATCGGGCGGGACCTCGCGCGGCTGCCGATCGACCCGCGCTTCGGGCGGATGGTGATCGAGTCGCGCAAGCACGACGTCAGCCGCGAGGTGATGGCGATCGTCGCCGGGCTGACGATCCAGGACGTCCGGGAGCGGCCGCTGGAGCGCCGCGCGCAGGCCGACCAGCAGCACGCCCGCTTCGTCGACCCGACCAGCGACTTCCTCACCCTGCTCAACCTCTGGAACTACGTGGAGGAGAAGCAGGCCGAGCTCTCCTCCAGCGCCTTCCGCCGGCTCTGCAAGGCCGAGTACCTCAACTACCTCCGCGTGCGCGAGTGGCAGGACGTCTTCCGCCAGCTGCGCCAGCTGGCCCGCCCGCTGAAGCTCGAGCTCGGCGAGCCGAAGGTCGACCCGGACGGGATCCACCGGAGCCTGCTCGCCGGCCTGCTCTCGCACCTGGGCATCAAGGACACCACCTCGCAGCAGGCGCAGCGTGCGGCGAAGAACCGCGAGCGCCAGAGCGTCCAGTACGTCGGCGCCCGCAACGCGAAGTTCTCGATCTTCCCCGGCAGCGCGCTGGCGAAGAAGCAGCCCGACGCCCTGATGAGCGCCGAGCTGGTCGAGACCAGCAAGCTGTTCGCCCGCTCCAACGCCGCGATCGATCCGGCCTGGGCCGAGGCGATCGCGGGCGACCTGGTGAAGCGGCAGTTCAGCGAGCCGCACTGGGAGAAGGCGCAGGGCGCGGCCGTCGCCTACGAGAAGGTCACGCTCTACGGCGTGCCGATCATCGCCCGGCGACGGGTGCAGTTCTCCCGGATCGACGCCGGCTACGCCCGCGAGCTGTTCATCCGGCACGCCCTCGTCGAGGGCGAGTGGGACGCGCGGCACGCCTTCGACCGGAAGAACCGGGCCCTGCGCGCCGAGCTCGAGCGCCTCGAGGAGCGCACCCGCCGCCGCGACCTGCTCGTCGACGACGAGGCCGTCTTCGACTTCTACGATCGCCGCGTCCCGCGCGACATCACCTCGGTGCGCTCCTTTGACTCCTGGTGGCGCACCGCGCAGCACGACGAGCCCGACCTGCTGACCATGACGCAGGAGACCCTCCTGCCCGAGGATGCGGAGCAGATCGACGAGACCGCCTTCCCGACCCAGTGGCGCCAGGCCGACCAGCGCTTCCGGCTCTCCTACCGGTTCGAGCCGGGCACGGAGGAGGACGGCGTCACCGTGCACGTGCCGCTCGCGCTGCTGCCGCGCGTCACGCCGCTCGGCTTCGACTGGCTGGTGCCGGGGCTCCGCGCCGAGCTCGTCACCGCGATGATCAAGGCGCTGCCCAAGCACCTGCGCCGGAACGTCGTCCCGGCGAACGACTGGGCGCGCAAGCTCACCGCCGCGCTCCCCCAGGACGTGCCGAACCCGCCGACGGAGTCGTTCGCCGCAACCCTCGCCGGGGCGATCCGCCGCGAGGCCGGCGTCGTGATCGACGCCTCCGACTTCGACCTCGAGCGCATCCCCGCGCACCTCCGGGTCACCTTCGCGATCGCCGACGAGCGCGGCCGGACCGTCGCCGCCGGCAAGGAGCTCGCGCCGCTGGCCGAGCGCCTGCGCGGCCGGGTCCGCGACGAGGTCGCCCGGGTCGTCGAGGCGCGCGTGCCCGACGCCCTGGAGCGCCGCGGCATCAGGACGTGGGACATGGCGGAGCTGCCCCGCGTCACCGACACCCGCCAGGGCGGCAACACGATCCGCGCCTACCCGGCGATGATCGACGACGGCGACTCCGTCTCGATCCGCCTGCTCGCGACCGCCGAGGACCAGGCGCGCGAGCACCCGCGCGGCGTCCGCCGGCTGCTGCTGCTCGCGACGCCCAGCCCCGTCGCCTACGTGCAGCAGTACCTGACCGCCAACGAGAAGCTCGTGCTCGCGCAGAGCCCGTACCAGAACACGACGGCGCTGTTCGGAGACTGCCTGCTCGCCTGCGTCGACGCGGTGCTCTGGCGGATGAAGCCGGACGGGATGCTCTTCCTCCGCGCCGAGTTCGACGCGGTGCGCGACCGGGTCTCGGGCAGCGTGATGGACTCGATGTTCGAGACCGTGAAGACCGTCACCACGATCCTGACCACGGCGCGCGGCGTCGAGAAGGCGCTCAAGGCCTCCACGAGCATGGCGCTGCTCCCCGCGCTGACCGACGCCCGCGAGCAGCTGACCGGGCTCGTGCACCCCGGCTTCGTCTCCGCGACGGGACTCGAGCGGCTCCGGCACCTGCCGCGCTACCTCGCCGGCATCACCGAGCGCTTCGGCAAGATCGGCGAGAACGTCGGCCGCGACCGGGTCTGGCTGAACGAGGTGCAGGCGGCGCAGGAGCTCTACCGCTCCACGGGCGGCACGATCCCGCTGCCGCCGCACGCGCCGGAGCGGTTGGTGCGCGCCCGCTGGCTGATCGAGGAGCTGCGGATCAGCTTCTTCGCGCAGAGCCTGGGCACCGTCGAGAGCGTCTCGCTGCAGCGAATCCGGAAGGTCCTCGCGGGCTGACCGGGGCCGCCGCCGGCCGGTTCGGCGGACGACGCCGACCGGCCGCCGCGGGCCGCTAGTGTCGTCCGGTGGGCAGCTACACCGAACTCCTGAGAACCCCCGGCGTGGGTCGCATCATCGCGGCCCAGCTCACCGCGCGCTTCCCGTTCGGGATGCTCTCGCTCGCCTTCCTGCTGCACGTGGAGCGCGTGCACGACTCCTACGCCGCGGCCGGCCTGGTGCTCGGGTCGATGTCGATCGGCCAGGCGATCGCCGGCCCGCTGACCAGCCGCCTGATGGGCCGGCTCGGGATGCGGCGGGTGCTCACCGCCACCCTCATCGTCTGCGCGGCAGCGATCATCGCGATGGCGGTGCTGCCGCTGGAGATCTGGCAGTTCGTCGTCATCGGCTTCGTCTCGGGCCTCAGCATGCCGCCCGTGCAGCCGGCGGTCCGGACGATCTACCCGAAGATGGTGCCCAGCTCGCAGCTGACCCCGCTGTTCTCCCTCGACGCGTCGGCGCAGGAGATCATCTGGGTGCTCGGCCCGGTGCTGACGACGTTCGTCTCGATCCAGATCTCGACCGTCGCGGGCATCCTCACCGCCGCGTTCTTCCTCGTCGGCGGCGGCATCTGGTTCATCGCGTCACCCGAGGTCGGCCGGGTGCGCATCCCGCGCTCGCGTCGGAAGCTCGGCGTCGTGCTGACCAAGCCGCCGGTGCTGCTCGCGACCGTGGTCGGCTTCCTGCTGGTCGGCGCCTGCGCCGCGGTCGAAGCCGGCGTCGTGGCGGTCTTCGGGGAGGGCGGGGTGGAGTCGGGCGTCGTCCTGGCGATCTTCGCGGCCGGCTCGCTGCTCGGCGGCCTCACCCTCGGTCACATCCCGATCAGCCGCTGGGCGACCGCGCGGCGGATGCTGATCGTCACCGTCGGCATGGGCCTCGCGGCGTTCTCGACCGATTTCTGGTGGCTCTCGATCACGCTGTTCCTGGCCGGTGTCGGCATCGCGCCGGCGCTGGCCGCGCTCTTCACGATCACGGCCGCGAGCGTGAAGTTCTCGGACACGGCGGAGGCCTACGGCTGGGTCGGCACCGGGCAGCTGATCGGAGCGGCGCTCGGCTCGGCGATCGCGGGTGTGCAGATCGACCGATCCGGCCCGACGGCCGCGATCGTGGTCGCCGCGGTGTTCGCCTTCGTCGGCTTCGTCGTCCCGGCGCTCGGCCGCCGCTTCCACCCGGACCTCCGCGGCCGCGACGCGAGCCCGCTGCCGGACACCGAGCCGGTGGAGCTGCCGACCTGAGTCGGGGTCCTCCGACGCCCTCGCGCGGAGGCGTCTCCCACTCGGCTCCGACTCGGCTCCCTTAAGGCTCCCAGGCTGTCCCCCTTAGGGTGGGGCTCGCACGGGACGGAGGGGCTGCCGATGGCACTGCGCGACGACGCGGAGGAACTCGTCCGCCAGCATCAGCGCGAGGCGGAGGAGGCGCACGTCCTCGACCCCTGGGCCGACCCCGAGACGCCCGAGTGGGCCGGCGAGCTGGCCGCGGCGCTCTGGCAGGGCTCGTTCCGCCCCAGCCCGGTCTACTACCGCGCGGAGGACCCCTCGCACGCCTGGCGCGGACCGCATCCGATCCGGGTGCACCACCTCGGCTTCGGCTGGCAGATCACGGCCCGGCGTCTGCGGGCCGGCGCGATCGTGCCGAGCACCGTCGTCCTGCTCGAGACCGGCACGCTCTGGCTCGGTCTCGGGCCCGCCCGCCGGCCGGGCCGTGGCCTGCGCGCCCTCGGCGAGCAGGGCCTCGTCGACGGACTGCAGCCCGGACACGACGACTACTTCGCCGTCCGCCGCTTCGTGCACACCAGCCAGGCCGCGCGGGACGACCGCCGCCTCCTCTTCGGCGTCGCCGGCCTCGCCGCCCTGATCGAGGACACCGTCCGCGTCGGCCCGCACGGCGAGCTGCACTGGCACCTCTGACCCCCGGCACCTCTGACCCCCTCCGCGAGATGCCACTTGTGACCGGCTTTCTCGGCGTGTCGTGCGCACAAGTGGCATCTCGCGGAGGGGGAAGAATGGGGGGATGAGCGTTCCCCTGGTTCCCCTGAACGACGGGCGGGCGATCCCGCAGATCGGGCTCGGCGTCTACAAGATCGGCGACGACGAGGCGGCCCGCACGGTCGCCACGGCGCTCGAGGCCGGCTACCGGCACATCGACACGGCGACCCTCTACGGCAACGAGCGCGGCGTCGGCGAGGGGATCCGCGCCAGCGGCCTCCCCCGCGAGCAGGTCTTCGTCACCACCAAGGTCTGGAACGACGACCACGGCTTCGACGAGACGCTCGAGGCCTTCGACCGCAGCCTCGAACTCCTGGGCACCGACTACGTCGACCTCTACCTCGTGCACTGGCCGATCCCCTCCCGCGACCGCTACGTCGACACCTACCGCGCGCTCGAGCGGATCCGTCAGGAGGGCCGGGCGCGCTCGATCGGCGTCTCGAACTTCGCGATCGAGCACCTCGAGCGGCTGCTCGGCGAGACCGAGGTCGTGCCCGCGATCAACCAGGTCGAGCTGCACCCGCGGCTCCCCCAGGACGAGCTGCGCGCCTTCGACACCGCGCACGGCATCGTGACCCAGGCCTGGTCGCCGCTGGCCCGTGGCCGGCTGCTCGACGAGCCCGTGCTCGCCTCGATCGCCGCGAAGCACGGCGTCTCGCCCGCGCAGGTCGTGCTGCGCTGGCACGTGCAGCTCGGGGTCGTCGTGATCCCGAAGTCGGTGACGCCCGCGCGGATCCGGGAGAACCTCGATGTGCTCGGCTTCGCCCTCGACGAGGAGGATCTGGCAGGGATCCGCGCTCTCGCGACCGGCGAGCGCACGGGGCGCGACCCGAGTCTCGACTGATCCGCCCTAGCCTGGCCGGATGACGACGCGATCCCCGGAGACGAGAGCGGCTCTCCTCCTGCACGGCCTCGGCGGCGCCTCCGGCACCTGGTGGCGGGTCGCCGAGGCGCTGACCGGCGCCGGCTGGGGCGTGACCGCTCCGGATCTGCGCGGACACGGTGCGGGCGCCCGCGGCGGGTCGTCCCGGCACGACGACTACGCCGACGACGTGCTCGCCCTGCGCGCTCCGTCCGGGACCTGGGACCTCGTGGTCGGCCACTCCCTCGGCGGAGCCGTGGCGGTCCGGGCGGCGGCGCGCGACGCCGGCTGGGCCGACCGGCTGGTGCTGCTCGACCCCGTGCTGCAGCTGGCGACCGAGTCGCGGGCGGAGGTGCGCGCCGGCGAGCTCGCCGGCCTCGCCGTCACCGCGGACGAGCTCGCCGCCGCCGAGCCGCACTGGGACGAGCGCGACCGCGCCGAGAAGCTCCGCGCCGCGCACGCCGCCGACCCGGCCGCCGTCGCCGCGACCGTCGACGACAACGACCCCTGGGACCTGCTCGCCGACGTCCCGGCCCTGCGCGCGCCCGCGCTCGTGCTCGCGGGCGACCCGCAGGTGTTCACGTTCTTCCCGCCGTCCCTCGCCGCGCAGGTCCTCCGCGCGAACCCGCGCGTCCGCTACGCGGTGGTCTCCGGAGCCGGTCACAGCCCGCACCGCGACCGGCCCGCGGAGACGATCGCGATGCTCCGAGAGTGGGCCGAGAGCGACGCGACGGCCTGAGACGCGCTCCGGCCGCGGCCGGCCGCCCGTGTTTCCACCGGGTGACAAGTGCCGCGAAGGGGTGTCATTCTCGCGCGACCTGTGAATACGCTCGCAGAGGGCACCGCCGCTTCTCAGCACAGCGAGGGCGACGGAGGCCGTCGGTCCGACGGCCGCTGCCCTCGACGAAAGGGACCACCTGTGGCTACCACCACTGAAGACACCTCCGGCGCACGACGTCGGCGTCCACTCCTCGGCTCGGCCGCGATGATCGGCGCCGGCGCGCTGGTCGCCGGCTTCGCCTTCGCTCCCGCGGCGAACGCCGTCGAGCCCGTCGACTTCGCCGATGCGGTGACCGTCGACGGCATCATGAACCACCTCGAGGCCTTCCAGGCGATCGCGGACGCCAACGACGGCAACCGCGCGATCGGTACCGAGGGCTACGAGCAGAGCGGCCAGTACGTCGAGGCCGTGCTGAAGGCCGCCGGCTACACCACCGAGCGCCAGGACTTCACCACCACCACCCAGACGATCGACGAGTTCTCGCTGACCACGACCCCCGCGGTCGAGGGCATCCCGATGTCGTTCACCCCCTCCACCCCCGAGGGCGGCGTCACGGGCGAGCTGATCCAGCCGGTCGACCCGCTGGGCTGCGACGCCGACGCCTGGGCCGGACTCGATGCGACCGGCAAGGTCGCCCTGGTCAGCCGCGGCACCTGCAGCTTCTCGGAGAAGTCGGCCGCCGCCGGTGCCGCCGGGGCCTCGGCCGTGATCATCTACAACAACGTTCCCGGCGAGGCGCTCAACGGCACGCTCGGCGCGCCCGACGCCAGCTACATCCCGTCGGTCGGCGTGACGCTCGAGGAGGGCCAGTCGCTGATCGCCGCACTGCCCAGCACGGCGACGCTCGTCCTCGAGCAGACGACCACCGACACCGACACCTTCAACATCATCACCGAGACGCCCGGCGGCGACCACGACAACGTGGTCATGCTCGGCGCGCACCTCGACGGCGTGCCCGAGGGTCCCGGCATCAACGACAACGGCTCGGGATCGGCCACGCTCCTCGAGACCGCCGTCCAGCTCGCGGACGCGGGCGAGACCACCAACGCCGTGCGCTTCGCCTGGTGGGGCGCCGAGGAGGTCGGGCTCGTCGGCTCGTACACCTACGTCGACTCGCTCTCGGAGGAGGAGGCCGGCGACATCGCGACCTACCTGAACTTCGACATGGTCGCCTCGCCGAACTACGTCGTCTCGGTCTACGACGCGAACGAGTCCACCTTCGAGGCACCGGTCGAGGTGCCCGCGGGCTCCATCGCCACTGAGAAGGCGTTCACGGACTACTTCGACTCGATCGACCAGCCCTGGATCGACACGGCGTTCGACGGCCGCAGCGACTACGACGGCTTCATCTCCGCCGGAATCCCGGCCTCGGGCCTGTTCACCGGAGCGGACGACATCAAGACCGAGGAGGAGGCCGCGCTCTTCGGCGGCACGGTCGGCATCGCGCACGACCCGAACTACCACTCGGCCGGCGACGACCTGGCGAACATCAACCAGGAGGCGCTCGGCATCACCTCGAAGGCGATCGCCTTCGTGACCGCCTCGTTCGCCGAGGACACCTCCGCGATCGACGCCGAGAAGGACCCGACCACGCCGGAGCCGGAGCCCACCACCCCGCCGTTCGTGCTCCCCACCAAGGAGCAGGTCCTCGGACTGATCGCCGCCGGCCTCTCGCCGCGCGAGATCGCGGCCGAGCTCGGCATCACCGAGGCGATCGCGCGTCCCTACGTGCAGCAGATCATCGACCGCTACGGCATCACCGACCGGGCGAGCGCTGAGCGCCTGATCCGCGAGTACCTCGCCGACCGCGGCGTGCTCATCGGCGCATAGCCACCGCACCACCCGAGGCGTCCCGCTCCGGTCGACGCGTCCCGCTCCGGCAGGACGCCTCGACGGGGGCGGGACGCCTCGCTCGTTCGCGGCGGGCCGCCGCCGACCCGGACCGCTCGCACTGAACGACGGATGTCGTTGATAGCCTCGCGAGCGATGGAGCCTTCCTGGATCGTCGTCGTGGCCGCGGGCGAGCGGACCGGCGAGCCCGCCGTCCGGCCGCGGCGCGTGTTCGCCGGCGTGATCGCCGTCGCCCTGCTCCTGATCCTCGGCATCAGCGCCCTCGACGTCCAGGCTGCGCGGACGCTCGCGGAGTCCGAGGCCGTCGCCGACGCCTCCGACACCGCCGATCTCCTCGCGGAGGTGATCGTCGAGCCGGCTCTCGCGGACGCCGTGCTCACCGGCGACCCGGCGGCGCTGGAGCTCGTCGACCGCGAGGTCCGGGCGCACGTGCTCGACGACTCCCTGGTGCGCGTGAAGCTCTGGGACCGCTCGGGCCGCATCCTCTACTCCGACGACCGGCGCCTGGAGGGGCGGACCTTCACCCTGGACGAGGACGATCTGGAGGCCTTCGCCGACGTCGCTGTGCACGCCGAGGTCTCCGACCTGCAGGCCCCGGAGAACGTGTACGAGCGCGACAGCGGACGCCTCCTCGAGGCCTACCGGACCGTGCGGACGCCGTCGGGGACTCCGCTCCTGTTCGAGAGCTACTTCCGCTACGACGAGGTCGTCGAGCGCAGCGGCGAGCTCTGGCGCAGCTTCGCCGTCATCTCGATCGCGAGCACGGTGCTGCTGGTGCTCGTGCTGCTGCCGGTGCTCGCGCGCCTGCTCGCGCTGATCGGTCGGTCGCGGCGGAGTCGCGAGGCACTGCTGCAGCGCGCCCTCGACGCCTCGGCGGACGAGCGCCGGCGGATCGCGGCGACCGTCCACGACGGTGCCGTGCAGGACCTCGTCGCCGCCTCCTTCGCCGTGCACGGGCGGGCGGAGCGGGCCGAGGCGGACGGCGATCCCGCCCTCGCCGCGGATCTCCGCGAGGTCGCCGCGACCGTCCGCACCGGCCTCGGCGGACTGCGGTCGCTGCTCGTCGACATCTACCCGCCGAGCCTCGCCGACGCGGGGCTCGCGGCAGCTCTGGAGGATCTCGCCGTCACGACCCGCGCGCGCGGACTGGACGTGGTGGTCGAGGCGCCGCCGCGCACCGGCCTGACCGCGGACGACGAGCGGCTCCTCTACCGGGTCGCGCACGAGGCGCTGACGAACGCGGTCAAGCACTCCGGCGCGCGGAGCGTCCTCGTCCGGCTGCGGCGCGCAGGCGATCGCACGGGCCGCTCGGTCGCGCTCGACGTCGTCGACGACGGGTGCGGCTTCGACGCGGCGACGGCGCTCGCGCATCCGGAAGCGGGACACCTCGGGCTGAGCATTCTGCGCGATCTCGCCCGCGAGCGCGGCGCCGAGCTGCGCCTCCTGACCGCTCCAGGCCGGGGGACGCACTGGCGACTGGAGCCGGCGCCGTGATCCGCGTCCTGATCGTCGACGATCATCCGCTCGTCCGCGCGGGCCTCGCCGCGCTGATCTCGAGCGCGCCGGACCTGCTGCTCGTCGGGCAGGCGGGCAGCGGCGAGGAGGCGCTCGGATCGGCGGCGGAGTCCGCGCCCGACGTCGTCCTGATGGACCTGTCGATGCCGGGCATGGACGGCATCGAGGCGACCGCGCGGATGCTCGCCCTGCACCCGGCGGTCCGCGTCGTGGTCCTGACCTCGTTCGACGACCGGGGCCGCGTCCTCGCCGCGCTGCGGGCGGGCGCCCAGGGATACCAGCTCAAGGACGCCGACCCCGCCGTGGTGCTCGACGCGGTCCGCTCGGCGGCGGCGGGGCACGCCCCGCTGGATCCGCGGGCGGCCCGGGCTCTGCTGCCGGGCGGTGCCGGCGCCGCCCTGCCCGCCCTCAGCACTCGCGAGGAGCAGGTGCTGCGGCTGATCGCCTCCGGCCGAGCGAACAAGGAGATCGCGCGAGAGCTCGGGATCGCGGAGCGGACGGTCAAGGTGCACGTCGGGCACGCCTTCACGCGCATCGGCGTGCGCGATCGCACGAGCGCCGCGCTGTGGGTGCGCGACCACCTGCCCGGGTACTAGTACCAAGGTCCGATTGCCGCGCGGCGCGGCGCGGGCGAGGGTTGCCTCCTACCCCGCACCGGCCCAGCGCCGGTCGACAGGAAGGCCACGATGTCCCCCCTCAGCAGAACCGCCCGCACTGCGGCGATCGCCGCGATCGCGCTGCTCCTCACCGGCCTCGCGGCCTCGCCCGCGCAGGCCAAGACCTCGTCCGTCGGAGGCGACTACTCCGTCACCGTGAACGGCACCACCTACGACCCGGCCGCCGGCAAGGACGTGAAGCTCAAGGACGTCGCCGTCGCCGGGACCATCGCCGTGCGCGGCGTCAACAACCGCTTCGACCTCCGCGTGTCGACGCTGGGCGTCTACGACTACACGCTCACCGGCGCCCCCGACACGCAGCGGATGGTCACCTCGCCGACGGTGGTCTTCGCGTCCAAGGTGCCGACGCTCACCGCGGCGCAGCTCGCGGGCGCGCGGCTCGACTCGCTGGAGGTGAAGGACGACACCCTGGTGGTGATCCTCCGGACCGCGGCCGGCAAGCTCAAGGTGCAGGCGAAGGACGGCGCGCAGGGCGGCATCTTCCAGATGGAGCCCGAGTTCGCCGGGAACGTCGAGCTCGTGCACACACTCGGCCCCGGGCTGTTCTACTTCGTCAACAGCTTCACCGGCAAGATCAACTTCGGCAGCGGAGTCGACGCAGTGACCCCGGCCCAGAGCGCGACGGGCTACCACTCGATGCTGCTCGGCAAGGACAGCCCGCAGGTCGCCACGAAGACCTTCCAGAGCGGCACGGTCACGAAGTGGACCGTCGCCCCGGGTGGCCGCCTCGGCGGGGTGCTCGGCGAGGACGCCGTCGAGCTCTCGCAGGGAGCGACCAACTGCACGAGCCAGTGCCAGGCGCAGAACCGCATCAACGGCTCGCTGCCCGTTCCGCCGGACCCCGTGAACCCGACCCCGATCGGCTGAGCCGACCCGGACGCCCGAGGCGTCCCGTCCCCGTCGAGGAGTCCCGCTGCTGCTGGACGCCTCGACGGGAACGGGACGCCTCACGCGTTCCCTGCGTCCGCTTCCGGGCGGTCGGGCCCGCGTCAGGAACGGCGGGCGCGGGCGAAGGCCTCCTCGACGTCCTCGTCCGGGTCGGCGAGGAGGCGGAGGGTCGCGAGGGCGTGGAAGCGGCGGGGGTCCTCCTCCGAGCGCGCGGCGGCCTCGAGGACGGGGCCCGCGGCGTCGCCGAGCATCAGCAGCGCGCGGGTGAGGGCGCGCTGGTCCGGGCGGTCGCGCTCGCCGAGGTGCTCCGCGAGCTGCCGGGCGAGGGCCGGCCGCTCGGGCTCCGGGGCGAGCCGGGCGGCGGTGCGCCAGGCCGCGTGCGCGACCGCGGGGTGCTCGTCGTGCAGCAGCGCGGGCGTGATCGCCCGGAACGCGCGCGGATCGCCCACCTTCGACAGCGTGTGCAGCGCCTGGCTGCGGGCCTGCGGCGTCTCGGACTCGAGCTCGGGCAGCAGCAGGTCGACGGTGACCGCCGGATCGTGCCGGGTGAGCGCCCAGGTGAGCATCTCGCGCACGCCGAAGTCGGGCTCGACGGCGCAGCGGGCCACGAGCACCGGGGCGTACTCGTCAGCGGGCCGGGTGCCGGCGGTCATCGCCGCCTGCAGCCGGGACGACGCGTCGGGGGCGGTCAGGGCGGCGCGGAGCCTGTCGGCGGGCCGGTTCTCGTCAGTCATCGCCGTCCATTCGACACCCGCCGCCCGAAAGGACGTCGAGTGCCCCCCTCTGTCCCCGGCCGCGAGATGCCACATGTGACCCGATTCCACGGCGTGTCGCGTGCACAAGTGGCATCTCGCGGGAGGGGCGGGGCTTCCCGCCGCGGCGGCGCACGGTGTTCACTGGGGCCATGCGAGCCATCTGGAAGGGCGCGATCACCTTCGGCCTGGTCAACGTGCCGGTGAAGATCTACAGCGCGACCGAGGACCACGACGTCCCCCTGCACCAGGTGCACGACAAGGACGGCGGCCGGATCCGCTACCAGCGCAAGTGCGAGATCTGCGGCGAGGTCGTGACCTTCGATCACATCGACAAGGCCTACGACGACGGCGAGCGCACGGTCGTGCTGACCAAGGACGAGCTGAAGGCGCTGCCGGAGGAGCGCGACCGCGAGATCGACGTCGTGCAGTTCGTGCCGAGCGAGCAGGTCGACCCGATCATGTTCGACCGCGCCTACATCCTCGAGCCGGACTCCTCCTCCCCCAAAGCCTACGTGCTGCTGCGCCGCACCCTCGAGGAGACGGACCGCACCGCCATCGTCGAGTTCGCGCTCCGGCAGAAGACCCGGCTCGCGGCGCTGCGGGTGCGCGGCAAGCTGCTGATGCTGCAGACGCTGCTCTGGGCCGACGAGGTGCGCGAGGTCGAGTTCCCGTCGCTCGAGGGCACCACCCGGATCGCCGCCCGCGAGCTGGAGATGTCCTCGCACCTGGTCGACTCCTACTCGGAGGACTTCGACGCGTCGAAGTTCCAGGACTCCTACCAGGCCGAGCTGCGCACCCTCATCGACGCGAAGATCGAGCAGGGCGACGCCCTCGACACCTCCGCCACCTTCGGCGAGAAGCCCGAGGAGGAGGGCGGCGGCGAGGTGCTCGACCTGATGGAGGCGCTGAAGCGCTCGGTCGAGCGCAGCCGCGGGGCGAAGGCGGGGGCGTCCGCGGACCCCGAGGAGAAGGCTCCGGCGAAGAAGCGGGCGACGAGGAAGAAGGCGGACGAGGACTCCTCCGCCGACGAGGACTCGGCGCCGAAGAAGACCACCGCCAAGAAGACGCCGGCGAAGAAGAGCGCCGCGAAGACCGACGACGAGAAGGCCGCTCCGGAGAAGATCACTCCGAAGAAGAAGCCCGCGGCGAAGAAGGCGGCCTCGACGGCCGAAGCGGAGGAGGAGAAGGCGGCGTCCTGACCCCCTCCGGCCCGGAGGATCGGCTCAGGCGAGCTCGTCCACGTCGTCGAGGTCGACCGCGACCGAGCTGACCAGCGCGAGCAGCGCCTCCGCGTAGGCGTTCTCGGCGATCTCGTCCTCGAAGTCGCGCTGCTCGCCGGCGAGCTCGACGGTCACGGCGAAGCGCACCGGCCCGCCGTCCGCGACGCGGCGCAGCGAGCGGAACGTGCCGCGGAGCAGTTCGCGCAGCTGGTCCTCGCGCGGCAGCCAGAGCGAGTCGTCGAGCGCGACGGAGTCGAGCGCCCACTCGGTCGTGCCGTTGAAGCCGAGCACGGTGCCGGTCTCGTACTCGTGCGGCTCGATGGTCATGTCGCTCACGGTGAAGACGTCGCCGTCGAACCCCTCGCGCTCGATGCGGAAGCGGTCGCCGGTGACCGGTGCCCAGCGCAGCCCCGCGGTGCGCAGCGCCCTGGCCAGTTCGAAGGAGATCATCCCCCGATCATGGCGCGCGTTCCCGGACGGAGGCCGCGAAGACGGAACCGCGGCCCCGATGTCGGTGGGTGAGTTTACGTTCATGAAACGTCCGGTTCACAGGCCGGGCACCCGCACTGCATAGCGTGGCTCACTGTGCCCCTTTCAGGGGCGAAGGGTCGCCGTCGCCGTGCGGTGACGCACCACCGCTCTCCGGAGCGGCGATCGAGAGGACCACCATGCCCGACTCCCCCGAACTCCCCGCGCAGAGGCCCCGCGCCCGCGCTCCCCGGAGAGGCCTCGCGCTCGCGGCCCTCGCCGGCCTGGCCCTCGTCGCCTCGCCGCTGGTCGCTGCGCCCGCCACCGCCGCTCCGAGCGGGGACGAGCTGGTCATCAGCGAGGTCTTCGCCCGCGGCGGCTCGGCCGGCGCGACCTACAGCAACCGCTTCGTCGAGCTCTACAACCCGACCGGCGCCGACGTCGCGCTCTCGGGCCTCTCGCTGCAGTACCGCTCGGCCACTGGCACGGCGAACCCGACGACGACCGTCGCGCTCACCGGCACCGTTCCCGCCGAGGGCCACTTCCTGATCGCCGGTGCGAGCAACGGCAGCAACGGCGCGCCGCTCCCCGCCGCCGACCAGACCGCGAACGGCCTCAACATCGCGGCCGCGGGCGGCACGCTCTTCCTGGTCGAGGGCACCGCGACCCTCGTCGCCCCGCCGACCGGCACCGCCGAGCAGCCCGACGCGGTCCTCGACCTGCTCGGCTACGGCACCTCCAACACCTTCGAGTCGGCGGCCGCCACCGCGCCGACGCTGACCGAGTCGATCGCCCGCGCCGACACCGCGACCGGCGACACCGACTCCAACGCCGCCGACTTCACCGTCGGCGCGATGACCCCCGAGTCCGCCGGCGGCGGCGCCACCCCGGAGCCGACGCCCGCGCCGACCGGGACGCCGACCCCCACCGCGACGCCGACCGCCCCGCCGACCACTCCGCCGACGGCGCCGCCCACCACCGCGCCGACCGTCTCGATCGCCGAGATCCAGGGCACCGGAGCCGCGTCCCCGCTCGTCGGGCAGACCGTCACCACCACCGGCGTCGTCACCGCGCGCTACGCCACCGGCGGCTACAGCGGCTACGTGATCCAGACCGCCGGCACCGGCGCGCAGACCACCGGCCGCACCGCCTCCGACGCCGTCTTCGTCTACTCCTCCGCCTCGGTCGGCGCGGTCGCGATCGGCGACAGCCTGCGCATCACCGGCGCCGTCAGCGAGTTCAACGGCCTCACCGAGCTCACCCCGACCTCGGCCGCGACCGTCGAGAAGCTCGGCACCCCCGTCGCCGCGCCGGTCCCGGCCGCCGTCGGCCTCCCCCGCACCGTCGAGGAGCGCGAGACGCTCGAGAGCATGCTGATCGCCCCGCAGGGCGCGTTCACCGTGACCGACACCTTCGACCTCAACAGCTTCGGCTCCGTCGGCCTCGCCGCCGGCGACTCGCCGCTGCTGACCCCGACCGAGGTCGCCCGCCCCGGAACGCCGGAGCTGGCCGCGGTCGTCGCCGACAACGCCGCGCGCGCGATCGTGCTCGACGACGGCGCCTCGATCAATTTCCTCGGCGCCGCCGCGAACAAGGCGATCCCGCTGCCCTACCTCACCCCGGCCGAGCCGATCCGCGTGGGCGCCCCGGCGACCTTCACGACCCCGGTCGTCCTCGACTACCGCAACGGCGGCTGGTCCTTCCAGCCGACGACGCAGCTGACCGTCGAGAACGCCGCGACCGTGCAGCCCGCGACCTTCGCGAACACCCGCGAGGCGGCCCCCGAGGCCGTCGGCGGCGACCTCTCGATCGCGTCCTTCAACGTGCTCAACTACTTCTCCACCACGGGTGACTCGATCACCGGCTGCACCTTCTACACCGACCGCGACGGCGACCCCGTCACGGTCAACAGCGGCTGCGACGCCCGCGGCGCCGCGAACGCGGACGACCTCGAGCGCCAGCAGGCCAAGATCGTCACCGCGATCAACAGCCTCGGCGCCGGCGTCGTCTCGCTCGAGGAGATCGAGAACTCGGCCAAGTTCGGCAAGCCGCGCGACGAGGCCCTCGCCACGCTGACCGCCGCGCTCAACACCGCCGCCGGCTCGGAGCTGTGGGCGTACGTGCCCTCGCCCGCCGCCCTCCCCGCGCTCGCGGACGAGGACGTCATCCGCACCGCGTTCATCTACAAGAAGGCCGTCATCGAGCCGGTCGGCGAGTCCGTCATCCTGAACGACGGCGTCGCCTTCTCCAACGCCCGCAAGCCCCTCGCCCAGGAGTTCCGCCTGATCGGCGACAGCGCCAGCGAGTTCGTCGCGATCGTGAACCACTTCAAGTCGAAGGGCTCCGGCTCCGGAGTCGACGCCGATCAGGGCGACGGCCAGGGCGCCTCGAACGCCTCCCGCGTCAACCAGGCCACCGCGCTCGTCGCGTTCGCCGACCGCCTGAAGACCGAGAAGGCGACGGACCTCGTCTACCTGCTCGGCGACTTCAACGCCTACTCGCAGGAGGACCCGATCCAGGTCCTGCGCGACGCGGGCTACATCGACCAGGGCGCGAAGGACGGGAAGTACTCCTACTCCTTCGACGGCGCGGTCGGCTCGCTCGACCACGTCTTCGCCTCCCCGGCGGCCGACGCGACCGTGACCGGTGTCGACACCTGGAACATCAACAGCGGGGAGTCGGTGGCGCTGGAGTACAGCCGCTACGACTACAACGCGACGATCTTCTACGACACCTCGGCCTACCGCTCCAGCGACCACGACCCGGTCGTCGTCGGCCTGGACCTGCCCGAGACCGCGCCGGCGACCGTGATCGACGTCGCGACCAGCGCGAAGACCACGCGCCTCGCCGTGCTCCGCACGCTGACGGTCACGGCTGTCAACAACGGCCCGGAGGCGGTCGCGATCGAGATCTCGACGCCCTACGGCACGCGGACGAAGAGCTCGGTGAAGCCGGGCCAGTCGTTCACGACCTCCTACCTCACGGTGCTCCGCCCGATCAAGGCCGGTACCGCGACGATCGAGGTCACCGCGAAGGACGGCACGGAGCGGACGTACCAGCAGGCGTACAGCGCCCGCTAGAGCACCGCGCACGACCGACCGCCGGGGCGGGTCCGCTGAGAAGCCGGCCCGCCCTCGTCGCGCCACCCCTGACGTCGTCCGGGTCCGGCTCCTAGAGTGCGGAGCATGCCCGAGGGAGACAGCGTCCACCGTCTCGCCGCCCGTCTGAGGCGGTCAGCGGACGGCCGCAGCGTGGCGGACGGCGAGCTGCGCTCGGGTGACGCGGCCGGCAGCTCGCTCGAGGGCCTGCGGATCCTCGAGCACGACACCCACGGCAAGCACCTGCTCACCCGCTTCTCCGGTGACCTGACCCTGCACACGCACCTGCGGATGCAGGGCTCGTGGACGGTCACCTCGCCCGGTCGCGCCGTCCCGCGGGCCGTGCAGAAGGACGTCCGCGTCCGGCTCCGGCTCGACGACGGGGTCACCCTCTGGGGCGTCGACCTCCCCGTCGTCGAGCTGCTGCCGACCCGCGACGAGGCGCGCGCGGTCGGCCACCTCGGGCCGGATCCGCTCCGCGCCGACTGGAGCGCGGAGGAGGCCGTCGCCCGCCTCTCCCGCACACCGGAGCGGCCGGTCGTCGCTGCCCTGCTCGATCAGCGCCTGATGGCGGGCCTCGGCAACCTCTGGGCCAACGAGGTCTGCTTCCTCCGCGGGCTCTTCCCCTGGCGGCCCGTCGGCACCGTCGACGTCCGCGCCCTGGTCGCCACCGCCGCCCGGGGCCTGCGCGCGTCCGTCACGGTGCCCGGGATGTTCCAGACCACCACCGGCGACACCCGCCGCGGCGAGCGGCACTGGGTCGCGGGCCGCGCCGGCCGGCCGTGCCTGCGCTGCGGCACCACGGTCCTCGTCCGCGCCGAGGTCCGCGACGACCCGGAGCAGCGGCGCACCTGGTGGTGCCCCCACTGCCAACCCGAGCTCCCCTGAGGCGGGCCGTGCCCTCGACCGCCCGCCTGCGTAGGCTGGGCGGAACGAGCGGAGGGGTGTCATGAGCGACAACGTCTGGGGGTCCCCGGACCCGTCGGCCCGGCGCGATCAGCCGGCGGCGACCGGGGTCGAGCGGAGCTCCGCAGCGCAGCCGCCCGCCGAGAACGGCGCCGAGACGCCGGCGGAGGTCGAGTTCGCCCGCCCCGAGGACATCGAGCGGGCGCAGGCCGTCAAGGACCTCAAGCGCCGCCGCGACTTCGCCGGCTCGGTCGGCGGCTGGGCGAGCGTCTCCGCGATCACCACCGGCGTCTGGTTCGCGACCGGCGCCGACGGCTACTTCTGGCCGATCTGGCCGATGCTCGGCATCGGCATCGGCGTGGCCAGCCAGGCCGCCGCCCTCTGGGGCCCGGCGAAGAAGGAGATCACCGAGGCGGACATCGCCGCCCAGATGCGCAAGCGCGAGTCCCGCGGCCGCTGACCCCCGGTCGCCCGCCTCCACGCTGGTCGAGCAGCCGCGCAGCGACGTATCGAGACCCACCGTCCTCAGCAGGGCAGGTCTGCAGACTCCCGTCCTGACGCAGGTGTGGATCTCGATACGCCCGCTCCGCGGGCTACTCGATCACCATGACTCCCTCCATGCCGGCCGCGTCGCCGCTTGCATGCTGGTCGAGTAGCCGCGCAGCGGCGTATCGAGACCCACCCCGACAGCACCCGCCACCCCCCTCCCAGGAGTCTCGTCGACCCCGGCTGCTAGGGTGCGTGACGAGCGCGCCGACGTCCCGACGGCTGCGCTCACGGCACAGCGTGGCGCGCCGGACCCGAGGCGTGCCGCCTCCGGCACCGCCCACTGACGGTTTGGACACCCTTGGCCGACTCCTCCTCGCCCTCCTCCGCGCAGCCTCCCTTCGACGCGTCGCAGTTCCACGAGCTCCCGCCGAAGCGGCCCTCCCGCCGAGCCGTCGTGCTCGGCGCGGTCGGCGCCGGCCTCGGCCTCGTCGCCCTCGGCGGCGGCGGCTACGCCGCCTACCGCGCCCTGCAGCCCGACCAGCCCGGCGTCTCCGGCGAGCCGGGCACCCCGGCCGCCGAGCTCGACCTGCTGGCCGGCGTCCCGACTCCGACGCCCTCCTTCGGCCCGAACGGCACCCACTGGCCCTCGCGGACCCCGTGGTTCACCGGCGACGTCGACCTCGAGGTCGAGGTGGAGTGCTCCTGGTCGGCGATCAGCGAGGCGATCACCACGGCGCTCGACACCGCGGGCCCCGCCGACACCGTCCGCATCCTCGTCGCACCGGGCGAGCTGCCCGGCGGCGGCGCCGGCTCGAGCTCGTCCCCGATGATGCAGGACATCGGCACGCTCGATCGCGACACCCGCGTCCTCGTCTACCCGCGCGACGGCTGGGGCACGGTGACCACCGCCAACTCCTGGCGCCTGCTCCGCGTCTACAACGTCGCGCTCGTCGGCATCGTCACCAACGGCGCCTTCCTCGCCTCCGGCTGCAGCAGCTCGGCCTTCGCGCGGATCACCACCAACGCCTACAACGTCTACGGCGTCGACGGCACCGACTTCACCGAGAACGTCGAGCTCGTCGAGGTGGTCGTCCCGGACGCCCAGCTCCGCGACGAGGACGTCTCGAGCATGCGCACCCCCACCGACGGTGCGGGCGGCCTCCGCCACATCTTCCGGATCGGCTGCTACACCGCCCCGGCGTACAAGGAGAAGGGCTCGGGCGCGCACACCGACACCGTGCAGTTCTCCGGCCAGGGCGGCAACTACTACGGCGACATCACGAGCATCGACTGCATCGACTTCGCCTCGACGAACACCGCGTTCCAGATCGGCTCGGCCGAGAACGTGCGCTACCAGCACTGCCTGGTCGTCGGAGCGGACGTCGTGAAGCGGGTCTTCCCGGTGCCGGACGAGGCCGACCAGGACGGCAGCTTCGGCGCCTCCAACGGCCCCGGCGTCGAGTTCGGCTGCTCCGCGCTCGACAGCACCTTCATCGGGCCGATGGGCGCCGCGACCTGGGCGTCGGTGACGAACTCGACCGCCGGCTACGAGACCAGCGGCGCGGCACCGAAGGAGGGCGAGTGGATCATCGACGAGTCGATCCTCGAGTGGAGCGCCGACGACGTGCACGAGCGCAGCCCGCAGGTGACGAGCGAATACCTGGCCCAGATCTGGGCCTGACCGGCTGAGCATCCGACCGGCTGAGCGTCCGACCGCCTCGCCGGCCGGGCGCCCGAGCGCGCGGCTTCCGGCGCTCAGCCCGCGTGCCGCCCGGCCCGCGCCGGTCGCGTCAGCGCGACGAGCGGCGCCGGCACCGTGAAGAGCGGATCCCCCGGGATCAGCGCCAGCACCCGGCGGATCCCGAGCGACAGCGCGACGATCGCCGCCGTGAGCACCAGCGGGTAGAGCAGCGCCGCGACCGGCTTCTCGAGCAGCCCCGTCAGCCAGGCGGCGTCCGGGTTCGCGACGAGCGACCACAGCCCGAGCAGCGGCACCTGCAGCAGGTAGATCGGCAGCGTCCGCCGCCCGATCGCCGAGCCGACCCGCGCCGCCGGCGCCCAGCGGCAGAGCAGAGCCGCGCAGGCCACGGCGAGCGGAATCGCGCTCGCGCTCACCACGAAGCCCGCGATCTGCCCGGCCGCCCCGTCGACGACACGCCCGCCCACGACCGCTACCAGGAACACCCCGAGCGGCACGAGCAGCACCAGCACGCCCGGCCGCGAGAAGCGGCGCAGCTGCTCCGCCCCGAGGACGCCGAGCGCGAAGAAGACGAAGTTGGCCAGCAGCGCGTCGCCGAAGAGGATCACCCGCAGGTTCGTCGCCAGGAACCAGGCGGCGGTGCCGAGCAGCAGGATCCCCCACCACGGCACCCGCAGCGCCCGCAGCAGCACCAGCACGAGCGGGTAGAGCGCGAGCGCGAAGAGGAACCAGAGCGTGGTCGTCGGGAAGACGAACTGCAGCAGGACGCGGTCGAGCGAGTCGATCGAGTGCGGGAAGTCCGGGCGCGCGAGCAGGGCGAAGAACACCGCGTAGAGCACGACCCACACCGCGTAGAGGTAGTAGTTCGAGACGAGCCGCACCCGCGCGGAGCCGCGACGCCAGCCGCGCAGCAGGCCGGACTGCGCGAGGAGCCCCGCCAGCGCGAAGAGGATCGGCATCCGGATGCGCCCGAGCGAGCCGCCGACCTGGTCCCAGAGCGCGGCGATCGAGGATCCGGGATCCGCGACGGTGGCGAAGCTCCAGATCAGGACGTGGAAGAGGACGACCGCGAGGACGCCGAGGCCGCGGGTCGTGTCGATCCAGGCGAGCCGCTCGCGCGCGACGAGCGCGTCCCCTGATCCCGTTGCCACGCGAACCAGTATGCGGGCTCGATGTGTCGCGGAAAACGCGACGTGCGGCGCGCGGCGTCGGTGCGCGGTGGTGGCTCGCGGTGTTCGATCACGCGTCGGCCGCCGATTCGCGCCGTCAGCTCGCCCCGTCGAGCCGCCCGACCGCGGTGACCCGCACGACCGCCGCACCCGCCTCGTCCGACTCCGCGAGATCGACCGTGGCGGAGATCCCCCAGTCGTGATCACCGGCCGGATCGTCCAGGATCTGCCGCACCCGCCACTCGGTCGGCGTCTCGGTGACGAGCAGCATCTTCGGACCGCGGGCGTCCGGCCCGATCCCGATCGAGTCGTGCTCGTCGTAGTAGTCGTCGAGCGCCTCTCCCCAGGCGTCGGCGTCGAAGCCGGCCGCCGCGTCCAGCTCGCCGAGCGCCTCGTGGTCGTCCAGCGCCGCGAGCGTGACCCGCCGGAACAGCTCGTTGCGCACCAGCACCCGGAAGGCGCGCTGGTTCGCTGTCAGTCGGCGCGGCGCGGGCGGCACGATCGCCTGGTCGGCGGCGTGCAGGGCCGGGTTGACCAGCTCCTCCCACTCGTCGACCAGCGAGGAGTCGACCTGGCGCACCAGCTCGCCGAGCCACTCGATCAGATCGTGCAGCTCCTCGTTCTTGATCTCGTCCGGGATGGTCTGCCGGGCGGCCCGGAACGCGTCGGAGAGGTAGCGCAGCACCAGGCCCTCCGAGCGGGAGAGCTTGTAGAACGCGCAGTACTCGCCGAACGACATCGCGCGCTCGTACATGTCGCGCACGACCGACTTGGGCGAGAGCTCGAAGTCGCGCACCCACGGCTGCACGGCGGTGTAGGTCTCGAAGGTCGCCTCGAGCAGCTCCTGGAGCGGCTTGGGGTGCGTGACGCTCTCGAGCAGCTCCATCCGCTCCTCGTACTCGATGCCGTCCGCCTTCATCGCGGCGACCGCGTCGCCCCTGGCCTGGAACTGCTGGGCGCCGAGGATCTGCCGCGGGTCGTCGAGCGTGGCCTCGAGCACCGAGATCACGTCCAGCGCGAAGGTCGGCGACTCCGGGTCGAGCACGTCGAACACGGCGAGCGCGAACGGCGAGAGCGGCTGGTTGAGCGCGAAGTTCGGCTGCAGATCGACGGTCAGCCGGATGCGGACCACGCCATCGGCGTCGACGATCTGCTCGACGACCTCCGCGGTGCGGAGCGTGCGGTAGATGCCCAGCGCCCGGCGGGCCAGCTGCAGCTGCCGCTTCCACGGCTCGTGGTTGTCGAAGATCAGCGCGTGCACGTTCGCGAAGACATCGCCGCCGCGCGCGATCACGTTGAGCAGCATCGCGGAGGTGATCGTCATGTGCGAGGTGAGCGTCTCGGGCTCGGCGTCGACGAGCTTGCGGAAGCTCGGCTCGCCCCAGCTGACGAAGCCCTGCGGCGCGCGCTTGCCGACCCATTTGCGCCGCTTCTTCGGGTCGTCGCCCATCTTGTCGAGCGCCTTACGATTCTCCGACTCGTGCTCGGGCGCCTGCACCACCACGGTGCCCGCGGTGTCGTAGCCCGCGCGGCCGGCCCGCCCGGCGATCTGGTGGAACTCGCGCGCCGAGAGCTGGCGGCTCTTCACGCCGTCGTACTTGGTCAGCGCGCTGAGCAGGACCGTCCGGATCGGCACGTTGATGCCGACGCCGAGGGTGTCCGTCCCGCAGATCACCCGCAGCATGCCCTGCTGGGCCAGCTGCTCGACCAGGCGGCGGTACTTGGGCAGCATGCCCGCGTGGTGCACGCCGATCCCGAGCCGGAGCAGGCGCGAGAGGGTCTTGCCGAACGCGGTCGTGAAGCGGAAGCCGCCGATCACCTCGGCGATGCGGTCGCGGTGCTCGCGGGTGGCGATGTTCGCGCTGGTCAGCGCCTGCGCGCGCTCGAGCGCGGCGGCCTGGGAGAAGTGCACGATGTAGACCGGCGCCTGGTTCGTCGAGAGCAGCTCCTCGATCGAGTCGTGGATCGGCGCGATCTCGTAGAAGAAGTGCAGCGGCACCGGCCGCTCGACGCCGGTGACCGTCGCGGTCTCGCGCCCCGTGCGCCGGGTGAGGTCCGCTGCGAGCGCCGTCACATCGCCCAGCGTCGCCGACATCAGCACGAACTGCACGTGCGGCAGCGTCAGCAGCGGTACCTGCCAGGCCCAGCCGCGGGACGGGTCGGCGTAGAAGTGGAACTCGTCCATCACGACCTGGTCGACGTCGGTCTCGGCGCCGTGCCGGAGTGCCAGGTTGGCGAGGATCTCGGCGGTGCAGCAGATGATCGGCGCGTCCGGGTTCACCGAGGAGTCGCCGGTCACCATGCCGACGTTCGCGGCGCCGAAGACGTCGACCAGCGCGAAGAACTTCTCCGAGACGAGCGCCTTGATCGGCGCGGTGTAGTAGCTGCGCCGGCCGTTCGCCAGCGCGGCGGCGTGCGCCCCGATCGCGACCAGCGACTTCCCGGTGCCGGTCGGCGTCGACAGGATCAGATTCGCCCCCGACGAGATCTCGATCATCGACTCGTCCTGCGCCGGGTACAGCGGCAGCCCCCGCGCCTCGGCCCACTCCGTGAACGCCAGGTACACCGCGTCGTCGTCGACGCGCCCGTCGGCGTCGGGCGTCGGCATCCGTTCGAGCAGCGTCGCAGTCATCCCCCCATCCTCCCGGAGTTTCCTGCGCCAGGCCCCCTCCCTGCTGGTCCAGTGCCTCCGCAGCGGCCGCACCCTGCTGGTCGAGTAGCCGCGCAGCGGCGTATCGAGACCCACCCACCCGGACACCGGTGGATCTCGATACGCCCTCTCCGAGGGCTGCTCGATCACCATGCCGATGCCGGTCGAGCAGCCGCGCAGCGGCGTATCGGGACCCGCGCTCACGGTCGCGCTCGATCCGCGAGGGCCCGGCGTAGCCGCTCGACCGAGCGCTCGGGGTGCGGCAGGAACTCGGCCGCGACGATGCGCACCGGGTGCACACCGATCGCGAGGAAGTCGTCGTAGCGGCCGACGTCGCGCGCGAACCGGCGGTTGCTCGTGCGGTGTCCGTCGCCCTCGTACTCCCAGGACACCCGCTCCCGCTCGTACCAGCCGTCGGGCCGCCCGACGAAGACACCCACCGACGTGAACAGCGCCACCTGGAGCTGCGGCTCCGGCAGTCCTGCCCGCACCGACGCGAGCCGGAAACGGGACTCCGGCCGCGACTCGGCGCCGTCGCGCACCAGCGCGATCGCCTCGCGCAGCCGCGCCGCCCCGCGCCCGCAGAACCACGCCACTCGCTCGCGGAGCTCCCCCAGCGGCACCCAGGGGCGCGGATCCTCCGAGTCTCCGCGGTGCGGCGTCCGCACGAGCGCGTCGCCCACCGCCACGAGATCGTCGAGCTCGAGCAGCGTGCCCAGATGGCAGAAGAGCGACGCCCCGTCGGTCATCGGCAAGCCGTGCCGGACGACGCGCCGTACCCGCGCATCGGAGACCGCGTGCCCGGCCACTCCCGGACGCCGTGCCGCCCGAGCCGGCGCGCGCACGCTGACATGCAGCGGCTCACCCGGCAGGGCGCGCGGGAGCTCCAGCGGCCAGAGCCTCGCCGCGGTCAGATGGCTGAGGACCGCTCCCGGCCCGAGCAGGGCGAGGAGCGCCCGCGCGCGGATCTCGAGGTCCGGATCGACGCCCTCGACCCGCACGCCGTGGAACGGCGCCGTCAGATCGCCGCTGCGCAGGCGACCCCGGGCGAGACCGACGCGAGCGGCCTCGGCGACGGTGAACGGCCGCCCGAGGAGCTCGGAGGGAAGACGGGACGGCTGCGGCATCCCGCCACCGTGCCGCACGCGGACCCCTGAGAACCGCTCTTCACAGACCCGCCTGTTCTCCACACCCCGACCGCGCCAGTCGATCCGTCACGAACGGTCCCCTCGCGCATCCGGAGACGACCGTTCGTGCCGGATCGACGCGAGCAATGGGCTGGGCGATCAGCAAGCTGGGGCCGGTTCAGCAGTCCGCGGGTCAGGCGAGTGCGCGCTCGACGTACGGGCGCAGGTCGGCGGCGAGGCGCAGCTCGCCCGCGGCCTCGGCGTCGAGGAGGGTCTGCGCGTCGTCGGCGCGGCGCTCGACGAACCAGCGGCGCAGCGGCACGGCGCGCTCCGGGCGCGAGAGCAGCTCGATCGCGTCGCCGGCCTCGATGCTCCCCCGGTGCAGGACCCGCAGGTAGGCGCCGGTGCGCCCCTCGTCGGCGAAGCGCTTGACCCAGTGCGGCTCGCCGAGCACGCGCTGGAAGGTCGCGCACGGCGTCCGCGGCATCGTCACCTCGACCTCGACCTTCTCGCCGATCCGCCACCGCTCGCCGATCACGGCGCCGGTGAGATCGAGCCCCTCGACGCGCAGGTTCTCGCCGAACCGTCCGGGGGGCATCTCGTAGCCGAGCCGCTCCGCCCACCACTCGGCGTCCTCGCGGGCGTAGGCGTAGAGCGCCTTCGCCTCGCCGCCGTGGTGCGCGCGGTCGGCCTGCACGTCGGCGTAGACGCCGAGATCGCGGATGACGACCGGCCCCTCGACGGGGCGCTTGTCGATGGCGGTCACGCCGACCAGGCCCGGGTCCGGGAGCAGGCGGTCGACACGGCAGACGGCGAGGAGTCGGGGCATGCGGTCATGCTCTCACCGCACGGGCCTGCTCGCGCGCAGAGGCTCGCCGGTGGGCGGTGCGCAGGTGCTCGCCGCGTAGGCTCGCCGGGTGCGCGCCGCCCTCCCCGCTCCCCGTTTCGATCCGCTCCTCCTCGACGGCCTCGCGGAGGGCTACGCCGGCGACACCGGCGCCCGCGAGCACGCGGAGGGCCTCCGCTTCGACGGCGTCGACCTCACCGGAGCGGACCTGACGGCCGCGTCCTTCAGTGAGTGCGTGCTCGACGGCGTGGTCCTCGAGCGGGCGCAGCTGCGGGCCGCCTCCCTCGTGGAATCGCGGCTCGAGCGGCTGGACGTGCCGGGGCTGTCCGCGCCCCGCAGCCGCTGGCGCTCGATCGAGCTCGCGTCCTCCCGGCTGGGCTCGGCCGAGCTCTACGAGAGCACCTTCGAGCAGGTCCGGATCTCCGACTGCAAGCTCGGCTACGTGAACCTGCGCGGAGCGACCCTGCGCGACGTCCTCTTCGAGCGCTGCACGATCGACGAGCTCGACCTCGGCGGGGCCACCGGTTCGCGAGTGGCCTTCACCGACTGCGACGTCCGCTCGCTCGAGCTGCCCGGCGCGAAGATCCAGGACCTCGACCTGCGCGGCGCCGAGCTGCACGTGCTCGGCGGTCTCGACGGGCTCCGCGGCGTCGCGCTCACGGAGCTGCAGCTCAGCCTGATGCTGCCGCTGTTCGCCGAGCACTTCGGCGTGCGGATCCTCGGCTGAGGCGCACCGCCGGTCCTATGCGCGCCGTCGCCCGATCCGCCGGCTGAGCGCGCGGCGCCCGAGCAGGAACACTCCGAGCACGATCGTCGCGACGACCACGAAGCTCAGCTGCACGCCCTGCCCCGAGAGCACCCGCAGCAGCATCCCGCCGGCCACCGTCACGACCCAGACCACGAGGCCGGAGACGAGGATGCGATCCGGCGTCCGCCAGGCGCGCGCGATCACCCAGCCCAGCAGCAGCGCCGCGAGGAAGGGCCAGAGCGTCACGAGGAAGCCCTCGAGCACCGAGTCGCCGTCGTGCGTCCGCCGCCCGATCAGCACGAAGACCGCGACGAGGAGGACGTCCACCGCCAGGCCGAGCCCGGCGCGGCGGGTCATGCCGGCTCCGTCACGAAGTCGATCAGCTGCTCGACCCGGCCGAGCAGCGCGGGCTCCAGGTCCTTGAAGGTCCGGACCTGCCCGAGGATGCGCTGCCAGGCGCGCGCGATGTCGGCCTGCTCGTCGTGCGGCCAGCCGAGCGCCTGGCAGATGCCCTTCTTCCACTCGATCGCGCGCGGGACGTCGGGCCAGCGCTCGAGGCCGACGCGGGCCGGCTTGACCGCCTGCCAGACGTCGACGAAGGGGTGCCCGACCACGAGGACGTGCGCGCCGTGCGGGCCGGCGGCGACCGCGTCGGCGATCCGCGACTCCTTCGATCCGCGCACGAGGTGGTCGACGAGCACGCCGATCCGCCGTCCGGGCCCGGGGGCGAAGGCGCGGACCAGCTCGTCGAGGTTGTCGACGCCCTCGATGTACTCGACGACGACGCCCTCGATCCGCAGGTCGTGACCCCAGACCTTCTCCACCAGCTCGGCGTCGTGGCGGCCCTCGACGTAGATGCGGCTCGGCAGCGCGACGCGCGCCTTCGCGTCCGCGACGTGGAAGGAGCCGGAGGCGGAGCGCGCCCGGCCGAGGTTCGCGTCGCGCTTGAGGCCGGGCGCCTTGAGCGACACCGGCTTGCCGTCGATCAGGAAGCCGGGGCCGATCGGGAAGACGCGGACCTTGCCGAAGCGGTCCTCCAGCTTCACCATCCGCAGCTCCACGCCGACGACGGCGCCGACGAATCCGGAGGCGACCTCCTCGACCACGAGATCGCGCTCGGCCTCGATCACCGCGACCTCGACCGTGTTCTTCGCCCGCCAGTTCCCGGCGAGCACGTCCTGCCCGTACCTGTCCTCGTCCATCGCCTCGAGGGTAGCCCGCTGCTGCGGATGATCATCACTCTCGATTACCCGAATGTATTGCGATGCGTTTATGGATCTGGTCCACTGGTCCTGGCCGCCGACCGGTGGCCGCGTTCCTCGAAAGGCAGCACCATGAGCAGCACCGACCTCCACGCCGAGCACGACCTCACCGAGCACCAGCACGGCGACGGCTGCGGCCACACCACCGTTCAGCACGACGACCACGTCGACTACGCGCACGGCACCCACCGCCACGCCCTGCACGGCGACCACTACGACGAGCACGGCGCCCACGCCGAGCACGTCGCCGCCGCCGACCAGTCCTGACCCGTTCGGCGGCAGCATGCTGGTCGAGTAGCGCGCAGCGCGTATCGAGACCCACCCTCCGGACGACGGTGGATCTCGATACACCCTCTCCGAGGGCTGCTCGATCAGCATGAGCGAGCCGCCCATGCAAGACGGCGGCCGGCCCCGTCTGCCGGCGAGCACGACGCCGCCACCGCCCTTGCATGCTGGCCGAGGAGCGCGAAGCGCGTATCGAGACCCCGCCGCCGGCGAGCATGACGCTGCGAGACCCCGCTCCCAGCCGTGGTGAGTAGGCTGGCGGGGATACAACGTGCTCCGGGGTCGGTGAGAGTCCGAACCGGCGGTGACAGTCCGCGAGCCGCTGACCACTTCGGTGGGAGGCGGTTGACCTGGTGGAATTCCGGGACCGACGGTGAAAGTCCGGATGGGAGGCAGCACGAGCGTCGCGCGCGAGCGCGGCGCTGAACGACGGTGCCCGCGCACCGCCGCTCGCACCCCGGAGTTCGGCGACGAACGGAACCGGGAATGACGATCGACTTCGAGCACGCGATGCGCAGGGCGCTGGCCCTCGCCGAGCGCGGCCCCGCGCGCGGCGTGAACCCGCGCGTCGGCTGCGTGCTGCTCGCGCCGGACGGCACCGTGCTCGCCGAGGGCTGGCACCACGGCGCCGGCACCGCGCACGCCGAGGTCGACGCCCTCTCCGCCCTCGCCCCCGGCGCCGCGACCGGCGCCACCGCCGTCGTCTCCCTCGAGCCCTGCAACCACACGGGTCGCACCGGCCCCTGCAGCCGGGCCCTGATCGACGCCGGCGTCGCCCGCGTGGTCTACGCCGTCGGCGACCCCGGTGACCGCTCGGCCGGCGGCGGCGACACCCTGCGCGCGGCCGGCGTCGAGGTGATCGAGGGCGTCCTCGCCGAGGAGGCGGAGGAGTTCCTGCACATCTGGCTCGCCGCGACCCGCCGCCGCCGCCCCTGGGTGACCCTCAAGTGGGCGTCCACGCTCGACGGCCGCACCGCCGCCGCCGACGGCAGCAGCCGCTGGATCACCGGCGCCGCGGCCCGGCAGCGCGTGCACGAGCAGCGCGCCGCGGCGGACGCGATCCTCGTCGGCACCGGCACGGTCCTCGCCGACGACCCGAGCCTCACCGCCCGCGGCGACGCCGGCGAGCTCCTCGCCGAGCAGCCGCTGCCCGTCGTCGTCGGCGAGCGCGGCGTCCCCGTCGGCGCCCGCGTCCTCGATCACCCGCGCCCCCCGGTCCTCGAGCGCACGCACGACCTCGCGGCGGTCCTCGACCGCCTCTACGACGCCGAGATCCGCCACGTCTACGTCGAGGGCGGCCCGATTCTGGCCTCCGCCCTCGTCGCCGACGGTCTCGTCGACGAGTTCCTCGTCTACCTCGCCCCGGCACTGCTCGGCGGCCCGCGGCTCGCCCTCGACGACCTGGGCGTCGAGAGCATCGCCAGCGCGCACCGCCTCGACCTCCGCTCCGTGGAGGTCCTCGGCGGCGACCTCCTCGTCACCGCCCGGCCGGGCTCCCCCGCCCACCGGCAGCCCGCCCTGCAGAAGGAGTCCTGATGTTCACCGGAATCATCGAGGAGGTCGGCGTCGTCACGGCCGTCTCGTCAGGGACCGACGCGATCCGCCTGACCGTGCGCGGCCCGCTGGCCGTCGAGGGCGCACGCCACGGCGACTCCATCGCGGTCTCGGGCGTCTGCCTGACCGTGGTCGACCAGTCGGACGACGGCTTCACCGCCGATGTGATGGCGCAGACCCTGCGGATGTCCACGCTCGACGGCGTCGCGGTCGGCGACCCCGTCAACCTGGAGCGCGCGGCGCTGGTCGGCGACCGCCTCGGCGGCCACATCGTCCAGGGCCACATCGACGGCACCGCGACGCTGCTCGCGGTCACGCCCGGCGACGCCTGGCGCGTGCTGCGCTTCTCCCTCCCGGCCGCGGCCGCTCCCCTGGTCACCGACAAGGGCTCGATCGCGGTCGACGGCGTCTCGCTGACGGTCTCGGCGATCAGCCCCGCCACCGAGCCGGAGCAGTGGTTCGAGGTCTCGCTCATCCCCGAGACCCTCGCCGCCACCACCCTCGGCACCCGCGCCGTCGGCGACCGCGTCAACATCGAGACCGACATCCTCGCCCGCCACGTCGAGCGGATGCTCGCGCTGCGGTCCGCCGCCGACGAAGGAGGCCGAGCATGAGCCTCGCCACGATCCCCGAGGCCGTCGCGGCCCTCCGCGCCGGCCGGCCGATCATCGTCGCCGACGACGAGGGCCGCGAGAACGAGGGCGACGTCATCGTCTCGGCCCAGCTCGCGAGCCAGGAGACGATCGCCTGGATGGTGCGCCACTCCTCCGGCTTCATCTGCGCGCCGATGACGAACGAGATCGCCGACCGCCTGGAGCTGCCGCTGATGGTCGTCGACAACGAGGACCCGCGCGGCACCGCGTACACGATCTCGGTCGACGCCGCCGACCGCCTCTCCACCGGCATCAGCGCCTCCGACCGCGCGCACACGCTCCGCGTGCTGGCCGACCCGGAGGCGACCCCGGCGCGACTGCACCGGCCCGGCCACATCCTGCCGCTCCGCGCCGTCGAGGGGGGCGTGCGCGAGCGCGACGGCCACACGGAGGCCGCCGTCGACCTGATGAAGCTCGCCGGGCTCGAGCCCGTCGGCGCCATCTCGGAGATCGTGGCGGAGGACGGCGAGATGATGCGCCTCCCCGGCCTGATCGCCCTCGGCGAGCGCGAGGGCGTGCCGGTCACCACGGTGGCCGCCCTGATCGCCTACCTCGAGGAGCACCACGCCGAGCTCGACGCCTCGAGCGTGGAGCCCGCCCGGGACACCCCGCGGGTGATCTTCGAGGTGGAGACGACCGTGCCCACCACGCACGGGCCGTTCCAGCTGCGCGCCTACCGCGACCGCCAGACCGGCGCCGACCACGTCGCCGTCGTGGCCGGCGGGATCGGCGACGGCCACGGCACGCTCGTGCGGGTGCACTCCGAGTGCCTCACCGGCGAGGCCTTCGGCTCGCTGAAGTGCGAGTGCGGCCCGCAGCTCGACGCCGCACTCGACACGATCCAGCGCGACGGCGGCGTCGTGATCTACCTCCGCGGGCACGAGGGCCGCGGCATCGGCCTGATCAACAAGCTCCGCGCCTACCGCCTCCAGGAGGACGGGCTCGACACCCTCGACGCCAACCTCGCCCTCGGCCTGCCCGCCGACGCCCGCGACTACGGCGCCGCCGTCGGCATCCTCGAGGACCTCGGCGTCACCGACGTCCGCCTGCTCACCAACAACCCGGAGAAGGTGCGCCAGCTCACCGACCGCGGCATCACCGTGTCCGAGCGCGTGCCGCTGGTGGCCGGCGTCGGCGCCTTCAACCAGGGCTACCTCGCGACCAAGCGCGACCGGATGGGCCACTTCAGCGATCTCGACCCCCTCGTCGGACTCGACCCCCTCGACGCCGGACCCTCCGGCGCGACACCGAAGGAGTAAGCCATGGCCGGTAGCGGCGCCCCCACCACCTCCACCGTCGACGGGAGCGGCCTCCGCGTCGTCGTCGTCGCGGGGACCTGGCACCAGCAGATCAGCGACGGGCTGATCGCCGGCGCGAAGGCCGCGCTCGACGAGTCCGGCGCCTCCTGGTCGCTCGTGCGCGTCCCGGGCTCGTTCGAGCTGCCGGTGGCCGCGAAGGCCGCCCTCGAGGCCGGCGCCGACGCGGTGGTCGCCCTCGGCGTCATCATCCGCGGCGGCACCCCGCACTTCGAGTACGTCTCGGACGCGGCGACCTCGGGCCTGACGAACGTCTCGATCCAGACCGGCAAGCCGGTCGGCTTCGGCGTGCTCACCCTCGACACCGAGCAGCAGGGCATCGACCGCGCCGGCCTGCCCGGCTCGAAGGAGGACAAGGGCCGCGAGGCGGCGGAGGCGGCGATCGCGACCGCGCTCGTCCTCCGCGAGCTGCGCGGCTAGACGCGACCCCGAGCGCCGACGCCCCCCTTGTCGGGGGCGTCGGCGCACTTCGCGGAGAGGCGCTCTTGCTGAGAAGACCCGGAGTAAAGTGGGCGGGTCGTCACGAGCGGCCCTACCCTTCCTCCCCCTCGGCCCCCGCGGCCCGCAGCGCCCGATCGACGCCGCCCCCGCCGGCACCGGGAGACCCCTCCACCGGAGCAGCCCTCTTCCATGTCTTCTTCCCGTACCGCAGCCGACGCTCCCGCCGCCGCCCCGCAGAACTCCCGGGGCCGGGTCATCCTGGCGAGCCTCATCGGCACCTCGATCGAGTTCTACGACTTCTACGCCTACGCGACGGCCGCCGTCCTGGTCTTCCCCTCGCTCTTCTTCGTCAACGAGGACCCGGCGGTCGCCCTCCTCGCCTCCTTCGCGGTCTTCGGCGTCGCCTTCATCGCCCGCCCGATCGGGTCGATCATCTTCGGCCACTTCGGCGACCGCGTCGGCCGCAAGGGGACCCTCGTCGCCTCGCTGCTCACGATGGGCATCGCGACCTTCCTGATCGGCTGCCTGCCGACCGCCCTCACGCCGGGCTGGGAGTTCCTCGCTCCGTTCCTGCTCGTCGTGATGCGCTTCTGCCAGGGCCTCGGCCTGGGCGGCGAGTGGTCCGGCGCCGCCCTCCTCGCGACCGAGAACGCCCCCGCGAACAAGCGCGCCATCTACGGCACCTTCCCCCAGCTCGGCGCCCCGATCGGCTTCATCGTCGCGAACGTGCTCTTCCTCGTGCTCGCGAGCACCATGAGCGACGAGACCTTCGCCGCCTGGGGCTGGCGCGTGCCGTTCCTCGCGAGCGCCGTGCTGGTGATCGTCGGCCTCTACGTGCGCCTCAAGCTCGTCGAGACCCCCGCGTTCCAGAAGGTCGTCGACAACGGCGAGGTGGCCAAGCTGCCGCTCGCCCGCGTCTTCAAGACCAGCTGGCGCCCGCTCATCCTCGGCACGTTCATCATGCTGGCGACCTACGTGCTCTTCTACCTGATGACCACGTTCACGCTGACCTACGGCACCACGCCCTCCGACGCGGCGACCCCGGGCCTCGGCTACAGCCGCAACGACTTCCTGATCATGCTGATCGTCGGCGTCGTCTTCTTCGGGATCTTCACGCTCGTCTCCGGCCCGCTGGCCGAGAAGTTCGGCCGTCGTCGCACGCTGCTCGTCGTCACCTCGGCGATCCTCGTCTTCGGCCTGCTCTTCGTCCCGCTGTTCAGCGGCGGCTTCGCCGGTGTGATGGCGGTGCTGATCCTCGGCTTCACGCTGATGGGCCTCACCTTCGGCCCGATGGGCGCCGTCCTGCCCGAGCTGTTCCCGACCAACGTCCGCTACACCGGCTCGGCGATGTCGTACAACCTGGCGTCGATCCTCGGAGCGGCGCTCGCGCCGATCATCGCGGTGGCGCTCTGGCAGTCGGCCGGCGGCAGCACGCTGCTGGTGGGCCTCTACCTCAGCGGCGCGGCGGTGCTGACGCTGATCGCGCTGCTGCTCTCGAAGGAGACCCAGCACACGGCGTACCACGACAACGTGTCGTAGGACGCTCCTGCCCTGCACGTCCGGCCCGTCGGTTCCCCCGGCGGGCCGGACCTGTCTCCGGGCCCGTGCGAAAGGAAGCGGCGCCGGCCCTTCATGCCGGTCGACCCTTCATGCCGGCCGACCTTCATGCCGGTCGACCCTTCATGCCGGTCGGCCCTTTATCCCGGTCGACTCTTCATGCCGGTCGACCCCTTCATGCCGTTCGACCCTTCATGCTGGTCGAGTAGCCCCGCAGGGGCGTATCGAGACCCACCGTCCCCAAGAGGGCGGTTCTGCGGACTCGCGTTCTGACGCCGGTGGATCTCGATGCGCCCGCTCCGCGGGCCACTCGATCACCACGGCTTCCCGTCCCGATCGAGGGCCGGTTCGCAGCCACGAAGGGGCAAGATGGACGGCGGTCCACAAGAAGTACGGCAAGGCGTGAGCGAGGACGAACGAGCGATGAGCAGCACCACGGAGAGCACGCGCGGCGGACGGCGCCCCCGCCGCGGCAAGGACGACGGACCCCGCGCCTCCTTCGCGCAGCTCGTCCCCTACCTGCTCGAGCACCGCGGCATCCTCTCCGTCGTGGTGGTCCTCAGCCTCTTCGGCGCCGCCGCCAGCCTCGCCCAGCCGCTCGTCGTCGGCCAGGTCATCACCCGCGTGCAGGACGGCCTCGACCTCGGCCCGCTGGTCTGGGCGCTCCTCGTCCTCGTGGTCGCCTCCGGCCTCATCTCCGGCTTCGCGCACTACCTCCTCCAGCGCACCGGTGAGGGCATCGTCCTCTCCAGCCGCCGCCGCCTCGTCGCGCGGCTGCTCCGCCTGCCGATCCGCGAGTTCGACGCCCGCCGCACCGGCGACCTCGTCTCCCGCGTCGGCTCCGACTCCACGCTGCTGCGCGCCGTGCTCACCCAGGGCCTCGTCGACTCGATCGCCGGCTCGCTGCTCTTCGTCGGCGCGATCGTCGCCATGGCGATCATCGACTGGGTACTGCTGCTGATCATCGTGGTCGTCGTCGCCGTCGCCCTCGGTGCGGCGCTGACCCTCGGGCGCGGCATCCGCGTCGCCAGCCGGAAGGCCCAGGAGAAGGTCGGCGACCTCGCCGCCGCCGTCGAGCGCGCGATCAGCGCCGTCCGCACCATCCGCGCCGCCGGCGCGACCGATCGCGAGATCGCCGTCGTCGACACGCACGCGACCGAGGCCTACCGCCTCGGCATCCGCGTCGCGCACATCTCGGCGCTCGTCGTCCCGGTGGCCGGCATCGCGATGCAAGTCGCCTTCCTCGCCGTGCTCGGCGTCGGCGGCTACCGCGTCGCCTCCGGCGCGATCGACATCGCGCAGCTGGTGTCGTTCATCCTCTTCCTCTTCATGATGGTGATGCCGCTGGGCAACTTCATCGGCGCGATCACCTCGGTCAACTCGGCGCTCGGCGCGCTCGGGCGGATCCAGGAGATCATCGACCTGCCGATCGAGGGCGACGGCGAGCGCGACGGCGGCGGCCTCGGCCCGGGCGTCGCGGACTCCGCGATCGCCTTCGACGACGTCGTCTTCTCCTACGACGAGAAGGCCCTCGACGCCGACGAGGACGCCCGCGACCGCACCGTCCTGCGCGGCGTCTCGTTCACCGTCCCGCGCGGCAAGCGCACCGCCCTGGTCGGCCCGTCCGGCGCCGGCAAGAGCACGATCCTCGCGCTGATCGAGCGCTTCTACGACCCCGAGGCCGGCGTCGTCCGGCTCGGCGGCGTCGACATCACCGCCATCGACCGCGACGCCCTCCGCGCCCAGATCGGCTACGTCGAGCAGGACGCGCCGGTGCTCGCCGGCACCCTCCGCGAGAACCTCGTGCTCGGCCGCCCCGACGCCTCCGACGAGGACTGCCTGCGGGTGCTCGAGGCCGTGAACCTCACCGACGTGCTCGAGCGCAACCCGCTCGGCCTGAACGCCCCCGTCGGCGAGAGCGGCGTCATGCTCTCGGGCGGCGAGCGCCAGCGCCTCGCCATCGGGCGCGCGCTCCTCGCGGCCCCGCCGATCCTGCTGCTCGACGAGTCCACCTCGAGCCTGGACGGGCTCAACGAGCAGCGACTGCGGCTCGCGATCGACGCCGTGGCCGAGAACCGGACGCTGCTCGTCATCGCGCACCGCCTCTCGACGGTCGTCGACTCCGACCAGATCGTGGTGCTGCAGAAGGGCGAGGTCGTCGGGATCGGCACGCACTCCGAGCTCGTCGAGACGACGCCGCTCTACCGCGACCTGGCCAAGCACCAGCTGCTGGTCTGAGCGCGGCCCGCAGCCCGGTCAGCGCGGCGGCATCCGCAGCGCGCCGTCCAGGCGGATCACCTCGCCGTTGAGCATCGGGTTCTCGATGACGTGGCGCACGAGCGCGGCGAACTCCGACGGCCGGCCGAGCCGGGCCGGGTGCGGCACCGCCTCGCCGAGGGCGGCGCGCGCCGCCTCCGGCAGCCCGGCGAGCAGCGGGGTGTCGAAGGTGCCGGGCGCGATCGAGACGACGCGGATCAGCGCGGACGCCAGCTCGCGCGCCAGCGGCAAGGTCAGCGCGGCCACGGCGCCCTTCGAGGCGGCGTAGGCCGCCTGCCCGATCTGCCCCTCGAAGGCCGCGATCGACGCCGTGGTGATCAGGACCCCGCGCTCCCCCTCGACCGGCTCGCCCTCGGCGATCGCGGCCGCCGCGAGCCGCAGGACGTTCAGCGTGCCGACGGTGTTGATCCGGAGGACCCGCTCGAAGGCGTCGAGCGCCAGCGGCCCGTCACGGCCGAGGAGCCGGCCCGGCGTGGCGACGCCGGCGCAGGTCACCGCGATCCGCAGCCCCTCGGCGGCCGTCACGGCCCGCTGGACGGCGTCGGCGTCGAGGACGTCGCCCGGGATCCGCAGAATCGACTCCGGCAGGTCGGCGCTGTCGAGCGCCGTCGGCAGATCGAGGACGACGACGCGCGCTCCTGCCTCGGCGAGGGCCCGCGCCGTCGCGGCTCCGAGACCCGAGGCTCCCCCGGAGACCAGCGCCGCGCAGCCCTCGACGCGCATCAGGGGGCGATCGTCGGGGCGGGCGCGTCGGTGGAGAGCGCCTCGGCGGAGCAGTCGGTGAGGGTGCGGTCGTAGTCGGTGATCGCCTCCTGCGCGGCCAGCCACTCCGACTCGCTCAGGGAGCCGTCCGGGGCGGCGGGCCGCTCGTTCAGGCCGTAGCGCGCGAGGCACCGGGTGATCAGCTGGGAGACCTCATCACCCTCGGTCACCGCTCCGGTCGCGACGGGCGTCGGCTCGGTCGCGCGGATCGTCCGCGCGGGCGTGGCACCGGAGTCGGGCACCTCGGCCGGGTCCAGCGCGCAGCCCGCGAGCGGGGCCAGCAGCAGCACGGCCGCGACGGCCGACGGCAGGCGGGCGGCGCGGAGCCGGGAGCGCTCGGACATGGACGACCTCGGGAGTGGATGGCGGCGGAGGGCGGCACGGCGCCGGAGGAGCGGTGCCGGCCGGGTTCGTGGCGAGCGTAGCGCAGGCGCTCGGACCGGGGCGTCCGGGGTGCGCGGAACGACGGGCCGCGGCCCTGACGGGGGGTCAGAGCGCCGCGAGCGCCCACATCGCCACCGCGCTCGCCGCCGCGACGTTCAGCGAGTCGATCCCGTGCCGCATCGGGATCTGCACCGCGACGTCCGCGGCGGCCAGTGCCTCCGCGGTGAGCCCCTCCCCCTCGGTGCCGAGCACGAGCGCGACCCGCTCCGGGGCGGCTGCCGCGAACTCGCGCAGCGGCACCGCGTCCGGCGTGAGCGCCATCGCGGCGATGGTGAAGCCGGCCTCGTGCAGCAGCGCGCGCGTGCTCGGCCAGTCACCCACGCGCGTCCACGGCACCTGGAGCACCGTGCCCATGCTGACGCGGATCGCCCGGCGGTAGAAGGGGTCGGAGCAGCGCGGGGTCACCAGCACGGCGTCGGCGCCGATCGCGCCGACCGAGCGGAAGATCGCGCCGACGTTGGTCGGGTCGACCACGTTCTCGAGCACGACCACGCGGCGCGCGCCGGCGAGCAGCTCCGCGGGGTCGGCCAGCACCGGCCGGTCCAGCGCGGCGATCAGGCCGCGGTGCAGCGTGTAGCCGGTCAGCTCGGCCAGCAGCTCGCCGGGCCCGGTGAACACCGGCACGTCGCGGTCGCCGAGCAGCCGTTCGGCCTCCTCGACCGAGCCGCCGAGCGAGAGCACCGAGCGCGGCCGATGCCCGGCGGCGAGCGCCCGCTCGAGCACCAGCGCCGACTCCGCGAGGTAGAGCCCGTGCGGGCCGCGGGCGTTCTTCAGCGCGACGTCCGTGGCATGCGCGTAGTCGCGCAGCCGCGGGTCCCCGAGCGAGCGGATCTCGATCAGCTCCACGGATCAGGCGAACGGGTCGGGGGTGAGCGTGTACTTGGTGCTGAGGTACTCGTGGATGCCCTCGAGCCCGCCCTCGCGGCCGAGCCCCGACTGCTTGACGCCGCCGAAGGGCGCCGCGGCGTTCGAGACGACGCCGACGTTCAGACCCATCATCCCGGTGGCGAGCCGCTCGATCATCCGCTGCCCGCGGGCGAGGTCGCGGGTGAAGACGTACGAGACCAGCCCGAACTCGGTGTCGTTGGCGAGGGCGACCGCCTCGTCCTCGTCGCTGAACGGCACGATCGCGAGGACCGGGCCGAAGATCTCGGTGCGCAGGATCTCGCTGCCGGCCGCGACCCCCGCGAGCACCGTCGGCTCGTAGAAGTGCCCCGCTCCGTCGATGCCGTGCCCGCCGACGCGGACCTCGGCGCCGCGCTCGACAGCGTCCTGAACCAGCGAGGCCGCCTTCTCGACCGCGCGGTCGTCGATCAGCGGACCGATCGTGATGCCCGCCTCGGTGCCGCGGCCGACGGTCAGCGCGCGGACGCGCTCCGTGACGCGGGCTGCGAACTCCTCAGCGATCGACTCGTGCACGAAGAAGCGGTTGGCGGCGGTGCAGGCCTGGCCGATGTTGCGGAACTTCGCCAGCATCGCGCCCTCGACCGCGCGGTCGAGATCGGCGTCCTCGAAGACCACGAACGGCGCGTTCCCGCCGAGCTCCATCGAGGTGCGCAGCACGCCCTCGGCGGCCTGCTGCAGCAACGTCCGGCCGACGGGCGTCGAGCCGGTGAAGGAGAGCTTGCGCAGCCGCGGATCCGACAGGATCGGCGCCGACACCGCTCCGGCCGAAGAGGTGGTGACGACGTTGACGACGCCGTCCGGCACCCCCGCCTCGGCGAGCAGGGCCGCGAAGGCGAGCGTCGTCAGCGGCGTCAGCTCGGCGGGCTTCACCACGACGGTGCAGCCGGCGGCGAGGGCCGGGGCGATCTTGCGGGTCGCCATCGCGAGCGGGAAGTTCCACGGGGTGATCAGGTAGCACGGGCCGATCGGGTGCTGCGAGACGATCATCCGCCCCGTGCCCTCCGGGTTCACGCCGTAGCGGCCCGAGATGCGCACCGCCTCCTCGCTGAACCAGCGGAGGAACTCGCCCCCGTAGGCGACCTCGCCGAGCGCCTCGGCGAACGGCTTGCCCATCTCCAGCGTCATCAGCAGGGCGAAGTCGTCCTTGCGCTCCTGCAGCAGGTCGAACGCGCGGCGGAGGATCTCCGCACGCTTCCGGGGCGCGGTCGCGGCCCAGGCCGGCCCCGCCTCGACGGCGGCGTCGAGCGCCCGCAGGCCGTCCTCCGGAGTCGCGTCGGCGATGGTGCGGATCACCTCGCCGGTGGCCGGATCCTCGACATCGATCGTGCCGCCGCCCGAGCCGTCGACCCAGGCGCCGCCGATGAGCAGCTGCGACGGGACGCGGGCGAGCAGGGCCGCCTCGGCGGCGCTTCGAACGACGGAATCACTCACGAGAACACTCTTCCTGTGCGGATCGAGTCGCGCGGACCCCGCACGACGATGCTTCTCAGTCTACGACCGCCCCCGGACGCACCTCAGGAGTTCGTCGCCCCTGTGGACGGACCGGCCCCTGTGGAGGAGGGAAGCACGGTGGAGGAGGCCTCGACGCGCACACCCGCCTCGGTCAGCTCGCGCAGCGCGGCGGCGCTCGCCTCGGGCGAGACCCCGGCGACGAGGTCGGAGAGCACGCGCACCTCCAGGCCGGCCGCGCGCGCATCGAGGGCCGAGGCCCGCACGCAGTGGTCGGTGGCGAGCCCCACGACGTCGAGCTCGGTGACGCCCAGGCGCTCGAGCAGCGCCGGAACCGGCGCCCCGTCGTCCGCCGTCCCCTCGAAGGCCGAGTAGGACGGCCGACCCTGGCCCTTGCGGATGTGCACGTCGACCGCGTCCACCGCGAGCGCCGGGTGGTACTCCGCACCGGCCGTCCCCGCGACGCAGTGCACCGGCCAGGTGTCGAGATAGTCGGGCTCGGCGGCGAAGTGCCCGCCGTTGTCGGAGGCGCCGTCGTGCCAGTCGCGCGAGGCGAGCACCGTCGTGTAGCGGCCGGCGCTCGCGGCCAGGTGCGCGGTGATCGCCTCGGCGACACGCGTGCCGCCGGCGACGGCGAGCGCGCCCCCCTCGGTGAAGTCGTTCTGCACGTCGACGATCAGGAGTGCCGTGGTCATGGTGGTCCTCTCGGAACGGGAGCGGGAGCGGTGCGGGTGGGAGGTCAGGAGTCGGAGAGCGCGCCGCCGCAGCGGTAGACGCCGGTGACGAGCGTGTCGATGGCGGTCTTCGCCGAGTCGGAGACGTCGCCGAGCGCGTAGACGGCGAAGGTGAGCGCGGTGCCGTCCTGGGCGTCGACGACGCCGGCGAGCGTGTAGCCGGTGTCGATCCAGCCGGTCTTCGCGCGGACGGCGCCGTCGGCCACCGCGTTGTCGCCGGCGAAGCGGTCGGCGTAGGAGAGCGAGCCGGTGCGCCCCGAGACCGGGAGGCCGTCGAGGAGGACGCCGAGCTGCCCCTCCCTGGCCTGAATCTTCCGCAGCAGGCTCGTGAAGTACGCCGGTGCCACCGCGTTGTCGTCGCTGAGTCCCGAGCCGTCGACGATCGTGATACCGGCCGTGTCCACTCCGTAGCCGGCGAGGCCCTGGAGGACGCCCGCCTGCTCGGCGCCGAAGTCGTTGCCGGAGCCCGTCCGGATCGCGACCAGCCGCGCGAGCATCTCGGCGATCGCGTTGTCCGAGACGAGCAGCATCTGCTGCACGAGGGTGCTCACCGGGGCGGACTCGACGGTGCCGAGCACTCGCGCGCCCGCCGGGGCGGTGCCGGTGCTCACCGTCGGCGAGCCGGACAGCTCGCCGGCGAAGGCCTCGCCCGCGCGACCGACCGGGTCGTCGCCCCGGCGGGAGGTGGAGGCGGTCGGGTCGGCCCGGTCGCCGTCGACCTGCAGCGCGGTGATCTCGGGCATGTAGCCGTCGGTCTGCTCCTTGCGGTTCCAGCTCGGCTGCCAGGTGTCGCCGGAGTAGAGCGAGGCGTCGAGCACGACCGAGGAGATCCTGGTGCCCGCGGTCGCCGGGTCGGCGTCCCAGGCAGCCTCGACCTGCGCGGCGAGGTCGTCGAGGTGCGCGGCGCCGGCGTAGACCGACTCCTGACCACTCGGCAGCCGGCTCAGCGTGAGGTCTCCCCCGCCGACCAGCACGACGCTGCCGGGAGCGTCGCCCGCGACCACGGTCGTGGCGATCCGGGTGTCCGGGCCGAGGACGGCGAGCGCGCTGGCGGCGGTGAGGATCTTCAGGGCGGAGGCGGTGCGCGAGGCGGTCGTGCCGCCGCGGTCGAAGAGCACCTCGCCGGTCGCCGCATCGACGACCCGCGCCTGCATCGAGCCGAGGCGCGGGTCCGCCGCGAGCTCGGCGACGGAGCAGGTGCGCAGCGCCTCGGCGGTCTCGGTGCCGGCGGGCCGGGCGGTCGGCGTCGGCGTCGCTGTGGCCGTCGTCGTCGCGGCGGCGGGTGCCGAGGCGGTGGGCGCCGCGGCGGGAGTCGCCGTGCGGCCGATCGCCGTCCCGGCGCCGAAGGCTCCGACGCCCAGCAGCACGGCGACGACGGCTGCGGCGGCCACGAGGGCGCGCGGTCGGCGGCGGGGCGGGGTGTCGGTCATCCGAACCAGGGTAGCCGGACGGGATCGACGGGGCCTGGGGGCGAGGGATCCGTTCGAGGGATCCGAGGCGTCGGCTGCACGTACGGCTGCACCACGGGAAGGAATGCGGAGCCGCCTGTCGGAATCGAACCGACGACCTTCTCATTACGAGTGAGACGCTCTACCGACTGAGCTAAGGCGGCGTGCTCGCGAGGCGCTGGCCCCGGACACGATTACACAGCATAGCCTGCTCGCGGGCCGGGGCGTGAATCGAGGCGCGGGGCCCGCCGGCTACTCGGCGACCGCGCCGCGCAGCTCCTCGAACGAGTGCACGATGAGTCCCGGGAGCGCGTCGCGACCGTCGTGGTCGACCCAGCCGGCCCAGGCGTGCCGCATGGCGGCGAGGCCGAGCAGGGTGAGCATCCGGGCCCGGCTGCGCACCGCCTCGGCGTCCGTCCCGCCGCGGGTGAGGCGCTCGGCGACCAGATCCTCGATCGCGAGCTCGAACTCCCGCATGCCGGCGATCTTGAGGCCGACGAGCTGCGGGTGCTCGCGGAAGAGGCTGCGCCGCAGCAGGTGCAGCTCGCGGTCCTCCTCCCCCGGGACCTCCGCCGCCGCGACGAAGACCGCCTGCAGATCGACGAGGAGCGGCGCGTCGCCCGCGAGGAACGCGGCGGCCGTCTCGTCGGAGATCACCGGGAGGCCGCCGACCAGCGCGTCCTCCTTCGAGGCGAAGTAGTTGAAGAAGGTGCGCGTGGAGACGTCGGCCGTCCGCGAGACGTCCTCGATCGTGACGCGGTCCGGCCCGCGCTCGCTCGCGAGCCGCAGCACGGCGGTCTCGATCGCGCGCCGGGTCGCGAGGCGCTTGCGCTCCCGGAGTCCCGGCTGCTCCGGCGCGCCGCGGCGCTCCTGCTCGGTCAGCACTGCGGGTCCTCCTCGGGGACGACGCCCTTGAGCAGGTACGCGTCGACCGCGTCGTTCACGCACGAGTTCGACTTGTTGTAGGCCGTGTGGCCCTCGCCGTCGAAGGTCACGAGGTGCCCGTCGGACAGCTCCTCCGCCAGCGCCTGCGCCCAGACGTAGGGCGTCGCCGGGTCGTTGGTGGTGCCGACGACGAGGATCGGGCCCGAGCCCTCCGCCGTGATCGGCGCCCGCGAGCCCTCGAAGGCGGCCGGCCACTCGCCGCAGAGGATGTCGCCGTAGGCGAGGTAGCGGCCGAGCGTCGGCGCCGCCGCCTCGAGCTCCGCGGCGTCCGCCCGCATCGACTCCGTCTCGGCGTCGTAGGCGTAGTCGACGCAGTTGATCGCGAGGAAGGCCTCGGTCGCGTTGTCGCTGTAGTCGCCGTCGGCCGTCCGGCCGTTGTAGGCGTCCGCGTACTGGAAGGCGATCTCCGCGCCGCCCTGGCGCACGTCCGTCAGCATCTCGCTCAGCCCGCCCCAGGAGGAGGCGGAGTAGAGCGGGTAGACGATCGCGGTGAGCAGCGTGCTCGAGCCGAGCTGCCGACCGTCCTGGGCGCGGATCGGCGAGGCGTCGACCCGCTCCAGCATCGCGGCGACCTGCGCCATCGCCTCGTCGACCGTGCCGGTGAAGGGGCAGCCCTCGCCGCCGAGGCAGGCGGTGAGATACGCGCGCAGGGCGCTCTCGAAGCCGATCGCCTGCTCGCGGACGACGTCGAGCGAGGTCGCGGCCGGGTCGATCGCGCCGTCGAGCACGAGCCGGCCGACGCGATCGGGGAAGAGGCCGGCGTAGGTGGCGCCGAGGAAGGTGCCGTAGGAGTAGCCGAGGTAGTGCAACGACTCGTCGCCGAGCGCCGCCCGCAGCACGTCGAGATCGCGGGCCGCGCTGGTGGTGCCGACCTCGGGCAGCAGTGCGCCGCTGCGCTCCTCGCAGGCGGCGGCGAAGGCGGCCGAGGCGGTGCGCTGGGCGGCGATCCACTCGTCGCTGCCGCGCTCGCCCGGGACGATGTCGTAGAGGTAGGAGTCGAGTCCGGCGGCGTCGAGGCAGGACACCGCGGTCGAGGCGCCGACGCCGCGCGGGTCGAAGCCGACCACGTCGAAGCGGGCGGCGAGCTCGTCGTCCACGGCGAAGTCCAGGCTGTCGCGGATGAGGTCGACCCCGGAGCCGCCGGGCCCGCCCGGGTTGACCAGGAGGGAGCCGATCGCGTCCCCGCCCGTCGCCGGGTGGCGGACCAGCGCGATCGAGGCGGTCTCGCCGGCCGGAGCGTCCCAGTCGAGCGGCACCGTCGCGTCGGTGCACTGCATGCCCTCGCCGCAGTCGTCCCAGACCAGGACCTGGCCGTAGAACTGCTCGAGATCGGCGTCGACGGCCTGCGCGGCGGGGGTGGAGGTACGCTCGGGCGAGGGTCCGGGAGCGAAGCAGCCGGAGAGCAGCGCGACCGCGGCGCCGACCGCGGCGAGCGCCGACCAGCGACCCGGGCGCCTCACGCGGCCACCGGGCGCCGCGCGGCGACCACGAGCATCGCCTCGAGGGCGAGGACGGGCGAGACGTTCGCGTCGATGCGCTGCCGGGCCTCCGCCACGGCGTCGAGCACCGCGAGCGTGCGCTCGGGGGCGGTGGCCGAGGCGAGTGCCGTCATCTCGCTCCGCACCTCCTCGTTGATCACGCCGCCGGGGGCGCCGAGCTGGAGGCGCACGACGTCGCGGTAGAGCGAGAGCAGGTCGACGAGGATGCGGTCGAGGCCGTCGCGGAGGCTGCGCGTCGCCCGGCGCTTCTGGTCCTCCTCGAGGGTGCGCAGCTGCGAGCGGAGCTGGGCGGGGATCGTGCCGCCGGGCTCGACGCCGAGCGAGCGCAGCGCCTGCTGGCGCTCGACCTCGTCGCGCTCGAGCGTGTAGGCCTTCGCGTCCTCGGTGGCGACCTCGATCATCCGCGCGGCGCCGAGCACCGCGTCGGACACCCCGCGCAGGCTCAGGGCGATGCGCAGGGTCTCCTCGCGCCGCTCGCGGGCGTTCGCATCGGTCGCGAGCCGGTGCGCCATGCCGATGTGGCTCTGGGCCTGGCGGGCGGCGCGCTCCGCCGTCTCCGCGTCGACGCCGTCGCGGCGCTCGAGCAGGCCGGCGACGTCCTCGACGCTGGGGACGCGCAGGCGCACCGAGCGCACCCGCGAGCGGATCGTCGGCAAAAGGTCCGCCTCGCTGGGCGCGCAGAGGATCCAGACGGTGCGCTCGGGCGGCTCCTCGAGCGCCTTCAGCAGGACGTTCGAGGTGCGCTCGCTCATCCGGTCGGCGTCCTCGATGACCATCACCCGGTAGCGCGAGACCGACGGCGAGTACTGCGAGGACGAGACGAGGCGGCGCACCTCCTCGATCGAGATGATGACACGCTCGGTGGCGAGGACCGCGAGGTCGGGGTGCGAGCGCGCGGCGACCTGCGCGCAGTCCGGGCACTCGCCGCAGCCGCCGCGGCGGCAGAGCAGCGCGGAGGCGAACGCGTAGGCGAGGTTGGAGCGGCCGGAGCCGGGCGGCCCGGTGATCAGCCAGGAGTGGGTCATCGAGGTCGACTCGTGCCCCCTCTCGTCGCGGGGGGTCGAGGCGTCGCGCAGGGCGCCGATGGCGTGCTCCTGGCCGACGAGCTGGCTCCAGACGGTCACGGATCCAGGCTAACCGCGAGGTCCGACAGCGGGCCGGGCGTCGCGGGGTCCGGCGCCGAGCAGGGGCTCGATGCGGGCGCGGACCGCGGCGGCGAGCTCCTCGACGGGGCGGCTCGCGTCCAGGACGAGGAAGCGCTCCGGGTCGCCCGCGGCGAGGTCGAGGAAGGCCTGCCGGACGCGGCCGTGGAACTCGGCCTTCTCCGCCTCGAGCCGGTCGTAGCGGGTGCGCGCGGCGTCCAGCCGGGTGCGGGCGACGGCGGGATCGAGGTCGAGCAGGACGGTGAGGTCGGGGCGGAGGTCGCGGGTCGCCCACTCCGAGAGGGAGCGGACCTCCGCGGCGTCCAGCACCCGGCCGGCGCCCTGGTACGCGACGGAGGAGTCGATGTAGCGGTCCTGGACGACGACCTCGCCCCGCTCGAGCGCGGGCCGGACGAAGGTGCCGATGTGCTGCGCGCGGTCGGCGGCGTAGAGGAGCGCCTCGGCCCGCGGATCGATCTCGCCGCGGTGGTGCAGCACGATCTCGCGGATCTGCACGCCCACCTCGGTGCCGCCCGGCTCCCGGGTGCGCCGCACGGTCTCACCGCGCGAGCCCAGCCACTCCTCGAGCAGCCGGGCCTGCGTGGTCTTGCCCGCGCCGTCCCCGCCCTCGAGGGTGACGAACAGCCCGGTCACGACTCCGTCGAGCCCGTCGCCTTCGCCGCAGTGCTGCGGGCGCGGGTGGTGGCCGGCTTCTTCGCGGCGGTGGTCTTGGCCGCCGTCGTCTTGGCGGCCGTCGTCTTCGCCGCCGTCGTCTTCGCCGCCGTGGTCTTGGCCGCCGTGGTCTTGGCCGCCGTGGTCTTGGCCGCCGTCGTCTTGGGCGTGGTCGCCTTCGCCGCCGTGGTCTTCGCGGCGGTGGTCTTCGCGGCGGTGGTCTTCGCGGCGGTGGTCTTCGTCGCCGTCGCCTTGGCCGCCGTCGTCTTCGCGGCGGGCTTCTTGGCCGGGGCGCGCTTGGCCGGGGCCTTCTTGGGCGCCGGACCCTTCGCCCGCTTGTCGGCGAGCATCTGCACCGCCTGCTCGAAGTCGATCTCCTCGATCGGCTGGCCCTTGGGGATCGTGACGTTGGTCTCGCCGTCGGTCACGTAGGCGCCGAAGCGGCCGTCGCGGATCCGGATCGGCTTGCCGCTGACCGGGTCGGCCTCGAACTCCGCGAGGGCGCTCGTGGCGCGCTTGGCGCCGTACTTGGGCTGGGCGAACACCTCGAGCGCGGTCGGCAGGTCGACCTCGAAGATCTGGTCCTCGCTGGTGAGCGAGCGGCTGTCCGTCCCCTTCTTCAGGTACGGGCCGTAGCGGCCGTTCTGCGCGGTGATCGGCTCACCCGACTCCGGGTCCTCGCCGACGGTGCGCGGCAGGTCGAGCAGGCGCAGAGCGGTGGCGAGGTCGACGGTCGCGACGTCCATCGACTTGAAGAGGGAGGAGGTGCGCGGCTTGACCGCGGCCGCCTTCTTCGCGCCGCGCTTCGCAGCAGGAGCGGAGACGGGCTCGACGACCTCACCGGTGGCGGGGTCCGCGGTGGTCTCGGGCTCGGGGTCGACCTCGGTCACGTACGGGCCGAAGCGGCCGTCCTTGACCACGACGGTCTTGCCCGAGTCCGGGTTGCTGCCCAGCACGCGGTCGGTCTGCACAGGAGCGTCGACGAGCTCCTGCGCCTTCGCGGGCGTGAGCTCGTCCGGGGCCAGCTCGAGCGGCAGGTTGACGCGGCGCGGCGTCTCCTGTCCCTCCTCCTGGGCGACCTCGAGGTAGGGCCCGTACTTGCCGATGCGCAGGGTGATGTCGTCGGTGATCCGGACCGAGTTGATGCTCTTCGCATCGATCTCGCCGAGGTTGTCGACGACGTGGCGCAGGCCCGGCTGGTCGCCGCCGCCGAAGTAGAAGCGGTTCAGCCAGTCGACCCGGTCCTCCTCGCCGCCGGCGATGCGGTCGAGGTCGCCCTCCATCGCGGCGGTGAAGTCGTACTCGACGAGGTCGGAGAAGAACTCCTCGAGCAGGCGCACCACCGAGAAGGCGATCCAGTTGGGCACGAGCGCCGTGCCGCGCGGCGTGACGTAGCCGCGGTCGACGATCGTCGTGATGATCGAGGCGTAGGTCGAGGGGCGCCCGATCCCCAGCTCTTCGAGCGACTTGACGAGGCTCGCCTCCGTGTAGCGCGGGGGCGGCGAGGTCTCGTGGCCCTTGGCCTCGACCTCGGCGACGACGAGGCTCTGGCCGACCTCGAGCACGGGCAGCTTGGCGTCCTTCTCGTCGCGGGCGCCGTGGCGCTCCTCGTCGCGGCCCTCCTCGTAGGCGAGCAGGAAGCCGCGGAAGGTGATGACCGTTCCCGAGGCGGTGAACTCGGCGGTGCGCTCGGTGTCGCCGGCCGGGTTGGCGAGCAGGGTGACCGTCGCGGTCGAGCCCTTGGCGTCGGCCATCTGCGAGGCGACGGTGCGCTTCCAGATCAGGTCGTAGAGACGGTGGTCGTTCCCGCGGAGGGTGCCGGCGAGCTGGTCCGGGGTGCGGAAGGTCTCGCCCGCGGGGCGGATCGCCTCGTGCGCCTCCTGCGCGCTCTTGTTCTTGCCGGAGTAGAGGCGGGGCTTCTCGGGGACCGTCTCGGCTCCGTAGAGCGAGGCCGCCTGCGAGCGGGCGGCGTTCAGCGCCTGCTGCGAGAGGTTCGGCGAGTCGGTCCTCATGTAGGTGATGAAGCCGTTCTCGTAGAGCGACTGCGCGACGCTCATCGTCTGGCGCGCCGAGAAGCGGAGCTTGCGCGCCGCCTCCTGCTGGAGCGTCGAGGTGGTGAACGGGGCGGCGGGGCGGCGCGAGTAGGGCTTGGACTCGAGATTCGAGACGCGGACGAGCGTCTTCGGGTCGCGCAGCGCGTCGGCGAGGGCGCCGGCGGAGGCCTCGTCGAGGACGGTGACGTCCCCCTTCAGCTGACCGCGGTCGTCGAAGTCGCGGCCGCTGCCGATCCGCTTGCCGTCCAGGCGCGCCAGGCGTGCGTCGAACGCCGCCGAGGCGTCGGCCTCGGGGGCGAGGACCGTGGCGAGGTCCCAGTAGGAGGCGGAGACGAAGGCGAGGCGCTCGCGCTCGCGGTCCACGACGAGGCGCGTGGCGGCGGACTGCACGCGGCCGGCGGAGAGGCCGGGCCCGACCTTGCGCCAGAGGACCGGCGAGATCTCGTAGCCGTAGAGGCGGTCGAGGATGCGGCGGGTCTCCTGCGCGTCGACGAGGGAGGTGTCGATGTCGCGCGTGTTGTCGCGGGCCGTCTGGATCGCGTCCTTGGTGATCTCGTGGAAGACCATCCGCTTCACGGGGACCTTGGGCTTGAGCTCCTCGAGGAGGTGCCACGCGATGGCCTCGCCCTCGCGGTCCTCATCCGTCGCGAGGAAGAGCTCGTCGGCGTTCTTGAGCGCGCGCTTGAGGTCGGCGACCGTCTTCTTCTTCTGATCGGAGACGACGTAGTAGGGCTCGAAGCCGTTGTCGACGTCGACGGAGAACTTGCCCAGCCCGCCCTTCTTGAGCTCGGGCGGCAGGTTCTTCGGCTCGATGAGGTCGCGGATGTGCCCGACGGAGGCGAGCACCTCGTAGCCCTCGCCCAGGTACTGGGCGATGGTCTTGGCCTTCGCCGGCGACTCGACGATCACCAGCTTCTTCGTCCCGGACACAGTTCTCCTCGATTGATGCTGTCGGATCGGACGCTCAGCGAGTCCGACGGGTCCCCTTCGGCGGGGAGGCGGTGCACGGCGTCCGCAGGAGGAACGACGATCCGTTCGCGTCGGCTTCGGGGCGCCCGACAGGCACACCATACACACTGACTCCGGGCGTCCCTCGCCGTCGTCCGCTCGCCGCGGGCTGGGAGCACTCCGGCCGCCGCCCGGGAATCCGCCGAATCGGGAGGACCGCACCCGGTGACGGATCGCAGCGATCGGCGCATGATGAGGGGCATGGCAACGACGCACACCACCTCCGCTCCGACCACCTCCGCCTACACCGCCAAGTTCCTCGACGGGCCGCTCGAGGGCAAGACGCTCCGCCGCTCCTACGGCGAGGCGACGGCCCCGGCGGGCCGCCTCGAGATCCCGGCCGCCCGCGAGGGCACCCGCTACCTCTATCTCCTCGCCGGCGCGCTCGAGCACGACGAGGGAGCCGGCGCGCTGCCCACCGCAGCGGCCTACCGCTACCTGCGGGTCAGCGCCGACTGAGCCCCGGTCCCACCGGGGCGATCGGACCAACCGGCCTCTCGCCGGCATCCCGGTCGAGCTCGGGAGCGCTGCTGCTGCGCCCCGGGCGCGGCGGGAGCCGTTGTCGGCGCGCCCCGTCGCGGGAGGAGCGTCACGGCGGCGGCCCGGCGCGCGACCGGGCGGGGAGCGCGAGCGGCCCGACGGACACGACGACCTCGACGGTCGCCACTCCTCCTTCCACCGCGCAGCCCGCGACTGCCGCCCGCATCGCCCTCGCGACGCGCTCGGCCTCCCCGCACGGCTCGCCCGGCAGCAGCCCGGAGGCCACGTCCGCCGCGGCGAGCGCCGCCGCATCCGCCGAGGCGACGGCCCGCTGGTGCCCCGCGACTCCCCCGCATCCGGCGAGCACGGCCGCGGTCACGAGGATCGTCCCCGCGACGACGCCGACCGCGGCGACCGCCGCCGAGCCGTCCTCCCCTGCGCGGTCCGGCTCCGGCCGGGGGATCACCGCCCTCCGCCCAGCGCGCAGGAGCGGACCGAGACCGGCAGCTCCAGCGCCGGCAGCGGCCGGAGCCGCGCGGCGACGTCCACGCAGACGAGCCCGCCGTCCGCGGAGGTCGCGACGCTCGCTCCCGCATCGACCCGCGCGATGGGCGCCCCGGGATCGTCCCCCCGGGCCAGCGACCGGGCGGCGTCCGCTGCGGCGTCGACCAGCCGGACGTACTGCGCCGAGGCCGCCACCGAGCCGAGGCAGAGCGCCAGCACGACCACCACCGCCGGCAGAACGACCGCCAGCTCGGCCGTCGCGGAGCCGTCCTCGCCTCGACGACCGTCGCCGGTCCGCATCCCGGCCTCCTCCGATCTCGTCGCCGCGCGGGCACCACCCGGGCACCGCACCGCTCATCCCCCCGAGGTGAGCGCCCGGGTGACCAGGTCCGTGAGGATCCCGCGCACCTCGTCGCCCTTGAGGATCACCACCAGCAGACCCGCGAAGCCGACCGCCGCCATCGTCGCGATCGCGTACTCGGCCGTGGCCGAGCCCTCCTCGTCGCGCCAACCGCTCAGCGGCCCCGCCTCCCACGCGGGCTGCGGGAAGCGCTCCCGCCCGGCACCGCCCGTCACTCGTCCGATCGTCCCCGCACCACTGCTCCGGCTGCCGTTCATCCGCTCGCTCCGTTCGTCGTCACTGCCCCCACTCGAGGATCGCCGAGCCCGGAGCAGGTCGGGGTGGGGAGCTCGCGAACGGTGGACAAGAGGAGAGAGGAGCGGCCTGTGGAGAGCTCCCGCGGGACCGCTCACCGCTGCCCCGCGAACGTCGACAGCAGCACCGAGATCATCATCGGAGCCACGCCCAGCAGGAGGAACGCTGGCAGCACGCAGACTCCGAGCGGCAGGAGCAGCGTCACGCCGAGCCTCGCCGCCCGCTCCCGCGCCTCGGACGCGGCCCGCACCCGCGCCAGTGCCGCCTCGCTGCGCAGCAGCCGGCCCGCGGGCACCCCTGCCGCGCTCGAGAGCGCGAGCACAGGCTCCGCCGCGGCCAGCGCGGGCGGCCCCGACGCGAGCCCGCACTCGGCGAGCGCCGCCAGCACCCGCTCCCGCCCGCCCCCGATCGATCCCCCGCCCGCGAGCGCGACCGCGAGCAGGTCGAGCGCCAGCCCCGGTGCCGGGTCCCCCGGGCCGGCGCCGCGGACGAGCCGGCGCGTCCACGCAACGGCACCGAGCATCAGCCCGAGCCCGCCCACCAGGCAGACGAGTCCCGGCACCGTCCCGATCAGCACACCCAGCACATCGAAGCCCAGCAGCGTGCCGAAGCCGAGCGCCACCAGCGGCAGCCCGCCGACCACCCGGCTCGTCGCGAGCGGGCCCGCCAGGGCGACCTCGATGTCGCGCCGCGCCCGGCCCAGCTCCCGCAGGGACTCGGCCAGCTCGCCGAGGGCCGCGGCGATCGGCGCCCCGGAGTCCGCGGCGACCCGCCAGCAGGCGGCCAGGGCCGCCCAGGCGGTCTCCTCGCCGCGATCACGCGACCCCCGTGCCGCGCTCTCCCTGCGGCGAGGGGCGCGCTCCCCCGCCCGCCGCCCCTCTTCTCGGCGGGAGGCGGGCACGCCCGCCAGGAGCGCCGCCGTCACGTCCCCGCCGCGCGCCGCCTCGACCGCCACCGCGCGCAGCAGCCGACGACGTCGCGCGGCACCCGCCGCCTCCGAGTCGTCCGACGCCGCGAGGTGCGCCAGCGCCGATGCCGGCGCGACGCCCGCTGCGAGCAGCACCGAGAGGCGGTGCACCACGGCCGCGACCTCGTCGACCCCCGCCCCGCGCTTCACGGCGAGCCCCGCTGCGGCACGGCGCCCTCCTCGATCCGGAGCCGCCCGGCGTGATCGAGCCGGAAGCAGCCCGACGCGGCGAGCCGGCGCCGGCCGCTCCGTCGCTCGAGGTGCAGCACCAGGTCGATCGCGCTGACCGTCTGCCGCGCGACGGCCTCCGGCCCCATCCCGGCGAGCGACCCGAGCGCCTCCAGCCGCGCGGGGACGTCGGCGAGCGAGTTGGCGTGCAGCGTCCCCGCTCCGCCGTCGTGCCCGGTGTTCAGTGCGGACAGCAGATCGCGCAGCTCCACGCCGCGGCACTCGCCGAGGACGAGCCGGTCCGGCCGCATCCGCAGCGCCTCACGGACCAGACGGTCGAGACCGACGCCGCCCGCGCCCTCGAGGTTCGGCTGGCGCGCCTCGAGCGAGACGACTTGCGGATGCGCGGGCCGCAGCTCGCCGACGTCCTCGATCACGACCAGGCGCTCGTGCGGCGGCGCGCAGCCGAGGAGGGCGCCGAGGAGCGTGGTCTTGCCCGATCCGCCGGCTCCGGTGACGAGCAGGTTCCAGCGCGCGGAGACGGCCCGGCGCAGCAGGCCGCGGCCCGCGTCGTCGAGCATCCCCGCCGCGTGCAGCTCGTCGAGACTCCAGGCATCGGCCCGCGGCACGCGCACCGAGATCAGCGTCCCCGCCGTCGCGACCGGCGGCAGCACCACGTGCACGCGGACGCCGTGCTTCAGCCGCACGTCCACGCACGGGCTCGCCTCGTCGACGTGCCGCCCGCCGGCCGCGACCAGCGACACCGCGAGTCGCCGGGCGCCCGCGGCGTCGAGCGTCCAGGTCGGCTCTCGCACTGCGCCTCCGCCCCGGTCGACCCAGAGGCCCGAATCCCCGTTGACGAAGAGGTCGGTCACCGCCGGATCCGCCGCGAACGGCGCGAGCAGGCCGAGCGCCGCCGCCGCCGGACGGACCGGCGCCGGTCGCGGTGCACCGCCGTCGTCCTCACCCGGCGGGCGAGGTGCGTCCGGGCGGTAGGCGGCGGGAACGAGCGGGACGAAACCAGTGGTCATCCGGGAACGCTAGGAGCGCGCGCCCTCCGGTGGCACGCCGAAGACCGCATCGGTGGACGTCAGGGCCGGGGACGCCCCTGGGGAGGAGCGACCAGCTCCGGCCCGAAGGCGTTCTCGCGAGCCGACGGTGCGCCGCTCCGAACTCCGGCACGCGATCCGAGCCCCGGCACGCCGGAACCGGCCGATCCGGCGTGCCCGAGGTGTTTCCGCGAGCCGAAGGTCCAGCAGCCGAAGCTCCGGCACGCTATCCCCGCCCCGGCACGTGGGAACCGGCCGATCCAGCGTGCCGGAGGCGTTTCCGCGAGCGGGAGGTCCACCGGTCGAAGCTCGGGCACGCGACCCGAGCCCCGGCACGCTGAAACCGGCTGATCGGGCGTGCCCGCGCGTTTCCGCGAGCCGAAGGTCCAGCAGCCGGAGCTCGGGCACGCGATCCGAGCTCCGGCTCGCCGGAACCGGCCGGTCCGACGTGCCGAGCGTGTTCTCGCGGGCCGAGGATGCGGCCGGCCGGCGGCCTCGCGGATCCTCCGGGGAGCAGAACGCTTGATCAGCGGAGGGAAGAGAAGGGGGCGGCACCCATTGGGGGGAACAGGTGCCGCCTCGGCGGCGCTGGATTGGGGGGAATCACTCGCGCCGCTGAGCCGAAGTTCATTCGGCCGTATGCAACGTTAGGGCACGGAGGCGATTTCGCCAAGTCGGATCCGCGTTCTGAGCCGACTCTTCACGAAACCCCGCCTGGCGGTCAGCTTCGCGTCGTCCCCTCCCCACCCGTGAGCCGGACGCTACGGTGGTCCGGAACCGACCACGCCGGCCGGCGCACGTCGCACTCGCGAAGGAGCGAATCGCAGATGTCCACACCCCTCGACGCGTCCGGGGCCGCAGGCTCGAGCGCCATCGACAGCCTCCAGCAGGAGACGCGCCGCTTCCCGCCGCCCGCCGAGTTCGCCGCCGACGCCGCCGCGACCGCCGGGCAGGCGGAGCAGGCCGCCGCCGACCGCCTCGCCTTCTGGGCCGACCGCAGCCGCGTGCTGCTGCACTGGCACCGGCCGTTCACGCGCACCCTCGACTGGAGCGAGCCGCCCTTCGCGCGCTGGTTCGACGACGGCGAGCTCAACGTCGCCTACAACTGCCTCGACCGGCACGTGCTGGCCGGTCACGGCGACCGCATCGCGATCCACTGGGAGGGCGAGCCCGGCGACAGCCGCGACCTCACCTACGCCGAGCTCACCGCCGAGGTGAAGCGGGCGGCCAACCTCTTCACGAGCCTGGGCGTGCAGGCCGGCGACCGCGTCGCGATCTACCTGCCGATGATCCCCGAGGCCGTCATCGCGATGCTCGCGGTCGCCCGGCTCGGCGCCGTGCACTCGGTCGTCTTCGGCGGCTTCAGCGCCGAGAGCCTGCGCGCGCGGATCGACGACGCCGAGGCGAAGCTCGTCGTCACCGCCGACGGCGGCTGGCGCAAGGGCTCGGTCTTCCCGCTCAAGCCCGCGGTCGACGCGGCGCTGGCGCTGGACGGCGGCGCGTCGAGCGTCGAGCACGTCCTCGTCGTCCGCCGCGGCGGCAACACCGTCGAGTGGAGCGCGGACCGCGACCTGTGGTGGCACGAGGAGATCGTCGCAGTGGACGCCGACCACGTCGCACGGCCGTTCCCCGCCGAGCAGCCGCTGTTCATCCTCTACACGAGCGGCACGACCGGGAAGCCGAAGGGCATCCTGCACACCAGCGGCGGCTACCTCACCCAGGTCGCGTACACCCACCGCACGGTCTTCGACCTCAAGCCCGAGACCGACGTCTACTGGTGCACCGCCGACGTCGGCTGGATCACCGGGCACAGCTACGTGGTCTACGGACCGCTCGCGAACGGCGCCACCCAGGTCATGTACGAGGGCACGCCCGACACCCCGCACGCCGGACGCTGGTGGGAGATCATCGAGAAGCACGGCGTCACGATCCTGTACGCCGCTCCCACGGCGATCCGCACCTTCATGAAGCTCGGCCGGCAGATCCCGCAGCGCTTCGACCTCACCAGCCTCCGCCTGCTCGGCTCGGTCGGCGAGCCGATCAACCCCGAGGCCTGGATCTGGTACCGCGACGTCATCGGCGGCGGCCGCACCCCGATCGTCGACACCTGGTGGCAGACCGAGACCGGCGCGATCATGGTCTCGCCCCTGCCCGGCGTCACGACCCTGAAGCCGGGCTCGGCGCAGGTCCCCGTCCCCGGGATCTCGATCGACGTCGTCGACGACTCCGGCGCCCCGGTCGGCGCGGGCTCCGGCGGGCTGCTGGTCATCACCGAGCCCTGGCCGTCGATGCTGCGCGGCATCTGGGGAGACCCGGACCGCTACGTCGAGACCTACTGGTCGAAGTTCGGCGACCGCTACTTCGCCGGCGACGGCGCCCGGCTCGACGAGGACGGCGACCTGTGGCTGCTCGGCCGCGTCGACGACGTGATGAACATCTCCGGCCACCGCCTGTCGACGGCCGAGATCGAGTCGGCCCTCGTCTCGCACCCGGTGGTCGCGGAGGCGGCCGTGGTCGGCGCCGCGGACGAGACCACCGGCCAGGCCGTCGTCGCCTTCGTCATCGCCAAGGCGAGCCAGGCGGAGGCGCTCGCGAGCGGCCACGACGAGCTGGAGGCGACGCTCAAGGCGCACGTCGCCGAGCACATCGGCGCGATCGCCCGGCCGAAGCGCATCTTCATCGTGCAGGAGCTGCCGAAGACCCGCTCCGGCAAGATCATGCGCCGGCTCCTGCGCGACGTGGCCGAGGGCCGCGCCGTCGGCGACACGACCACGCTGGCCGACACGCAGGTGATGTCCGTCATCTCCTCCGCGGTCGCCGCCGAGGACTAGACCGCCGAGGACCGAGCCGCAGAGAACCGAGCCCCGAACGCCGAAGGGCGCCGCCTCCCGAGGGGAGAGCGGCGCCCTTCGTCGAGCCGGGACCCGGTTCAGGCGAAGGCGACGATCAGCTCGACCTCGACCGGTGCGTCGAGCGGGAGCTCCGCCACGCCGACGGCCGAGCGCGCGTGCTTGCCCGCCTCGCCGAAGATCTCGCCGAGCACCTCGGAGGCGCCGTTGATGACGCCGGGCTGGCCGTTGAAGCCGGGGGCGGAGGCGACGAAGCCGGTCACCTTGACGATCCGGGTCACGCGGTCGAGCGAGCCGATCACGTCGGCGATCGCCGCGAGCGCGTTGAGGGCGCAGACGCGGGCCAGGTCCTTCGCGACCTCGGGCTCGACGCCCGCGCCGACCTTGCCGGTCGCGGGCAGGGCGCCGTCGACGAACGGGATCTGCCCGGCCGTGAAGACCAGGTTCCCCTCGACCACGGCCGGGATGTAGGCGCCGGCCGGCACCGCGACCGCGGGGAGCTCGATGCCCAGCTCGGCCAGGCGCTCGGCGATCACGCGCCGGCCTCGGCGACCGGGCGCTTGAGGTACGCCACGAGCCCGCCCTCGGGACCGGTGACGATCTGGACCAGCTCCCACCCCTCGGAGCCCCAGGTGTTCAGGATCGCGGTGGTGTTGTGGATCATCAGCGGCGTCGTGATGTATTCCCAGCGGGGGACGGACATGGCTCTCCTCGTGAGGCAGGGGTGCGGTTGCCGGGCGCACCGCACCCGGAGGAGTCGGTGCCGGCGGGTCGAGCGCCGCGTCCGGTGTCAGGAGCGGCGGTTACGCTGATTCTATGTCGGGGGCAGTCGGGAACAGGGTCGTCACGTCCATCGGCGCCGCGGTCGGAGGACTGATCGGGATCGTCGCCATGAGCGTCATCGCCGGAGTCCTCGTCGCGGCGTCGGTCACTCCGGCGATCGCGCTCGGCGGGATGGCCGCGAACAACACGGTCACCATGTTCGACAACCTCCCGGGCTACCTCGAGATCGGCACGCTCGCCGAGAAGAGCGACGTCTACGCGAAGGGCGCGGACGGCCAGGACGTGCTCCTCGCCTCGTTCTACGCGCAGAACCGCGTGGAGGTCGGCTGGGACGACATCTCCCCCTTCGTCAAGGACGCGGTCGTCGCCTCGGAGGACCCGCGCTTCTACGAGCACGGCGGTATCGACCTGCTCGGCACGATCCGCGCCGCGGCCACGGTCGCCTCCGGCGGCAACGTGCAGGGCGGCTCGTCGATCACCCAGCAGTACGTCAAGAACGTGCTCGTGCAGAAGGCGGAGGCGCTCTCCGACCCGATCGAGCGCGACGCCGCCTACCGCGAGGCCACCGAGACCACGGCCGAGCGCAAGGTCGCCGAGATGCGCCTCTCGATCGGGCTCGAGAAGGAGTACCCGAAGAACGACATCCTGCTCGGCTACCTCAACATCGCGCTCTTCGGCGGCACCGTCTACGGCATCGAGGCGGCAGCGCGGTACTACTTCGACACCAGTGCCCGCGACCTCACCCTCGCCCAGTCGGCCGCGCTGATCGCCATCGTGAACAACCCCGAGAAGTTCCGCTTCGATCGCCCGGACGACCCGGCCAACCTCGCGGTGGAGGGCTACCCCGAGACGCTCAACCGCCGCAACTACATCCTCACCCGGATGGGGATCGAGTCGAAGGTCACCCCCGAGCAGATCGGCGAGGCCGCCTCGACGCCCGTCGTCCCCGTGATCACGGAGCCGAGCACCGGCTGCCAGACCGCCGGGATCGCGGCCTACTTCTGCGACTACGTGACCTGGGTGATCAAGAACGACGACGCCTTCGGTGCCAGCCAGGACGAGCGCGACGCGACCTTCAAGCGCGGCGGCTACCAGATCTACACGACCCTCGACTCCGATCTGCAGGAGGCCGCGGTCGCCGCCACCGAGGACTGGGTGCCGAAGTCGATGGCCCGGGTCAACATCGGCAGCGCGAGCGTCTCGGTCGAGGTCGGCACCGGCCGCATCCTCGCGATGACGCAGAACAAGGACTACTCGAACGACCCCGACGTCAGCGGTGCCAACTACACCAGCGTCAACTACAGCACCGACTTCGGCTACGGCGGCTCCAGCGGCTTCCAGGTCGGCTCGACCTACAAGGTCTTCACCCTCGCCGAATGGCTGCAGGAGGGCCGGGCCCTGAACGAGACCGTCGACGGCACCCGTCGCGCGTACACGACCTTCCGCGACAGCTGCGAGCCGGACGGCACCTACTACGGCGACAGCTGGGACCCGAAGAACGACGAGGGCGGCAACGGCGGCGTCTACTCCGCGCTCGATGCGACCAAGGGCTCGATCAACACCGGCTTCGCCGCGATGGCGCAGCAGCTCGACCTGTGCGGCATCCGCAACACCGCGCTCGCGATGGGTGTGCACCGCGCCGACGGCACCGAGCTGCAGAAGTTCGCGCCGACCATCCTGGGCACCAACGAGATCGCCCCGCTGACCATGGCGACCGCGTTCGCCGGCTTCGCGAACAAGGGCACCGTCTGCACGCCGATCGCGATCGACCGGATCGTCGACCGCGGCGGCGCCGACGTCGCCCCACCGGCGAGCACCTGCACGCAGGGCCTGTCGGAGGAGGTCGCTGCGACCGCCGACTTCGCCCTGCAGCAGGTGATGACGGGCGGCACCGGCCGCGCCTCCGCGACCGGCACCGGCGTCCCGCACATCGGCAAGACCGGCACCACCGACAACGCGGTCCACACCTGGATGGTCGGTGCCAGCACCGAGGTCGCCACCGCGACCTGGGTCGGCAACGTCAGCGGCTTCACCTCGATGCGCGGCTTCAGCCTCAACCGGGTCAACGCCGGGCAGGTGCGCCACCAGATCTGGCCGCGGATCATGCGCGTCGCCGATCAGAAGTACGGCGGCTCGGCCTTCCCCTCGCCCCAGCAGTCGCTCGTCGACGCGCCGCAGCAGGCGGTCCCGGAGGTGACCGGCCAGAACCCCGCCGCCGCCACTGCGCGCCTGCGCGAGCTCGGTTTCGTCGTCTCGGTCGACCCGACGCGGGTGCCGTCCGATCGGCCCGCCGGCTCCGTCGCCCAGACGAACCCGCCGGCCGGCTCCCGACTCGCCCGCGGCGCGGCGATCGCACTGCAGATCAGCGCCGGTCCGTCCACCCCGCCGCCGGGCGGCTGAACCCGGGCGGTCCCCCGGGCCGCGTCGGGCAGACTGTACGCGGCCGCTCCCGCGGCCCCGCCCCGACGAGAGAAGGATCCATGACCGGACGCAGCAGCGCTCGCCCCCTCACCACGGCCCTCGCGGCCGTCGCCGCCGTCGGGAGCGCCGCCGCCGTCTGGGGCATCGCCGTCGAGCGGACGATGTTCACGGTCCGCCACGAGTCGGTGCCCGTCCTGCCCGCGGGCTCCGCGCCGCTCCGCATCCTGCACTTCTCCGACCTGCACATGGCGCCGTGGCAGACGAAGAAGCAGGACTGGCTGCGCTCGCTCACCGCCCTGGCCCCCGACCTCGTCGTGGGGACCGGCGACAACCTCGGCCACCGCGACGGCGTGCTGGGCATCCGCCGCGCCCTCGAGCCCTTCGCCGGCGTGCCCGGCGTCTTCGTCCACGGCTCCAACGACTACTTCGGCCCCCGGGTGAAGAACCCGCTGCGCTACTTCCGCGGTCCGTCGAAGAACCCTGCGCGCAACGCCAGCGACCTCGACACCGCCGCACTGACCGGGTTCTTCACCGATGAGCTCGGCTGGCAGGACCTCAACAACACCGCGCACGCCCTCACCGTCCGCGGCACCCGCGTCGAGCTCTTCGGCGTCGACGACCCGCACATCGGCCTGGACCGGATCGACCTCGTGGCGGGCGCTGTGGACGAGCTGCGGGCCTCGGCCGAGGAGCCGGCCGGCGTGAGCATCGGCGTCGCGCACGCGCCCTATCAGCGCGTCCTGGACGACTTCGTCGCGCGGGGGGCGGAGGTGATCCTCGCGGGCCACACCCACGGCGGCCAGGTCTGCGTGCCCGGCTTCGGCGCACTGGTGACCAACTGCGACATCCCCCGCGACAAGGTCTCCGGCTTCTCCACCTGGGACAACGGCCTGCACAGCTCCTTCCTCAACGTCTCCGCGGGAGTGGGCACCTCGATCTACGCGCCGGTGCGCTTCGCCTGCCGACCCGAGGTCAGCCTGCTGACGCTCGAGCCGGTGGCCTGAGCGGTCCGGCTCGAGGCGCCGCGACCGGTGTCCGACACCGCCGCGGAAATCGGCTACTATTGACGAGGCTCGTGAGCGGTTCACCGCGAAGAGTCCACCGGGGTGTGGCGCAGCTTGGTAGCGCGCCTCGTTCGGGACGAGGAGGTCGTGGGTTCGAATCCCGCTACCCCGACCGGTGAGAAGCCCGGCCAGGATCGATGATCCGGCCGGGCTTCGTCGTTCCGCGGTGCGGACGGACACGCGGCGCCAGGGAGCCGATGTTCCGGCGCCAAGGCGGTCGGAGCCCGACGCAGCCGGGAAGACTGGTGCGCTCTCGCCGTCGCCGCTGACGCGCTCCCTCCCGTCGCCGCAGCGACCCTCGCCGAGACGAGCACCATGCCTCGACCCCCGACCCGGCTCACCGCCGTCGTCGCCCTCGCCTACGCCCTCGTCCTGGCCGCCGTGGTCTTCTGGCCGACACCGGTCGACGGCGGGCACGCGGGCGAGCTGAAGCAGGTCCTCGCACAGCCCCGCGCCGACGGCCTCGGGCTCCCCGGCTACGGCGGCATCGTGGCGACGGCGAACGTGCTGCTCTTCGTCCCGCTCGGACTGCTCGCGGCGCTGCACCTCCGCGGGCACCGGGCGTGGCTCGCCGTCCTGCTCGGCGCGGCGACGAGCGCCACCGTGGAGACCGTGCAGCTCCTGCTGCTGCCCCAGCGCCACGCCGACGTGCACGACGTGCTGGCGAACACCGCGGGCGCCGCGATCGGCGCGGTCCTCGGCGTCGTCCTGCGCCGACGACTCCCGGTACGACGACGCCGGAGGGCGGCGGAGCGGGACCGCGCTCGCGCACGTGTCCCGCTCCGCCGCCCTCCGGCGTGACGGGGGTCGATCCCCCGGGTGGAACGGAGCGGACGCCGGCCAGCGGGCGGCCGTCAGTCGCCGAGGATCAGCGGCCGAGGCCGCGGTACTCCCACCCGGCGGCGCGCCAGGCGTCCTGGTCGAGGCAGTTGCGGCCGTCGACCACGAGCTTCCCGGCCACCTTCTCGCCCGCCGCGACGGGGTCGATCGCGCGGAACTGCTTCCACTCGGTGACGACCACGACGGCGTCGGCACCGCGCAGGGCCTCGTCGATGTCGGTCGTGTAGGTGATGTCGGGGTAGCGGCGGCGGGCGTTCTCGATCGCCTCGGGGTCGGTCGCGACCACGTCGGCGCCGAGGTCGTGGAAGCGGGTCGCCACGTCGAGCGACGGCGAGTCGCGGACGTCGTCCGACTCCGGCTTGAACGCGAGCCCGAGCACCGCGATCTTCTTGCCCTCGACCGAGCCGCCGAGGCCCTCGGTGACGAGGTCGACCACGCGCTGACGGCGGCGCAGGTTGATCGCGTCGACCTCCTTGAGGAAGGCGACCGAGTCGCCCACGCCGAGCTCGTCCGCGCGGGCGGAGAAGGCGCGGATGTCCTTGGGCAGGCAGCCGCCGCCGAAGCCGATGCCGGCGTTCAGGAAGCGGCGGCCGATGCGGACGTCGTAGCCGATGGCGTCGGCAAGCTGGGTGACGTCGGCGCCGGTGACCTCGGCGATCTCGGCGATGGCGTTGATGAACGAGATCTTGGTGGCGAGGAAGGCGTTGGCCGAGACCTTGACGAGCTCCGCGGTCGCGTAGTCGGTGACCACGAGCGGGGTCTCGGCGGCCAGAGCCGTCGCGTAGACCTCGTCGAGGGTCGCCTTGGCGGCCTCGCCGGCCGCACCGGCGGGCACGCCGTAGACGAGGCGGTCGGGGCTGATCGTGTCCTCGACGGCGAAGCCCTCGCGGAGGAACTCCGGGTTCCAGGCGAGCGTCGCGCCGCTGGCGGCGATCCGCTCGGCGAGGCGGGCGGCGGTGCCGACCGGGACGGTCGACTTGCCCACGACGAGCGAGCCCGCCGTCAGCAGCGGCAGGATGCCGTCGATCGCGGCGTCGACGTAGGTCATGTCGGCCGCGTTCTCACCCTTCTTCTGCGGCGTTCCCACCGCGATGAAGTGCACCGCGGCGTCGGCGGCGTCGGCCGTGTTCGTCGAGAACCGGAGACGACCGGAGGCCACGCCCGAGGAGAGCAGCTCGGGCAGACCGGGCTCGAAGAACGGAGCGGTGCCGGCGGAGAGCGCCTCGATCTTCGCGGGGTCCACGTCGATGCCGATGACGTCGTGGCCGAGCTCGGCCATCGCGGCGGCGTGGACGGCTCCGAGGTAGCCGCAACCAATGACAGAAAGCTTCACGGGATTTCTCCGAATCGTAGGCGGGTCGATGTCGCGTCGGCGACTGCAGGAGGGAGGAACGGGTGGAGCGGAGGGATCCCGCGCGGCGCGCGCGAGGTCAGCTCCGCGCCAATGCTCTCAGATCCCGGGAGATGTCGTGGACGGCCGCGGCGATCTCCTGAGCGACGCGGACGTGCGTGCTCTCGCTGCGGCCGATCGGATCGTCGATGTCGTCGCCGTCTCCGCGGGGCGCCCGGCCGCGGTTCGCGGCGGCGAGGCGCACCACCGCGCGCAGTCGGGCGGCGGGGTCCTCGACCTCGGGAATCGGCACCTCGGCGACGACGAACGGGAGCACGCGGGCGAACTCACGGAGGGTAAAGCCGCGCAGCAGGAGCGGCGGGTGGCGTCGCGACGCGTCGACCAGGTGGTCGCGCGTCATCGCGAGCATCAGGTCCGCTTCACCCGCGACGGCGTCGGAGAGCTTCGCGCTGAGGTGGCCGGACGGGTCGCCGCCGAGCTCGGCGGACAGGCGCGCGGAGGTCGGCTCCATCGGGTAGCCGTCCCGCGTCTGCACGCCCGCGCTGCGGAAGGCGAGGAGCGCCGCTCCGCTGGGCGCGGTGACGTCGCCCAGCTGCGCGCGCAGGAGCTGCTCCGCCATCGGCGAGCGGCAGATGTTGCCGGTGCAGACCGAGAGGACGGTGAAGACCGGAGCGGCGGGCGCCGAGGCCGCTTCACCGGGGCGCCACCCGCGCCGGGCGCGCCGCAGGCCGTCGTCCCCCGGGAACGTCATCCGCGGCCGCTCAGACCGCGCTGGGGGCCGGAGCAGGAACCGGAGCGGCTGCCGCCTCCGGACGCGCGCCCGACTTCTGCGAGCCGTAGTAGCTCGTGTAGTAGTAGCCGTAGCCGCGGCCGACCTGGCCTCGCGGAGGAACGCGGTTGAGGATGACGCCGAGGGTGTGGCCGCTGACGCGCTCGAGGTTCTGGATCGCCTTGCCGAGCTCGTCGGTCGTCGTCCGGCCGGCCGAGATGACGACGAGGGCGCCGTCGGTGCGGGCGGTGAGGATCGCGCCGTCGGTCACGGGCAGCAGCGGCGGGGCGTCCACGAGCACGATGGCCTCGCGGGCGATCTCGTGCAGGAGCATGTCCATGCCGTTCGAGCCGAGCAGCTCGCTCGGGTTCGGCGGGATCGAGCCCGCGCCGAGGATCCAGAGGTTGCCGGAGGGACCCCAGGGCTGGAGCACGTCCTGCAGCTCCGCCTTGCCGATCAGCAGGTCGGTGAGGCCGACGCCGGGGACGAGGCCGAAGGACTTCGCGACGGTGGGCTTCCGGAGGTCGCCGTCGACGACGACCGTGCGCTGGCCGGAGGCGGCGAGCGTCACCGCGAGGTTCGCGGTCACGGTCGACTTGCCGTCGGAGGGCAGCGGGCTGGTCACGACGATGATCCGCGGCGGGCTGTCGACGTTCATGAACTGCAGGTTCGTGCGCAGCTCGCGCAGCGCCTCGGCGAGCGCGTGCTTGCCGTCGGACTTCACGTAGTCGGTCGTGTCCGCCTCGGGCACGATGCGGTTGGTCTCGTTCAGGCGCTTGTCGACGGGGAGCGTGCCGACGACCGGGAGGTCGAACAGCCGCTCGACCACCTCGGCGGTGCGGATGCGGCGGTCGAGGGTGTTGCGGACGAAGGCGTAGACGAGGCCCAGCACGAGGCCGGCCAGCGCGCCGACGCCGAGCACCAGGCGCACGTTCGGGAACTCCGGGGAGGACGGCAGAGCGGCGGACTGGACGCCGGAGAGGCTGACGGTGTCGCCGGCGCCGGACTCCTGGTTCACCTGCTGGATGCGGACGGCGATCGCGTCGATCCAGGCGTCGGCGAGGGTGCGGGCGCCCTCCGGGGTGGACGCCGTCGCGCGGACGTTGAGGATCGGCGACTCCGGGTCGGGAGTGACCTGCACGGCGGTGATCAGCGACTCGGCGGTCACGTCGAGCCCGAGGTTGCCGATGACGATCTCGGCGACGTTCCGCGACTTCGCGATCGGGACGTAGGTGAGGGTGCTCGACTTCGCGACGGAGTCCGCGATCTGGCGCAGGTAGATCGCCTGGCTCGGGTCTCCCCCGGCGTCCGCGACGGCCGCCGAGACGAGGCCCTGCGCCTCCGCGGCGTAGCGCGGCTTCTGGGTCAGCGACCAGCCGTAGGCGACGAGGGTGCCCAGGAGCACGGCTGCGACGAGGGCGATCCAGTGATCGCGGAGAAGTCGGAGGACGTCTCTAAGTTCCACAGTGTCAAGTTCCTTCACTGGTCCGGACCGATCGGCGACTGCCGGAGACGGGCTTCAAGATCATTGCACGCCGGTGTATCGGCCCCGTTTCGGGGACCGTCAGACGTGCACCCCTTCCGGGGTGGGCGGGAGCGGAGTCGCTCTCGCCATCACGCCGAGCCCGAGCAGCTCGTCGACGGCGGCGGACACCGCGGCCGAGGCGTCGATCCCCTCCGGCGGTCCGCCGAGCTCGGCCAGCACCGCGGCGACGAGGTCGGGCAGATCGGCGCCGCCGGCGGCGGAGCGCCAGAGGACCGGACCGATCCCGGCGAGCCGGATCACCGTGTTCTGGCGGAAGACGAGCAGCTCGCCGCTGGGCAGCGCCAGCGCGTCGTCGACGTCCGCGCGGCGCAGGGAGCCGCCGGCGGCCGCGTCCTCCGCCTCGAGCGGGAGCGCGCCGACGTCCTGCCAGACCGCCGGCGCCGGCTCGGCCGGAGCGGCGAGCAGACCGTCGACGAGATCGAGCACGTCGGCCGCCTCGGAGTAGACCAGTCGTTTCGCGCCACCGACCGAGGTGATCGTGCGGATCAGCGCGGAGAGCGCCCTCGGCCGGGCGGCGAGGTAGGAGGTCTGAGGCACCAGGGCGTCGATCGCCGCGGTCGGCTCGACCTGCTCGAGTCGGGGAGCGTCGACGCCGTCTCGGCGCTCGAGCAGGACGATCCCGGCCAGCACGAGCGGCGCCTCCGGAACGGGGCGCAGACCGAGGTCGACCGGCGAGAGCTGGGCCTTGGGTGCGCTCCCGGTCGTGGGCTTCACCGACAGCGGCTTCGGATAGGGCAGCACGGCGCCGGAGGGAGTCACGGCGACCGTCTCGTCCGTCACGTAGCCGAAGCGCTGCCCCAGCACCCGCGAGGCGGTCGTCTTGCCGGTGCCGGAAGCGGCCACGAACGCGAGCACGCGGCCGTCGTCGGCGGCGACGCCGCAGGCGTGCAGCATCAGGAGGTCGCTGCGGCGCTCACCGATGGCCTCGAGCGTGAGCGTCGACGTGAGCGACTCCTCGAGCTGCGCGACGGAGTGCGAGACGACCCGGACGCCGCCCGGCGGTACCGAGCCGGGGAGCGACACCTCGGCCGAGATCACGCGAGCGTCGGCGCTGTCGGCGGCGGCGCAGGAGCGCCAGCTGCTCCGGATGCGGGCGACGTCCTCGTCGGACAGCCCGGGCCCGAACTCGACGCGGAACGGGACCTCGAGGACCACCAGCGACATGCTGCGCGGTCCGGATCGCTCTGGCCCCGACCGCTCGTCACCGGGCCGGCCGGCCCCCGTCGGCAGGGAGGAGCTCAATACGCCCCGTCCCTCGCCAGGACCGCGCGCGCAGTCTTGAAGAGGATGACGATGTCGCCGGTCATCGACCAGTTCTCGACGTAGTAGAGGTCGAGGCGTACGGTGTCCTCCCACGACAGGTTGGAGCGTCCGCTCACCTGCCAGAGGCCGGTGATGCCGGGCTTCATCAGGAAGCGGCGGTGCACGTGCTCCTCGTACTGCTCCACCTCGCGCGCCAGCGGCGGGCGGGGGCCGATCAGCGACATGTCGCCGCGGAAGACGTTGAGGAACTGCGGCAGCTCGTCGAGGCTGAAGCGGCGGAGGACGGTGCCGACCTTGGTGACCCGGGGGTCCTTGGCCATCTTGAACAGGATGCTGTTGCCCTCGTCGCGCTGCTGGGCCGCGAGCTCGGCCAGCCGCGCCTCGGCGTCGACCACCATCGAGCGGAACTTCAGCATCTCGAAGGTCGAGCCGTTCAGCCCGATCCGCTCCTGGCGGAACAGGATCGGGCCCGGGCTGGTCGTCTTCACCAGCACCGCGACGACGATCAGCACGGGCGCGCTGAGGATGATCAGCATCGTCGACGCGGCGATGTCGAAGAGCCGCTTCGCGAAGCGCTGGCGGCCGTCGAAGCGCGGGGTCTCGACGTGGATCAGCGGCAGGCCGGCGACCGGCCGGGTGTGGATGCGCGGGCCGCCGATGTCGGTGAGGCTCGGCGCCACGACGAGGTGCTCGCGGCCGGGCTCGAGCGTCCAGCTGAGCTCGCGGATGCGCTGCGGGGCCAGCTCGTCGGAGCTCGTGACGACGACGGTGTCGGCGCCGGTCGCGTCCATCACGGCGCGCACGCCGTCGATCCCGGAGAAGCCGTGCAGCGAGAGGCCCGCCAGCTCGGCCTCGCTCGTGAGGGCCTCGGCGCCGCCGACGGAGGTGGAGACCGCGCCGACCAGCTTGTAGCCGGCCTCGGTGCCGCGCCGGAGCTCGCGTGCGGTGTGCAGCACGCTCGCGCGGGAGCCGAGCAGGACGACCTGGCTGGAGAAGCGGCCGGCCCTGCGCTGACGGGTCAGCCAGGAGCGCCAGATCAGGCGGCCGACGCAGATCAGCAGGATCCCGGCGGGGAACGCCGTGATGATGTAGCCACGCGCCAGCAGGATCTGCAGGAGGTAGGCGATGATCGCCACGATGCCGAACAGCCAGATGGAGGCGTCGACGATCCGCCGGTACTCCACGTAGCCGGTGCCGACGATGCGGCGGTCGCGGGTGTCGAAGACCTGCAGGGCGAGGAGCCAGCCGATCGAGAGCACGACGGACACCCAGGTGTAGCTGACGGCGATGTCGACCGGGTTGTTGAAGCCCACGTCGGAGTTGAGGTTGAGATCGAACCAGAACAGCTGCGTGCCGAAGACCGAGACGAGGATCGCGACGACATCGGTGGCGAGGAGGCGCCGACGGTAGTCCTGCTCCCAGGACGGACGGCGCTTCGGCGGAGTGTCCTGCGAAGCCATCGAACCCCCCGGTCTCGCGTGCTGCGTCGGAAGGCCTGCGTGCGTTTCCGGTGATGTCACGCCCGCAAGGCTACCCACTTCCCTGTTTCATCTGGGTCACACCCGGTGAGCGGACCTCGACACTGCTAGCCGCGCAGCCGGCCGCGGCTCTCCTGCAGGTAGCACGAGCCGCAGAGCGACTCGTAGGTGACCTCGGCCCCGTCGATGGCGACCTGGTCGCCGTCGAAGACGAATCGGCCGTCGACCACCCGGCCGTTGAAGATCGCCTTCCGCCCGCAGCGGCAGATCGTCTTGAGCTCCTCGAGGCTGTGCGCGATCTCGAGAAGCCGCCTGCTTCCGGGGAACGCGGCGGTCCGGAAGTCGGTCCGGATGCCGTAGGCGAGGACGGGGACGTTCTCGAGGATCGCGATCCGGAGCAGGTCGTCGACGTGCGACTCGGGCAGGAACTGCGCCTCGTCGACGAGCAGTGCGCTGACGTCGCGGGCCGTCTCGGCGAGCACGCGGGCGCGCGCGGCGGAGAAGACGGCGACCGGATCGCCGTCGGGCTCGAACAGGATGTCCACCGGACGGGTCACGCCGAGGCGGGACACGATGAGCTCGTCGCCCTTGGTGTCGACGGCCGGCTTCGCGAGCAGCACCCGGTGCCCGCGCTCCTCGTAGTTGTGCGCGGCCTGCAGGAGCGAGGTGCTCTTGCCGCTGTTCATCGCGCCGTAGCGGAAGTAGAGCTTCGCCATCAGGTCCTGTCTCTGCTCGTGGGCGGGCGGTGCCCGCGGACCGCGCCCGGCGCGGTCGTCGTGGTCGTGGTGGTCGTCGTGGTCGTCGTGCCGTCGGCGGTCGTGCCGGTCACTCGAGGAGGCCGTCCTCCGCCGCCCGCCGGATCAGGTCGGCGCGCCGGCTGGCCGGGCGGCCGATCTTGGCGTACTTCTGCCGGACGCGGCGCAGATAGGTCTTCGCCGTCTCGAACTGCACGTTCATCCTCGCGGCGACCTCGGGAGTGCTGGCGCCGGCGACGTAGTGGCGCAGCGCCTCGAGCTCCCCCGCACTCAGCCGCGGACGCTGCTGCGCGGCCACCCCGATCGGCAGCGGGCGCCACTGCGAGGCGGACCCCACTGTCGAGCGCATCGCCATGGCCGAGCGCGCCGCCTCCATCACGTCCTGCATCGACTGCGCCTTGGTGAGGTGTCGGGCGGCGCCGGCCCGCAGCGAGCGCTCGCGGATCTCGTCGTCCTCGCGCTCGGCGAGGACGATCACGGTCGCGCCCGCGGCACGGCAGGTGCGGATCCGCGCCTCGATCGAGATCGGCTCGCTCAGCTCGAAGTCCATCAGGACGACCTGCGTCGGGAACACCGTGCTGGTGACCAGCTCCATCCAGGTGCCGGCGCTGACGACGAGCTCGAAGTCGGGGGCGTTCGCGGCGATCCAGCTGCTCATGCTGTCCAGGAGCAGCTCGTGGTCGTCGAGGATGCCGAGCCGGACCGGTCGCGCGCCGCCGTCGGCTGAAGGGGTCTCGGCGGACCGGGACTCGACGGACCGGGACTCTGCGGCCCGGGCGGAGGAGCCGGTCGTCGGCTCACCGGGGCGAGGGAGCATGCGACGATCCTAGCCGCGGGGCCGGATCGCCTCCGCGGGCCTCTCAGAACAGCGTCGGCTGGCCCACGCCGGGCAGCATCGAGGCGCCGTCCTCGCCCAGCTCGCGGAGGATCAGACCGCCGCCGCGGAGACCGGCGTGCCGAGCCGGCTCGTCGCCGTCCTGCGGGTGGCCGTGCTCGCCGCCGAGGGTCCGCAGCACACCGAGCGAGGGCAGCGCCGAGGCGCCGCGCGCGGTCGGCCCGAGCGCGGAGGAGCGCATCGAGCCGGTCGCCGGGTCGGCCTCCCCCTCCTCCAGCCGGTGGTCGCGCATCAGCGGGCGGATGCGCGCGGACAGCCAGCGGCGGTACTCGGCGGGCGCGTAGGCGGAGCGCCCGGGGTAGAGGGAGCGGTAGCGGTCGAGCAGCTCGGGGTGCTCCTGTGCGAGCCACTGCAGGAACCACTCCTTGACCCCGGGCTTGAGGTAGAGGGTGGAGTACATGATCGTGCTCGCCCCCGCTTCGCGGCAGGCGCGGAGCGAGGCGTCCAGGTGGGCGCGGGTGTCGGTGAGGAACGGCAGGATCGGCATCAGGAAGACCGAGCACTCGAAGCCCGCCTCCCGGGCGGCCGTGACGGTCGCCAGCCGGGCCGCGGCGGACGGAGCTCCGGGCTCGATCGAGCGCTGCAGATCCTCGTCGAACACGGCGATCGAGACGCCGAGGTCGACGGGCACGTGCTCGGCCGCCTCGCGCAGCAGCGGCAGGTCGCGCCGGAGCAGGGATCCCTTGGTCAGGATCGAGATCGGGGTGCCGGAGGCTGCCAGCGCGGCGATGATGCCGGGCATCAGCCGGTAGCGGCCCTCCGCCCGCTGGTACGGGTCGGTGTTGGTGCCGAGCGCGACGGGGTGCCGCTCCCAGCTCGGCCGGGCGAGCTCCCGGGTGAGCACCTCGGCGACGTTCACCTTGACGACGATCTGCGAGTCGAAGTCGCGCCCGCCGTCGAACTCGAGGTACTCGTGGGTGGGCCGGGCGAAGCAGTAGGTGCAGGCGTGGGTGCAGCCGCGCATCGGATTGATCGTCCAGCCGAACGGCATCTTCGACGAGGAGTGCACCCGGTTCAGCGCCGACTTGGCGAGCACCTCGTAGAAGGTGATCCCGTCGAACTCGGGGGTGCGGACGGTGCGGACCAGCTCGGTGAGCTTGACCAGGCCCGGGAGCGCGGCCTCGTCGGCCGCGCCGATCGCCTGTCCGCTCCACCTCATGCGTCCATTAGAACATGTGTTCGAACTCTTCGGGTGGAGTCATGCCGGTCGAGTAGCCCCGAAGGGGCGTATCGAGACCCGCCGTCCTCAGCAGGTCGGGTCTGCAGACCCGTCTTCTGACGGGGGTGGATCTCGATGCGCCCGCTGTGCGGGCTACTCGATCAGCATGGATGCCCTCAGACGGACGAGGTGATCATCACCCGATCAGTGCAACGGGCACCCCGCGGAGCGCGCCCTCGGTGCTCAGACCGAGGCGCGGAGCGCGAGCGCTTCCGAGGTGGCGGCGACGGTGCGCTCGGCCGTCTCCGGGGCGTCGTTGAGCGTCGAGCCGTAGCTGGGGACGAGCGAGCGGATCCGCGGCTCCCAGGCCTTCATCCGGTCGGGGAAGCAGCGCTTGACGATGTCGAGCATGATCGGGACGGCCGTCGAGGCGCCGGGCGAGGCGCCGAGCAGGCCGGCGATCGTGCCGTCCGCGCCGGTGATGACCTCGGTGCCGAACTGCAGCACGCCGCCCTTCTTCTCGTCCTTCTTCATCACCTGGACGCGCTGGCCGGCGGTGATCAGGTACCAGTCCTCGGAGCGGGCGGTGGGCAGGAACTCGCGCAGCGCCTTCATCTTCTTGTCACGACCGGCCAGCACCTCGCCGAGAAGGTACTTCATCAGGTCGAGGTTGTCGCGGGCGACCGCGAGCATCGGGCCGATGTTGTGCGGGCGGATCGACAGCGGCAGGTCGAGCCAGGAGCCGCGCTTGAGGAACTTGGGGGTGAAGCCGGCGTACGGGCCGAACAGCAGCGACGCCTGGCCGTCCACGACGCGGGTGTCGAGGTGCGGGACCGACATCGGCGGGGCGCCGACGGCGGCCTTGCCGTAGACCTTCGCCTGGTGCCGGGCGACGATCGCCGGGTTGTCGGTCCGGAGGAACTGCCCCGAGATCGGGAAGCCGCCGAAGCCCTTGATCTCGGGGATGCCGGACTTCTGCAGCAGGTGCAGCGCCCCGCCGCCGGCGCCGACGAAGACGAAGCGGGCGACGACCTTCTTGGGCGTGCCGCCGACCTTCTGCTTGAGGTCCAGGCGCCAGGTGCCGTCCTTCTGCCGGGTGATGCCGGTGACCTCGTGGCCGGTGTCGAGCGTGCCGCCGTGCGCGACGACGTGGTCGAAGAGCTGGTGGGTGAGCGCGCCGAAGTCGACGTCCGTGCCCGCGGGGATGCGCGTCGCGGCGTAGGGTCCGCCACCGGCGGGGCGCTGCTCCATCAGCAGCGGCGCCCACTCGTGGATGGTCTTCGTGCTCTCGGTGAACTCCATCCCGGCGAAGAGCGGCTGGTCCTTCAGCGCCTCGTAGCGCTTGCGGAGGTACTCGACGTTGGCCTCGCCGTGCACGAAGGTCATGTGCGGAGCGGAGTTGATGAAGCTCGAGGGCTCGCGGATGTCACCGGCCTCGACCAGGCTCGACCAGAACTGGCGCGAGATCTGGAACTGCTCGTTGATCTGGATCGCCTTGGCGGGGTCGACGGAGCCGTCGGCCGCCTCGGGCATGTAGTTCAGCTCGCAGAGGGCGGCGTGGCCCGTGCCCGCGTTGTTCCAGGGGTTCGACGACTCCTGCGCCACGTCGCCGAGGCGCTCGTAGGCGGCGATGGTCCAGTCGGGCTGGAGCTTGGTGAGGAGTGCACCGAGGGTGGCACTCATGATGCCCCCACCGATGAGGGCGACGTCGACCGGTTCCGAGGAGTTCACGAGAGTCGAGTTTACCGTCGGGCGCCGGGCGGCAGGCGGGCCGGGGGCCCGCTCCCCCATCAAATTGACGGCTTTTCCCGTCGGCGGGCGGCGGCGGCGGCCGCTGGTCGGACACGGGGGTCTCGATACGCCGCTGCGCGGCTACTCGACCAGCATGCAACCGCCGCGGCGCGCAGGCGGGCGCACCATGCTGATCGAGCAGCCCTCGCAGAGGGCGTATCGAGATCCGCCGGGTCAGGCGACGGGCTGCTTGGCCGCGATCAGCTCGGCGATCTGAACGGCGTTGAGGGCCGCGCCCTTGCGGAGGTTGTCATTGCTGATGAAGAGGGCGAGGCCACGGCCCTCGGGGGCTCCCTCGTCGGCGCGGATGCGGCCGACGTAGCTCGGGTCGCTGCCGGCGGCCTCGAGCGGCGTCGGCACCTCGCGCAGCGCGACACCGGGGGCGTCGGCGAGCAGCTCGCGGGCGCGCTCGGGGCTGAGCGGCGCGGAGAACTCGACGTTGACCGAGAGCGAGTGACCGGTGAAGACCGGCACGCGCACGCAGGTGCCGGAGACCAGCAGGCCGGGCAGCTCGAGGATCTTGCGGCTCTCGTTGCGGAGCTTCTTCTCCTCGTCGGTCTCGTTCAGGCCGTCCTCGACGAGGCTGCCGGCGAACGGGATGACGTCGAAGGCGATCGGCGCGACGTACTTGTCCGGCGCCGGGAAGGCGACCGCCGAGCCGTCGTGCACGAGGTCGAGCAGGTGCTCGTCGGCGACGGCCGCGCGGACCTGGCCCGCCAGCTCGTTCGCGCCGGCGAGCCCGCTGCCGGAGACGGCCTGGTAGGTGCTGACGATGAGGCGGGTGAGCCCGGCCTCCTGGTCGAGGACCTTGAGGATCGGCATCGCGGCCATCGTGGTGCAGTTCGGGTTCGCGATGATGCCCTTCACGGCCTGCTCGATCGCGTGCGGGTTCACCTCGCTGACGACCAGCGGGACCTCGGGGTCCATCCGCCAGGCGCTGGAGTTGTCGATGACGACGGCGCCCGCGGCGGCGAAGCGCGGCGCCTGCGCACGCGACCCCGTCGCTCCGGCCGAGAAGAGCGCGATGTCGAGCCCCGAGGGGTCTGCGGTCTCGGTGTCCTCGACGACGACGTCCTCGCCGCGGAACGGCAGGGTCGTGCCGGCCGAGCGGGCGGTCGCGAAGAAGCGGATCGACGCGATCGGGAAGTCGCGCTCCTCGAGGAGGCGGCGCATGACGGTGCCGACCTGGCCGGTGGCGCCGACGACTCCGATGTGGAGGGGGGTGCTGCTCATGCTGGGCTCTTTCGTCCGTGGGCCGCTCGCGGGAGGAGCGGCACGAAGGGGTGCTGGCGGGAGGGCCGGGGCGGGCTCCCCGGAGACGGTACCGAACGACGGCGGAGTCGACGGGGCCGGAAGGTGCGATCGGCGGGATCGCGAGGGCGAACGGCGCTCAGCGACCGGTGCCGGCGTAGACGACGGCCTCGTCCTCGGCGTCGAGGCCGAAGGCGGTGTGCACGACGCGGAGGGCGTCGTTCACCGTGTCGGCGCGGGTCACGACCGAGATGCGGATCTCGCTCGTGGAGATCATCTCGATGTTGATCCCCGCCTCGTAGAGCGAGCGGAACAGCTTGGCCGAGACGCCCGCGTTGGTGCGCATGCCGGCACCGACGAGGGCGAGCTTGGCGATCTGGTCGTCGTACTGCAGCGACTCGAAGCCGACCTCGTCCTTCTCGGCGTTGAGCGCCGTGAGGACGGTCTGGCCGTCGGCCTTGGGCAGCGTGAAGGAGATGTCGGTGCGACCGGTCGCGGCGGCGGAGACGTTCTGCACGATCATGTCGATGTTCGAGCCGGTCTTCGCGACGATCGTGAAGATCTGCGCGGCCTTGCCCGGGATGTCGGGCACGCCGACGACGGTGATCTTGGCCTCGTTGAGATCGGCGGCCACTCCGGCGATGATCGGCTCTTCCACGGGCTGTCCATTCTTCTCTGTGCTTCCGGGGGCGTCCTCGCCGGGCACGGCGTTGTAGACGATGGTGCCCTCGTTGGGGCTGAACGACGAGCGCACGTGCAGGGTGACGCCGTGGCGGCGGGCGAACTCGACGGCGCGGATGTGCAGGACCTTCGCGCCGGCGGCGGCGAGCTCGAGCATCTCCTCGCTGGAGATGCGGTCGAGCTTGCGGGCCTTCTTGACCACCCGCGGGTCGGCGGTGAAGACGCCGTCGACGTCGGTGTAGATCTCGCAGGTGTCGGCGCCGAGGCCCGCGGCGAGCGCGACGGCGGTGGTGTCCGAGCCGCCGCGGCCGAGGGTGGTGATGTCCTTGGTGTCGCGGTTGAAGCCCTGGAAGCCGGCGACGATGACGACCGCGTTCTCGTCGAGCGCGGCGCGCAGGCGGACCGGGGTGATGTCGACGATGCGGGCGGCGCCGTGCTGGGCGTCGGTGATCATGCCGGCCTGGCTGCCGGTGAAGGAGCGGGCGTCGTAGCCCATGCTCTTGATCGCCATGGCGAGCAGCGCCATCGAGATCCGCTCGCCGGAGGAGAGCAGCATGTCGAGCTCGCGCGGCGCGGGGATCGGCGTGACCTGGTGCGCCAGCTCGAGCAGGTCGTCGGTGGTGTCGCCCATCGCGGAGACGGCGACGACCACGTCGTTGCCCGCCTGCTTCGTCGCGACGATGCGCTTCGCGACCCGCTTGATGCTCTCCGCGTCGGCGACGGAGGACCCGCCGAACTTCTGGACGATCAGGCTCACGCGCTACTCCCGGGTCAGTGGCTCGGGCCGTGGCGACCCGACGCAGGAGTCTACCGGCGGGCGCATGCGCGAGGGGTCATGTTGCGGCGGCGCCTGTGCGGGTGTCCTCCGGGCCCTTCGTGGCGCGCCCGGCACGCGGAACCGGCTCCGGCACGCGGGAACGGGCGGATTCGACGAGCCGGGGGTGGTTCCGCGAGCCGGAGGCCCGATCCTGGGACGTCCGGCACGCGAAAACGGGCCCGGCACGCCAGGACGGACCGGAACCACGAGCCGGAGGTAAATCCGCGAGCCGGAGATCCGCTCCGGAGACGTCCGGCACGCGGAAACCGGCCCGGCACGCCGGAACCGACCGAAACCACGAGCCGGAGGTGAGTCCACGAGCCGGAGGCCCGCTCCGGAGACGCCCGGCACGCGGAAACAGGCCCGGCACGCCGGAACCGACCGAAACCACGAGCCGGAGGTAAATCCACGAGCCGGAGGCCCGCTCCGGAGACGTCCGGCACGCGGAAACCGGCCCGGCACGCCGGAACCGACCGAAACCACGAGCCGGAGGTGAATCCACGAGCCGGAGGCCCGCTCCGGAGACGTCCGGCACGCGGAAACCGGCCCGGCACGCCGGAACCGACCGAAACCACGAGCCGGAGGTAAATCCACGAGCCGGAGGCCCGCTCCGGAGACGCCCGGCACGCGGAAACAGGCCCGGCACGCCGGAACCGACCGGAACCACGAGCCGGAGGTGAGTCCACGAGCCGGAGGTTCGGTCCGGGGACGTTCGGCACGCGGAAACCGCTTCGGCACGTCCGAATCGGCCGGAATCGCGAGCCGGAGGTGAATCCGCGAGCCGGAGGTGGGTGCAGGCGGAGCGGGTGCGACCGGGTCAGTTCTCGACGAGGCGGCGGCCCTCGAAGGCGCGGCCGAGGGTGATCTCGTCGGCGTACTCGAGGTCGCCGCCGACGGGGAGGCCGGAGGCGAGGCGGGTGATGCGGATGCCGAGGGTGCTGAGCATGCGGGAGAGGTAGGTCGCGGTGGCCTCGCCCTCGAGGTTGGGGTCGGTCGCGATGATGACCTCCTGCACCTCGCCGTCGGCCAGGCGCTGCAGCAGCTGGCGGATCCGGAGCTGGTCGGGGCCGATGCCGTCGATCGGGCTGATCGCGCCGCCGAGCACGTGGTACAGACCGCGGAACTCGCGGGTGCGCTCGATGGCGGGGACGTCCTTCGCCTCCTCGACCACGCAGATGACGGCGCGGCTGCGGCGCGGGTCGCGGCAGATGCCGCAGGTGGCCTCCTCCGCGACGTTGCCGCAGATGTCGCAGAAGTGCACGCGGTTGCGCAGCTCCAGCAGGATCTCGGCGAGGCGCGTCACGTCGAAGGTCTCGGTCTGCAGGATGTGGAACGCGATGCGCTGGGCCGACTTCGGGCCGATGCCGGGGAGCCGGCCGAGCTCGTCGATCAGCTCCTGGACGATGCCTTCGTACATGCGGTCGCCTCCTCTCGGGATGCGGACTCAGTGGTGAGGAGAGCGGGAGCGAGGAGCGGGGCGAGGGTCATGCGCCGGTCACCCGCGGACCGCGCGGGACGTGCGGCTGCTCCTCGATGAACTGGGCGCCGAGGATCTCGCGCACCACCGCCTCGCCGTAGCGCTGGCGGCCGTCGGCCGTGGCCGAGCGGGTGGTGCGGGTCACCGGGCGGGGCGCCGGCTCGGGCCGCTCGCGGGCACGGACGGGCGCGGGAGCGACGGGCGCCGGGGGCGCGGACGGCTCGCCGGGGGGCGCGACGGTCGCCCAGGAGTCGGGCATCGGCGGCTCGACCGGCGGCATGTCCTCCTCGGGCGGCTCCTCGTCGAACGGCGGCTCGTCGTCCGAGGGGCCGGCCGACGCGGCGGCCGGGCGGACCGGGGGCTCCTCCGCGGGGACGACCGGGGCGGAGCGCGGCGACGGGGCGAGGACCGGCACGTCGGTCGGCTCGGGAGCGACGACCGTCTCGACCGCGGGCTCGGCGGCGACCTCGGCGGGGGCCGGGTCGGCCGGGATGGCGACCGTCGCCCACTCGTCGGGGTCGCTGGGGGCGGTCGATGCCGCGGGCTGCTGCGCGGCGGACTGCTCGGCGGCGGGCGTCGGGGTCGCCTCGACGGCGGCGCGCTCGGCCTCGGGCGCGGTCGCGCGGGGCTCGACACGGGCGATGTACTTGACCCGGAGGCCGAGGACCTGCTGGATCGCCTGGCGCAGGTGCTCGCTGACGCCGGGCTGGCCGGCGCTGCCGGCCATCTTGAACGAGTCGACGTCGTTCTGGCTCGGGAAGGAGAGCGTGAGGACGTCGTCCTTCAGCGCCCGCACCTGTGCGGTGTAGGCGACGAGCCAGGCCGTCATCCGGGCCTTCTGCACGACCTCGAGGATCTCGGGCCAGCTGTCCTTCATCCGCTGCAGGGTGACGCCGCCGGGCTCGTCCGCCGCGGAGGGGTGGGGCGCCGGAGCGGGCGCGGCCGGGCTCGGAGTCGCGGCGTCGGCCTGCCTCGAGTCGGCGGGAGTCGAGTCGGCGGGAGTCGAGTCGGCCGGGGTCGAGTCGGCGGCGGCACCCGGGACGGCGTCGGGCGCGGATGACCGCGAGGCCGCGCCGGAGCCTGCATCGGCGGACGCCGCGGAGACGACCGGGGCCTCGACGCGTGGGGCCGCCGCGATCGACTCCGGCACCGACTCCGGCGTCGCGGCGTGCGAGGGGAGGTGCGGCTCGGGCATGCGCGACTCGGGTGCGCGGGTCTCGGGTGCGCGGGAGGAAGCGGCACGGGACTCGGGCGCGCGCGACTCCGGGGCACGCGGGTCGGCGGACGGCCGCATCGGCGCCGGGGCGGCCTGCGACGGCGCCGGCACCACGACGGACGCCGGGGCGGCCGCCGCGCCGGAGCCGTGCACCAGCGTGCGCGCGATCATCAGCTCGAGGTGCAGCCGCGGCGAGGTCGCGCCCGTCATCTCGGTGAGCGCGTCGTTCACGATGTCGGCGATGCGGGAGAGCTCGCCGAGGCCGAGCGCGCGCGACTGGCCGGCCATCCGGTCGAGCTCGTCCTGGGACACGCCGCGCAGGACCGCGGAGGCCGCGCCTCCGGTAGCGGCGACGACGATGAGGTCGCGGAGCTTCTCGAGCAGGTCCTCGACGAAGCGGCGCGGGTCCTGACCGGTCTGGATGACCCGGTCGACGGCGCCGAACGCCTCGGCGGAGTCGTGCTCGGCGAGCGCGTCGACGACCTCGTCGAGCAGCGCGCCGTGGGTGTAGCCGAGCAGGGCGACCGCGCGCTCGTACTCGACCGTCTCGTCCTCGGAGCCGGCCATCAGCTGGTCGAGGAGGGAGAGGGTGTCGCGGACCGAGCCGCCGCCGGCCCGCACGACCAGCGGGAGCACGCCCGCGGCGACACTCACCTTCTCGCGCTCGCAGAGCTCCTGCGTGTAGTCGAGCATCTGCGCGGGCGGGACGAGCCGGAACGGGTAGTGGTGCGTGCGCGAGCGGATCGTGCCGATGACCTTGTCGGGCTCGGTCGTCGCGAAGATGAACTTCACGTGCTCCGGCGGCTCCTCGACGATCTTGAGCAGCGCGTTGAAGCCCTGCGGCGTCACCATGTGCGCCTCGTCGAGGATGAAGATCTTGAAGCGGTCGCGGGCCGGGGCGAAGATCGCCCGCTCGCGCAGGTCGCGCGCGTCGTCGACACCGTTGTGACTCGCGGCGTCGATCTCGACCACGTCGAGCGAGCCCTGGCCGTCGCGGCTGAGCTCGACGCAGCTGTCGCAGACGCCGCACGGAGTGTCCGTCGGGCCCTGGGCGCAGTTGAGGCAGCGGGCGAGGATGCGCGCCGAGGTGGTCTTGCCGCAGCCGCGCGGACCGCTGAAGAGGTACGCGTGATTGACGCGATTGGTGCGTAGCGCCGTCATGAGCGGATCGGTCACCTGGGACTGGCCGATCATCTCGGCGAACGTCTCCGGCCGGTACCGGCGATACAGGGCTGCTACCACCCGACAAGAGTAGCCGCGACCTCCGACACCGGACGCGGGTCGCCGGAGCCGCCGCCTCCCGTAGCCTCGAGGCCGTGACCGGCCGCCCCAGCACTCCCCCGTTCGACGCCGTCGTCCTCGCCGGCGGACGCGGCGAGCGCCTCGGCGGCGCGGCCAAGCCGCTGCTCGAGCACGACGGCTCGACGCTTCTCGCGCACGCGCTGACCGCTGTCGCCGGCGCCCGGCGCGTCGTGGTCGCGGGACCGCCGGAGCTCCGCGGCGGGATAGGAGCGGCGCTCCTCGTCCAGGAGCGGCCTGCGTTCGGCGGACCGGTCGCCGGTCTCGCGGCGGCGCTGCCCCTGCTCGCGCGGGACGACGCGGCCGACTGGATCGCCGTGCTCGCGGCCGACCTGGTCGATCCGGCCCCCGCGCTCGACCGACTGCTGGCGGACGCCGCCTCCGCCGATCCCGCGACCGACGCCCTGCTCGCCGTCGACGGGGACGGACGCGCGCAGCTCCTCCTCGGTCTGCACCGCCGAGCCGCACTGACCGCCGCCGTGACTGGGCTCCCCGCGGTCGACGGCGCCTCCGTCCGCGCGCTCCTGGCGGGGCTGGCCGTGCGGCTCGTCGAGGTGCCGGCCGGATCGACCGCGGACGTCGACGACCGCGCCGACGCCCGCCGCCACGGCATCGCCGTGCCGGGCGCGGAGAGCGCGCCGGGCGCAGGATCCGAACCGGGCGCAGACTGAACGCGTGACCCACGACACGAACGCGACCCCTTCCTCCGCCCCGGACGCCCGCGAGGACACCGCCGCACTGCTCGCCGCCTGGTGGGACGAGCTGAGCGCCGCCCTCGGCCTCGCCGATGTTCCGGTCGAGCGCGACGCCCTGCTCTCCCTGGCCGGCGACGCGGCGCACGGCGTGGTGCGGCCGGCCGCTCCGCTGACAACGTTCCTCGCCGGCTACGCCGCGGGACTGCAGGGCGGCGACCGAGAGGCGCTCGACGCGGCGGTGCAGACGTCGCTCGAGGCGATCCGCATGCGTACGCACGAATCCTGAGACGCTACTCCCTCCACCCCGATCCGGCACCAGGCTTCGGGCGTACGTTTCGCTCGAGCCCCGACGCCGCGGACCTTCTCCGGACGACTGCGGCGCGGCTCCCGCGGGCGCTCACGCACCGCGGTCGCATCCCGTGAAGGAGAACCGCATGTCAGGCAACAGAGCAGTCGCCTACAAGAGCCCCGGCGTCGTCGAGGTCATCGACATCGACTACCCGACCTTCGAGCTGAAGGACGGGCCGGGCGTGAACCCGGCGAACATCGGCAGGAAGCTGCCGCACGGCGCGATCCTCCGCACCGTCTCGACCAACATCTGCGGCTCGGACCAGCACATGGTCCGCGGGCGCACCACCGCTCCCGCCGATCTGGTCCTCGGGCACGAGATCACGGGCGAGGTCGTCGAGGTGGGGCCGGACGTCGAGTTCGTCAAGGTCGGCGACATCGTCTCGGTGCCGTTCAACATCGCCTGCGGCCGCTGCCGCAACTGCAAGGAGCGCAAGACCGGCATCTGCCTGAACGTGAACCCGGACCGCCCGGGCAGCGCCTACGGCTACGTCGACATGGGCGGCTGGGTCGGCGGCCAGGCCGAGTACGTGATGGTCCCCTACGCGGACTGGAACCTGCTCGTCTTCCCCGACCGCGACCAGGCGCTGGAGAAGATCCTCGACCTCACGATGCTCTCGGACATCTTCCCGACCGGCTTCCACGGCGCGGTCACCGCGGGCGTCGGCGTCGGCTCGACGGTCTACGTCGCCGGGGCGGGCCCGGTCGGACTCGCCGCGGCCGTCGGTGCGCAGCTGCTCGGCGCGGCCGTCGTGATCGTCGCGGACCTCAACGAGGAGCGGCTCGCGCAGGCGCGCTCGTTCGGCTGCGAGACCGTCGACGTCTCCAAGGGCGACCCGGCCGGGCAGATCGAGCAGATCCTCGGCGTGCCGGAGGTCGACTGCGGCGTGGACGCCGTGGGCTTCGAGGCGCACGGCAACGGGGCCGACTCCGGCACCGAGGCGCCGGCCACCGTGCTGAACTCGCTGATGTCGATCACCGCGGCGGGCGGCGCGCTCGGCATCCCGGGGCTCTACGTCACCGGTGACCCGGGCGGCGTGGACGAGGCCGCGCAGGAGGGCTCGCTCTCGATCCGCCTCGGGCTGGGCTGGGCGAAGTCGCTGTCCTTCACGACCGGCCAGTGCCCGGTGATGAAGTACAACCGCTCGCTGATGATGGCGATCCTGCACGACAAGGTGCAGATCGCGAAGGCGGTGCAAGCCACGGCCATCTCGCTGGACGAGGCGCCGCAGGGCTACGCCGACTTCGACAAGGGCGCCGCGAAGAAGTTCGTGCTGAACCCGAACGGGTACCTCGGCTGAGCCCGTGACCGCGACGGCGCCGGGTCCGCGGATCCGGTGCCGTCGCCGGCCCACCGCGGGCGCGACCAGAATGGACGGATGAGCGACATCGACTGGGACGGCGCTCGCGCGCGGATCGCCGCGGCGACCGCTCCCGGGCCGCTCGCGACGGTCCCGCTGCTCGAGGCGGAGGGCTGCGTCACGGCGGGCTCCGTGCTCGCACCGCGACCGCTCCCCCATTACGACTCCTCGGCGATGGACGGCTGGGCCGTCCGCGGGGCGTCGCCCTGGCGCCTCGGACCGGGCAGCGCCGAGCCGATCGTCACCGGCGGGGTCGTGCCGGAGTGGTGCGAGAGCGTCCTTCCGAGCGAGCGCGGCCGGGTGATCGGGGACGTGCTCTCCTCGGAGCACCCGGTGCCGCTCGGACGGCACATCCGCAGCGCGGGCGACGAGGCCCCGGCCGGAACCGCGCTCGTCGACTCCGGCGTGCGGCTGCGGCCGGCGCACCTGGCGCTGCTCGCGATCGCGGGCTTCGACGAGCTCGTCGTGCGGCGGCCGGTGACGGTCGATCTGCTCTTCACCGGGGACGAGGTCGACACCGCGGGGATGCCGGGGGCTGGCCGCGTCCGGGACGCGTTCACGCCGCTGCTGCCGCCGCTCGTCGCGCGCGGCGGGGGTGCGGTGGGATCGGTGCGGCGGCTCGGCGACGACGATGAGGCGATCGCCGCAGCGCTGCTCGCGAGCACGGCTCCGCTGCAGATCACGACGGGCGGGACCGGGCGGTCGCGGGTGGACGCGGTGCGGCGGGCGCTCCGGATCGCGGAAGCGACCCTCGTCGTCGACGGGGTCGCGATGCGGCCGGGGCATCCGACGGTGATCGCGTCGCTGCCCGGGGGCGCGGTGGTGCTGGCGCTGCCCGGGAACCCGCTCGCGGCCTTCCTCGCGGCGCTGTCGTTCCTGCCGCCGGCGCTCGATGCGGCGAGCGGGGCCGCCGCGCCGGTGCTGCGTCAGGGCGTGCTGGGCGAGCCGCTGGGGCGCGACGGGTCGACCGTGCTCGTGCCGGTCGTCGAGGCGGACGGCGTCTGGCGGGCGGTGCACGGGATCCGCTCGCACATGCTCTCGGGGCTGACGGTGGCGGAGGCTGTCGCCGTCGTTCCGGCGGGCGGTGCCGGGGCCGGCGAGAGGGTGCGGCTGCTGCGGCTGCCGTGGTGAGCGCGGGCGGACTCCGACGACCCGAGGGCTGACGGGGGTGGGTCTCGATACACCGCTCCGCGGCTACTCGACCAGCAAGTTCCGCAGCGGCCGTAGCGAGTGGCCCGCCTTCATGCTGATCGAGTAGCCCGCGCAGCGGGCGTATCGAGATCCACCAACGTTAGGAAGGGCGGGTCTCGATACGCCGCTGCGCGGCTACTCGACCAGCATGCAGCGCAGCCGCTCGCGCAGCATGAGCGGCCGGCCACTCAGGCGGCCGGCTCCAGGCGGACGACGACGGACTTCGAGGTGGGGGTGCCGCTGACGGCCGCGGTGGAGTCGAGCGGGACGAGCACGTTCGTCTCGGGGTAGTAGGCCGCGATGCAGCCGCGCGGAGTGTCGTACGCGACGACGCGGAAGGACGGGGCCCGGCGCTCGAGGCCGTCCTCCCACTCCGAGACCAGATCGACCATCGCGCCGTCGGCGAGGCCCTGCTCGGCGATGTCGTCGGCGTGCACGAAGACGACGCGACGGCCGCCGTGGATGCCGCGGTAGCGGTCGTCCTTGCCGTAGATCGTGGTGTTGAACTGGTCGTGCGAGCGCAGCGTCTGCAGCAGCAGGCGCCCCTCCGGGACCTTCGGGTACTGCAGCGGGTTCGCGGTGAAGCGGGCGAGGCCGGTCGCGGTGGCGAAGCGGCGCTCGTCGCGCGGCGGGTTGGGCAGCACGAAGCCGCCCGGCTCGTTCACGCGGCGCTCGAAGTCCTCGAAGCCGGGGACGACGGCGGCGATGTGCCGGCGGATCAGGCGGTAGTCCTCGCGCAGCGCCGCCCAGTCGACGACCGGCGTGTTCGGGCGATCGGCGAGCAGGCGCTCCGCGATGCCGGTGAGGATGGCGACCTCGGACTGCAGGACCGGACTCGGCGGCGCGAGCCGCCCGCGGGAGGCGTGCACGGCGCTCATCGAGTCCTCGACGGTGACCCGCTGCTCCCCCGTGGCGCGCTTGTCGGAGTCGGTGCGGCCGAGGGTCGGCAGGATCAGCGCGCGGCGGCCGGTGACGACGTGCGAGCGGTTGAGCTTGGTCGAGACGTGCACCGTGAGGGCGAGCGAGCGCATCGCGGCCTCGGTCACGGCGGTGTCCGGGGTCGCCCGGGCGAAGTTGCCGCCGAGGCCCATGAAGACGCGGGCCTTCCCGTCGCGCATCGCCCGGATCGCGGCGACCGTGTCGGTGCCGTGCTCGCGCGGCGAGGTGAAGGAGAACTCGCGGTCGAGCGCGTCGTGGAAGGAGTCGGGCATCCGCTCGAAGATCCCCATCGTGCGGTCGCCCTGCACGTTCGAGTGGCCGCGCACCGGGCAGACGCCCGCGCCCGGCTTGCCGATGTTGCCGGTCAGCAGCAGGACGTTCACGACGTCCTTGAGGGTCGCGACGGAGTGCGCGTGCTGCGTGAGGCCCATCGCCCAGCAGACGATGGTGCCCTCGCTCGCCGCGATCTGCTCGGCGATCTCGCGGATGCGGGCCTCGTCGATCCCGCTCGCCCGCTCGATCTCGGACCACTCGGTGCCGCGGATCTCGTCGAGGTAGCCCTCGAGGCCGTCGGTGCTCTCGGCGATGAAGGCGCGGTCGAAGACCCCGCCGCGCGCCTCCTCCGCGTCGAGGAGCGCCTTGCCGAAGCCCTGGAAGAGCGCCTGGTCGCCGCCCAGCCGCACCTGGAGGAAGTGGTCGGCGAGCGCCGTGCCGCCGCCGATCATGCCGCGCACGGTCTGCGGGTTCTCGAAGCGCAGCAGGCCCGCCTCGGGCAGCGGGTTGATCGCGACGATCGTGCCGCCCGCGCGCTTCGCCCGCTCGAGCGCGGTGAGCATCCGCGGGTGGTTGGTGCCCGGGTTCTGGCCGGCGACGATCAGCAGCGGCGCCCGCTCGACGTCGCGGAGGCTGACCGAGCCCTTGCCGATGCCGATCGTCTCGGTCAGCGCGGACCCGCTGGACTCGTGGCACATGTTCGAGCAGTCCGGCAGATTGTTGGTGCCGAAGCCGCGCACCAGCAGCTGGTAGACGAACGCGGCCTCGTTGGAGGTGCGGCCCGAGGTGTAGAAGATCGCCTGGTCGGGATCGGCGCAGGCGCGCAGCTCGTCCGCGACGACGTCGAGCGCCTCGTCCCAGCCGACCGGGCGGTAGTGCGTCGCGCCCTCGTCCAGGAGCATCGGCTCCGTGAGGCGGCCCTGCTGGCCGAGCTGGTAGTCGTCCCAGCCCTCGAGCTCGGTCATCGAGTGCGCGGCGAAGAAGTCGGCCGTGACGGTGCGCAGCGTCGCCTCCTCGGCGACCGCCTTCGCGCCGTTCTCGCAGAACTCCGCGACGTGCCGCTTGTCGGCCTCGGGCCACGCGCAGCCGGGGCAGTCGAAGCCGGTCTTCTGGTTCACCCGGAGGAGCGTCTCGGCGCTGCGCAGCGGACCCATCTGCTTGAGCGAGATCTGCAGCGCGTGCGCGACGCCGGGGATGCCGACGGCCCGCCTCTTCGGGGCGCCGACCGTGACGGCGCTCTCGTCGATCGGGTTCTCGCGGGCTTCGGCGTCATCGACCATTCCTGCATGCTACGTCGGGGAGCGGGTGGGAGGATGAGCGCCGGCCGTCCGGGCTCTCAGGTCGCGGGCGGTGCGCCAGCCGCGTCGAGGAGGACCCCATGAGCCGTGCCGTCGCCCGGACCCGCCTGATCGCCGTCCGCGCCGGGGAGCCGACCCGCCGCCGCGAGGACGTGCTGGCCGTCGAGGAGCCGCTCGAGATCCGCGTGGGTGGGCGGCGCTTCAGCGTCACCATGCGCACGCCCGGGGAGGACTTCGACCTGGTCGCCGGCTTCCTGGTGTCGGAGGGGGTGCTCACCTCGACGGAGCAGCTCGCGGCGATGCGCTACTGCGCGAGCGGTGCGGGGCCGAGCGAGAACACCTACAACGTGATCGACGCGACGGTGCGCGGGGGCCGCGCGGAGATCCTGCTCGACCGCGAGCGCTCGGTGTACACGTCGAGCTCGTGCGGGGTGTGCGGGCTGGCGTCGCTCGAGGCGGTCGCGACGGAGTCGGCGTGGAGCGTGGCGGAGGATCCGCTGCGGGTGTCGACCGAGCTGCTCGTGTCACTGCCGGACCGGCTGCGGGAGGCGCAGGCCGTGTTCGAGCGGACCGGCGGCCTGCACGCGGCCGGCCTCTTCGACGCCGACGGCTCGCTGCTGGCCCTGCGGGAGGACGTGGGGCGGCACAACGCGGTCGACAAGGTCGTCGGCTGGGGCCTGCGCGAGGGACGGCTGCCGTTGCGCGGCACGCTGCTGCAGGTGTCGGGCCGCGCCTCGTTCGAACTCGTCCAGAAGGCCGTGATGGCGGGCATCCCCCTCCTCGCGGCGGTCGGCGCCCCGTCCTCGCTCGCCGTCGACCTCGCCCGCGACGCGGGTCTCACCCTCATCGGCTTCAGCCGCGGCGCCGGCTTCAACGTCTACGCGGGCGACGCCCGCCTCGCCGACTGACGCGGGGTCTCGATACGCCGCGTCCCGCGGCTCCTCGACCAGCATGCAGGGGCAGCGACCGCGGAAGGCAGCAGCTCGCGCGCAGCGCGGCCCCACCGCTGCTCGCAGGCCCACCAGCGAAGTCCCCGGAAGCAGCTCGCGCGTCAGCGCGGCCCTTCCACTGCTCGCACGTTCACCGTCGCCGGAAGCAGCTCGCGCGATAGCGCTGCCCCACCGTTGCTCACGCGACCACCGAGGACGTCGGCCGCACCGGGCTTGCACGGGCAGGGCAGAGGGCCGCGACCCGGAATCGCGTGCCAGCGATTCAGGGCAGCCCGACGCGACCCGCTCCACAGAACGCTCCCACCTGTGCAAGCCGACCGCGAATCGTCTAGCAGCGAAGCTGCTAGACGACCGACAAGGACTGCCGAGCGATCTCCAGCTCCTCGTTGGTGGGGATGACGAGGACGGCGACGCGGGAGTCGTCGGTGGAGATGCGGCGGGGGCTGCGGTCGCGGGCGGTGTTGCGCTCGGGGTCGAGCTCGATGCCGAGGCCCTCGAGGCCGCGGAGGGCGCCGGCGCGGACGGCGGGGACGTTCTCGCCGACTCCGGCGGTGAAGACGATGGCGTCGACCCGGCCCAGCTGGGCGTAGTAGGCGCCGACGTAGTGGCGGAGGCGGTGGTAGTAGACCTCGAGTGCGGCGATGGCGGTCTCGTCGCCGGCTTCGGCCGCGTCCTGCACGTCGCGCATGTCGCCGCGGCCGGAGAGGCCGAGGAGTCCGCTGCGGCGGTTGAGCACGGTGTCGAGCTCGTCGGTGGAGAGGCCGGCCTTGCGGGCGAGGTGGAAGACGACGGCGGGGTCGAGGTCGCCGGAGCGGGTGCCCATCACGAGGCCCTCGAGCGGGGTCATGCCCATCGAGGTCTCGACGGAGGCGCCGCCGTCGATCGCGCAGGCGGAGGCGCCGTTGCCGAGGTGCAGGACGATCGTCTTGAGGTCGGAGCGGCGGCGGCCGAGGAACGCGGCGGCCGCCTCGGAGACGAACTTGTGCGAGGTGCCGTGGAAGCCGTAGCGGCGGATGCGGTGCTTGTCGGCGAGCTCGGCGGGGATCGCGTAGGTGGAGGCCGCCGCGGGGATGGTGTGGTGGAACGCGGTGTCGAAGACGGCGACGTGCGGGACGTCCGGGAACGCCTTCTGCGCGGCCTCGATGCCCTCGAGGTTGGCGGGGTTGTGCAGCGGGGCGAGGTCGCTGAGGTCCTCGATGTTGATCTTCACGAGGTCGGTGACGACGGTCGGCTCGTAGAAGCGCTTGCCGCCGTGCACGACGCGGTGGCCGACGGCGATCGGCGGGAACTCGTCGAGGCTCGGGCCGTGCTCGGCGAAGGCGCGGATCATCGCGTCGAAGCCGGCCGTGTGGTCCGGGATCGGCGTCTCGAACTCGACCGTGTCGCCGTCGTGGCTGTGCTTGGTGCGGCCGGTCTCCTCGCCGATCCGCTCGACGAGGCCGCTGGCGAGCGTCTCCTCCGTCGTCATCTCGATGAGCTGGTACTTGAAGGACGACGAGCCGCTGTTGACGACGAGGACGACGGACACGGTGGGACTCCTGGGGGTTCGGGGTCGGACGGGGCGCTCGGGCGGGTGGCCCTCAGCGCACGACGGGGATGGCGGAGGTCGGCGGGACGATGGCCTGGGTCGCCGCCTGGATCGCGGTGATCGCGACGGTGTTGACGATGTCCTGCACGAGGGCGCCGCGGGAGAGGTCGTTGACCGGCTTCCGCAGGCCCTGCAGGACAGGACCGATCGCGACGGCGCCGGCCGAGCGCTGCACGGCCTTGTAGGTGTTGTTGCCCGTGTTGAGGTCGGGGAAGATGAACACCGTCGCGCGGCCGGCGACCTGCGAGCCGGGCATCTTCGAGGCGGCGACGGCCGCGTCCGCGGCGGCGTCGTACTGGATCGGGCCCTCGACGAGCAGGTCGGGGCGGCGCTCGCGGACGAGCGCGGTGGCGGCGCGGACCTTCTCGACGTCGGCGCCCGCTCCGCTCTCGCCGGTGGAGTAGGAGAGCATCGCGATCCGCGGGTCGATGCCGAACTGCTGCGCCGTCTCGGCGGAGGAGATCGCGATGTCGGCCAGCTGCGCCTCGGTCGGGTCGGGGTTCACGGCGCAGTCGCCGTAGACGAGGACGCGGTCGGCCAGCGCCATCAGGAACACGCTCGAGACGACGGAGACGCCGGGGCTCGTCTTGATGATCTCGAAGCCGGGGCGGATGGTGTGCGCGGTGGTGTGCGCGGCTCCCGAGACCATGCCGTCGGCGAGGCCGAGCTGCACCATCATCGTGCCGAAGTAGGAGACGTCGGTGACGGTGTCGTAGGCGTGGTCGAAGGTGATGCCCTTGTGCGCGCGGATGCGGGCGTACTCCTCGGCGAAGCGGTTGCGGTGCTCCGGGTCGAGGACGCTGAGGACGCGGGCGCCGTCGATGTCCAGGCCCAGGCTCGCGGCGCGGGAGCGGACCTCGACCTCCTCGCCGAGGATCGTGAGGCGGGCGATGCCGCGCTTGAGCACGGTCGCGGCGGCGCGGAGGATGCGGTCGTCGCCGCCCTCGGGCAGCACGATGTGCCGGTCGGCGATGCGGGCGCGCTCGATCAGGCCGTACTCGAACATCAGCGGGGTGACGACCTCGGAGCGGCCGACGTCGAGGAGGGTGAGCAGCTCGACCGGGTCGATCGCCTCGGCGAACAGGGCGAGGGAGGTATCGCGCTTGCGCGGCGAGTCGGCGGCGAGGCGGCCGCGTGCGGCGGTGACGCGCACCGCGGTGTCGTAGGTGCCGAGCTCGGTCATCACGATCGGCAGGCGGTTGTCGACGCCCTCGATGAGGCGCACGATCGGCTCCTGCAGCTCGAAGCCGCCGTTGAGGATGATCGCGGAGACCGTCGGGAAGTTGCCGGAGGCGTGCGCCATGATCACGGCGAGCACGACCTCGGGCCGGTCGCCGGGGACGATGACGACACCGCCCTCCATCAGGCGCGGCAGCACGTTGACCATCGACATGCCGGCGACGACCACGCCGAGGGCCTCGCGGCCGAGCAGCTCCGGGTCGCCCGCGACGAAGACGCCGTCCACGGCGTCGATGATGCGGGAGACACTCGGGGCGACCAGGGACGGGTCCTCGTGGATCGCCCAGACCGGAGCGCCGGAGGGCAGGGCCTCGCGGATCGCGGCGACGGCCTGCTCCGAGGTGCCCGGATCGGCGCGGTTGGCGACGACGCCGATGAGGCTCGCGTGCGCGGTGCGCAGCTCGACCGCGGCGAGCTCGGTGATCTGCCGCATCTCGTCGGGCGTGCGGGCGGGTGCCTGGCCGAGCTGCTCGCTCCGGGACGGGTCGCGACCTGTGAGGACGAGGAGGACGGGAGCGCCGAGGTTCGCCGCGATGCGCGCGTTGTAGCCGAGCTCCGTCGGGCTGCCGACGTCGGTGTAGTCGGAGCCGAGGATCACGACGGTGTCGCACTGCGCCTCGACGGCCTTGTAGCGCTCGACGATGCGGGAGAGGGCGGCCTCGCCGTCGGCGTGCACGTCCTCGTAGGTGACGCCGATGCAGTCGTCGTAGGCGAGACCCGAGTCGGAGTGGCCGAGCAGCATCTCGAGCACGTAGTCGCGCTCGGAGGTGGAGCGGGCGATCGGGCGGAAGACGCCGACCCGCTGCACCTGACTGCTGAGCAGGTCGAGGACGCCGAGGGCGACCGTGGACTTGCCCGAATGACCTTCGGCGGACGAGATGTAGATGCTCTGAACCATCGGCGCAAGCCTAGCGACGGGCACCCTACGGAGGCTGGGCGGGTGCCCCGGATGGGAGAGCGTGCAGGAGCCGCGGGCTGTGGAGGAGAGGCGGGCCGACTCAGGCGCCACGGACTCGTGACGTCGCAGCGGGCCCGCAGCATGCAGGGGCCGGGCGCAGGGCGGCGGGGGCCGGTGCGGCGCAGCCATGAGCCTGCGGCGTTCCGGAGCCGGGCGCCCGCAGGGCGGCGGCGCCCCGTGGGCGGCGCACAGGCGCTCGCGCCGCTTAAGAGGAAAGACCCCCCGCGCACCCGCCAGAGCCCGGTTACCCTTGCTGCGTTTCCGCCCTGGGGGAGTTGGCCTGGATGGCGCCACGCGGGGAGCCGGGAGACAGTCTAACCGACGCCGGCGGGGTGCGGGCACGGCCGTCGCGGTGCCGTGGTCAGCGGAGGGCGCCGGCACCGGCTAGTATCGATGAGTCGCGGCCACGGTCGCGCCAGGAGGATTCGCCTAGTGGCCTATGGCGCACGCTTGGAAAGCGTGTTGGGTGCAAGCCCTCGGGGGTTCGAATCCCCCATCCTCCGCCGAACGGCGCCGCACGCTCTCGCCAGCTGCGGCGCCGTTCTCTGCTTGACGGCGCACCGCGCCTCCCCCGCCGAGTCGCCCGAGACGGCTTTCGAGTCGCCCGAGAAGGCTCGTTCCCGGGGTGGAGAACGAGCCTTCTCGGGCGAGTCGGCGCGCTGGTCAGCGGGTGAGGCGCAGGAGCCACTCGTCGAGGAGGGCGGACTCGGCGGCGGTCAGGCCCGCGACGCCGGGCAGCGCGGTGCGCAGGGCGACCGCGTGGGCGGCGAAGGCGCGGGCGGCGGGGTCGGTCGGGCCCGCCTCCGCCGTGGTGATCGCGGCGAGGACGGCCTCGCGGGAGCGGGCGGAGAGCTCGTCGTCCGGCGTGGACGCGAGGGTGAGGGTGCAGCCGAGGGCTGCGGACTGCAGGAGGCGCGCGGCGTGCTCGACCTCGACGGTCAGGCGGCCGGCCTCCGCGACGGCGCGGACGTGGGCGGCGAGGACGCCGCGGGCGAGACGGGCCGCCTCCGACTCCTCCCCCGGTCGCCCGGTGAACATCAGGGCGTAGAGGTGCGGCTCGGCGAGGCCGAAGGCGATGTGGTGGTCCCAGGCGGCGCGGAGGGCGTCGACGGGGTCGGCGGGTGCGTCGACGGCGTCGAACTCGGCCTGGGCGGAGGCGAATCCCGCGGCGGCGACGGAGTCGAGCAGGCCGCGGAGGTCGCCGAAGGTGCGGTAGATGGTGGGCGCCTGGACGCCGGCCGCCGAGCTGATCGCCCGCGTCGAGACGGCGTCGCGGCCGCCCTCCGCGAGCAGCGCCGCCGTCGCGCTGAGGATGCGGTCGCGGGTCGTCGGGCTCTCGGTCACGAGTAACGACGCTAACACGACGGCGTTAGCGGCCGTGCACCGGGAGTGCTGGTGACGTGGATCTCGATACGCCCGCTGCGCGGGCTACTCGATCAGCATGAAGGGGGCGCGCGCCGCAGATATCAGCAGGGCCCAGCAGTCACCGCGGGCGCTGACGGGGTGAGCTGCAAGGCGGAGGAGGAAGCGATACCGGCGGTATCGGGCCCGACGACAACGCCGCAGATATCAGCAGGGCCCAGCAGTCACCGCGGGCGCTGACGGGGTGAGCTGTAAGGCGGAGGAGGAAGCGATACCGGCGGTATCGGGCCCGACGACAACGCCGCAGATCGCCCCGTCAGCGCCCGCAGGCCGCGGGCGCTGACGCCGCCGGCTGCAAGGCGGAGGAAGGAGCGATACCGGCGGTATCGCGACTGACGACAACGCCGCAGACGGTGGTGTCAGCGGCCGCGGCGGGCCGTGCCGAAGATGCCTCGGACGACCTCGCGCAACAAGGTCTTCCCGACCGAGGAGCCGAGGACCTCCTCGACGACGGTCTTGTCGCGGCGGGTGGAGCGGGAGCGGGTGGTGGGCGCGGTGCGGCGGCGGGAGCGCTCGGCCGCCTGGTCGGCGCGGCGCTCGGCGGCGGCGCGATCCTTGGCCCGCTGGGCGGCGGCGCGGGCGTCCTCCTTGGCGCGGCGGGCGTCGTCGGCGGCCTGCTCCTTGGCGCTGCGGGCGGCCTCCGCGGCCTGCTCCTTCGCGCGGCGGGCCTCCTCCTCCGCCTGCTCCTCGGCGGCGGCGCAGGCCTCCTCGGCGTCGGCGGCCGCGTCGAGGCGGCGCGTGAGGATCTCGCGAGCCGAGTCGCGGTCGAGCGGGGTGCCGTAGCGGGCGAGCAGCGGGGAGCGCTGGACGCTCGCCTCCCGCTCGGCCTCGGGGGTCGGCGCCATCGAGCCGCGCGGTGCCCGGAGCCGGGTCCAGGCGACCGGGGTCGGCGCGCCGCGCTCGTTCATCACCGTCACGATCGCCTCGCCGATCGGCAGCGCCTGCAGCACCTCGCCGAGGTCGTAGTCGCTCTCGGGGTAGGTCGAGACCGTGGCGCGCAGGGCCTTCGCGTCGTCGGGGGTGTGCGCGCGCAGCTGGTGCTGGATCCGCGAGCCGAGCTGCGCGAGCACGTCGCTCGGCACGTCCTTCGGGGTCTGCGTCACGAAGACGATGCCGACGCCCTTCGAGCGGATCAGCCGCACGGTCTGCGTGATGGCGGCGAGGAAGTCCTTCGAGGCGTCGCGGAAGAGCAGGTGCGCCTCGTCGAAGAAGAAGACCAGCTTGGGCCGGTCGAGGTCGCCGACCTCGGGCAGGTCGTTGAAGAGGTCGGCGAGCAGCCACATCAGGAACGTCGAGAACAGCGCGGGCTTGTCCGCGACTCCGGGGACCTCGAGCAGGCTGACCACGCCGCGGCCGTCGGGCGCGAGGCGCAGGAACTCGGCCGTGTCGATCTCGGGCTCGCCGAAGAAGACGTCGGCGCCCTGGTCGGCGAAGGCGATCAGCTCGCGCAGGATGACGCCGGCAGTGGCCTTGGACAGCCCGCCGAGCTCGGCCAGCTCGGCCTTGCCCTCGTCGCCGACGAGGTAGGTGAGCACGGCGCGCAGGTCGGAGAGGTCGACGAGCGGCAGGCCGGCGCTCTCGGCGTAGTGGAAGACCAGGCCGAGGCTCGACTCCTGGGTGTGGTTGAGGCCGAGGACCTTCGCCAGCAGCAGGGCGCCGAAGCCGGTGACCGTCGCGCGGACCGGGACGCCGGTGCCGACGCCGCCGAGCGCGAAGTACTCGGCGGGGGCGGCCTCGGGGGTCCAGTCCTGGCCGATGGTGCGGGTGCGGGCGAGCAGCTTCTCGTCGGCGGTGCCGGCGGTCGCGAGTCCGGACAGGTCGCCCTTGATGTCGGCGGCGAAGACGGGGACGCCGTGCGCGGAGAGCTGCTCGGCGAGGACCTGGAGCGTCTTGGTCTTGCCGGTGCCGGTCGCGCCGACGACGAGGCCGTGGCGGTTGAGCATCCCGAGCGGGATGCGGACGGGGACGTCGGCGCGGGCGTCGCCGTTGACGAGGGCGCCGATCTCGAGGGCGGGGCCGGTGAAGGCGTAGCCGGCGCGGACGACGTCGACGGCGGACTCGGCGAGCGGTCCGGGCGTGGGGGCGGCGGACGGTACGGGTGCGCATGCCGCAGCAGGTTCGGGAGCAGGTGCCGCAGCGGGCGCGGACGCCTCGGCCGGTGCGGGCACTGCGGCGGGCGCGGGCCCCTCCCCCGGCCCGCCGTCGACCAGCCGCACGTCGTCGACGAGCGCGGCCGCCTCCTCCGGACCGGCGACCGCCTCGAGGGCCGCGGCAGCAGCCTCGGCGCGGGCCAGCGCCTCGGCAGCCTCGGCCTGCAGTCGTCGGGCGGCCTCGAGGGCCGTGCGTGCGTCGTCCCTCGCCGAGGCGAGCCCGTCGTCGTTGCTCATGGCCTCAGCCTAGGGTCGCGGCGCCGGCGGAGCCCGGCCCGGCCCGGCCGGATCCGCGCGCACTCCGCATCGACCGGCGTCCCGCCCGGCCCCGGCCGACCGCGCTCCCGCTCAGTCCTCGCGGACGTGCCACGGCTGGCCGTAGCCGCCCTCGTCGAGCGGGCGGGCCATCAGCTCGAGGAACGGCTCGGCGTCGAACGCCTCCGGCCCGAGTACGCCGGAGCCGGACCAGGCGCCCGTCGCGAGCAGCTCGAGGGCGATCACCGGGTTGAGCGCGGTCTGCCAGACGACGCACTGGGTGCCGTACTCGGCCATCGTCCACTCGTTGTCGCTGACGTGGTACAGGTACACCTCGCGGTGCTCGCCGTCCTTGGCGCCGGAGACCCAGAGGCCCGCGCAGGTCTTGCCGGTCATCCGCGGGCCGATGCTCGCCGGGTCGGGCAGGCCCGCGGCGACCACGTCGCGCGGCGAGACCAGCACCGGCCCGTCGGCGGAGCGGACCCGGACCGGCTCGGTGCGGTCGAGTCCGAGCAGGTTGAGCGTGCGGAGGACGCCGATGAACTCGGCGCCGAGGCCGTACTTGAAGGTGACCCGCTTCGCATCGAGCCAGCGCGGCATCAGCAGCACCTCCTCGTGCTCGACGTTGACGCACTCGACGGGGCCGATCCCCTCGGGGAACTCGAACACCTCCGGCTCGGAGAACGGCGGCGTCGTGAACCAGCCGCGGTCCTTCTCGAAGATCACCGGCGGGTTCAGGCACTCCTCGATGGTCGTCCAGATCGAGAAGGAGGGCGCGAAGATCTCGGCGCCGGAGTCGTCGCGGACGACGAGGTTCGCGCCGTCGCGGACGCCCAACTCGTCGATCTCGTCGAACAGGTGGTCGGCGGCGTAGCGGGCGAAGACGTCGGAGAGACCGGGCTCGACGCCCATGCCGACCAGGGCGAGACGGCCGGCGGATTCCCACGTGGGGGCGGCGGCGAACTGCTCATCGCCGAGCTTCAGGCCGGTCTTCGCGTGCGGCTCCTCGGGGTGCGGCCGGGAGAGGCTCATCGCCATGTCGACGTAGTCGGCGCCGGCGGCGAGGGCGCCCGCGAAGATCGTCGGCACGAAGGACGGCTCGACCGCGTTCATCACGTGGGTGGCGCCGTGCGCGCGGGCGACGGTCTCGACGTTCTCGGCGTCGGAGGCGTCGATGCGCGCGGCGACGAAGCGGTTCTCGACGCCGTCGGCGCCGTGCCGCTCGAGGATCCAGGCGACGGTCCGCTCGGCCCGGGCGAGCTCGTAGTCGCAGACGATGATCTGCTCGAAGAAGGAGCGGCGAGCGGCGATCTTCGCGAAGGCGTCGCCGACGCCGCCGGCGCCGACCAGGAGGATTCTCATGCAGCCACCGTAGCGACGGAATCGCTCGTGGTTCAAGGTCGGGACCGCGGGAATCGGGAGGTGGAGCGGATCTGCACGACGGAATCCGTCACTCCTGCGCCGTCTCCTCCGCGATCTCGAGGAGGCGGATGAAGCGCGAGAGCCGCTCGAGCGCCGCCATCGAGGTGGGCGGCGAGGCGGCGAGCGCCGGCGAGTGCACGAGGTAGGCGGCCCACTTCGCCCGCGAGATCGCGACGTTCAACCGGTTGGGCAGCAGCAGGAACTCGAGGCCGCGCGGGACGTCGGCGCCGGAGGAGGCGGCGAGCGACACGATCGCGACGACCGCCTCCCGGCCCTGGAAGAGGTCGACCGTGCCGACCAGCGTCTCCTCGAGCCCGGCCGCGTCGAGGGCGTCGCGGAGGAGCGCGCCCTGCGCGTTGTACGGGGCGACGACGATGACGTCCGCGGCGCTGAGCGAGCGCTCGCCGTGCTCGTCGGTCCAGGCGCGGCCGACCATCGAGAGGGCGATCTCGACGACCCGGCGCGCCTCGTCCGGGGAGGAGGTGGTGTCGCCGGCGTGCACGACCGGGACCGCGTGCAGTCCGGGCCTGACGCCGTCGAGCCGGCGCACCTCCGGGGCGCGGGAGGAGAGGGCGCCCTCGTAGGAGAGCTCGGACACGGCGGCGGCGAGCGCGGGGTGCATCCGGTAGGTCTGCGCGAGGAAGTAGCCGTAGGCGGGCGGCAGGACGTCGTGGCCGTCGGCGAGCCAGCCGAGCGCCGACTCGTCGACCGGCTCGGGGTGCGAGCCCTGACTGACCTGCGGGAGCTGCTGCGGGTCGCCGAGGAGGAGCACGCGCTCGGCGGCGATCGCGGAGGCGATGGTCGGCGCGAGCGAGAACTGGCCGGCCTCGTCGATCACCAGCAGGTCGAGCGAGCGGCGCGGGACGCTGCCCGCGTTGGCGAAGGTCCAGGCGGTGCCGCCGACGACGCAGCCGCCGCCCTCGGCGAGCGCGGCGAGGGCGGCGCCGTTCTTCACCGGCGTCCAGGCGACGGCGGCGAGGGCCTCCGCGGAGCTGCCGGCCTTGGGCACCTTCGCGACCCGGGCGCGGTCGACGCCCTTCGCGACGACCGCGGTCAGGACGTTCTCGACGACGGAGTGGGACTGCCCGACGACGCCGACCCGCCAGCCGTGCTCGGTGACGAGCCGGGCGATGACGTGCGAGCCGACATAGGTCTTACCGGTGCCGGGCGGGCCCTGGACGGCGAGCGTGGCGCGCTCGAGGCCGAGCAGGGTCTCGACGACGGCGGCGATGACGTCGTCGCCCTCGACCGGCGCGACGACGGCCGGGGGCACGCGCCGGAGCACGTCGAGGGCGGGGTCGGCGAGCAGCGCGGGCAGGGCGTCGAGCACCTGGCCGCCCCACTCCGCGATCGCCTCGGGCTGCGGCGCGGCCCGGGGCGGCGGCGCCGGCGCCAGGGCGATCGGGGCGTCGTCGTGCGGGTCCTCCCCCGTCCGCAGGCCCTCCTTGAGCAGCAGGACGATCCGCTCGCCGTCGTCGGACGCGGCGAGAATCTCGGCGCGGTCGGAGGCGCCGCGCATCCCCGGACCGGGCGAGGGCGCCCCGGGCGGCGCCGGGGAGTCGTAGACGAGGAACGGCTTCGCGCCGATGCTGAGCCGGCTGCCCGGGGCGAGGCGGCCGAGGATCCGCAGCTCGCGGGAGAGGGTGCGCGCCCGCGCCGGCGTCGACCAGTCGCGGACGACCTCGACCCGCTCGACGACGACCACGTCGCGGGCGTCGGCCCAGTCGTCGAGCGGCTGGCGCAGGCGGTCGAAGTGCTCCTGCCAGAAGGTCTTCGCCTCGCGGCGGTGGTAGTCGATCGCCGCGCCGGCGAGGGCGAGGGCGGTCTGGTCGGGGGTGCGCTCGCGCGGCTCGATCCCCTCGACCTCGGCGAGGAGGGCGACGGCGACCGGGTCGGGCTCGCGCGGGACGGGCAGATCGACGTCGACGAGCGGGAGCGGCTCCTCCTCGCGGGCGGGGACGAGCGAGCGCAGCCAGTCGCGCAGGCGCAGAGTGGAGCGGCAGTCGTAGGCGTTGTACTCGCCGATCTCGGCGAGGCGGCGCTCGCCCTCGCGGCGGTCGGCCTCGGCCCTCTCGGGGTCCTCGTCGGCCGACGCGGCGTCCCGATCGGCCGACTGCAGCAGCGCCCGCGCCTCGACGTATTCGGTGATGCTGTCCGCCGCGTTCGTCACTCCCTCGGCGTCGCGCCCTTCCTCCCCCATGTAGAGCGGCTCGAGCTTCTTGATCGAGTAGCTGCGCGAGCCGACGCGCAGCGCCCGGCGGACGACGGGGTAGAGGTCGACGAGGACGCCGTCGCGCAGGAGCGCGTCGACCTCCTCCTCCCCCGTGCCGTGCCGCTGCGCGAGCGAGAGCAGATGGCTGCGCTCGTAGGAGGCGTAGTGGTAGACGTGCATCCGCGGGAAGCGCGCCCGCCGCTCGCGGAGGAGGGCGAGGAAGTCGACGAGGGCGCGGCGCTCGGCCGCCAGATCGTGCGCCCAGAGCGCGGTGAAGACCTCGTCCTGGTCGACCATGCCGAAGAGGTAGTCGAGGCCCCACTGGCCGTCCTCCGCGTGCAGCGGGTCGCCCTCGAAGTCGAAGAAGAGATCGCCCGGGTCGGGGGCGGGCAGGGCGGTCAGCACGGAGGCGTCGACGACCTCGACGACAGGCACGTGGTCGGCCGAGGCCTCGGTGGCGAGTTGCAGGCGGGCCTGGGCGCGCAGCGTCTCCGCGGCGCCGGCGCTCATCCCGGGGACCGGCCCCTCGCTCACCGCGAGCGCGTCGAGGGTGGTGATGCCGGCGGCGGCGAGCTTCGCGCGCTGGTCGAGGCGCATGCCCGCGACCAGGATCGGGTCCCGGTGGGCCTGCACCTCGGGGGCGCAGAGGCCGCAGCGGCCGCAGGCGGTGACGCGCGGGTCGCCCCAGGCCACCGGCTCGGTCGCGGCGAGGTGCTCCTCCAGGACGGCGCGCAGCCGGGCGCGCTGCGCCCGCTGCACGGGGGCGATCGTCGCGAGGTCGTGGCTGGTGGTCGTGCCGTCGCCGAGGACGAGGTGGACCTTCTCGCCGACACGGATCCCCCGCGCCGCCATCTGCTCCGCGTACGCGGCGAGCTGCAGCAGCGCCGGGATCTTTGCGTGCCGGGCGAGCTTGGTGTCGTAGACCTCGTAGGCCCCGTCCGCGGTGCGGAGCAGGAAGTCGGAGAAGCCGATGAAGGTGCCGTCGTAGAAGGTGGCCTGGTAGAGCACGTCGACGCCCGCGCGCATCGCCTCGACGGCCTCGTCGGCGGCCCTCGCGTAGTCCGCGCGCTCGGGGCGGGCGAACTCGAGGACCTCGTGGGTGCGCTTCAGCTTGGCGAGGAAGGCGACCTCGTGCGCGTCGCCGAGCACGGCGGTGCGCTGCAGCATCGCGTCCTCCTCGACGACGACGCGGGGCGCGCGGCCGAGGGTCGCGTCGAGCCGCCGGAGCACCGCCCACTCGCAGGCCGACCAGGAGGAGAGGTCGGTCGGGCTCGTGACGAGGCGGACTCCTCCGCTGCGGTCGTCCTCGAGATACACACGGCTCCCTCCCGGGCCGCCGGGTGACGACCGCCTCCAGGGTAGGGCGACCCTCCGACACCGGCGCGTGCGAGGCTGGGCGGGTGACCAGGGCGCGCTTCGAGATCATCCCGTCGGACGGCATCGGCGAGAAGGCGGAGCGGGCGTTCCCCGATCCGGCCGCGGTGACGCTCACCGTGACGAGCCTGCCGAAGCACGGGACGGCGCGGACGATCGACGCCGCGGTGGAGCTGGCCGGCCGGGGCTTCCGGGTCGTGCCGCACCTCGCGGCGCGGAACGTGGAGGGTCGCGAGGCGCTGGAGCGCGCACTCGGGCGGATGCGGGACGCGGGGATCGACGAGGCGTTCGTCGTGTCGGGCGATGCGAGGAGCGCCGCCGGCAGCTACTCCACCTCGCTCGAGCTCATCCGCGACGCCCGCGAGCTGCGGCCCGAGCTGGCCGTCGACATCGCCGGCTACCCCGAGGGGCACCCGCACCTCTCGGACGAGAGCATCGCGAAGCACCTGCGCGAGCGGGCGCCGTACCTCCGCGGGATCGTCACGCAGATGTGCTTCGACGTGGACGCGGTGGTCCGCTACGCCGACGGGCTGCGGGCGGACGGGATCGACGCGGAGCTGTGGGCCGGAGTGCCGGGGCCGGTCGAGCGGGCACGGCTGCTCTCGCTCGGCGCACGGATCGGCGTCGGGTCGTCGCTCGGCTTCCTCCAGCGGAGCTCGTCGGTCGCGGGCGGGCTGCTGCGCGGCCGCCGCTTCGACCCCGCCGCGTTCGTCGGCCGGCTCGAAGCCGCCGCGGGCGACCGCCTCGCCGGCCTGCACGTCTACACCTTCAACGAGCTGGACGGCCTGCGCGCGTTCTGACCCCCTCCGCGAGATGCCACTTATGAGCACTTTTCACGGCGTGTCGCGCGCATAAGTGGCATCTCGCGGCGGGGATCAGTGCGTGGTGCGTATCCAGATCGGCGGGTGCGGGAGCTCGGACTCGGTGCGGAGGCGGCCGGCCAGGGGGGCCCAGACGATCAGGGCGACGGCGAGGCCGAGGAGGAGGCCGCCGATCGTGTCGGTGAGCCAGTGCGCGCCGAGGTAGGTGCGGCTGGCCATCATCGCGACGGTGTAGAGGAAGCCGGCGATCCAGACCCAGAGCAGCGGGAAGACCAGGGCGAGCACCATCGCGGTGGTCGAGGCGTTCGCGGTGTGGCCGGAGGGGAAGGAGCCGTAGTCGCTGGTGACCAGCATGTCCTCGGGGCGGGCGCGGCCGACCAGCTCCTTCACGAGCTGGGTGGCGCCGACGCTGACGAGGGCGGCGAGCGCGTAGTAGAGGGCGGCCCAGCGCCGACGGAAGACCAGCAGCACGATGATGATCGCGACCGGGATGATCGCCGTGCCGACGATGCCGGCGCCGACGGTGTTCATGATGAGCGCCGGGACGTCCCAGGCTGGCGAGCGGTGCTCGACGACCTCGTCCATCCACTCGACGTCGAACGAGAACGCGCTGGTGGGGCGGAACGCGATGATCACGGCGAGGACGATCGTCACGGCCAGCGCGATCGAGGCGGAGATCAGCGGCCAGCGGCGCGAGACGTGCCGGGCGGCCTCCGTGGTGAGGACCTTCGAGACGACGTCGTCCGAGGGGGCCCGCTGGTGCAGGCGCTCACGCTGCACGGCATCGGGCTGCGCGACGCCGGGCTCGGTCTTCAGGGGGTCGTGGCGAGGATCCATCCGGACATGATGCCGTCGCCGGCCGTTCGCGCGCTGGGGCTTGCGGGCGGGGCGGTGATGTCCGGCTCGCGGAATCGCGTCGGGCACGTGGAAGCGGTGTGTTCCAGCGAGCCGGAGCTGGAGCGACGAGCCGGAGATCAGCCGCGAGCACTTCCGGCACGCGGAATCGTCTCCAACACGTCGGATCGGTGCGCTTCCGCGAGCCGGAGCCGATTCCACGAGCCGGAGATCCCGAGCGGACGCGTTCGGCTCGCGGAACCACGTTCGGCACGTGGAAGCGGCGCGTTTCCGCGAGCCGAAGCCGGGACGACGAGCCGGAGATCAGCCGCGGACACCTCCGGCACGCTGAAACGCGTCCGGCAGGTCGAATCGGTGCGTTTCTACGAGCCGGAATCGATTCCACGAGCCCCAGGTCATCCGCGGGCACCTCCGGCTCGCCAGAACGCGTCCGGCACGTCGGAAGAGGGCGTTTCCGCGAGCCGGAGTCGATTCCGCGAGCCGGAGGTCATGCGGTGGCATCTCCGGCACGCGGAACGCGCTCCGGCACGCCCGAATCCGAGGATCCGGCGAGCCGGGGCCGGTTCCGCGAGCCGGAGGTCCGGCTCGGCGGGTCAGTCCTGCAGGGCCGGGACCGTGCGGGGGCGGACGACGAGCCAGAGCGCCAGGATCGACACGGCGGCGGTGGCCATCATCACGCCGGCCATCGGCACGGCCGACTCGGCGCCGAAGAGGCCGGAGATCGGCGAGAGGATGCCGGCGGTGCCGAAGTTCACGGCGCCGAGCAGCGACGCGGCGGTGCCCGCCTCGCGGCCGTGGTTGACCAGGCCGAGCACCTGCACGCAGGGGAAGCTGAAGCCGCAGGAGGCGATGAAGAACCAGAGCGGCACGAGGGTGCCCCAGATGCCGAAGCCCAGGCCGTCGAAGAGCGCGATCAGCCCGGCGGTGACGAAGAGCGTGACCGTGGTGATCGCGAGGATCCACTGCGGGCCGACGCCGCGGCGGCTGAGGTACGAGGACGCCTGGACGCCCGAGACCACGCCGAGCGAGTTCACCGCGAAGAGCAGCCCGTACTGCTGAGCGTCCAGCCCGTAGAGCCCCTGGAAGAGGAACGACGAGCTGGAGAGGTAGGTGAACAGACCGCCGAAGGTCATGCCGCCGATGATCGCGACGCCGACGAAGACCCGGTCGGAGAGCACGGCGCGGTAGCGCTGCACGAGCGAGCGGGAGTCGCGGTCGGCGCGCGCCACCCGGGGGCGCGTCTCGACGATCAGCAGCGCGACCGCCAGCATCACCAGCAGGCCGTAGGCGGCCAGGAAGACGAAGATGCCGCGCCAGTCCATCACCAGCAGCAGCTGCGAGCCGATGACCGGCGCGAGCACGGGCGCGAGGCCCGAGACCAGCGCGAGCCGCGACAGCATCTTCACCAGCGGACGCCCGCCGAACAGGTCGCGGACCATCGCCATCGCGACGACACCGCCCGCTGCGGCGCCGGCTCCCATCAGGAAGCGGAAGACGCCGAGCGAGACGATCTCGGGGGCGAACGCCGCGCCGACGCAGGCCAGCACGTGCAGCGAGGTCGCGAGCAGGATCGGCAGCCGGCGGCCGACCACGTCGCTCCACGGCCCGACGACCAGCTGCCCGAGCGCGAAGCCGAGGGTCGTGCCGGTGAGGGTCAGCTGCACCGCCGCCTCCGACACGTTCAGCTCGCTCTGCAGCGCGGGGAACGCGGGGAGGTAGAGGTCGATCGTGAACGGGCCGAGCGCGGTGAGCGCGCCGAGGACGATCACGTAGACGAGGCGCTGACGGTTGGTCAGGGCGTCGCCGGCGTGCCGGTGCACGGGGATCGAGCCGGTGGGGGTCGGGGCGAGAGAGGTCACGGAGCCTTCCTGCGGAGCGCAGAGCGGAGGAGGGAGAGGGGCGTGCGGAAGGGCACCGCCTCTACCGCCAAGCGACGGGAGACCGGATTCATTCCCCGACTATCGAATCAATTCGACCGGGTGTCGCGCAAGGGTCGGGGCCGAGCCCGACGGCGGGAGTGCGCATCGGGTGGGTGTGCGACGACGGAGCGGCGGGAGGCTGCGGCGGACGACGGCCCGATCGGGCGGGGGCGGTGGGAGCGGCTCAGGCCGCCGGCCGCGCGCCGCCGGCCGAGTGCAGCTCGGCGGTGAGCGGATCGGCGAGCAGGCGCTCGAAGGCCAGCTCGGCCGCGCCGAGCATCAGCAGGTCGGCGCCGAGCTCGGTGCGGGCGATGCGCACGGAGTCGAGCGCCACCCGGAACGGCCCGCCGCGGCCCAGCCGCTCCTCGAGGAAGCCCGGCGCGACACCGACGAGCGCGCCGAGGAACCCGCCGAGCACCACCAGCTGCGGGTTGAAGATGTTGACGACGTTGCGCAGCGCCACGGCGAGGTGCCCCAGCTGCCGCTCCACCTCGGCGCGCACCGCAGGATCGCTCGAGGCGGCGAGCGCCTCCTCGAGCCGCTCGCTCACGTCGGCGCTCTCGTCGAGTCCGAGCACCCGCAGCAGCTCCGCCCGGCCGACCTCGGTCTCGAGGCAGCCGACCGCGCCGCAGTGGCAGTCGACGCCGGCGCTGTTGACGAGGGTGTGGCCGATCTCGCCCGCGTAGCCGTCGATCCCGTGCAGCGGGGTGCCGCCGACGATCACGCCGGCGCCGACGCCGCTCGCGCCGCCGTTGAGGTACACGAGATGGGACACCTCGCGGCCCGCGCCGAGGACGCTCTCGGCGAGTGCGCCGAGGTTCGCGTCGTTGGCCGAGAGCACCGGCAGCCCGGTCGCCTCGGCGAGCATCCGGGAGAACGGCTCGTCGGTCCAGCCGAGGTGCGGGCCGACCCGGACGAGGCCGTCGGCGTCGCGGACGAGACCGGGGACGGCGACGCCGATGCCGACGGTGCGGGCGTCCGCCGGCAGCTCGGCGACCAGCTCGGCGATGGCGCCGGCCGCGAGCGCCGCCGCGGCCTCGGCGCTCGGCACGGCGGCGGTGCGGCGGATGCGGCGGCGCACCTCGGCGTCGAGGCCGACGATCGCGACCGTGACGGCGTCGATCTCCGGGTTCACCGCGATCGCGACGACCCGCGGGTCCGTCTCGACGATCGGGCTCGGCCGGCCGACCTGGTTGAGGGTCTCGGGCTGCAGCTCGCGCACGAGGCCCAGCTCGACCAGCTCGCCGACGAGGGCGGCGATGGTGGAGCGGTTGAGCCCGGTGAGACGGGTCAGCTGCGAGCGGGAGCGCGGGCCCCCGCGGTGCACGAGCCGGAGGAGCGCGGACAGGTTGTGCCGGCGGACCCGGTCGAGGTTGTTGCCGCGCGTCGCGTTCTCGGCCATTCCGCGGTCTCCTCTGCTCTCCGTGGCCAGCCTATCCGCGGGTGCGGGCGCTTCCGGCCGCACAACATCAGCTGAGAAGGGGGTCCCTCCCTCCACAGAGGAGGGACCCCTCTCTCAGCTGATGTTGTGCGCGGACCCCGGCGGTCAGGACCCCGCGCGGGTCCAGGTCCAGCTGCCGGCGGGCGCGTCGACGCTCACGTCGCCGCCCGAGCGGGTCACCGTGAACACCGTCTCCGCACCGGAGTCGTGCGCCGGCACCCGGACGACCGTCTCGCCGTCCGCCCCCGGGAACACCCGCAGCTCCAGCCCGTCGACGTAGTCGTACTCGGCGACGTCGCTGCGCGCACCGACCGGGATCACCGCGCCCTCGCGGACGTAGAGCGGCAGCGAGTCGAAGCCGTGCACCTCGCGGCGCCACTCCCCCGCCGAGTCCGTGCTCTCGCCGGTCCACCAGTTCGTCCAGCGCCCGCGCGGCAGGTAGAACTCGACCGAGCCATCGGGGGTGAACACCGGCGCGACCAGCAGGTCGTGCCCGAGCATGTACTGCGTGTCGAGGTGCGCCGCGTTGCGGTCGTCCTCGAACTCGAGCGTCATCGGCCGCATCACCGGGGTGCCGGTGCGCGCCGCCTCCGCCCCCGCCGCGTAGAGGTAGGGCATCAGCGAGAGCTTCAGCCGGGTGAACAGCCGGGTGACGTCGACCGCCTCCTCGTCGAACGCCCACGGCACCCGCACCGAGGACGAGCCGTGCAGCCGCGAGTGCGAGGAGAGCAGGCCGAAGGCGAGCCAGCGCTTGAAGACGCCCGGGTCGGGCGTGCCCTCGAAGCCGCCGATGTCGTGCGCCCAGAAGCCGAAGCCGCCGAGCGCGAGCGAGAGCCCGCCGCGCAGGGTCTCGGCCATCGAGACGTAGGAGGAGGTGTTGTCGCCGCCCCAGTGCACCGGCAGCGCCTGGCCGCCGACGGTGGCGCTGCGGGCGAAGAGCGCCGCGCGGCCCTCGCCCAGCTCCTCCTCCAGCACCTCGAACACCGCGCGGTTGTAGAGCTGGGTGTACCAGTTGTGCATGCCCTCGGGGTCGGAGCCGTCGTGCCAGGCCACGCCCTCGGACGGGATGCGCTCGCCGAAGTCGGTCTTGAACGAGTCGACGCCCTGGCGGACGAGGACCCGCAGCTTGTCCTGGAACCAGCGGGTCGCCTCCGGGTTCGTGAAGTCGATCAGCGCCATGCCGGCGACCCACAGGTCCCACTGCCAGACGTCGCCCGCGGTGGTGCGCAGCAGGTAGCCCTTCTCGCGGCCCTCCTCGAAGAGCGCCGAGGCCTGGGCGATGTAGGGGTTGATCCAGACGCAGGTGTGCAGGCCGCGCTCGTGCAGGCGGGTGAGGATCCCCTCCGGGTCGGGGAAGGTGCGCGGGTCCCACTCGAGGTCGGTCCACTGGAACTCGCGCATCCAGAAGCAGTCGAAGTGGAAGGCCGACAGCGGCAGCTCGCGCTCGGCGAAGCCGTCGATGAAGGAGTTCACCGTCTCCTCGTCGTAGCTGGTGGTGAAGCTCGTGGTGAGCCAGAGGCCGTAGCTCCAGGCGGGGACGGTCGCGGGGCGGCCGGCCAGCCCGGTGTAGCGGCGGAGCACGTCCTTCTTGGTCGGGCCCTGGATCACCAGGTACTCCAGCGCCTCGCCGCCGACGGAGAACTGCACGCGCTCGACCGTCTCGGAGCCGATCTCGAAGGAGACCAGTCCCGGGTCGTTGACGAGGACGCCGTAGCCGCGGCTGGAGAGGTAGAAGGGGACGTTCTTGTAGGCCTGCTCGGAGGAGGTGCCGCCGTCGGCGTTCCAGACGTCGACGGTCTGGCCGTTCTTCACGAACGGGCCGAAGCGCTCGCCGAGGCCGTAGACGAGCTCGCCGACGCCGAGGTCGAGCTGCTCGTGCAGGTAGGCCTTCCCGTCCGGGCCGGTGAGGTAGCCCTCGGCCTTGTGCCCGGAGCCGGTGAGGCGGGTGTTCGTCGCGGTGTCCCAGAACTCGAGCGACCAGGGCGCGCCCTGCGCGACGCGGACCTCGAGGTCGCCGGTGCGCAGCACGCCGCCGGTCTCGGTGAGGCTCGCCTCGCCGACCGCGTCGTCGACCAGATCGAAGCCGCGGCGGGTCGCGGTGCCGCGCCAGTGCTCGATCCGGATCTTCGCGACGCCCTCGGCCGGCGAGGACACGGTGACGGTCAGCGTCGGCCGGTTCAGCACGTCGCCGCGGCCCTGGATCACCTTCGTCGGGGCGATCACCTCGAGCGAGGTGCCGTGGGAGCGGATGTCGTACGCCTCCTGCGCGAAGAGGGGCGTGAATCCGGCCCTCGTCTGCCAGAACCCGTCGGTGAACTTCATGGGGTGGTGCCTTTCTGATGGGGAGGCCGATGCCGGGAGCGAGGTCGAAGCGCTTCGATTCCCGGTCGGGCGCGCCGAGGGGATCAGCGGCGCGGGCCCCGATGGAAGGACCCGCGCCGCGGTGAGAAGGGGCTACTTGACCGCGCCGGCGGTGATGCCGCGGGTCAGGGTGCGCTGGAAGATCAGGAAGAAGATCAGCGTCGGCAGCAGGCCCAGCAGGGCGCTCGCGCTGGTCGTCGTGACGTCCATGATCTTGTCGCCCTGGAGGCTGGAGATGGCGATCGGGACGGTCTGCGTCGCGTCGCTCACCAGGAAGACCAGCGGGATGAGGAACTCGTTCCAGGTCCAGATGAAGAAGAAGATCATCAGCACCGAGAGCGTCGGCCGCGAGATCGGCACGATCACCCGGGTGAGCACCTGCCACTTCGAGGCGCCGTCGAGTGCCGCGGCCTCGAGGATCTCCTTCGGGAAGGTGCCGTAGACACTGGAGAGCAGATAGGTGCCGAACGCCGACTGGATCACGGTGAAGATGATGATCACCGAGAGCTGGCTGTCGTAGATCCCGACCGCCTTGAACATGTAGTACAGCGGGTAGAGCAGGGCCTCCTGCGGCAGCATGTTCGCCAGCAGGAACAGGATGATGATCCAGCTCCGGCCCTTCACCCGGCCGATGCCGATGGCGTAGGCGTTGAGCACCGAGAGGGCGACCGCGAGGATCGCGACCGAGCCGGAGATCAGGATCGAGTTGCCGAGCTTCTCCGGGAAGTTCACCCGCTCCCAGAAGGTCGAGAGGCCGTCGAAGGAGAGGCCGGTCGGGAAGGCGAGCGGGCCGCCGACCGAGTACTCGGCCGGGGTCTTGAACGAGTTGAGCAGGATCAGCAGCACCGGGCTGATGATGACGAGTCCGATCACGACGGCCACGACCAGGATCGCCCAGTCGCCGAGGGTGCGCTTGGTCGCGCCCTTCGAGGCCTTGGGCGCCTTCTTCGGCGTGGTCAGATCGGTGTCGTCGGTTCCGGCCTGGGTGAACGGCAGGGCTTCGATGGCCGACATCAGCGGGCTCCTTCGCTGCGCTCGACGCGCTCCTGGGCGCGGATGAAGAGGACGGCCAGGATCACGATGACGATGGTCAGCGCGGTCGCGATGGTGGCGCCGTAGCCCACCTGCTGCTTCTGGAAGAACTCGGTGTAGGAGTAGTAGCTCGGCACGATGGTCGAGTCGCCCGGGCCGCCGCGGGTCAGTGCGTAGATCGGGCCGAAGACCTTGAGCGCCGCGATGGTGCAGGTGAGGGTGACGACGAAGACCTCGGGCCGGATGATCGAGATGGTGATCCAGCGGAAGCGCTGGAACCAGTTCGCGCCGTCGAGCTCCGCGGCCTCGTAGAGCTCGGGGTCCACGCGCTGCAGCGCCGCCATGAAGATGACGACCGGGTAGCCGAGCTGCACCCAGATCATCACGACCATGATCGAGAGCATCGCGGTGTCGGGCTTGCCGAGCCAGTCGTGCGCGAGCGAGCCGAGGCCGACCGCCTCGAGGATCGAGTTCAGGGCGCCGTTGTCCGGGCGGAGGATCCAGCCGATCACGATCGCGGCGATGACCGTCGGCAGGATCTGCGGGAGGTAGTAGGTCGCGCGGAGGAAGGAGGCGATCCGGCCGCCGAACTTCTTGCCGACCAGATCGAAGAGGATCGCGGCGAGGAGGAGGCCGAGGATCGTCGGCACGATCACCATCGCGATGATCATGTAGACGGAGTTGAGGAACGACGTCCAGAACTGGTCGTCGCCCATCAGCTCGATCCAGTTGTCGAGGCCGATGAAGATCGGCGGCTTGATGCCGCGCCACGACGTGAAGCTGATGTAGATGTTCCAGATCAGCGGGATCAGCACGATGAACACGAAGAGCACGAAGCCCGGGATCAGGTACAGCCAGTAGCCGCCGGAGCGCTTCTCGCGGGGCGGCTTCTCCGCCGTGGGAGGCGGCGGGGCGCTCTCCGCGCGACGCGGAACGGTCGTCGTCATGGGTACTCCTTGAACGTGTGCTGTCGTGTGGGGGCGGCGGAGCCTGGGGTGACGCGAGATGCCACTTGTGCACGGCTTTCACGGCGTGTCGCGTGCACAAGTGGCATCTCGCGGGAGGGGACGACCTTGCGGTTACTTGATGTCCGCGACTCCGTCGTCGTACTTGCCCTGGAGCTCCGTCAGCATTCCGCTGGGGTCGACCGAGCCGTTGATGAGCTCCTGCGAGGCGGCGACGAGGTCGTCGTAGAAGGTGGCGGTGGGCCAGTCCGGGTAGAAGGAGAGCTGGTCCTCGTCGACGACCGTCTTCCACTGCGAGAGCAGCGCCTTGCTCTTCTCGTCGGTGATCGCGGTCTCGTCGACGACCAGCGGGATGCCGCCGTTGTTGCCGATGAGGTTCTGGATCTCGGGGCGCATCGTGATGTCGATCCACTTGTAGGCGAGGTCCTTGTTCTTCGCCGTCTCGGGGATGACCCAGTGGTTGCCGGCGGAGCCCATCGTGAACTCGGCGCCCGGGAAGAGGAAGGTGTCCCACTCGAAGCCGGTGATCTCGGTCTTGAAGCGGCCGAACCACCACGAGCCCGAGAAGAAGATCGGGTACTCGCCCGAGATGAAGGCGGTGCCCGCGTCCTCGGCCTTGAGCCCGGAGGCGTCGGCGGAGAAGTAGCCCTTGTCCACGTAGGTCTGCAGCTGGTCGGCCGCGTAGCTCCAGGCCGCGTCCTCGAAGTCGACCTCGCCGGTGTAGGTCTGGTAGTCGGTGATCCACTGGCGGTCGGCCTTCAGCAGCGCGAGCTGGTAGAAGAGCTGCTGCAGCGGGTACTCCGCGCCGGCCTCGGCGAGCGGCGTGATGCCCTTGGCGACGAAGGCGTCGAGCACGGCGGTGAACTCGTCGTAGGTCGTGGGGACCTCGAGGCCGTTCGCCGCGAAGACGTCCTTGTTGTAGTAGACGAACGTGAACTCGCCGTAGTTGGGGATGCCGTACCAGGAGCCGGAGCCCATGATCCCCTTGTCGTCGTACTTGGCCGTGGTCTGCAGAGCGCCGGGGATCAGCTTGTCCCAGCCGTAGAACTCGACGGCCTCGTCGAGGTTGGTGAGCAGGCCCTGGCTGGAGAGCAGTCCGCTGGTCGCGTTGCCCTTGTTGTACTCGACGACGTCGGGCGCGGAGTTGGAGTTGAAGATCTGGCTGGCACCGGTGCGCAGCTGCTCGAAGGCCTTGAACTCGTAGGCGATCTCGGCGCCGGTCTCCTTGGTGAAGATGTCGCGGGCGGCGAGCCAGGCGATGCCGCGGTCGCTGTCGGGGGTCTCGAAGTCCCACATGGTCAGGGTGCGGCCGGCACCGTCGACGTCGGTGGCTAGGGCGTCGGAGCCGGCGTCGGAGCCGCCTCCGGAGCAGGCGGCGAGCGCGAACATCGCGCCGATGCCGACACCGCCGGCGATCAGGCCGCGGCGGCTCAGGGAGCCGACGGTGGCGGCGGAGGGGCGGTGGAAGGCGGTGCGGGGACGAAGCGACATAGCGGGAGTTCTCCTTCAAACGGTGCCGCGGGGCTGTGGACGAGGGCTGTGAGCGGTGGATCGTGCGAGTCGAAGAGCGCTCTCTGAGACCGGCCGAGCTGTCGAAGCGTTTCGACGATCGACGTGGAGAGCGCGGAGGCGAAGAGGACTGGGGAGGGGTCAGGGAGCGGCCGGCACCGGGGTGCCGGTCGCGGCGAGCGCGACGGAGCCGCGATCGACGTAGTGGGGCGGGAGGAGGTCGACGCCGGTGGTGCGGCCGGAGTCGATCTGCTGGAGGGTGCGGGCGACGGCCGCGCGGCACATCGCGTCGAACGGGAGGGGGATGCTGCTGACCGGCACCGGGAGCGCCGCGCCGTCGTAGCTCGCGCAGGCCGCGAGGACCGAGAGGTCGCCGGGGATCGAGAGGCCGCGCTCGACGAGGCGCTCGATCGCCGCCTCCGCCACCGGCTCGTTGCAGTGCAGCACGAGGGCGGAGACCGGGGCGGTGAGCAGCGCGTCGACCGCCGCCGACGCGCTCGCGCGGCCGATGTGCGGGCGCTCGACGCTCAGGGCGAGACCGAGGGCCGCGCACTCCGCCTCGAAGGCGTCGTCGAAGCGGCGGACGAAGCCGGCGTTGCGGTCGGTGTACGACTGCGGGTGCTCGATCAGGCCGATCGAGCGGTGGCCCTGCTCGGCGAGCAGGCGGACGCTGCGGCGGGCGGCCTCGGCGAAGTCGAGGTCGACGCAGGCGAGGTCGTGCGCGTCGGCCGGGACGCCGATGAAGGTCGCCGGGACGCCGGCCGCGCGGATGAGGGCCGCGCGGTCGTCCTCGTCGTCGACGCCCATCAGGACGACGCCGTCGACGAGCGAGGAGGAGGAGACCCGTGCGATGCCGCTGGAGGCCTCGTCCGTGACGAGGAGGAGGACGTCGTAGTCGGACTCGCGAGCCCGCTCGAGCACCTCGGTGACGAAGCGCATGTGGGTGGGCAGGTGCAGCTCGCCGCGCATCGGCGCCGAGAGGGCGAGGATGTGGGTCCGCGCTCCGGCGAGCATGCGGGCGCCGGCGTGCGGCCGGTAGCCCAGCTGCCGGACGGCCTCGTCGACCCGCTGGCGGGTGGAGGCGGCGATCGATCGCTTGCCGGAGAGGGCGTAGGAGACGGTGCTGATCGAGACTCCGGCCACGCGGGCGACGTCGTGGATGCTCGCCATCGTTCCTCCTGCCGGACCTCGTCGTCGGTGCCCGGCCGCTCCGCCCTGCTCGGGAGAGCAGTGCTTCGAAACGCTTCGACCGGGTTGCTGCTGAGCACTGTACGCACAGTCGAAACGCTTCCGCAAGGAATTCGTCGGGCCGCGCCACATATCGTCGCGAGACGTCGCGTCGATCGAGGAGCACCACCACGCGACACGTCGCGACGACCGTTGCGCCGCACGCCGCCGATCGATATGTTGGGCGCAACAACAATTCGGCGACGTCGCCGGAAAGGATTCGGATCAATGTCCCTGACCCCCACCCGCGCCGACAAGTTCTCGTTCGGCCTCTGGACCATCGGCTACAACGGGACGGACCCGTTCGGCGGCCCGACCCGCAAGCCCCTCGACACCGTGCACGCGGTCGAGAAGCTGAGCGAGCTCGGCGCCTACGGCCTCACCTTCCACGACGACGACCTCTTCGCGTTCGGCTCGACCGACGCCGAGCGCCAGACCGAGATCGACCGCCTCAAGGGCGCGCTCGAGTCCACCGGCCTGATCGTCCCGATGGTGACGACCAACCTCTTCAGCGCCCCGGTCTTCAAGGACGGCGGCTTCACCTCGAACGACCGCGACGTGCGCCGCTTCGCGCTGCGCAAGGTCCTCCGCAACATCGACCTCGCCGCCGAGCTCGGCGCGCAGACCTTCGTGATGTGGGGCGGCCGCGAGGGCGCCGAGTACGACTCGGCCAAGGACATCCGCGCGGCCCTCGAGCGCTACCGCGAGGCCGTCAACCTGCTCGGCGACTACGTCACCGACAAGGGCTACGACATCCGCTTCGCGATCGAGCCCAAGCCCAACGAGCCCCGCGGCGACATCCTGCTGCCGACCCTCGGCCACGCGATCGCGTTCATCGACTCGCTCGAGCGCCCCGAGCTCGTCGGCGTGAACCCCGAGGTCGGCCACGAGCAGATGGCGGGCCTGAACTTCACGGCCGGCATCGCCCAGGCGCTGTACCACGGCAAGCTCTTCCACATCGACCTCAACGGTCAGCGCGGCATCAAGTACGACCAGGACCTCGTCTTCGGTCACGGCGACCTGCACAACGCGTTCTCACTCGTCGACCTCCTGGAGAACGGCGGCCCCGGCGGCGTCCCGGCCTACGACGGCCCGCGCCACTTCGACTACAAGCCCTCGCGCACCGAGGACGAGACCGGAGTCTGGGACTCGGCCGCGGCCAACATGCGCACCTACCTGCTGCTCAAGGAGCGCGCGGCGGCCTTCCGCGCCGACCCCGAGGTGCAGGAGGCGCTCGCGGCGTCGAAGGTCGGCGAGCTGTCGACCCCGACGCTGAACGAGGGCGAGTCGTACGACGACCTGCTCGCGGACAGCGCGTCCTACGAGTCGTTCGACACCGACGCGTACCTCGGCGGCAAGGGCTTCGGCTTCGTCCGCCTGCAGCAGCTCGCGACCGAGCACCTGCTCGGCGCGCGCGGCTGACCCACCCCGGCCGCTCCCGCGGTTCACCGCGGGACGTCCTGAGATGGACGGGATCCTCTGCCTCGGCAGGGGGTCTCGTCCGTTCTCGCATGCCGGGGTGACGGCTCCGGCCCTCCCCCGCATCTCCTCCGCGGAGGCACCGCCTCCGCCCTTCCGCTCGACGGTGGCACCGCCACCTCGCCCCGACTTCAGCGGAGGCCGCGCCTCCGCACCCGCCACAACGAACGGAGACGGCGATGACGCTCGTCGCAGGGATCGACTCGTCCACCCAGAGCTGCAAAGTGGTCGTCCGCGACCTCGACACGGGAGCCGTGGTCCGCACCGGGCGCGCCGCGCACCCGGACGGGACCGAGGTCGACCCGGCCGCCTGGTGGGAGGCGCTGCAGGTCGCGCTCGCGGACGCGGGCGGACTCGACGACGTCGCCGCGATCTCGGTCGGCGGGCAGCAGCACGGCATGGTCGTCCTCGACGCCGACGGGCAGGTGATCCGGCCCGCGCTGCTCTGGAACGACACCCGCAGCGCCGGCGCGGCCCGCGAGCTGATCGAGGAGCTCGGCGCCGACGCCTGGGCCCAGCGCACCGGCACCGTCCCGGTCGCCTCCTTCACCGCCACCAAGCTGCGCTGGCTGCGCGACGCCGAGCCGGAGAACGCGGCGCGCGTCGCGGCCGTGGCGCTCCCGCACGACTGGCTGACCTGGCGCCTGCTCGGCTACGGCCCCGACTCCGCGCGCGGGCCGCAGCTGGACGCGCTGACCACCGACCGCTCCGACGCCTCCGGCACCTCGTACTGGGGCGCCGACGGCTACGACCTCGACCTGCTCGAGCGCGCGCTCGGCCACCGGGCGCTCCTCCCTCGGGTGCTCGGTCCGTCGGAGCAGGCCGGCACGACCGAGAGCGGTCTCGTCGTCGGTCCCGGCGCGGGCGACAACGCCGGCGCGGCGCTCGGCCTCGGGGCGGGCCCCGGCGACGTCGTGGTCAGCATCGGCACCAGCGGCACCGTCTTCGCGGTGACGGACGACCCGGTGCGCGACGCGTCGGGGACCGTCGCCGGATTCGCGGACGCGAGCGGGCGGTTCCTGCCGCTGGTCGCGACGCTGAACGCGGCGCGAGTGCTGGCCTCGACGGCCGGGCTGCTCGGCAGCGACTTCGACGCCTTCTCGGCGCTCGCGCTCGAGGCGGAGCCGGGCTCCGGCGGTCTCGTGCTCGTGCCCTACTTCGAGGGCGAGCGGACGCCGAACCTGCCCGACGCGACGGCGAGCCTGCACGGGATGACGATCGCGTCGACCACGCGGCCGAACCTGGCGCGCGCGGCGATCGAGGGCATGCTCTGCGGCCTCGCCGACGGCCTGGACGCCGTGCGGGCGCAGGGCGTCGAGGCCCGGCGCATCCTGCTGATCGGCGGAGCGGCGCAGAACAGCGCCGTGCAGCTGGCGGCCTCGCAGGTCTTCGACGTGCCCGTGGTCGTGCCGACGCCGGGCGAGTACGTCGCCGACGGCGCCGCGGTGCAGGCCGCCTGGGCGCTGACCGGCGCGCGCCCGACCTGGGAGGTCACCTCCCTCGCCGAGCCGACACCGGACCACCGCCCGGTCATCCGCGAGCAGTACGCGGCGGCCCGCGCCTGACCCGCGCGCAGAACATCAGCTGAGAGTCCGTCTCATCGCCCATGAGCGATGAGGGCGGCTCTCAGCTGATGTTCTGGCGGAGGGTGGGTCTCGATACGCGCTGCGCGCTGCTCGACCAGCATGAGAAGGCTGCCGTGCATCGGGCGTCCGCCCCCTCCTGCGGCGGGCGCGGCCCGCGCAGCGGTCCGTTCCCTGCTGATCGAGTAGGGCGCGCAGCGCCCGTCTCGAGATCCCGCCGTCAGCTCGTCAGACCGTCGACGTACTCCCGGTTCTCCGCCAGCCACGACTCGAGGGCCGCGTCCTGGTCGTCGGCCCCCTCGTTGAACAGGGCGTTCTCGAGCGAGTACAGCGTGTCCGAGTCCATCCGGAAGTCGCGCAGCCAGCTGCTCAGCGTCGGGAAGTCGCCGTCGAAGGACGCGGAGCCGAAGGCGTGGATCCCCTCGGCCTCGCCGAGCAGTCCCTTCGGGTCCTCGAGGTCCTTCACCGGGAAGGCGTCGTAGGCCCAGTGCGGCCGCCACAGCGTCACCGCGATGTTCTCGCCGGCCGCCGTCGCGCTGGAGAGCTCCTGCAGCATCGCGGGCGTGGACGAGGTGAGGTATTCCATCCCCTCCAGGCCGTAGCCGGGGATGACCGCGTCGGTCGTGATCCCGTTCAGCCCCGAGCCGGGCTCGATGCCGACGAGGCGGTTCCCGACCACCTCGGGGTTCGCCGCGAGCTCCTCGAGGGTGTCGATCGGCGCGTCCTCGTTCACCGCGATGGTGAGCTTCGCGTCGTCGTTCCAGGCGCCGAGGTCGACGATCCGGTCGCCGTACTCGTCGAGGTAGTCGCCGTGGGTGATCGGCAGCCAGGTGTCCAGCGCCAGGTCGTAGTCGCCGCTGGCGAGACCCGAGAAACCGGGCGCCACGTCGATGCTCTGCAGCGTCACGTCGTAGCCCTCCTCCTCGAGCACCGCGCCCCAGAGCCGCGACGCGGCGATGCCCTCGTCCCAGCCCTGGAAGACGGCGAGGGTGACGTCGGTGCGGTCGCCGTTGTCGACGGCCGCGGTGGTCGCCGGTCCGGCGACGGCCGACGCGCCGAGCGACGCGACGACGCCGACCGACACCGCGGCGATGGCCGTGCGGGTCGCGACGACGGCCTTGCGGCTGCTCGCCCGGGCGACGCGGGCCGGCGACGGGGCGCCGAGGGCGCTCGTCATCCGGTCGAGGATGATCGCCAGGATCACCACCGCGATGCCGGCCTCGAAGCCGAGCGCCACGTCGATCCGGCCGATGCTGGCCACGACGTCCCCGCCGAGACCGCCCGCGCCGACCATGCCCGCGATGACGACCATCGAGAGCGACAGCATGATGACCTGGTTGAGGCCGGCCAGGATCGACGGCAGCGCGAGCGGCAGCTGGATCTGGCGGAGGATGCGCCACTTCGACGAGCCGAACGACTCGCCCGCCTCGACCAGCTCGGAGTCGACCCCGCGGACGCCCAGCTCGGTGAGCCGGACGCCGGGCGCCATCGCGAAGACGATCGTCGCGACGATGCCGGGCACGACACCGACGCGGAAGAGGATCAGCGCCGGAATGAGATACACGAACGCCGGCATGGTCTGCATGAAGTCGAGGACCGGGCGCAGGATCGTCGAGGCGGTCCGGTTGCGGGCCGCGAGGATCCCCAGCGGCACGCTCAGCGCGATCGCCACGGCGGAGGCGACGAGCACGAGGGCGAGCGAGTCCATCGCGTTGTCCCACTGGTCGACGCTCGCGATCAGCAGGAGCCCGACGGCGGAGCCGAGCCCGAAGACCCAGCCGCGCGCGGCGTAGGCGAGCACCGCGATCAGGGCGATGACGACCCAGAACGGCGGGGTCGCCAGCACGAAGTCGACGCCGGTGTAGGCGGCGCCGAAGACCGTGCGGAGCAGGTCGAAGACGGGCTGGAAGGTCTGCGTCAGCAGGTCGACGAGGTTCTCGGCGGCGGCGCCGAGCGGGAGGCGGAGGTCCGGGTTCATCGCACGCCCCCCTCGCTCGCGAGCACGGCGTCGTCGACGGGGCCGCCGGTCGCGTGCAGGGTCGCGGTGACCATCTCCGTGGGGAGGGTCGCAGGCGGCTCGACGAGCGGCAGTCCGCCGGTCTGCGGGCCGAGATTGCCGAGGGCCGCGAGCAGCGTCACGCGCGGGATCGCGCCGAGGAGCCGCCCCGCCTCGTCGACGACGGCCACCGGCAGCGCCGACTCGACGGCCGGCTCGATGATCTCGCTGAGCGCGGTATCCGGGCCGACGCTGACGACGGCCTCGGTGACGACGAGCGAGAGGTCGGTGGTGCCCGCGCGGACCTGCTCGATCACGTCGCGGTCGCGGACGGTGCCGAGCAGCCGGCGACCGGCGCCGACGACGAAGGCCGCCGCGGTCTGCTGGTCGCGCATGGTGCGCAGGGCGGCGCGGGGGCCGGCGGCGAGCGTCACGACGGAGCGCGCCGGCTCCATCACGGCGGACGCGGTGAGCACGCGGGCGCGGTCGACGTCCTGCACGAACTGGGCGACGTAGTCGTTCGCCGGGTCGGTGAGGATCTCCTCCGGGGTGCCGATCTGCACGATCCGGCCGTCGCGCATGACCGCGATCCGGTCGCCGAGGAGCATGGCCTCGTTGAGGTCGTGGGTGATGAAGACGATGGTCTTGCCGAGCTCGTGCTGCAGCTCGATCAGCTGCTCCTGCATCTCGCGGCGGATGAGCGGGTCCAGCGCCGAGAACGCCTCGTCCATCAGCACGATGTCGGTATCGGCGGCGAGCGCCCGGGCGAGTCCGACCCGCTGGCGCATGCCGCCGGAGAGCTCGTCGGGCATCTTCTCGTGCCAGCCGGCGAGGCCGGCCCGCTCGACCGCGAGCAGCGCGCGCTCGCGGCGCTCGGCCGCCGGCACGCCCTGGATCTCGAGCGGGTAGGCCACGTTGTCGAGCACGGTGCGGTGCGGCAGCAGCGCGAAGTGCTGGAAGACCATCGAGATCGAGGAGCGGCGGATGCGGCGCAGCTCCTTCTCCGGGACGCCGGTGATCGTGGTGCCCTCGATCAGCACCTCGCCCGCGGTCGGCTCCTGCAGGCCGTTGAGCATGCGGATGAGCGTCGACTTGCCGGAGCCGGACAGCCCCATCACGACGAAGATCTCGCCGCGGCGCACCTCGAAGGACGAGTCGATCACCGCCGCGGTGCCCTGGCCCGCGAGGTCGGCGCGGTCGGCGCCCTGGCGCAGCCGCCGCACGACCTCGTCGGGGCGGCGGCCGAAGACCTTGAAGAGGTTCCTCGCCTCGAGGGCCGGGCCCTCCCGCTCGAGGGTGGCGGTGGCGGCTCCGTTCCCGGGCTCGCTGATGTCCTGCTGATTCTGCTGCACGTGCACTCCGTCGGCGCGCAGGGACGCATCCCTGCACTCTCATCTCGTGGTGCCGGGTCGGGTGCGGGGGACGCCGTCTCTCCAGCCTCCGCGGGCGTCCCGCCGCGGTGAGCGGAGGGGGCGCGGAGGCGATTCCGGTTCGTCCGGGAGGCGGCCACGGGGCCGCCTCGCGCACCCGTTGACCGTACGCTCGCGGCACGTCGGGGAGGACGCCGCACGAGCGCGGACCGATTCATCGGGGTCTCGAGGACCGCCGTCCAACGTAGCCGCGGGTGTCCGCGCGGACAAACGGCGGGCCTGCGGAAAGGCGCTCCACAACGATGCAGAGCCGGGCTATGGGCTGACATCGGTGCTGGTCAGGGCGGGTTTCCGCACCGTTGCCCGATCGTTACCCGCCGATGCCCGCTTGCGCCCGGATGTTCGAGCGGCCCGCGCAGCGGACCGCCCATGCTGATCGAGCAGCCCGCGCAGCGGGCGCATCGAGATGCCCCGCCGTCAGTCCATCGTCTCGCCTGCCGGCCCCGACGGGGCCGCGACGCCGACGCCGCTGACCGGCTCGCCCTCCCAGGAGACGAGCGACCACTCCGAGCCCGAGCCCTCGAGGATCACGACGCCGGTGTTGTCGAGCAGGTGGTCGGCGATGAAGTCCGCGTCGAGGTCGAGCGAGCGCATCCCGGCCCAGCAGCGGATGGCGGCGCCGTGGCTGACCAGCGCGACGACGTCGTGGCCGGTCGCCTCCGTCTCCGCCACCACCGCGTCGTAGCGGGCGGCGAACTCGTCGCCGGTCTCGCCGCCCGCCAGCCTCAGCGAGGTCTCGCCCCCCGCCCAGCGGAACACCGTGCCCATGTACTCCTCGACCGCGGCCTCGTCGCCCCGCATCTCCAGGCCCGCGGCCGCGATCTCGCGGATGCCCGCGCGCTCGACCGGCTCGAGCCCGAGCGCGGCGGCCAGGGGCGCGACCGTCTCGTGCGTGCGCCGCATGGTCGAGACGAAGAGCGCGCCGATCGGCTCGTCGGCGAGCGTCGTCGGCAGGGCCGCGGCCTGGCTGCGGCCGAGCTCGGTGAGCCCGGGGCCGGGGATGCGGGTGTCGAGGATGCCGTCGACGTTGGAGGGGGTCTGGCCGTGGCGGATCAGGAGGAGGCGCATCCGTCCACGCTACCGGCGGCCGCCGACACGGCTGCTGAGCGGACGACCGTCTCCGCCGTTGCCGCGATCGCCGCCGACTGCCACGATGAGCCCGGACGGACCGCCCGGGCCCGCGCGAAGGAGACTCCCATGGCTGACGGCTTCACGAAAGAGGAGCGCGCCGCGATGAAGCAGCGCGCCGCCGAGCTGCGCGAGGAGGCGAAGCGCCAGAAGAGCGCCGACAAGACCGCCGCGGAGAAGGCCGACGCGGAGGCGGCGATCGCCGCGATGACGGACGTCGAGCGTCCGATCGCGCAGATGCTGCACGAGGTCGTGGCCGCCGAGGCCCCCGAGCTGCTGCCGAAGACCTGGTACGGCTTCCCCGCCTACGCGCGCGCCGACGGCAAGGCGATCGTCTTCTTCCAGCCGGGCGCGAAGTTCGGCACCCGCTACTCGACCCTCGGCTTCCAGGACGGCGCGCAGCTCGACGACGGCACGATCTGGCCGACGGCCTACGCGCTCACCGCGGCCGACGACGCGACCCGTGCCACGGTCGCCGCGCTCGTGCGCCGCGCGGCGGGCATCGCCTGACGGCTCCTGCTGATCGAGTAGCCCGCGGAGCGGGCGTATCGAGATCCACCACCGTCTGCACCTGAGTCTGCAGACCCGCCCTGCTGGTGACGGCGGGTCTCGATACGCCCCTGGCGGGGCTACTCGACCAGCATGACGCGGCGCAGCGGCGTCCCTTTCGCTCACCACCGAGACGCGAAGCGGCTACGCCGCTCGATACGCCGTCCTGCGGACGGCTGCTCGACCAGCATGTTCCGACCGGCGCGGACCACTCCGCGACCGGCACGCATCGCCGCTTCAGCGCAGCAGCACCGGCCCCGCGTCGATGGCGAGGCGGAACAGCGAGTACGGGTAGGTCCGCAGGTCCGTCCCGCCCTGGTAGTCGGCCTGCCGGTGCAGCTGGTTGGCGGTGACGTAGAGGTGCCCGTCGGTCGCGAGCGACATCGTGTCGGGCCAGAGCAGGCGCTCGTCGTGCACGAGGGTCTCGATGGTGCCGTCGGTGCGGCGGCGCACGATCGCGTTGTTCTCGTAGCTCGTCGCGTAGAAGCGACCCCGGTCGTCCGTCTCGAGTCCGTCCGCCCCGCCGCCCTTGTCGCCCTCGTCGACGACCGTCGCGGCGACGTCCTCGTCGGAGACGCCGCGGTCGACGAGCGCGTCGGTCGCCACGCTGTACCAGCGCCGCGAGGCGAGCGGGCAGTACCAGAGCCGCTCGCCGTCGGCCGAGATCGCGATGCCGTCCGCGCCCATCGTCACGGGCTCGGGGTCACCGTCGGCCGGCCGCTTCATCAGCACCCGCCCCTCGGCCATCGGCACGAGCTCGGGCGGCGTCAGTGCCTTGGTGCTGGGGTGCTCGTGCAGGCGGCGCCAGCCAGTGCCGGACTCGAGATCCACGACGATGATCCCGTTCGGCCCCGAATCGGCGGAGTCGGTGATGTAGGCGATCCCGCGCCGCAGATCGAAGCGGATGTCGTTCAGGTAGGTCGTCGGCAGCGCGACGTCCGACTCGAGGACGATCACCTTCTCGACCGTGTCCGTCGCCAGGTCGACGCAGACGAGCTTCGGCCCGCCGCGCTTCGTCGGCTGGAACAGCGGGCTGCCCGTGTCCAGGATCCACAGCCGGTCGGCCGGATCGACCACGATGCTCTGCACCGAGACCAGCGCCTCCGCGTCGTCGTCTCCGTCGGGCGAGTTCCACGCCTCGTCCGGGAACGGCACCGCGACGCCGTCCCGCAGCTCCACGACCGTCGCCGGCACCTCGTCGCCCCACTTCGGGAAGTTCACGAAGATCCGGCCGGTGTGCGACACGCTCACACCCGTCGGCATCGGGCCCTCGGTGAACTCGTGCACGAGCTCCAGCTCGCCCAGTGGCTCGTCGATCGGGCGCGTGCCGCGCGATTCGTCGTCGTCCTGTCCCCAGAAGCCCATCGTCCGTCCTCTCGTCGGTGCCCGCGGTGATGCGGAGCGGTGCTGATGGGGCGAGCCGTCGCGCCGGTCGTGCGCCGGTGCGCGTCCCGCCTGCCCCTCCATCGTCGGTCCGCCCCCGCTCCGCTGGCGAGGTGCTGGCCATCCCGCTGCCGAGCGCCTACCATCCCGCCCAACGCCGCTCCCCCGCTCCCCGGCCCACCGCCCACCTCCGGCACGCGGAAGCACCTCCGGCACGCAGGATCCGCGCGATTCCGCGAGCCTGACTCCGTTCCGCGAGCCGGACCTCCGGGCCGCCGCCTCCGGCACGCAGAAGAACCTCCGGCACGCCGAAACGCTGCGAAACGACGAGGCCGAGGCCGTTCCGCGAGCCGAAGCTCCGACCCGCACACCTCCGGCACGCGAGAACACCCCCGGCACGCCGAACTCCCGCGATTCCGCGAGCCGGACGGCGTTCCGCGAGCCGGAGGTCGCCCCGGCGCACGCCGCGCTCGGCGCCGCAGAACGACGGGCCCCGCGCTCCCCCGCGGCCGAACCGCCGCCCTAGACTCGGCACGCGGTCCTGTCCGCAGCTTCACCGATGGAGGTGCACGGTCGTCACCGCGTCCGGCTCGCTGCCCGCCTGGGCGGGGTCGCTCGCTGCGCGCCGCTGGCGGAGCCACTCGCGGCTCTTCGCGCTCGTCCTCGCCGTCGCGGTCCTCGCCGGCTCCGTGCTCTGCGGCGCGCTCCTGCTCGTCCGCTCCTCCGAGCAGGCCGGCGTCAGCGGAGCGCTGACCTCTCTCGGCTCGGAGCGGGTCGACGTCACCGTCCGCGTCCTCGGCCCGGGCGGCACCGTCGCGGATGCGCGGGCGGCCGCCGACACCGCGACCCGCGAGGCCTACGGCGGCGGCGTCGCCTGGACGAGCAGCGGCTGGGCGAGCTCCGAGTGGGCGACGACCGCGGAGGGCGTCTACTCCTATCTCGTCGAGCTCGACGACCCGGCCACCGACGCCGTCCTCACCGCGGGCGCCTGGCCGACGGCCGCCCCCGGCGTCGCCCTTCCCGAGATCGCCGCCCGCTCCCTGGGTCTCACCGTCGGCGACACGATCACCCTCGGCGACGAAGCCCCCCTCCGGATCGACGGCCTCTACTCCGCGTCGCGCGACTCCGCGACGTACTGGGAGAACGACCCGCTGCTCGCCCAGGGCGACGCGCAGGACTTCCCCGAGCCGAACCGCTCCTTCTACAACCCCGTCCACGCCGTCGGTCCGCTGATCACCGCGCCGGGCGGACTGGACGCCTCCGGCCTCGTCGCCGCCCAGCTGGAGGCGGTCGAGAGCCCGGAGTTCCCGAGCACCGGAGTCGAGGGCCTCGCCGAGCTGCGCGCCGCCGCCGGGGACGCGGACCTCGAGATCGCCCGCGCCGTCCCGCATCAGAACGGCTCGCTGTTCGTCGACACCGAGCTGCCCGCCGCCCTCGACGACGTGGCTGACGGCCTCGCCGGCTCCCGCGCCGCGGCCCTGGTCGTCGCGCTGCTGCTGGCCGTCGTGCTGATCGTCTGCGCCCGCGCCGTCACCGGGCTGCTCGCCGAGGCGCGCCGCGAGGAGATCGAGCGGCTGCGCGAGCGCGGCGCGACGCCCCTGCAGCGGATCGGCGCGGTGGCCGTCGACGGCCTCGCGGTCGCCGGGGTGATCGCCGCGCTCAGCCCGTGGGGCGGTGTCCTGCTGCACGCGCTGGTCGTCTCCGCGCCGCCGCTCGACGCCGCGGGCCTCCCCCGCTGGGTGCTGCCGGACGCCGCCGCCCTGCTCTGCGCCGCCGCGGTGGCGCTCGTCGTCGGCGTCCTCGTCGCCCTGCCGCCCGCGCCGGCCGCAGGCAAGGGCCCGCTCGCCGCGGCCGGCCAGACGATCCTCGTCGTCGTCGCGGCCGTGCTGGTCTGGCGCGCGGCGACCGGCGGCACCGAGCGCGGCGACCTCCTGCTCACTCTCACCCCCGCGCTGCTGCTCGGCGCGATCGCCGTGGTCGGCGCGCGGCTGGCGGAGCTGTGCGCGCGGCCGGTCGCAGCCCTCGCCGTCCGCTCCCGCGGCGCCGTCGCTCCGCTGGCCGGCTGGTTCGCCGCACGCGGGAGCGGCCGCTCGACCGGCATCGTGCTCGTCGCGCTCACCGTCGGCGCCTCGGTCGTGGCGCTCGGTGCGAGCGCGACCTGGCAGCAGGGCGTCCGCGACGAGGCCGCGGTCGCCCTCGGCGCCCCCGCCCGGTCGTCGGTCTCGGCCGACGGCGCGCCCGTGCTCCGCCGGCAGAGCCTGGTGGCGAAGGAGACCCCGCCCGGTCTCGCGAGCGAGGGACCCGGCGCGGCGGCGCAGATCCTCGCCCTCGACGCCCGCGCCCGGCAGCTGCTCGGCGCGGGATCGGGTCCGGTCCCCCACGCGGGCGGCGCCGACATCGCCGGGGAGCTGCGCGTCGAGGACCGCGTCGACACCGGCCCCGCCCTGCCCGCCGGGACCACCGGGCTCCAGCTGCTCGCCGCCCTCGACGCGCCGGAGGGGCTCGAGGTGCAGGTGTCGGCCGCCGTGGAGGACGAGCGCGGGCGGATCGACATCCTGCCGCTCGGCGCGCTGACCTCGCCGACCGAGCCGGTGCCGCTGGCCACCGCGGAGGGAGCGATCGACCCGGCCGCGTCGCTCCGCCTCGTCGCCCTCACCGCGACACTGCGCGACGTCGAGACGGACACCTTCGTCACCGTCGACGTCTGGCTCGAGTCGCTCGCCACGCTGTCCGCGGGCTCGGACACGCCTGTCCCGCTCGCGCTGACCGACGCCGCCGAGTGGGCCGGCTCGCGCCAGGACACCGGCCGCCGACCGCCCGAGGTCGCGGTCACCGCGACCGGGGTGCGCCTCTCGATCCTGACCCAGCTCTCCTCCGCGCCGACCACCTACGGCGCCGTCGGCTGGGACCCGGAGGAGCCGGTCGGCGCTGTCCTGCCCGAGGCGCTCGCCGACGACCTCGACGTCCTGGCGGGGGCCGCGGTCACCGCTTTCGTCGCGGGCACCCCGGTCTCGCTGCGCATGGTCGGCGACACTCCGGAGGTGCCGGGAGCCGCGACCTCCGACGATCTGGCGTCGCTCGCGGCCGGGCTGCCGTCCAGCCCGCGATCCGACTCGACGATCGTGGTCGATGGCCGCGCGCTCGCGCACCGGCTGGTGCAGGCCGACGCCTTCGGCAGCCTGGTGGACGAGTACTGGTCGGCACAGGCGCCGGACGCGGCGGGCGCGACCACCGCGGACGAGCCCGAGACCGTCACCGCCGCCGACCTCGCCCGCCTGATGCAGGAGGCGCCGCTGCGCGCCGAGATCCCCGCCGCCTCCGCGGTCGTCGTCTGGGCGAGCCTGCTGCTCGCGCTCGCCGGCTTCTCGGCCCGGGCCGCCGCGGTCGCCCGCGCGCGACGCCTCGAGGCGGCGCAGCTGCGGGCGATCGGGCTCTCCCGGCGCGGGATGCTCGCCGTCCTCTCGGCCGACACCGCCGCGACCGCGCTGGCCGGCGTGCTCGTCGGACTGGCCGGCGGCTGGGCCGTGCTGGCGCTCACCGGCAGCCGCCTCGCCGCGGGCGCGAGCGGCCGCCCGGTCGAGCTGGTGGTGCCGTGGCAGGCCGTCTCGCTCCTGCCGCTGGCCCTGCTGCTCGCCCTCGCCGCCGTCTCGGCGGCCCTTGCCCTCGCCCAGCGGCGCCTGCCGCTGTCCGAGCTGCTCCGGCAGGGGGCGGACGGATGACCGCGTCCGGGCGCCCGAGCGCCGCCGCCCGCCCGGCGCAGGCCACCGCCGCCCCCTCCCCAGCCCGCCGCACCGACGGCCTCCGCGCCGTCGGCGCCGCCGCCTTCCTGATCGCCCGCCGTGCGCGTCGCGACCTCGTCGCCCTGCTCGGGATCCTCGTGCTCACCGCCCTGACCGCCGCCCTCGCGGTCGCCGTGCCGCACCAGCTGCGCACCACCCTCGACGCCGCCGCGGTCGAGGCGGTCAGCGCAGCCGGGAGCGACGCCGACCTCCGCCTCCTGAGCACCGTCGCCGACGTCTCCGGCTACGACACCACCACCTCCGAGCGCCTGCTCGCCCTCGCCGACGAGCTCCCCGAGCGCCTGCCCGCGCCGCTCCTCGACGTCGTCCGGAGCATCGACACCGCGATCCTCGGTCCGGAGGAGCCCGCGCGGATCCCCGCCGGCGACGCCGTCGTCCGCGTCGGCGTCCTGGATCCGGCGGCCGCCGACGGCATCCGGCTGGTCGCCGGCGAGCTGCCGGCCACGGAGGACCCGGGCGACCCCGCCCCGGTCGTCGTCTCCTCGGCGAGCGCCGCCGCCGCCGGGCTCTCGGTGGGCGACGCGATCGAGGGCGCCTCCCGCGGCGGCGGCCCCTCGCTCCGCATCACCGGCGTCGTCGAGCCCGTCGACCCCTCCGCCGCTGCATGGACCGATCTGCCCGGCCTCTGGCAGCCCGGCACCTCCGGCAGCAGCGGCGGCGAGCCTCAGCCCGTCGTCGTCGCCCTCACGAGTCCCGTCGTCTTCGACCGGATCGGCCTGCGCCTGCAGGAGCCGGCCGTCGGCACGATCCGCGTGAGCGTCGATCCCGCGCGCTTCGACCTGGCGCGGACCGAGACCGTGCGCCGCGAGATCGACGCGCTCGAGGCCTCGACCTCGACGCTCACCGAGGGCGCTCCGCTGAGCGTCGCCGCGGAGTCCGGCTACGAGGAGGCCCTCGCCGCTCTCCCGCCCGCCGCCGCGGCCGCCACCGCGCAGCTGTCCACCCTCGCCGCCGGGCTGCTCGGCGTCGCGGTGCTGGTCACCGGTCTCGCCGGCACCGCGCTCGCCCGGCGGCGGCGGCCCGAGATCGCGCTGCTGCGCTCGCACGGCGCCTCCCTCGGCCTGCTCGGGAGCCACGCGGGCCTCGAGGCGCTGATCGTCACCGCCCTCGGCACCGCGCTCGGGCTCGCGACCGCCACCGCCCTCGGTGCCCCGCCGGAGTCGCCGGGCCTGCTGATCGCCGTCGCCGCCGTCCTCGTCGCCGCGCCCGTCGTCGCGGTGCTGCGCCCGCTGCTCCGCCCGCCGCGCCGGGCTCGCGTCCTGCGCCTCGCGGGGGCCGGCCTCCTCCTGGCGCTGGCCGTCGCCGCGGTCGCAGCGCTGCGCGGCGGGGCGCGCGCGAGCGGCACCGGCCTCGACCCGCTCGCCCTCGTCGCCCCCGTGCTCTGCGCGGCGGTGATCGCGCTGGCGCTGGCGCCGCTGCCGACTGCCCTGCTCGCCCCGCTGCGCCGCGCGGCCGGCGGCACACGCGGACCCGGTCCGCTGCTCGCCGGTGCCGGAGCCCAGGAGGGCCGCTCGGTGCTCACCCTCGCGACCCTCGTGCTCGCCGCGAGCGCCGCCCTCACCTCCCTGGTGCTGCTGCAGACGGTCGCGGCGGGTCAGGAGGCGCTGTCCTGGCGCACCGTCGGGGCGGACGTCCGGGTCGACGACGCCGCCGACGGCTCAGCGCTCGCCGCGAGCCTCGCCGATGGCGGCGCAGTCACCGCCGCGATCGGCACCCTCGACTCCGTGGAGGTCCGCAGCCCCACCGCCGCCCTCAGCGCGACCGTGCTCAGCGTCGACGACGACTACGCCGACCTGCTCGCCGCGCTGCCCGACGACCAGCCGCAGCACGCCTCCGCCGAGGCCGTCCGCGCCCTGGTCGCCACCGGCCCCGCCGAACCGGTGCCCGTCTTGGCCGACGCGCGGCTGACCGCCTCTCTCGGCACCGAGCCGTTCGGCCTGGTGGTGGACGACGTGCTGCTGCGCGCCGTGGTCACCGGCGAGCCGATGACGCGCCCGGACTGGATCGACAGGTCCGTCCTCGTGGTCGATCGCGAGGCGCTGGCCGCCGCCGTCACCGCCGCGGGCGGCGACGCCCCCGCACCGCCCGGCACGGTCCTCGCCGTCGGCGACGTCGATCGCACGACCCTTCCGAATGGCACGATCGTCCGCCCCGAGGTGCTGGAACGGCAGCGTGACTCCGCCCTCGTCGCCGGCGTCGCGGACGCGACCGGGCTCTCTCTCCTGGCCACCGCCGCGCTCGCCGTCCTCGCCCTCCTGGTCACGACGGTCCTCGGCGCACGCCGGCGCGGCGGGACCCTCGCCCTGCTCAGCGCGCTCGGCGTCCCCGGTCGCGCGCGGCTCGTCCTGGCGGCCGGCGAGCTGGTCCCGGCGGTGCTGAGCGGAGTGGTCGGCGGAGCGATCGCCGCGGCTGTCGTCCTCGCCGCGGCCTGGCCGGCCTTCGGCGTGGAGACCCTCGTCGGCGGCGACGCGGCCCTCTCGATCCCCTGGCCGCTGCCCCTCGGCCTGCTCGGCGCGGCCGCCGCGGCCCTCGCGCTCGCCCTCGCGGTCGACGCCCCGCTCTCGCGCCGCGTGCGCACAGCCGACATCCTGAGATCCGGAGAGGAATCATGAGCACCAGCAGCGCAGGAAGGACGCCGAGAGCGGACCTCCCCGGTGGCGCACCCGGATCAGCAGCTGCCGGCGCGCCCGGCCCCACCAGCACTCTGCTCCAGTCGCGCACCGGCGAGTTCGGCGGCGAGGCGCTGATCGTCTGCGACGCCCTCGTCCGCGTCTTCCGGGCCGGCGGCGTCGAGGTGCAGGCGCTGCAGGGCCTCGACCTGCTCGTCGGCGCGGGCGAGGTCCTGGCGATCGTCGGTGCGTCCGGCTCCGGCAAGTCGACCCTGCTCGGCATCCTCTCCGGACTCGACGCTCCCACCGCCGGCCGCGCCCGCCTCGACGGCCACGACCTCTCCGCCCTCCGCGGCGCCGAGCTGGTCCGCTACCGCCGCTCGAGCGTCGGCTTCGTCCGCCAGCAGTCCGCGAAGAACCTGCTGCCCGCGCTCACCGCCGCCGAGAACGTCGCCCTGCCGCTCGCCCTGGCCGGTCGCGGCCGGCGCGAGCGGGCGGCGAAGGCCCACGAGCTGCTCGGGATGCTCGGCCTGGCCGAGAAGGCCGACCGCCGGCCGGCCGCGCTCTCCGGCGGCGAGCAGCAGCGCGTCTCCATCGCCGTCGCCCTGGCAGGCTCGCCCCGCGTCCTGCTCGCGGACGAGCCGACCGGCCAGCTCGACGCCCGCACCGGCGACGAGGTCTTCGCCGCCCTCCGCGCGGTGAACGAGTCGCTCGGCTGCACGATCCTGATCGTCACCCACGACCCCACCGTCGCCGGCCAGGTGCAGCGCGCGGTCGCCATCCGCGACGGCCGGATCTCCTCCGAGACCCTCCGCCGCGACGAGCTCGACGCGAGCGGCGGCACCACCACCTCGGAGGAGGAGTTCGCCGTCCTCGACCGGGTCGGCCGGCTGCAGCTGCCCGCCGAGTACCGCGACGCGCTGAGGCTCGAGGACCGGGTGCGGCTGACGCTCGAGGGCGACCACGTGGGCGTCTGGCCCGAGCACCGCGGACCGGACGCGGACACCGAGGAGCCCCCGCGATGACCGACGTGCTCGTGGTCGAGTCCCTCACCCGCACCTTCCGCACCCCGGCCGGCGACGTGACGGCCCTCCGCGACGTCTCCTTCCGGATCCCGCGCGGCCAGATCGTCGCGCTCTCCGGCCGCTCCGGCTCCGGCAAGACGACGCTGCTCAACTGCATCAGCGGCCTCGACGTGCCCACCTCCGGCACCGTCCTGCTCGACGGCGAGCCGGTCACCGGCCTCGACGAGGCGGCCCGCACACGCCTGCGCCGCGACTCCCTGGCCTTCGTCTTCCAGACCTTCGGACTCCTGCCGCACCTGACGATCGCCGAGAACGTCGGCCTCCCGCTGCGCCTGCGCCGCGAGGAGCCGGCCCGCCGGGACGAGCGCGTCGCCCACCTCCTCGACCTGGTCGGCCTCGCCGGCCGCGGCCGCTCCCGGCCGGGCGAGCTCTCGGGAGGCCAGCAGCAGCGCGTCGCGATCGCCCGCGCCCTCGCCGCCTCGCCCCGGCTCCTGATCGCGGACGAGCCGACCGGCCAGCTCGACGCGGCGACCGGCGCAGCGATCATGGACCTCATCCGCGCGGTCGTGCACGCCGAGTCGGCGACCGCCCTGATCGCCACCCACGACGCCTCCGTCCAGGCCTCGGCCGACCGCGTCCTGCGCATCAGCGAGGGCGCGCTCGCCACCCGCGGCCGCCATGCCGCCCCCGGCACCAGCCCGGACGACGCGCCGACCCCGCCCGCCTGAGCCTCCGCCCGCCCCACCTCCGGCACGCGGAACCCCCTCCGGCACGCGGATACCCCGCGATCCGACGAGCTCGACTCCGTTCCACGAGCCGAACCTCCGCCCGCCCCACCTCCGGCACGCGAAACCACCCCCGGCACGCCGCAACCCCGCGATCCCGCGAGCCCGACCCCATCCCACGAGCCGAACCTCCGCCCGCCCCACCTCCGGCACGCGAAACCACCCCCGGCACGCCGGAACGCCGCGATCCGGCGAGCCCGACCCCAGCCCGCGAGCCGAACCTCCGCCCGCCCCACCTCCGGCACGCGAAACCACCCCCGGCACGCGGATACCCCGCGATCCGACGAGCCCGACTCCGTTCCACGAGCCGAACCTCCGCCCGCCCACCTCCGGCACGCGGAACAACCCCCGGCACGCCGGAACCCCGCGATCCGACGTGCCCGCCCCCGTTCCACGAGCCGGAGCCCCGCGCACCCCCGCGTCCCCCTGAGAGCGGTTCCGCCCCGCGGGAGACGTAAGGTGTGCTCACACGCGCCCGCGGACGGGCGGGCCCCGCATCGCAGCGGCACCCGCGTCCCTGCGACGAAGCGCCGCCCGATCACAGGAAGCCACGGTGCCCGATGCCGGAAGACAAGCCCGCGCCGCGGGCCCCGAGCATCTACGACGTCGCCCGCGCCGCCGGAGTGTCGCACCAGACCGTCTCCCGGGTGCTCAACGACCACCCGAGCCTGCGCGCGGAGACGAAGAAGCGCGTGCTCGGCGTGATGGCCGAGCTCGACTACCGCCCCAACCTCGCCGCCCGCGCGCTGGTCACCAGCCGCACCCGCACCATCGGCGTGCTCTCCTCGCAGAGCCTCCAGTTCGGCCCCGCGTCGAGCATCCAGGCCATCGAGGTCGCCGCCCGCGACGCCGGCTACCTCGTCGTCACGGCCAACGTCGACGGCACCGACGGCGATTCCATCCAGGCCGGGATCCGGCACCTGCTCAACCAGGCGGTCGAGGGTCTCGTGGTCATCGCCCCGCAGATCCGCGTCTTCGACATCCTCTCCGGCGTCGCCCTGCGGATCCCGAACGTCACCCTGCAGACCACCGACGCCGAGCGCGGCGACGCGCTCTACGTCGACCAGATGGCCGGCGCGCGGATGGCGACCGCGCACCTGATCGAGCTCGGCCACACCGAGATCGTGCACCTGTCCGGTCCGCAGGACTGGATCGAGGCCGAGGCCAGGATGCGCGGGTACCTCGTCGAGCTCGGCGACCGGAACCTGCCGCTGCGCCCGCCGATCCTCGGCGACTGGAGCGCCGAGCGCGGCCACCACGTCGGGCTCGAGCTCAGCCGCCTCCTCGACGTCACCGCGGTCTTCGCCGCCAACGACCAGATGGCGCTGGGCGTGATGAGCGCGTTCCACGAGCGCGGGATCCGCGTCCCGGAGGACGTCAGCGTCATCGGCTTCGACGACATCCCCGAGGCCGCCTACTACTGGCCGCCGCTGACGAGCGTGCGGCAGGACTTCGCCGAGCTCGGCCGACGCTGCGTGGCCACGCTGCTGAGCCTGATCGAGGGCGAGCGTCCCGAGGCGTCTCCGCCGATCGACCCGCAGCTGATGGTCCGCGGCTCCACCGCCGTTCCCCGGTCGCTCGCGGCCGTCGTGCGCGCGGCGCACCGATGATCCGCGCCGTTATCGAGTCGAGACATCCGTGGTGGCACGATTGCCGCCAGCGGGTCTAGCATCACTCCATGTGATCGCTCACATGAGCGTCCCGCCGCCGCTGGCACCCCGCGGCAGCCCAGCACCCGCTGCATTCAATGACGAAGGAATCACAGTGACCACAATGAAGCGCGCTCTCATCGCCGGCCTCGCCGGCGGCGCGATGATCCTCTCCCTCGCGGCCTGCTCGAGCGGCTCCGGCGACTCGGGCTCCGGCTCGGGCGACGGCGGCCTCGTCGGCGTCGCGATGCCGACCAAGTCCTCCGAGCGCTGGATCGCCGACGGCAACAACGTCAAGTCGCAGCTCGAGGACGCCGGCTACCAGGTCGACCTGCAGTACGCCGAGGACGACATCCCCACCCAGGTCTCGCAGCTCGAGAACATGATCACCAAGGGCGCCAAGGCCCTGATCGTCGCCTCGATCGACGGCACCACCCTCACCAGCGTGCTGGAGGAGGCCAAGGCCAACGACATCCCCGTCATCGCCTACGACCGCCTCATCCGCGACTCGCCGAACGTCGACTACTACGCCACGTTCGACAACTACAAGGTCGGCGTGCAGCAGGCCACCTCGCTCCTCGCGGGCCTCGGCCTGACCGACCTCGAGGGCACCGCCGCGGCGAGCGCCCCGGCCGGCCCCTTCAACATCGAGCTCTTCGCCGGCAGCCCCGACGACAACAACGCCACGTTCTTCTTCAACGGCGCGATGGACACCCTCAAGCCGTTCATCGACGCGGGCACCCTCGTCGTGAAGTCGGGCGAGACCGAGTTCAACACCGTCGCCACGCTGCGCTGGGACCCCGAGGTCGCCCAGAGCCGCATGGAGGACATCATCACCAAGACGTACTCCGACGGCTCGAAGATCCAGGGCGTCCTCTCGCCCTACGACGGCCTCAGCCGCGGCATCATCTCCGCGCTGACGGACGCCGGCTACACCGTGGGCACCGACTTCCCGATCATCACCGGTCAGGACGCCGAGCTCGACTCGGTCAAGGCGATCATCTCGGGTGAGCAGTACGCGACCATCTACAAGGACACCCGCGAGCTCGCCAAGGAGGCCGTGCTCATGGCGCAGGCCGTCCTCGAGGGCACCGAGCCCGAGGTCAACGACACCGAGACCTACGACAACGGCGAGAAGGTCGTCCCGTCCTTCCTGCTCGAGCCGGTCATCGTCACCAAGGACCAGATCCAGTCCGTGCTGGTCGACGGCGGCTACTACACCGACGCCGAGGTCAACGGCTAAGCACCGCCTCCACTGAAGTCAGCACTACCCCGGGAGGGCGCCCATCGGGCGCCCTCCCCCACTACGAAGGAAGGGAGGCACGCGTGACCACGAACATCCTCGAGATGCGCGGCATCACCAAGACGTTCCCGGGCGTGAAGGCGCTCCAGGACGTCACGCTGAACGCCGAGCGCGGCGAAGTCCACGCGATCTGCGGAGAGAACGGCGCCGGCAAGTCGACGCTGATGAAGGTGCTGTCGGGCGTGTACCCGCACGGCACGTACGAGGGCGACATCGTCTTCGAGGACGAGGTGATGCAGTTCGCCAGCATCCGCGACTCGGAGGCGAAGGGCATCGTCATCATCCACCAGGAGCTGGCCCTCAGCCCCTACCTCTCCATCGCGGAGAACATCTTCCTCGGCAACGAGGTCCGCGGCTTCGCCGGTCTGATCGACTGGAACAAGACCAACCAGGAGGCGGCCTCGCTGCTCGCCCGGGTCGGCCTGAAGGAGAACCCCACCACCAAGATCCAGGACATCGGAGTCGGCAAGCAGCAGCTCGTCGAGATCGCCAAGGCGCTCTCCAAGCGGGTCAAGCTGCTCATCCTCGACGAGCCCACCGCGGCGCTCAACGACGAGGACTCCGATCACCTGCTCGACCTGATCCTGCACCTCAAGGAGCAGGGCATCACCTCGCTGATCATCAGCCACAAGCTCAACGAGATCAAGAAGATCGCCGACACCGTCACGGTCATCCGGGACGGCAAGACGATCGAGACGATCGCGCACGACGACGTGACGGAAGACCGGATCATCAAGGACATGGTCGGCCGCGACCTCGACCACCGCTACCCGGACCACACGCCGCACATCGGCGAGGAGATCCTCCGCGTCGTCGACTGGACCGCGCACCACCCGCAGGACCCGACCCGCGTCATGGTCGACAAGGTGAACCTCACCGTGCACCGCGGCGAGATCGTCGGCATCGCGGGCCTGATGGGCGCCGGCCGCACCGAGTTCGCGATGAGCCTCTTCGGCCGCTCCTACGGCAGCCGCATCTCCGGCCAGGTCTTCAAGGCCGGCAAGGAGATCAAGATGCGCAACGTGTCGGAGGCGATCGCCCACGGCCTCGCCTACGCCACCGAGGACCGCAAGCACTACGGCCTGAACCTGATCGACGACATCAAGCGGAACATCTCGCTCGCGTCGCTGCCCAAGGTGTCCAGCGCCGGACTCGTCGACGACAACCGCGAGTTCGAGGTCGCCAACGAGTACCGCGGCAGCATGAACATCAAGTCGCCGACCGTGCTCGCCAAGACCGGGAAGCTCTCCGGCGGCAACCAGCAGAAGGTCGTCCTGTCGAAGTGGATCTACTCCGACCCGGACGTCCTGATCCTCGACGAGCCCACCCGCGGCATCGACGTGGGTGCGAAGTACGAGATCTACACCATCATCAACAAGCTCGCGGCGGAGGGTAAGGGGATCATCGTCATCTCCTCCGAGCTGCCCGAGCTGCTCGGCATCTGCGACCGCGTCTACGCGCTGTCGGAGGGCCGCATCACGGGCGAGCTGCCCATCGCCGAGGCCACGCCCGAGGCCGTCCTCACCCTCATGACCCAGGAGAAGCAACGATGACCGATCTGCAGAACACCCCGCCGACGGCGGCGGGAGCGCAGGTGAACCCCACCGAGAACGCGTTCACCAAGCGCCTCAGCCACGTGCTGGGCGACCTGGGCAAGAACGGCATCTTCATCGCCCTGATCGTGGTGGTGCTGCTGTTCCAGATCATGACCAACGGGATCCTCCTGCGTCCGCAGAACATCTCGAACCTGATCGTCCAGAACGGCTACATCCTCATCCTCGCCATCGGCATGGTGATGGTCATCGTGGCCGGGCACATCGACCTCTCGGTCGGCTCGATCGCCGCGTTCGTCGGCGCCATGTCCGGTGTCTTCGCCGTCAACATGGGCCTGCCGTGGTTCGTCTCGATCGTGCTCTCGCTGCTCATCGGAGCTCTGGTGGGCGCCTGGCAGGGCTTCTGGATCGCGTTCGTGGGGATACCCGCGTTCATCGTGACCCTGGCGGGCATGCTGATCTTCCGCGGCCTGGCGCTCGTCGTCCTCGGTAACGCGAACATCGGCTCCTTCCCGATCGAGTACCGCGCCCTGGGCAACGGCTTCCTCACCGACCTGTTCGGCGAGACCACCGGTCTCGACCCGCTGTCGCTCGGCGTCGGCGCGCTCGCGATCGTCGCGTTCACCGTGCAGTCGGTGCGCACCCGCCGCGGCCGCCAGAAGTACAACCAGGGTGTCGAGCCCGGCGCCTGGTTCGTCACCAAGCTCGTCCTCATCGCTGTCGTCGTCGCCGCGTTCGCCTTCGCGCTCTCGTCGTTCAAGGGCATCCCGGTGACCCTGATCGTCCTGGCCGTCCTCGTCCTCGTCTACGGCGTCGTGATGAACCGCTCGGTCTTCGGCCGCCACGTCTACGCCATCGGCGGAAACCTGCACGCCGCGGAGCTCTCGGGCATCAAGACGCGCAACGTCACCTTCTGGCTGTTCGTCAACATGGGCGTCCTCGCGGCGCTGGCCGGCCTCGTCTTCACCGCCCGCCTCAACCTGGCGGGCCCGAAGGCCGGCGACGGCTTCGAGCTCGAGGCCATCTCGGCCGCGTTCATCGGTGGCGCGGCCGTCCAGGGCGGCGTCGGCACCATCGGCGGCGCGATCCTCGGTGGTCTGATCATCGGCGTCCTGAACAACGGCATGTCGATCATGGGCATCGGCATCGAGTGGCAGCAGGCGGTCAAGGGCCTCGTGCTCCTGCTCGCGGTCGCCTTCGACGTCTACAACAAGCGCCGCTCCGGCGGACGCTAGCCGCTCCGGTCGTGGCCGACTGGTCGCGGTTCCTGCCGCTCAGCTCCGGAGCCTCGGTCGACGAGTCGGGGGTCAGCAACGACTGGCGCCCGCTCGTCGCGGATCGGCTCGACCGGCTCGCCGTCCTGGCCGCCTCCCCCTCCTTCGCGGAGGGCGGGGCGGCCAGTGCCGTCTCCACCCCTCTTCTCGGCGCCCTCGTCGTGCGGCTCTCCAGCAGCACGACGCAGCGGCTCGCCTCCCGCCTCGGCGCTCGCGAGGCCGCCGATCCCCCCGCCCCGGCAGCGCTGCCGGCGGCGCTCACCGCCCTCGCCACCGCCCGCCGCGCCGGCCGCGGTCCCTCCGGCGTCGCCGAGCTGATCGAGGCCGTCCGGGTCGAGCTCGCCCTCGCCCCCGAGACCGTGCTCCCCGAGAAGGTGTCCGGCGCCGTCGCGCTCGACCGCTCCCTCCGCGCACCGCTGGCCATCCGCGCCGCGGCCCGCGGCAGCTCCCTCGTGCCGACGGACGCCTCCTGGTCGCTCGGCTCCGGCCCCGCCGTCCGCGCCCCGGCCGGCGAGATCCTGCGCTTCCTGCTCGACCTCGGCCCGTTCCCCACCTCGGCCGACTGAGAGGCGCGTCTCGCGCCACAGGGAACGACGGACGCGATCCGGGTGAACAACGGATGTGACAATGTTTCACATCCTCTGTTCACCCTCACGTCAAGGAGCGCCATGACCCCGCGACACAGTTCCCCCAGATCCACCTCCGGCCGCCGTCACACCGCACGAGCCCTCGACATGACGGTCTCGGCAGCGCTGTCCCTCGTCCTCCTCGGCGGCGCCGCGACCGCCGCGCACGCCGACGAGGCGTCGCCGGGGACGGCGACCGTCACCGCGCACACTGCGACCCCGTCGCCCGCGCCCGTCCCGGTCCAGCACCCCGGCGTCAACGCACGCCTCGTCGGCACCCTCGACAAGAAGGACGGCGAACCCGCCAGCACCAGCACCACGATCACCTGGCACATCGAGGCCACCAACACCGGCGACGTCACCCTCAAGGACTTGAACGGCAGCCACACCGACCTCGCTCCCGGCGAGACCACCACCCACCTCTTCTGGCAGACCAAGCTCACCCAGGAAGAGATCAACGCCCACACCGCCACCTTCGCCGCCAACCTCTCCGCCACCACCCCCGACGGCACCCCCTACAACTCCCCCACCCTCCACGGCTCCCTCGCCCTCCCCGTCGAGCACCCCGGCGTCAGCGCACGCCTCGTCGGCACCCTCGACAAGAAGGACGGCGAACCCGCCACCACCAGCACCACGATCACCTGGCACATCGAGGCCACCAACACCGGCGACGTCACCCTCAACAACCTCAACGGCACCGACACCGACCTCGCCCCCGGCCAGACCGCCACCAACGGCTACTGGCAGACCAAGCTCACCCGGGAAGAGATCGACGCCGGCACCGCCACCTTCGCCGCTACCCTCTCCGCCACCACCCCCGACGGCACCCCGTACAACTCCCGAACCATCACCGGATCCCTCACCCTCCCGGTCCAGCACCCCGGCATCGACGGGCACTTCACCGGCGTCCTCGACACGAAGGACGGTGAACCCGTCACCGCCGGCACCTGGATCACCTGGACCGCCGAGCTCGCCAACACGGGCGACATCGAGCTGAGCACCATCGACGGCATCGACGTGGCTCTCGCCCCCGGCGAGACCACCGACCAGTTCTCCTGGAGGAGCCAGGTCACCCAGGCCGACCTCGACGCCGGCACCGTCAGCGTCAGCAAGACCTACGACGCCACCACCCTCGCCGGCACCCGCTACACCTCCGGTGCCGTCACCGGCACGCTGGCCCTGCCCGCTCCCGCCGAGCGCCCCAGGCTCTCCGGAGAGTTCGAGGGGCACCTCGAACTGAAGAACGGCGAAGCCGTCAAGGTCGGCACCCGGATCGCCTGGATCGCCTACCCCATGAACAGCGGCGACGTCGAACTCCGCAACATCAACGACACGAGCATGGCCCTCGCCCCTGGCCAGCCCGCGCCCTACTACCAGGTCCGAGCCGAGGTCACCCAGGCCGACCTCGACGCCGGGAGCATCACCTTCAGCCGCACCTTCTCCGGCACCACCCCCCTCGGCACCCGCTACTCCACCCCCTTCACCGGCACCCTCACCCTGCCGACGGGACCGGCAGCGGGCTGACACGACCCTGGGGCCATGGCCGCTGACGACGAGACCGTTCGGCGGCAGCGGCCCCGCCTCGGCCGGGAGCACGCCTGCGTAGCATCGAGGCATGACGCGCTCACTGCCGAGAAGCTCCCCCTCCGCCCACGAACTCGACGCCGGTGGCGTCCTCGACCTGCTCGACGCGATCGAGGCCGCTCCCGGCGTCGAGCTGCACGGCCTGATGGTCGTGCACGCCGGGGCAGTGGTCGCCGAGGGGTGGTGGGCGCCGTACTCCGCCGAGCGGCTGCACCTGCTCTACTCGCTGAGCAAGAGCTTCACCGCCGCGGCGGTCGGCCTCGCGGTGGGCGAGGGCCTCGTCGACCTCGATGCGACCGTCCTCTCCTTCTTCCCGGAGCTGAACGCCGAGATCACGGATCCGCGGTCACGGGCGATCCGCGTCCGCGACGTCCTCGCGATGGCGAGCGGTCACTCCGCCGAGACCATCGACCGGGCGCGCGAGCTCGATCCCGTGGACATGGTCCGCGGCTTCCTGCTGCTGCCGCCGGAGCAGGAGCCGGGCAGCGTCTTCGCCTACAACCAGCCCTGCACCTTCGCCGCCGCCGCGATCGTCCATCGGGTGAGCGGCCTGCCGCTGACCGAGTACCTCCGCCCGCGCCTGCTCGACCCGCTCGGGATCGGCGAGGTCGCCTGGATCCGCGACGCCTCGGAACGCGAGATCGGCTACAGCGGGATGCACACGACGACGGAGGCGGCCGCCGCCCTCGGGCAGCTCTACCTCCAGGACGGGCGCTGGGGTGACGCGGCGATCCTCTCGCCGGAGTGGGTCGCCGAGGCGTCGACCGCCCACGTCGCCACTCCCCCGGCCGACTCCCCCGACTGGAAGCAGGGCTACGGCTTCCAGTTCTGGCGCTCGCTGCACGGCTACCGGGCCGACGGCGCCTACGGGCAGTTCAGCCTGATCCTGCCCGAGCACGACCTCGTCGTCGCGATCACCGGGCAGAGCACCGACACGGGCGCACTCCTCGCCGCGGTCTGGGAGCACCTGCTGCCGGCGGTCGGCCGCGGCTCGACCGTCGAGGCCGACGCGCGACTGCTCGCGCGCCTCGGCTCGCTCGGGCTCGCGCCGCTCCCTGCGCTGCCCACGGCGCCGGAGCCCGGGCGCTTCTCGCCCGCGGCCGGGTCGGCGATCCGCTCGCTGACCGCGCTGGAGATCGCGGGCGACGCGGCCGGCTGGTCCCTCGCGCTGATCGAGGGCGAGGAGCGGCTGCTGCTCGCCCCCGGCTCCGGCGAGTGGACCGTCACGGACGCGTTCGCGGCGAGCGCCGACTCCGGCGAGGGCGGGGCCCTCCTGGTCGACGTGCTCTTCCTCGAGACGCCGCACCGCCTGCACCTCGCGCTCGACCCCACCGCCGGCACCTTCACGGCGCACTGGGAGACGGAGCCCCTGCACGACGGCCCGCTCGCGCAGCTGCGCGCCCCGCGCTCCCTGCTGGCCGAGTAGCCCCGCCAGGGGCGTCTCGAGAATCGCCGCTCAGCAGGCCGGCTCTGCAGACCCGACTCCTGACGGTGGTGGATCTCGATACGCCCGCTCCGCGGGCTACTCGATCAGCATGAACTCCTACCCCCCGATGGGCGGACCTCACATCGCAACGCTCCCCGCCGCATGCTGGTCGAGTAGCCCCGCAGGGGCGTATCGAGACCCGCGTCCTCCAGCGGAGCGGCACTCACCCCTCGCCAAGTGTTGACGTCGCCATGTACGGTCGAGAAGCGGTGTTTGCGTGAACATCGGTCCGGCGTGCAAAGGAGCACAGCATGAGTCCTCGACAGCGATCCGTGGCGGCGGGAGTGGCGGCCCTCCTCGCGGCCGTCCTCCTCGGAGCGGGAGCGTCCCCCGCGGCGGCCGCCCCCTCCGGCGTGGTCACCGACCCGAACGACGGAGTCCCGCGGACGAGTCCGCCGCCCGTCTACACCGACTACCCCGCGATCCAGGACCCGGGCCGCGCCGCCGCCGACTACTTCCAGCCCTCCTGGTACGACACCGACGGGCGCCACATCCAGGCGCACGGCGGCCAGATCGTCACCACGCAGGAGAACGGCCAGGAGGTGCAGTACTGGTACGGCGAGGACCGCACCAAGGGCTACTGGAGCAGCCCCGGCGTCGCCGTCTACCGCTCGACCGACGGCCACAACTGGGAGAACAAGGGAGTCGCGCTGCGCAGCGTCGCCACTCCCGACGACCTGAAGTCCCCCTACTTCGACGCCCTCTACGACACCGTCGACGACGCCGGCCAGCCGCGTGCCGACCGCATCGCCGAGCTCGACTACCACCTGGACACCACGCAGGCCTCGCCGAACACCGCGATCTTCGAGCGGCCCAAGGTGCTCTTCAACGAGAAGACCGGCAAGTGGGTCATGTGGTGGCACTCCGACGGCCGGATCACCCCCGGCGGCAGCACCTACGCCCGGTCGATGGCGGGAGTCGCCACCTCCGACAGCCCGACCGGTCCCTTCACGATGCAGGGCGTCTACCGGCTCTACAACCGGTCGAACTACCAGGCCTGCACCACCTCAGCGGTCCCCGGCCAGGCGCGCGACATGACCGTCTTCCAGGACGAGGACGGCACCGCGTACATCTCCTACTCCTCCGAGGAGAACTACTCCCTCTACATCGCGAAGCTCGACGCCGACTACACGAACGTCGAGCGCACGACCACGACGGACACCCTCGACGCCGGCCAGTACTCGGCCGACGGCACCTACCCCTACGTCTTCGCCGACGGGAAGGCCGGAGCGCCGGTCCGCGGCACCGACTTCCAGATCGTGAAGGAGTGCGGCCACCTCGAGGCGCCCGCGATCTTCGCGAACGGCGGGAAGTACTACACGATCGCGTCCGGAGCCACCGGCTGGGCGCCCAACCCGCAGACCTACTACACGGCCGACTCGATCCTCGGCTCGTGGATCCGCGGAGTGGAGAAGGGCGACGTCAACGAGAACGTCGCCTACAACGCGATCCCCGAGGGCGGCGACGGACTCCTCTCCGTCGGCGACACCCGGAAGACCACCTTCGGCTCGCAGTCGACCAACGTGCTGACGCTCGCGCCCGGGAAGTACGTCTACATGGGTGACCGCTGGGCCGACGGCGAGTCCAACTCGAACTACGTCTGGCTGCCGATGACCATCGGCGAGAACGGCCGACTCGAGATGCGCAACCCCGCCGTCGAGGACCCGGCGCGCTGGGCCGCGGGCTGGAACGAGTCCTACTGGGACGACAAGGGCGTCGGAGCCGGCACCTGGTCGGTCGTCGACGACCGCCTCCCCGACGCGGTGCGCCGGAACGCCGACGTCGCCGCCGTCCTGCCCGCCACGGTCTCGGTGAAGACCGACACCGCCACCCGCGACGTCGCGGTCACCTGGGCGCCCACCGGCCCCGCGCTCCTGGGCACGCTGACGGTGACGGGCACGCTCGCCGCCGACTCCGAGTTCGCGCGCGGCCGCACCTTCACCCGCACGATCGAGGTCGCGGAGCCTGGGATCGCGAATCTCGCGCCCGGCGCCTCGCTGACGGTCTCGAGCCGCGCCGACCTCGCGCCGACGCTGATCGACGGGAACGTGAAGGCGAAGGGCTGGGACGACTGGACCGGCACCGGCTACCCCCGCGACAGCCGGCTCGCCTTCTCCTGGAGCAGCCCGCAGAACCTCGACTCGGTGACCGTGCACGCCTTCAAGGACGGCGCGACGGCGACCTGGCCCTCGCGCATCGAGGTCGAGTACCAGGTGAACGGTGCCTGGACCACGAGCACCGTCGCCGCGACCCTCTCGCAGGCCGCGACCGACGCCGCGCCGACGGTCGCTCTCGATCTGTCCTCGCTGCCGGACACCACCGGCCTCCGCCTGCACCTGACGAGCGCCGCGAACACCTGGCAGTCGATCGCCGAGGTGCAGATCTGGGGCACCGCGCCGCCGGTGAACGTCTGCCGGGTGAAGGGCGCCGCCGTCTCGGCGTCGTTCAGCCAGACCAAGTGGGCGACCCTGCCCGCCGGCAACGCCTGCGACGGGAACGTCGCGACGGCGTGGTCGACCTGGACCGACCAGGCCTTCGCCGGCAGTGCGGACTTCACGCTGACGAACACGGAGGCGCACCGCGTCGCCGGGCTGTCGTTCACGAACACCGAGGGCACCCTGGCCTCGGTGAGCATCGCCTACCGCGGCACCGACGGCGTCTGGCGCCCGACGTCCGCGCAGAACGTCGCTCCGGCGGCGAACGGCGCGCTGACGACGATCCCCTTCACCGCGGTCGACGCCACGGGGCTGAAGCTCAGCTTCTCGACGCCGAACTCGTACCTGAAGATCACCGAGATCGTCGTGCCCGAGGCGGCCGCTCCCGCCCTGAAGGTCCCGGCCGTCGTGTCCTCGCGCTGCATCGCCGGCAAGGCGGTGCTGTCGGTGACGGCGACCAACGGCGAGACCGCCCCGATCGGCGTCACCGTCTCGTCCGCGTACGGGCAGAAGGCCTTCGCGAGCGTCGCGGCCGGCGCGAACGCCAGCCACAGCTGGACCACCCGCCAGGCGTCGATGCCGTCCGGCGAGGTCACCGTGACCGCGACGTCCGGCCCGTCCACCCTCGAGCAGAAGGTGAGCTACCCGGCCCGCACCTGCTGACGGCCCGGATCTCGATACGCCCGCTCCGCGGGCTACTCGATCAGCATGAACTGCCGCCCTCGCTTGCTGAGCCGCAGCCCACGCGCATGCTGGTCGAGCAGCCGCGCAGCGGCGCCTGTCATGCTGGTCGAGTAGCCCCGCAGGGGCGTATCGAGACCCACCGCCCTCAACAGGGCGGGTCTGCAGACTCGCCTTCTGACGGTGGTGGATCTCGATACGCCCGCTGCGCGGGCTACTCGATCAGCATGGAGCGCTGCCCTCTCTGCATGCTGGTCGAGTAGCCGCGGCACGCGGCGTATCGAGACCCACCCACCGGCTGCACCCGGAAGCGGGGTGACCCCCGCCGTCCCCGCACTGATAGGAATCTCGAGTCGGCGCACCGCCGCGGCCGGCAGAACGGGAACCTCAGTGATCCGCACCACCCGCGCCGTCCTCGCGACCGCGGTCCCCACCGCCGCCCTCGCGCTCAGCGTCCTCCTCGCCTCGGCGGCCGTCGCTCCGGAGGCGGTCACCGCCCCGGAGAGCACGCCGACCTCCGCGCCCCTCCCCGTCCCGACGGCGACCGCCTCCTCGACGGCACTGCCCTGGCCGTCGTCGGCCACGCGCAGTGGCCGCGACTCCGACACGGACGCGGCGACCGCCTGCTGCACGATCCCCTCGGCCGAGAGCACCTCCGCCCCCGCCGCCCCCGTGGAGGACGTCGACCCGGAGGGCTCCCCCGACAGCACCTCCCCGACCGCGACTCCCGCGCCCCAGGACCCCGAGCGCCTCCCCGAGCAGCAGGACGCCGGCGGCGTCGACGTGGGCGTCAGAATCGACCCGCCGACCGGTCCCGGAGCCCTGTCGATGACCGTCGCCGGATCGGCCGCCACACTCGTCGAGTCCGGCTCCACCCCCCTGCGCCGGCAGTTCCTCGGCGCCCTGCCCAGGATCACGGTCACCGACACCCGCGACCCCGCGCAGGGCCCGGCCGCCTCCGGCTGGTACGTCCTCGGCACCGCGAGCGACTTCACCGGAGCGAGCGGCGCCTCGATCGGCGCGGCGCACCTCGGCTGGACCCCGGAGCTCGCCGGCTCCGGCGGCGCGGTCTCCGCCGGCCCCCGCGTCTCCGGTGTCCTCGACGGCGGCTCGGGCGTGCGCGACGCGGTGCTCGTCGGCGCCGACGACGACTCCCCCGCTCAGGCCGGATCCTGGTCCGCGACCGCGGACCTGATCCTCGCCACCGAGCCGACCGTCGCCGCGGGCGCCTACCGCTCGACGCTCACCCTCTCGCTCTTCGAGTGAGGCCCGCGCGGCTTCCGCAAGCCGCAGGGCGGCGGGTTCTCAGTCCTGCGCGACCGCGACCGTGACGACGAGCGCCGAGTGCACCACCGGCTCCGAGACCGCGAGGTAGCCCTCCGCGCCCTCGATCCACGCCTCCGTCGCGCCCTCGCGGGTGCGGAAGAGCACCGCGTCCCCGCTCGAGGATCCGCGGCCGTCGGCCTTGGTCACGGCCCGGGTCCGCAGCTCCTGCAGCACCTCCTCCGCGCTCGCGCTCCCCGACGCGATCCGCTCGCGCACCGCACGGGTCCGGGCGGCGGCGATGCCGATCCCGCGACCGGTGGCCAGCGCGGCGACGACGGCGCCGTCGCAGTGCGCGATGCTGATCCGCATCCGCTCGAGCGCCGGGTGGTCGCCGCCGAGCACCGGGCGGCCGTGCGGCCCGCCGCACTGCTCGCAGCGCGCGTCGACGCGGACGTCGAGCGGATCGATCCCGAGCGTCTCGGCGGCGAGCTCGCGGACGAGCACCCGGCCGAGGAGGAAGCCGTCGCGCGCCTCACGGCGGCCGGTGGCCTCGTAGCGCAGGCGCTCGGCGAGGGTGAGCAGCCGGAGCATCCGGTGCCGGGCGGAGTCGAGCACCTCGGGGCGCGCCCAGCGCAGCTGGACGTCGTCGGTGGCGAGGAGGGGGAGACCGGTCATGCGCCGCACGGTACGCCGCGCAGGCGACATCGGCGTGACGGTCCGGTGGCCGGGCGGCGTCCGGGCGGACACAGCCGGGGAGCATCCGCGTCGTCTTGAATGGGGCGGGTGCAGACGTTCCTCCCCGTCCCCGATCTCCGTGCGAGCGCCCGCGCCCTCGACAGCAAGCGGCTCGGGAAGCAGCGGATCGAGACGCTGCAGATCATGCGCGCGCTCACCGTGCCCGGCTACGGCCGGCAGCACCACCCCGCCGTGCGGATGTGGCGCGGCTACCGGCCGGCCGTGATGGCGTACCAGCGCGAGACCTGCGACGCCTGGACCGACCGCGGCTTCGCCGACACCTGCCTCGAGAAGACCGAGGCGGCCCTGGCGCTCGACCCCGAGGACGCCGCACGCTACCGGGCCGGCCAGATCGAGCTGCCGCCCTGGTTCGGCCGCGACGACGTGCACCTCTCGCACCGCTCGAAGCTGGTGGAGAAGGACCCGGAGCACTACGCGCCGCTCTTCCCGGACACGCTGCCCGGGCTCGACTACGTCTGGCCGGTCACCGGCTGACGACCCGCCGCAGGGGCACGATCCGGACGCCCGCCGACGCTCGAGCGGGGCACGAGGTGCGCTTCGCCCGCGCACAGGTCCTTTTCAGGCCCCGGACCGGCCCTTCGTCATTCCCGGGTCTCGGGTTAGTCTGTCGGGGTTGACCCGGCGCAGATGGGCGTCCGGGGCGTCGGTGGCGGCCGTCGCGATGATCGGGGGTTACCCGAAGGAGAAGGTTTGGCGTCCGACAGCAGGACAACCGGTGGCGTGATCAAGGCGGTCGTGGGCTTCCTCGGCATGAGTGTCGTGGCAGGAGTCCTCGTGACCGCCACCGTCACTCCTGCCGTGGCGATCGCCGGCGTCGCCGCGAACCAGTCCATCGGAGTGTTCGACGGTCTCCCCGAGTACCTCGAGGTCGACAAGCTCTCCGAGAAGAGCAACATCTACGCGACCCGCGCGGACGGCTCCCCGCAGCTGCTCGCCTCCTTCTACGTCGAGAACCGCATCGAGGTCCCGCTGGACCAGATCTCGCAGTTCGCGAAGGACGCCGCCGTCTCCGGCGAGGACCCCCGCTTCTACGAGCACGGCGGAGTCGACCTCCCCGGCACCCTGCGCGCCGTCGCGCAGACCTACGTCCTCGGCAACGACACCCAGGGCGGCTCCTCCATCACGCAGCAGTACGTGAAGAACGTGCTGGTCGAGAAGGCCGTCCGCAACATCACCGACGAGGCCGAGCGCGCCGCCGCCATCGACGCCGCGACGCGCACCTCCCCCGAGCGCAAGCTCCGCGAGATGAAGCTCGCGATCGGCCTCGAGAAGGAGTACTCGAAGGACCAGATCCTCCAGGGCTACCTGAACATCGCGTTCTTCGGCGGCACCACCTACGGCATCGAGACCGCCGCCAACTACTACTACAACACCACCGCCGCGAACCTCACCGTCGCCCAGGCCGCGAGCCTCGTCGCGATCGTGAACAACCCGGCCGTGCTCCGCCTCGACCAGCCGGACAACCCCGACAACGGCGCCGCGAACGGCTACCAGCGCAACAAGGACCGCCGCGACTACATCATCGGCAAGATGCTGGAGGAGGGGAAGATCTCGCAGGAGGATCACGACGCCGCCATCGCGTCGCCGATCGAGCCGCAGATCACCGAGCCGAGCACCGGCTGCTCCACCGCCGGGGACGCGGGCTACTTCTGCGACTACGTCACCAACATCCTCAAGAACGACCCGGTGTTCGGCGACGACGAGGACACCCGCTGGACGAACTTCCGCCGCGGTGGCCTCGACGTCTACACGACGCTCGACGTCGACCTGCAGAACGCGGCCGTCGCGGCCGTGAACGCGCAGGTCCCGCAGACCTGGAACTTCGACGTCGGAGCGGTCTCCGTCAGCGTCGAGGTCGGCTCCGGCCGCGTCCTCGCGATGACGCAGAATAAGAAGTACTCGCAGGACCCGGACGTCCTCGCGGCCGACCCCTCCTACAGCGCCATCAACCTCAGCACCGACCGCGCCTACGGCGGCTCCTCCGGCATCCAGCCCGGCTCCACCTACAAGCTCTTCACCCTGGTGGAGTGGCTGAAGGAGGGGCACAGCATCAACGAGTCCGTGGACGGGACCCGGAAGCCCATCTGGGGGTCCTTTGAAGATTCTTGCGCGCCCGGGGGCACGAACTACGTCGCCTCGACCAGCGCCAAGAACGACGAGGGCGGGAACGGCCAGGTCGGCACCGCCGTCGACTTCACTCGGACCTCCCTCAACACCGGCTTCGTCGGCATGGCCCGCGAACTCGACCTCTGTGCGATCCGCAACACGGCGGTCGACATGGGCGTCAAGCAGGGCAGCGGCGAGGAGCTCGAGCACAACCCCGGCTCCGTGCTAGGGACGAACGACGTCTCCCCGCTCTCGATGGCCGGCGCCTTCGCCACCATCGCCTCCGGCGGATCGACGTGCGACTCGATCGCGATCGACAAGATCGTCGATGCGACCGGCGCCGAGCAGCCCGTCCCTGCAGCGAACTGCCGCCAGTCGATCGACCGCAACGTCGCCGCGACGGCGGCGATCGCCCTGCAGTCGACGTTCTCCGGCAACGGCACCGCCTACCAGTCGCGAACCGGCGACGGCATCCCGCTGATCGGCAAGACCGGGACGACCGATGACGCGAAAGCGACCTGGATGACCGGCGCGAGCACCCGTGTTGCAACCGCGGTCGGCGTCTTCAACATCAAGGGCGACGCGAACCTCCGCCTCGGACGCTATTCGTTCGACACCGGCTCCGCCGCGACCGCCCGGCACCGGATCTGGCCCGTCGTGATGCGCGCAGCCGATGCTCGCTACGGCGGCACGGCGTTCCCCGAGGCCGACGGATCGCTGCAGGTCGTGCCGCGAGTCAACGTCCCCGACGTGACCGGCCTCTCGGTCGGCGACGCCCGGGCGAAGCTCGAGTCGGCCGGCTTCAGCGTGAGCGAGGGGGCCGCCGAGGCGAACTCGGCCGCGTCCGGCACGGTCGTCCGCCAGAGCCCCTCCGGCACCGCGACCCGCGGCACCACGGTGACGATCATCCCGAGTTCGGGCCCGGCACCCGCTCCCGCTCCGACCGCGGAACCCGCCGCTCCGGCCGCCCCAGCGGCCGGTCAGCAGACGGTGCCGAACGTGGTGGGTCAGGACCTCGAGACCGCCAAGGCCGCGTTCGCCTCGGCCGGCTTCTCCAAGATCACCCTGTCCTGCACCGAGAACGGCAACGCCCCCGACGCCGGCCAGGTCACCGGCCAGGACCCCGCCGGCGGCACCGGCGTCTCCCCCGACGCCACCCTCCGCGTCGCCATCACCGCGAAGAAGTGCCCGTAGCCACCACCCCCGGCACCTGAAACCGCCTCCGGCTCGCGGAACCCCCCCCCGGTTCCCGCGAGCCGGAGCCGTTTCCGCGTGCCCGAGGCCGAGCCCGAGCCCGAGCCCGAGGCCGAGCCGAACGATCGACCCGCCCACGCCTGCATGCTGGTCGAGTAGCCCCGCAGGGGCGTCTTGAGACCCACCGTCCCCAGCACGCCAGGTCTGCAGACTCGTCTCCCGACATCGGCGGATCTCGATACGACCGCTCCGCGGTCTACTCGATCAGCATGGACGTGGTGCGGCCGAGCCTGCAGCAGCACCGCGAGCATGCTGGTCGAGTAGCCCCGCAGGGGCGTATCGAGACCCACCGTCCCCAGCAGGCCAGGTCTGCAGACTCAGCTTCTGACATCGGTGGATCTCGATACGACCGCTCCGCGATCTACTCGATCAGCAGGAGGGTCCGCGTCAGCCGCGGCCGCGCAGCGCGCCGACGATGGCGACCGTCGCGTAGTGCACGATCAGCGCCGCGATCCCGAAGCAGGCCAGTCCGCCGCTCGCCTCCGACCAGGGGCGGTGTGCGTCGGTCATGCTGCCGGGCATCACGATGTCGAGGGCGAAGAAGCCGACCGCGAGTCCGAAGCAGACGAAGCTGATGACCAGGAGCGCGCGGACCGCCTTGCCGACCGGGTCGTAGTAGCGCGGGTTCGTCATCGTGCCTCCGGTTCTCGTCCCTCGTGTCTACCCACCCGCGCCACCCCCCGCAACCACTCGACACCCGCCCCCGCACCGTCCCCGGACGCACGAAACCCCCGGCCTCCCCCTCCGCGAGATGCCACTTGTGCACGCGACACGCCGTGAAAAGCGTGCACAAGTGGCATCTCGCGGGAGGGACGCCGGGGGCGTCCGCTCACCAGACGGTCAGGCTGCCAGGGGGAGGGTCGCGTTCGAAGTGACGACGAGGTCGCCGGCGACGGCGTCGACGCGGACGGCGCCGCCGTCGGTCACGTCGCCGGAGACGAACAGGTCGGCGATGCGGTCGTCGACCCAGCGCTGCACCAGGCGGCGGAGCGGCCGGGCGCCGTACTGCGGCTCGTAGCCGTGCTCGGCGAGCCAGTCGACCGCGGCCTCGCTGACCTCGAGCGACACCTCGCGCGAGGCGAGGCGAGCACGGCTGGCCTCGAGCACCAGCCCGACGATCTCGCGCAGCTGCGCACGGCCCAGCCGGCGGAAGAGCACGATCTCGTCGATCCGGTTGAGGAACTCCGGTCGCATCGCCTCGCGGAGCCGGCCCATCACGCGGTCGTGCAGGTCCTTCTCCGAGGCGAAGCCCTCGGCCGACTCGTCGCTCTGCGCGACGAAGCCGAGCGCGCCGGAGCGCGAGGCGAGGAACTCCGACCCCAGGTTCGAGGTCATGATGATCACCGTGTTCCGGAAGTCGACCGTGCGGCCCTGACCGTCGGTCAGGCGTCCGTCGTCGAGCACCTGCAGGAGCAGGTTGAAGACGTCCGGGTGGGCCTTCTCGATCTCGTCGAAGAGCACGACCGAGTACGGGTTCCGGCGCACGCGCTCGGTCAGCTGACCGGCCTCGTCGTAGCCGACGTACCCGGGAGGGGAGCCGACCAGTCGCGAGACGGTGTGCCGCTCGCCGAACTCGCTCATGTCGAAGCGGATCACCGACTGCTCGTCGGCGAAGAGCGAGCCCGCGAGGGTGCGGGCCAGCTCGGTCTTGCCGACGCCGGTCGGGCCGAGGAAGAGGAACGAGCCGACGGGCCGCGAGGAGTCGCCCATCCCGGTCCGGCTGCGGCGCACGGCGCGGGCGACCGCGGCGACCGCGGCGTCCTGGCCGATGACGCGCCGGTGCAGCTCCGTCTCGAGCTGCGCGAGACGGTCGCGCTCCCCCTCGGTCAGCCGCGACACCGGGATGCCGGTGGCACGGGCGAGGACGGCCGCGATCTCGGCCTCGCCGACGACCGCCTCCTGCGAGACGGCTCCGCCGGCGGTCGCCGCGTCGAGCGACGCCTGGACCGCGGTGATCTCGTCGCGCAGGCGCGACGCCTCCTCGTAGTGCTCGGCCGAGACGGCCGCGTTCTTGTCGCCCTCGAGGGTGGCGAGCCGCGCGAGCAGGGCGTCGGTGTCGACACCCGCGCCGAGCTTCAGGCGCAGACGTGCGCCGGCCTGGTCGATCAGGTCGATCGCCTTGTCGGGCAGCACCCGGTCGGGCAGGTAGCGGGCGGAGAGCTCGACGGAGGCGCGCAGGGCGTCGTCGGTGAAGGCGACGCGGTGGTGCTCCTCGTAGGCGCCGCGGAGGCCGTGCAGGATCGCCACGGCGTCCTCGATGCTCGGCTCGCCGACGCGCACCGGCTGGAACCGGCGCTCGAGGGCCGGGTCCTTCTCGATGGTGCGGTACTCCTTGAGCGTGGTCGCGCCGATCAGGTGCAGCTCGCCGCGGGCCAGCCGCGGCTTGAGGATGTTCCCCGCGTCCATCCCGCCCTCGCCCGCGCCACCGGCGCCGACGACGGTGTGCACCTCGTCGATGAAGACGATCAGCTCGCCCGAGTGGGCCGCGATCTCGTCCATCGTCGTGGTGAGGCGCTCCTCGAAGTCGCCGCGGTAGCGGGTGCCCGCGAGCATGGCGGGCAGGTCGAGCGAGACGACGCGCTTCTCGCGCAGCTGCTCGGGCACCTCGCCGGCCACGATCGCGCGGGCCAGGCCCTCGACGACCGCGGTCTTGCCGACGCCGGCCTCGCCGACGAGCACCGGGTTGTTCTTGGTGCGACGGCTGAGGATCTCGACGGCCTGCTCGATCTCCTCGGAGCGGCCGATCACCGGGTCGAGCCGGCCCTCGCGGGCGAGCTCGGTGAGGTCGGTGCCGAACTTGTCGAGCATCGGGGTCTCGGACGCGGGCGCGCCCTGCTCCGGGACGGGCTGCTCGCCGGCGACCGTCTCGCGCAGGCCCTGGGTGAGCGCCTCCGCGGTCACGCCGGCGCGGGCGAGGACCTGTCCGGCGGGCGCGTCCTGGCCGAGGACGAGCGCGAAGAAGAGGTGCTCGGGGTCGATGTAGGTCGAGCCGCTGGAGCGGGCGACCTGGTAGGAGTGGAAGAGCGCGCGCTGGGCGCTCGGGGTGATGGTCGCCGCGTTCTGCGAGGCCGGGGCCTCGCTCGCCTGCGGCAGGCGCGCCTCCGTGGCGGTCGCGATGGCGCCGGGGTCGACGCCGATGCGGCGGACCGCCTGCGACACGGCCTCGTCGTCGACGAGGACCCGCAGCACGTGCAGGGCGTCGAGCTCGGTCTGGCCGCGCTCGAGAGCGAAGCGCCCTGCGGACTGCAGGATGCTCTGGGTGCGTGCGCTGAGGAAGCGGCTGAGGTCGATGGACCGCGCCGCGCGGGCGCGCTCACCGTCGAGGTAGCGGGCGAGGAAGTCGTCGAACGAGCTCGCTCCGGCCTCGTTGTAGTTGTCGGGCACCAGTCCTCCTGAAAGAGTTGAGTCACTTGCACTCAAGTTCAACGCAGGGGGCCCTCCCCTATTCCCGCCCGCGAGATGCCACTTGTGCACGCCTCTCACGGCGTGTCGCGTGCACAAGTGGCATCTCGCGGAGGGGGCAGACGAAGAGGAGGCACGGACCCTGTCCGGTCCGTGCCTCCCTGTGCGCCGACGCGCGTTTCTCCGGGGTGGGAGCTCTAGGGGACGATGTGGCCCGCGGCGCGGAACAGCTCGTACCACTCCGGCCGGGTGAGCGGCAGGTCGGAGCCGAGGGCTGCATCGCGCACGCGCTGCTCGTTCGTCGTACCGAGGACGACCTGCATCTTCGCCGGGTGGCGGGTGATCCAGGCGGTCGCGACGGCGAGGGGCGGGACGTCGTACTGGGCGGCGAGGCGGTCGAGGACCGCGTTCAGCTCGCCGTACTCGGGGTTGTCGAGGAAGACGCCGGTGAAGAAGCCGCTCTGGAACGGCGACCAGGCCTGCACGGTGATGTCGTTGAGGCGGCAGTAGTCGAGGATGCCCGCGTCGCGCATCACCGACTGGTCCTCGGCGATCATGTTCGAGGCCACGCCCTGCGCGATCATCGGCGAGTGCGTGATCGAGAGCTGCAGCTGGTTCGCGACGATCGGCTGGTTCAACGACTTCTTGAGCAGCTCGATCTGGTACGGCGTCTGGTTGGAGACACCGAAGTGCTTGACCTTGCCGGCGGCGTGCAGCTCGTCGAAGGCGCGGGCGACCTCGTCGGGCTCGACCAGCGCGTCGGGGCGGTGCAGCAGGAGCACGTCGATGTAGTCGGTGCGCAACGCCTTCAGCGAGCCCTCGACCGACTGCATCAGGTGCTCGTAGGAGAAGTCGAAGTACGGGCCGTCGCCGACGATCCCGGCCTTGGTCTGCAGGACGACCTGCTCGCGCTCGGAGGAGGTGAGCGCCAGCGCCTCGGCGAAGCGCTCCTCGCAGCGGTGCAGCTCGCCGCCGTAGACGTCGGCGTGATCGAAGAAGTCGATGCCGGAGTCGCGGGCGGTGCGGACGAGGTCGCGGATGGCGTCGTCGGTCATGTCGGGGATGCGCATGAGGCCGAGGACGACGTTCGGGGAGTCGAGGCCGGAGGCGCCGAGGGGGACGTGCTTCAAGGGAGTGCTCCTTCGTTGGATACCTCGACCACGGTACGGGCGCCGCCTGTGCGCCGTCCAACAGGGGGTGCTGGTGCGATTCATGCGCCGGAGTGGTGAATCGAGCGCCTTGCCGAGGAGACGCCGCGGTGGGAGGCTGCCGCCATGACGATCGAGGTGCGCCCGGCCACCGTCTTCGACGACCTGGCCGCGATGAACGGCCCGAAGCGGCACGACGCGAGCGTGTGCTGGTGCCTGAGCTACCGGCTGCTCTCCTCCACCGTGAACAACGCCCTGCGGGGTACGGCGCGCGGCGACCGGATGCGCGAGCTCGTCGCGCAGGACCCGCCTCCCGGCGTCCTCGCCTACGACGGCGGCGAGGTGGCGGGCTGGGCCGCCGTGCACCGCCGCGCCGACACGAGCTACGCGAAGAACCGGAGGATCCCGCACGTCGACGACCTCGACGTCTGGAGTGTCTGGTGCATCCGGGTCCGCCCCGGCTTCCGCAAGCGCGGGATCTCGCACGCCCTGCTCGCCGGCGCCGTCGACTTCGCCCGCGCGCACGGCGCCCCGGCGATCGAGGGCTACCCGGTCGACAACGCCGGCGCGCGGGTCGAGCAGACGATGGCCTACGTCGGCACCCGCGCCCTCTTCGAGAAGGCCGGCTTCTCGCACGCGGCCGACACCACCTCGGTGCTGAACGGCTTTCCGCGCGTGCTGATGCGGCTGCCGCTGAAGTGATCACGCCGAGAAGCAGTGATGGCCGCGCTTCATGCTGATCGAGTAGCCCGCGGAGCGGGCGTATCGAGATCCACCAGCGTCGGACGAAGGTCTGCAGACTCGGGCTTCTGAGGAAGGCGGGTCTCGATACGCCCCTTCGGGGCTACTCGACCAGCATCATGGGACGCCCGCGGGCGTCTCGGGCCCGCTCCGTTTCGGCACAGACGAGGAACGGCTCCTCACCCGGGAGGGGAGGAGCCGTTCGCCGTGGAGGCCGGGACGTGGTGTCGACGCCTAGAAGTCCCAGTCCTCGTCCTCGGTGTTCACGGCCTTGCCGATCACGTAGGAGGAGCCGGAGCCCGAGAAGAAGTCGTGGTTCTCGTCCGCGTTGGGCGAGAGGGCCGACAGGATCGCGGGGTTCACATCGGTGACCTGCTTGGGGAACATCGGCTCGTAGCCGAGGTTCATCAGGGCCTTGTTGGCGTTGTAGTGCAGGAACTTCTTGACGTCCTCGGTCAGGCCGAGCTGGTCGTAGAGGTCCTGGGTGTACTGCGCCTCGTTGTCGTAGAGCTCGTAGAGCAGCGAGAACGTGTAGTCCTTGATCTCGTCGCGCTTGGCCTGGTCGACCAGCTCGAGTCCCTTCTGGAACTTGTAGCCGATGTAGTAGCCGTGCACGGCCTCGTCGCGGATGATCAGACGCACCAGGTCCGCGGTGTTGGTGAGCTTGGCGCGCGAGGACCAGTACATCGGCAGGTAGAAGCCCGAGTAGAAGAGGAACGACTCCAGCAGCGTGGAGGCGACCTTCCGCTTCAGCGGGTCGTCGCCGCGGTAGTAGTCCATGACGATGGACGCCTTCTTCTGCAGGTTCGGGTTCTCGACCGACCAGCGGAACGCCTCGTCGATGTCCTGGGTGTTCGACAGGGTCGAGAACACCGAGGAGTACGACTTCGCGTGCACCGACTCCATGAACGCGATGTTCGTGTAGACGGCCTCCTCGTGCGGGGTGAGCGCGTCGGGGATCAGCGAGACGGCGCCGACCGTGCCCTGGATGGTGTCGAGCAGGGTCAGGCCCGTGAACACGCGCATCGTGAGCTGCTGCTCGTCGTGGGTCAGCGTGTTCCACGACTGGATGTCGTTGGACAGCGGGACCTTCTCGGGCAGCCAGAAGTTGCTCGTGAGGCGGTTCCAGACCTCCACGTCCTTGTCGTCCTGGATGCGGTTCCAGTTGATGGCGTCGACGTGGCTGACCAGCTTGAGCTTCTCAGGGGGAGTCATGATCTCTTCTTCGTGCGGGTAGGTCGTTCGAGACTGTCGGGGGATCGACGGGGGACGTTACAGCATGCAGCTGACGCAGCCGTCGACCTCCGTGCCCTCCAGCGCGAGCTGGCGGAGACGGATGTAGTAGATGGTCTTGATGCCCTTGCGCCAGGCGTAGATCTGCGCGCGGTTGATGTCGCGGGTGGTCGCGGTGTCCTTGAAGAACAGCGTGAGCGAGAGGCCCTGGTCGACGTGCTGCGTCGCCGCGGCGTAGGTGTCGATGATCTTCTCGTAGCCGATCTCGTACGCGTCCTGGTAGTACTCCAGGTTGTCGTTCGTCATGAACGGCGCCGGGTAGTAGACGCGGCCGAGCTTGCCCTCCTTGCGGATCTCGATCTTCGACGCGATCGGGTGGATCGAGGACGTCGAGTTGTTGATGTACGAGATCGAGCCGGTCGGCGGGACGGCCTGCAGGTTCTGGTTGTAGATGCCGTGCTCCATGACCGAGGCCTTGAGCGCGCGCCAGTCGTCCTGGGTGGGGACGGCGATGCCGGCCTCGGAGAAGAGGCGGGAGACGCGCTCGGTGGCGGGCGCCCACTCCTTCTCGGTGTAGGTGTCGAAGAACTCGCCCGAGGCGTACTTCGAATCGGCGAAGCCCTCGAAGGTCGTGCCGCGCTCGATCGAGATGCTGTTCGATGCGCGCAGGGCGTGGAAGAGCACCGAGTAGAAGTAGATGTTGGTGAAGTCGATGCCCTCCTCGGACCCGTAGTGGATCCGCTCGCGGGCGAGGTAGCCGTGCAGGTTCATCTGGCCGAGGCCGATGGCGTGCGACTTGTCGTTGCCGTCCTCGATCGAGCGCACCGAGGTGATGTGCGACTGGTCGGACACCGAGGTGAGGCCGCGGATCGCGGTCTCGATGGTGCGGCCGAAGTCGGGCGAGTCCATCGTCAGCGCGATGTTCAGCGAGCCGAGGTTGCAGGAGATGTCCTTGCCGATGCTGTTGTAGGAGAGGTCCTCGTTGTAGGTCGTCGGGGTGTTGACCTGGAGGATCTCGGAGCACAGGTTGGACATGTTGATGCGGCCCTTGATCGGGTTCGCCTTGTTCACCGTGTCCTCGAACACGATGTAGGGGTAGCCCGACTCGAACTGGATCTCCGCGATGGTCTGGAAGAACTCGCGCGCCGAGATCTTGGTCTTCTTGATGCGCGGGTCGTCGACCATCTCGCGGTACTTCTCGGAGATCGAGATGTCGCCGAAGGGCAGGCCGTAGACGCGCTCGACGTCGTACGGGGAGAAGAGGTACATGTCCTCGTTGTTCTTCGCGAGCTCGAACGTGATGTCGGGCACGACGACGCCGAGGGAGAGCGTCTTGATGCGGATCTTCTCGTCGGCGTTCTCGCGCTTGGTGTCGAGGAAGCGCAGGATGTCCGGGTGGTGCGCCGAGAGGTACACCGCTCCCGCACCCTGGCGGGCGCCGAGCTGGTTCGCGTAGCTGAAGCTGTCCTCGAGGAGCTTCATCACGGGGATGATGCCGGAGGACTGGTTCTCGATCTGCTTGATTGGGGCGCCGGCCTCGCGGATGTTGGAGAGCGAGAGGGCGACGCCGCCGCCGCGCTTGGAGAGCTGCAGCGCGGAGTTGATGCCGCGGGCGATCGACTCCATGTTGTCCTCGATGCGGAGGAGGAAGCAGGAGACGAGCTCGCCGCGCTGCGCCTTGCCCGTGTTGAGGAAGGTGGGGGTCGCGGGCTGGAAGCGGCCGGCGACGATCTCCTCGACGAGGGCGATCGCGAGCTTCTCGTCGCCCTGGGCGAGCCCGAGGGCCGACATGACGACGCGGTCCTCGAAGCGCTCGAGGTAGCGCTTCCCGTCGAAGGTCTTCAGCGTGTACGACGTGTAGTACTTGAAGGCGCCGAGGAAGGTCGCGAAGCGGAACTTCTTCGAGTAGGCGAGGTCGTTCAGCTCCTGGATGAAGTCGAACGAGTACTGGTCGAGGACGGCCTTCTCGTAGTACTCCTTCTCGACCAGGTAGTCCAGGCGCTCCTTGAGGGAGTGGAAGAAGACCGTGTTCTGGTTGACGTGCTGCAGGAAGTACTCGCGCGCCGCCTCGCGGTCCTTGTCGAACTGGATCTCCCCGTTCGGGCCGTACAGGTTCAGCATCGCGTTGAGCGAGTGGTAGTCCATCTGCGCGGCGTCCCGGGGGGCGTCGATCACTGCTGCGTCCAAAACGAGTCCAATCCTTCGTCGACGGCGCGGACGTCGTCGGGTGTGCCGAATACTTCGAAACGGTAGAGATGCGGCACCTCGCACTTGCGGGCGATGATGTCGCCGGCGAGGCAGTAGGCCTCGCCGAAGTTGGTGTTGCCGGCGCCGATGACCCCGCGGAGCAGGGCGCGGTTGCGCGGGACGTTCAGGAAGCGGATGACCTGCTTGGGGACCGCTCCCCCGCCGTTGCCCCCGCCGTAGGTGGGGAGCACGAGCACGTACGGCTCGTCGACGTGGAGCGTGTCGACCGCGGCGCCGTCCCGCCGGGAGTGCAGGGGGATCTGCTGCGCGGGCCGCCCGAGCTTCTGCATGAAGCGGTGGGTGTTGCCCGAGCTGCTCGAGAAGTACACGAGTCCGCTCATCGCGCGCCTCCCCCGTCCTTCCGTCGTCCGCCCTCGCGGGCGCTTGCGGACCCGCTCCCGCGGATCCTCCGCCGGCCCGGGGCAGAACCTGCGCACCCGGACCGGCGAAGCTGTGTGCTCTGCTCCTGCCGCCGCATCACCGTCGGCACCTGCTCTGAGGCGGCTGGACGGTGAGCTGCAAGGCGGAGGAGGAAGCCGTAGCGGCGCTACGGCGCCTGACGACAACGCCGCAGATCGCCGTTCAGACGGCTCAGAGGGCGGAGATCTTGTCGGGGCGGAAGCCGGACCAGTGATCGTCGTCCGTGATGACGACCGGCGCCTGGAGGTAGCCGAGGGCCTTGACGGCGTCGAGGGCCTTCTCGTCGACGGAGAGGTCGAAGATCTCGTAGTCGATGCCCTTGCTGTCGAGGGCCCGGTAGGTCGCGGTGCACTGCACGCAGGAGGGCTTGGTGTAGACCGTCACAGCCATGGGTGTCGTCCTTTCGGAAGGAGGTGTCCCGAGGGCCGGATCCGGTGCCGCGCCGGGGGTCCGGGCGGGCGGGGAGGCGGTCGTGGGGAGTTCTGATGTGGAGTGGTGCGGGGCGCTCGGAGACCGAGCGGCGGTGCCGATGGGCCTCTCGGCCCGACCTGCTCAGCAATACTACATATAGTGGGCGGCCCGGCGGCAGCCCACTAGGAGTAGTAGTTACATCCGTGTAGTTATCCACCGGTCCTCCCCCGATCCATCCACAGGCCGGGGCCCGCGGACCCGCGGAAGGACGCGGATCTTCTGGAGTTATCCACCGCTGTGGACAGTCGCGATCCGTTCCCTGGGTACAACGCTCCCCGGCGTGTCGGCATGCCCGACATGCGGGTGCCGGGACGCACGCCGACCACTACATCTAGGGGTCGGGGTGCTGCGAGATCCATGGCTCGACGCTACGGCCGACCACCGACACCCGCGGGTGCGGACGGACGCCGTCGGAGTGGCCGCGGCGGGTCGCCACGCAGCCGTCACGCACCGCCCCGAGCACTCGGGCAGCCGCACCGGCAGGGCCGACACCGCCGTCACACGCCGTCAGGACGCGCGGCGCGCCAGCTCCGCCGCGACGGCCCGCAGGTGTGGCAGCGGATCGGCGATGGCCGCCGCCGCCGACCCCGCCGCCTCGGTGAGCGAGCCCGCCGCGGCGAACGCGGTGGTCGGCGCCTGGATCGCCCCGGCGACCAGCATCGCGCGGGCGCCCGCCGCCTCCGCCAGTCCGAGCAGGTAGGAGGGGACCTTGCCCGCCATCGACTGCGCGTCGAAGCGTCCCTCACCGGTGAGGACCACGTCCGCGCCCGCGACGAGGGCCGGCAGCCCGAGCGCATCGCCGACCGCGGCCGAGCCGGGAGCCAGCCGCGCGCCCCAGGCTAGCAGGCCGAAGCCGGTGCCGCCGGCCGCGCCGGTACCCGCCTCCTCCGGGTCGGCGTCCAGGTGCGCGGCGAGGTGGCGCAGGCCGTCGTCGAGGCGCAGCACGTCGTCGAGGCTCGCGCCCTTCTGCGGTCCGAAGACGTGCGCGGCCCCCGAGTCGCCGAGCAGCGGGTTCGTGACGTCGCTGAGGATCCGCGCGCCGCCGGCGGGGACCGGGCGCAGCGCGTGCCGGTCGACGACCGCGAGCTCGTGCAGCGCGCCGCCGCCGTCGCCGAGCTCGTGCCCGGCCACCGTGAGGAAGCGCGCGCCGAGCTCGCGCAGCGCCCCGACGCCGCCGTCGGTGGACGAGCTGCCGCCGATCGCGAGCAGCAGCGCCTGCGCGCCGGCGTCGAGCGCGGCGGCGATCGCCCGGCCGAAGCCGCGGGTGTGCGCGGTGAGCGGGCGCAGCGGATCGAGCAGCGTGATGCCGCTCGCGGAGGCGAGCTCGACGACCGCGGTTCCGTCCGGCAGCAGCAGCCAGGCCGTCTCGACGGGGCGGTCGTCGGGCCCGACCACGGTGAGCGCGTGGCGCTCCGCCTCCGGCACCGCGACCGCGAACGCGTCGACCGTGCCCTCGCCGCCGTCGGCCATCGGCGCGAGCACCAGCTCGTCGTCCGGCCGCTCGCCGCGCCAGCCCTCGGCGAGCGCCTCCGCCACCTCGACGGCGGTCGCCGACCCCTTGAAGGAGTCGGGCGCGATGATCACTCTCTGGGCTCCGCTGCTCATGCGCTCCAGTCTGGCAGCGGTGCGCTCGCCGGGTCGGCCTGTGGAGAACTCGAGCGGGGAGGGCTCGGGACCGGGCACTCTGCTGCGATGCGTCGACCTGCACCTCTCCCCCGCGAGCTCGAAGGACGGCCGTTCTCGACCGCTCGCGCCGGCACGGAAGGGGTATCGGGCGCCCGGCTGAGAGCAGCGGACCTCGAGGCTCCCTTCTCGGGGGTCCGCGTGCCGCGAGGATCGGCGACGACCGTCGCGGCGCGCGCGTGGGCGCTCTCGACCGTGCTCGGAGACGGCGTCGTCTTCAGTCACCTCACCGCCGCCAGGCTCTGGCCGCTCGAGCTGCCGCGCGAACAGGACAATGAGCCGCTCCATGTGGCCGTCCGCCACCCGGGGCGAGCGCCGAGGCGCCGCGGCGTGGTCGGCCACGCGATCGCGGATCCGGAGGTGCGCGCCGTGGTCCGGCACGGGCTCCGGTTGACCGACGGCGCGAGCCTGTTCTGCCACCTCGCGCCGATCCTCCGACTCGAGGACCTGGTGGCGGTCGGCGACGCGCTCGTCCGCGAGCCCTTCCGCCAGGCCGCGGGCGATCACCGGCCGTGGGTCGCCCGCGGCGCCCTCGAGGCTCGCGTCGCCGCGTACCGCGGACCGGGAGCTCCCGCTGCCAGGCGGGCGCTCACCCTCGTCCGCTCAGGTGCGGAGTCGCGGAAGGAGACGGAGTTCCGGCTGGCGCTCCTCGAGGCGGGCCTGCCCGAGCCGGAGCTCCAGGTCCCGGTGCACGACGCGGCCGGCTTCATCGGCCGGCTGGACACGCTCTACCCGCGCTGGAAGGTCGGCGGCGAGTACGAGGGCGACCAGCACCGCACGGACCGCGTGCAGTGGGACCGCGACCTGATCCGCTACGAGCGCCTCGCGGCCGCCGGCTTCTCGATCGTCCGCATCGCCGCGGCCTCGTTCCTGCGCGACCCCGCAGGTTGCGCCGCCCGCGTCCGCGCCCGCCTCCTCGACGCGGGCTGGCGCCCGGACCCCTGACCCGTTCGCCACTTTCTGCTGCTTCGGCCCCCGACCTGTGATCCGTTCGCCGCTTTCCGTTGCTTCGCCCCCCGCATTCCAGCAGAAAGTGCCGAATGGCCGGCCGTGCTCCGGCAACCCGCCCGCGGGTCTCCGCGCGGCGAGCCGCAAGGCGGAGGAGGGCGCGATACCGGCGGTATCGCAACCGACGACAACGCCGCGGATCGCCGTGCGGACACCCACCGACCCGCGGGGCTCCGCGCGGTCGGATGCAAGGCGGAGGAGGAAGCGATACCGGCGGTATCGCGCCCGACGACAACGCCGCAGGCGGCCGTGCGGAGGCGCGCGGGCCTACAGGGGGGTGGCGAGGCGGAAGCCGCGCTTGATCACCGTGGCGACGAGGCGCGGCTCCGGGAGGGCCTGGCGGAGGCGGCTGATGGCGACGTCGACGGCGTGGTCGTCGAGGGGCTCGGGGGCGGCGGCGGCGAGGACGGCGCGGGCGACGGTGGCGCCCTCGGCGGCCACGAGGGTGCGGAAGAGGGCGAGGGCGACGGGGGTGAGGGCGACGCGCGTCCCGGCGAGCAGGGCGTGCCGGCCGCGCAGCTCGAGGGGGCCGTAGTCGGTGTCGAGGCGGGGGGCGGACTGCTCGAGGTGCTCGCAGGTGAGGCGGATGAGCGCGCCCATCCGGAAGCGGTCGGGGACGATCGGCAGGATCTGCGCCTCGACGAGGGGTGCGGCGGTGACCGGGCCGACGGCGGCCGCGACGACGGTCTCGCGGAAGGCGGCCTGGAGCTCGTCGAGCCGGCCGGCCGCCTCCGCGACGGTGAACAGCGCCTCGACGGCGGGCGCACTGGTGAAGGTGACGGCGTCGAGGCCGCCGCAGCAGATCGCCTCGATCAGTCGGAGGACGCGGGCCGAGTCCTCGTGGGCGCTCCAGCGGTAGGGGGCGGCGGTGAGGACGGTCGCGCCGGCGTCGGTGAGGCGCTGCAGCTGCGCCGGGTCGGTGAAGCCGTGCAGCTGGACCGCGACGGTGCGGCCGGCGGCGCCCTCGCGCAGGGCCAGGTCGACGAGGGAGGTGGTGGTCTCGCGCTCGCTCATGCCGTGGTCGTCGAGGCCGGCGGCGCGGATCGCCCCGCGCGCCTTCGGGCCGCGGACGAGGATCCGGGCGTCGGAGAGCGCGTCGGTCAGGTCGTCGCCGAGGCCGGCGGCGTCGGCCGCCTCGAGCCAGCGGCGCATGCCGTAGGAGGTGGTCGCGAGCAGGACATCGGGGCGCGCCGCGACGATCGCGCGGGTCTCCGCCTCGAGGACGCCCTCGGTGTCGACGCCGCGCATACGGATGGTGGGGGCGTGGGTGACGTCGGCGCCGCGGCGCTCGAAGGCGGCGATCAGGTCCTCGGAGCGGCGGTCGGAGGTGACGCCGATGCGGAAGCCGACGAGCTGGTCGGCCCGGAAGCCGGGCGACGCGGCGTCGGCGTCGGACCCGTCGGCGCCGGGAGCGGCGGTCGCGACGGCACCGGTCGCCTCACCGCTCGCCTCGGTGCCGGTCATCAGCGGCCCCCTCGGGCGGTCACAGGGTGAGCGCATCGACCGCGCGGGCGATGCTCTCGGGATCCTGAGCATCATCGCACGCCGCCTGGCGCACGACCTCGCCGATGACGATGACCGCGGGCGAGCGCGGCGCCAGCTCGGCGAGCAGGCCGAGCACCCCGCCGACGGAGGAGACCGTGGTGCGCTGGGCGTGCGACCAGCCGCGCTCGACGATCGCCAGCGGCATGCCGGCCGGCATCCCGGCGCGCTGCAGCCCCGCGACGAGGTGCGGGAGCGTGTTCACGCCCATCAGCACGACCAGCGTCCCGCCGAGCCCGGCCAGGTGCCCGAGCTCCTCCTCGCTGAACGGCGCGTGGCCCGAGACCACGGTGAACGCGCGGCTGACCTCGCGGTGGGTGACCGGGATGCCGGCCGCGGCGGGCACCGAGATCGCGCTGGTGACGCCGGGGACGATCGTGAACGGGACGCCGGCGACGCGGCAGGCGCGCACCTCCTCCGACCCGCGGCCGAAGACGAACGGGTCGCCGCCCTTCAGCCGGACGACGTCGAGCCCGTCGAGGGCGCGGGAGACCATCAGCCGCTCGATCTCGTGCTGCGGCACGGCGTGGTGGCCGGGGGTCTTGCCGACGTCGATCAGCTCGGCGCCGGGCGCCCAGTCGGCGAGGCCGTCGTGCGGGCCGAGGCGGTCGAAGAGCACGACGTCGGCCTCGCGGAGGGCCCGGTGCGCGGCGAGCGTCATCAGCTCGGGGTCGCCGGGTCCGCCGCCGACGATGCTCACACGGCCGACGGAGCGGCACTCGGCCGGCTCCTCGTCGACGACCCAGACGCCGTGGCGGGCGGCCTCCGCGGCCGCGGCCGAGCGGAGGGACGCGGCCCCCTCGACCCAGGCGAGCAGGGCGGGACGGGCCGCGGGCAGGAGCGACGCGGAGGCGAGGCGCAGGCACACCGCGTCGTCCGCGTCCCAGCGCTCGACCCGCGCGCCGGCCGCGCGGTAGCGCGCGAGGACGCGGCGGGTGCCGACGACGCCGCCGACGACGAGGACGCGGCGGCCGGTGAGGTCGACGGAGAGCTGCATCACGCCTCCGATCCGGGCACGGCGGAGGCGGCGGAGGCGGAGGACCCCGCGGAGCCGGAGGGAGCGAACGGCGCGAGCGTCGCGGGTGCCGGCACCGACGCCGACGGCCCCACCACCGAGACCGCGCCCGGCCCGATCGGGATCGACGTCCCGGCCACGAGCACCGGCCCGTCCGAGCGCTCGTCGCGCCCCGCCGGCCGGCTCTGCCCGCGCTCACGCACGGTGCTCACCCGCGGATCCGCGGTGTCGGGCGCGTTGACGAAGGAGCGGAAGCGCCGCAGCCGGTCCGGGTCCGCGAGCGTCGCCGCCCACTCGTCCACGTAGGTGTCGACGTGGGTCGCCATCGCCGCCTCCAGCTCGGCCGCGATCCCGAGCGAGTCCTCGCAGACCACCTCCTTGACGTGGTCGAGGCCGCCGGGCAGGTCCTCCTGCCAGCGTGCGGTCCGCTGCAGCCGCTCGGCGGTGCGGACGTAGTACATGACGTAGCGGTCGATGTAGCGCACGAGCGTCTCGTCGTCGAGGTCCTGCGCGAGCAGCTGGGCGTGGGCGGGCTGGTAGCCGCCGTTGCCGCCCACGTAGAGGTTCCAGCCGGTGTCGGTCGCGATCACGCCGATGTCCTTCCCGCGCGCCTCGGCGCACTCCCGGGCGCAGCCGCTGACCCCGAGCTTGAACTTGTGCGGCGAGCGCAGGCCGCGGTAGCGCTCCTCCAGGAAGATCGCCATGCCGACAGCGTCCTGCACGCCGTAGCGGCACCAGGTCGAGCCGACGCAGGACTTCACGGTGCGCAGCGACTTGCCGTAGGCCTGGCCCGACTCCATCCCGGCGTCGACGAGGATGCGCCAGATCTCGGGGAGCTGCTCGAGGCGGGCGCCGAACATGTCGATCCGCTGGCCGCCGGTGATCTTCGTGTACAGGCCGTACTGCTCGGCGACCTCGGCGATCACCTTGAGCTTCGCCGGCGTGATCTCGCCGCCCGGCACCCGCGGGACGACGGAGTAGGTGCCGTCCTTCTGCATGTTGGCGAGCGCGCGGTCGTTGGTGTCCTGGAGCGGCGCCTGGCCGGCGTCGAGGATGTAGCCGTTGGTCTGGGTCGCGAGCACGGAGGCGATCACCGGCTTGCAGACGTCGCAGCCCAGGCCCGAGCCGAAGCGCTCCATCACCTGCTCGGCCGAGGACAGGCCGAGGATCCGGACCGACTCGAACAGCTCGCTCCGGCTGAGCGAGACGTGCTCGCAGAGCGCGCGCGACACCTCGACGCCGGCGCGGGTCAACTCGGTGTCGAGCAGCTTCTTCACCAGCGGCACGCAGGAGCCACACTGGGTGCCGGCGCGGGTGCAGGCCTTCAGCGGGCCGAGCTCGGTGCAGCCCTCGCCGATCGCGTGGCGGACGTCGCCGACGGAGACGTTGTTGCAGGAGCAGAGCTGAGCGTCGTCGGGCAGGTCGCCCGAGGGCGCCTCGCCGCCGGCCGCCGCGAGGTAGGCGCTGGGCTCCGCGGGAAGCTCGCGGCCGAGCAGCGGGCGGAGCGAGGAGTAGGGGCCTGCGTCGCCGACGAACATGCCGCCCAGCAGGGTGCGCGCGTCGTCCGAGACGACGATCTTCTGGTAGAGCCCGCGGGCGGGGTCGGCGTAGACGACCTCGAGCGCTCCCTCCCCCGCGCCGAGCGCGTCGCCGAAGCTGGCGACCTCGACCCCGGAGAGCTTGAGCTTGGTGGCGTCGTCGACGCCGGGGAAGGTCGCGTCGCCGCCCAGCAGGCGGTCGGCGACGACCTCGGCCATCGCGTTGGCCGGGGCGACGAGGCCGACGGTGCGGCCGTCGATCGCGGCGACCTCGCCGATCGCCCAGACGTGCGGGCGGCTGGTTCGGCAGGCCTCGTCGACGACGACGCCGCCGCGGGGCGCGACCTCGATGCCGACCGCGCGGGCGAGCTCGTCGCGCGCCGTGATGCCGATCGAGAAGACGACCATGTCGGCGCCGATGCTGGTGCCGTCGGTCATCGTGACGCCGAGCACCGTGCCCTGCGGCGAGGTGAGGACGGCCGTGGGGCGGTTGCCGAGGTGCAGGGTGACGCCCTGCGCGGCGATGATGCGGCCGAGCGCCTGCCCCGCGCCCTCGTCGAGCTGGGCGCTCATCAGCCAGCGGCCGGAGTGGATCAGCGCGGTGCGCGCGCCGAGCCGGTGCGCGCCGCCCGCGGCCTCGAGGCCGAGGAGGCCGCCGCCGACCACCACGACGCTCGCCGGGCGGCCGCGGCGGGCGCGGAAGGCGGCGAGGTCGGCGACGAGGCCGTCGACGTCCTCGAGGGTGCGGTAGACGCGGCCGTGCTCGGCGCCCTCGATCGGCGGCACGGTGGCGGAGGAGCCGGTGGCCAGCACGATCTCGTCGCCCTCGAACCAGCGGCCGTCGGCGAGCTGCACGCGGCAGCGCTCGGGATCGAGCGCGACGACGCGGGAGGAGGTGACGAGCGTCGCCGCCTCCCAGAGCGCGCCGTCGCCGAGGGTGAGGTCGGTCATCCCCTCGAGGCGCTTGGAGAGGGAGACGCGGTCGTAGGGGTGGTGCGCCTCCTCGCCGAAGACGGTGATCGCGAGGGCGGTGGCGCCGGCGCGGGCGACGAGCGCGTCGACCAGGCGGTGGGCGGCGGGGCCGGCGCCGACGACGAGCACGCGTCGGGGGCCGGTGGGGGTCGCTCCTCGGGATGTCATGGGCTCCACCGTAGGCAGGCGCGGTTTCGCCCCCGTTGCCCCTGCGTAACGTCGTGTGACCGACCTCTCACGACAGCGGACCGGCATCGTGAGGGCTTCGTTACGCCCGTGACTCCGGAGGGGTGCTCCCGCGAAACCTGCGCTCTCTACCGTGGGGCTCACCGCCGCCGACCGGCCGCGGGCAGCACTCCTCTCGGAAGGCGGGACGATGACCCTCCTCGATCAGCAGGTCACCGCCGGCCCCGCGACGGCCCGCACCGCTCCGGCCGCGACCTGGGTCCCCGTCTGCAACCGGCTCGAGCTCGAGCCGCTCTGGGGCGAGGCCGCGCTCGTCGGCGGCGTGCAGCTCGCGCTGTTCCTCCTCCCCGACGGCCGCGTCTTCGCCGTCTCGAACCTCGACCCGGCGACCGGCGCGGCCGTGCTCTCCCGGGGCATCGTCGGCTCTCGCGCGGTCGACGGCGTGCAGCGGGCGACGATCGCCTCACCCCTGCACAAGGACGTCTTCGACCTCGAGACGGGCGTCTGCTACACCTCGCCGCGGCTGCACCTCGCCACCTGGAGCGTGCGGGAGACGGGCGGAGTGATCGAGGTCGCCCAGCGGACCGCGCTGGTCTGCGCCTCGCACGGCACCTCCGACGACGACGGCCGCACCGCGGTCGCCGCGCTGGTCCAGGCGGTCCGCGAGGCGAACCCCGCGGCGGACGTCCTCGACTCTTTCGTCGACGTGCAGCAGCCCGACGTTCCGGCCTCCCTCGGCACCCTCGAGCCCGACCGCCCGGCCGTCGTCGTGCCGCTGCTGCTCTCGGCCGGCTACCACGTGCACATCGACCTCGCCGAGGCCGCGGCGGAGGCGGACCGCCCCGTCCGCGTGACCGGCGCCCTGGGCCCGGATCCGCGGCTCGCCCGCGTGCTGGCCCGGCGGCTGCGCGAGGCGGGACTCGCCGACGGCGACCGCGTCGTTCTGGCCGCGGCCGGCTCGAGCGACGCCGGCGCGGTCGCCGACTGCTGGGCCACCGGCCGCCTCCTGGCCGCCGAGCTCGGCCGCGAGGTCGCCGTCTCCTTCATCTCGGCCGCCGAGCCGCGCGTCCCGGAGGCGGTGGCCGCCGAGCGCGCCGCCCACCCCGGCGCCCGCGTGCTCGTCTCCACCTACCTCCTCGCCCCCGGCTACTTCGCCTCGCTCGCCGCCTCGGCGGGAGCCGACCTCGCCACCGCCCCGCTGCTCACCGCCGTCGACCCGCCCGCGCGCGAGCTGGTCGACATCGTCTCCGAGCTCTTCGGCCGCAGCGCCTAGGCGCCCGGCCGCTCGACCCTCTCTCGCCCCACACTCTCGCCCCGCTCTCTCCCCGCACTCTCTTCGGCGCGCCCGCGCCCACTCCCCGGAGGATCCGATGACTGCTGCACCGCCCACCACCGCCCCCGCCACCACGAGCGCCGCGACGACCACCCCGTCGGGCATCACCCGCCGCCCCGGCCGCTGGATCGACGGCTGGAACCCCGAGGACCCCGCGCAGTGGCAGGCGGAGGGGAGACAGGTCGCCGGCCGCAACCTGCGCTGGTCGATCTTCGCCGAGTTCCTCGGCTTCGTCGTCTGGCAGCTCTGGTCGGTCGTGGTCGTCCAGCTGCCCGCGGCCGGCTTCGACTTCAGCACCGGCGAGATCTTCTGGCTGATCTCGATGCCGAGCCTCGTCGGCGCGACGCTGCGGATCCCGTACACCTTCATGGTCCCCCGCTTCGGCGGGCGCAACTGGACGATCGTGTCGGCCGGGCTCCTGCTCATCCCGAGCATCGGACTCGCGCTCGCGGTGGGGAACCCGGACACGCCCTTCGGCGTGATGCTCCTCGTCGCGGCGCTGGCCGGCTTCGGCGGCGGCAACTTCGCCAGCTCGATGGCCAACATCACGTTCTTCTACCCGCACGCCCAGAAGGGCTACGCGCTCGGCCTGAACGCCGCGGGCGGCAACCTCGGCGCCTCGGTGGCGCAGCTCATCGTGCCGATCGCCGTCACGATCGGCGCCGCGGCCACGGTCAATCTGCCGCTCGCCGGCCTGATCTGGGTGCCGCTGATCATCGTCGCGATGATCGGGGCCTGGAAGCGGATGGACAACCTCTCGACCGCGAAGGCCGACGTCGCCGCCTCGCTCGCCGCGCTGCGCGAGCCGCACCTCTGGCTGCTGGCGGTGCTCTACATCGGCACCTTCGGCTCGTTCATCGGCTTCGCGGGCGTCTTCCCGAAGCTCATCGCCGACACCTTCCCCGAGTTCTCGCAGTTCTCCGTCGGCTCCGCGACGCTGACCCTCGCCTTCCTCGGCGCCCTGGTCGGCTCGCTCTCGCGGCCCTACGGCGGCCGTCTCGCCGACCGCTTCGGCGGGGCACCCGTGACGATCGCCGCGTTCGTCGCCATGGGCGCCGGCATCCTCTTCGTCATCACGACGCTGCCGCTCGGCAGCTTCTGGCTCTTCCTCGCCGGCTTCCTCGTGCTGTTCGCCTCGGCGGGCATCGGCAACGGCGCGACCTACCGGATGATCCCGACCGTCTTCGCCCTCCGCGCCCGGCAGAAGGGCGACGACGGGGTCGGCGCTCAGCGCACCGCGGCCGCAGCCCTCGGCCTGATCTCGGCGATCGGCGCCTACGGCGGCTTCGTCATCCCGCAGCTGCTCGGCTACTCGAAGACGACCTTCGGCGACTACACGACGGCGCTCGGCTGGTTCGTCGCGGCCTACGCGGTGATGCTCGCGATCACGGCGGGCGTCTACCTCCGCCTGGCCGCGAAGACCGGGACCCGGATCTGACGATGACCGCCGCTCCCGCCCCGACCGACTCGCACTGCCCGTACTGCGCCCTGCAGTGCGCGATGACGCTGACCCGGGTCGACGATCCGACGCCGGTGAGCATCGCGGGGCGGGAGTTCCCGACCAACCGGGGCGGGCTCTGCGCGAAGGGCTGGACGGCCGCCGAGCTGCTCGCGAGCGGGCAGCGGCTGCGGGCGCCGCTGATGCGCGGATCGGGCGGCACCTTCGTCGAGGTCTCCTGGGACGAGGCGCTCGACGCGGTCGCGGCGGCCGTCACGAAGGCTCAGGAGCGGCACGGAGCGGACGCGGTCGCGGTCTTCGGCGGCGGCGGGCTGACCAACGAGAAGGCCTACCAGCTGGGGAAGTTCGCCCGGATCGCGCTCGGCACCTCGCGGATCGACTACAACGGCCGGTTCTGCATGTCCTCGGCCGCCGCCGCCGGCAACCGGGCCTTCGGCGTCGACCGCGGGCTGCCGTTCCCGGTGACCGACCTCGACGAGGCCGACACGATCCTCCTGCTCGGCTCGAACGTCGCGGCGACCATGCCGCCCTTCCTGGCGCACCTGGCCGGCGCGCGCTCGCGCGGCGGGCTGATCGTCGTCGATCCGCGCCGCTCCGCCACCGCCCGGCTCACCGAGGACGGCGCCGGGCTGCACCTGCAGCCCGCGCCGGGCACCGACCTCGCGCTGCTGCTCGGCCTCACCCACCTCGTGCTCGCCGAGGAGCTGGCCGACCGCGACTACCTCGCCGCGCGCACGACCGGGTTCGACGCGGTGCGCCGCAGCGTCGCGTCCTGGTGGCCGGAGCGCACCGCCTCCGTCACCGGCGTGCCGGCCGAGCTGCTCCGCCGCACCGCACGCCGCCTCGCCGCCGGTCGCGCCTTCGTGCTGACCGGCCGCGGCGTCGAGCAGCACGTGGACGGCACCGACACCGCCACCGCCGCCATCAACCTCGCGCTCGTGCTCGGGCTGGTCGGGCGGCCGGGCTCCGGCTACGGCACCCTCACCGGCCAGGGCAACGGCCAGGGCGGCCGCGAGCACGGGCAGAAGGCCGACCAGCTGCCGGGCTACCGCTCGATCCGCGATCCGGAGGCGCGGCGCCACGTCGCCGGCGTCTGGGGCGTGGATCCGTCGACGATCCCCGGGCCGGGGCTGCCGGCCGTCGCGCTGCTCGGCGAGCTCGGCCGCTCGGTGCACTGCCTGCTCGTGCACGGCTCGAACGTCGTCGTCTCCGCGCCCGACGTCGACGCGGTGCGGGCCGGGCTGTCCGCGCTGGACACGCTGGTCGTCTGCGACTTCTTCCTCTCCGAGACCGCGGCGCTGGCCGACATCGTGCTGCCGGTGCCGCAGTGGGCGGAGGAGGAGGGGACGATGACCTCGCTCGAGGGCCGCGTCCTGCGCCGCCGTCGCGCGCTCGACCCGCCCGCCGGCGTCCGCAGCGAGCTGTGGATCCTGAGCGAGCTCGCCCGCCGCCTCGCCGCGCCCTCGACCTGGTCGACCGAACCGGCCGAGGTGTTCGACGAGCTGGCCCGCGCCTCGGCCGGCGGCGTCGCGGACTACTCCGGGCTCTCCCACGCGCTGCTCGACACGGGACTCGCCGCGTATTGGCCGTACCCCGCCGGCAGCACCGGCACTCCGCGGCTCTTCGGCGAGCGCTTCGGCCACGCCGACGGCCGGGCCAGGATGGTCGCGGTCAGCACCGCTCCCCCGGCGCCGGTCGACGTCGGCGCCGAGCTGACGCTGATCACCGGCCGCTACCTGCAGCAGTACCAGTCGGGCACGCAGACCCGGCGGGTCGCCGAGCTCGACGCGGCACGGCCCGAGGCGCGGCTGGAGATCCACCCGGCCACCGCCTCCCGGCTCGGCGTGCGCGACGGCGGGCCGGTCTCGGTCGGCAACGCGCGCGGAGTGGTGCGGGCGCGCGCGAGCGTCACGGCCGACATCCGGCACGACACGGTCTTCCTGCCGTTCCACTACGCGGGCGAGCAGTGCGCCAACCTGCTGACCGAGGCGGTCGTCGATCCGATCTCCTCGATGCCGGAGTTCAAGCGGACGCGGGTCTGGATCCGCGCGGAAGGGGTGCTCGATGTCTGAGCCGATGACGGCCGAGAACGGGATCGCCGCGCCCGAGCGGGTCGTCCTGCTCGGCTACGGGCCGGTGGGCGCGCGCTTCGTCGAGGAGCTGCTGCCGGCCGTCCGCGCCGGATCGGTCGCGCTGACCGTGGTCGGCGCGGAGCCGGCCGACGCCTACAACCGCGTGCTGCTCGCCGAGTACGCCGTCGGGCGGGCGACCCGCGAGCGCCTCGACCTCGGTGACCGCGCCACGGCCGAGGCGGCCGGCGTGGTCTTCCGGCTCGGTGCCGCCGCCGTCGGCCTCGACCGCGCGCGCGGAGTCGTCCGCCTGCACGACGACGAGCGCCTCCCCTACGACCGCCTGGTCTTCGCGACCGGGGCCCGGGCGAACGTGCCGACCCTCGCCGGGATGGAGCGCGCGCGGCGCGACCGGCGGGTGCGCTCGGCACTGCCCGCGACTCTCGATCAGGGCGCGAGCCCGCTGCCCGAGCGTGTCGTCGCGCTGCGCGACCTCGACGACGCGCACGTCGTGCTCGACGCGGTGCGCGCCCGCTCCCGCATCGTGGTGCTCGGCGCCGGAGTGCTCGGGGTCGAGTTCGCGCTCGCCGCCGCCGAGCAGGGCGCCGACGTCGTGGTCGTGTATCACGGCGACATCCCGATGGGGCGGAACCTCGATCACGGCGGCGGGCGGATGCTCGCCGCGGCCGCCCGCGCCGCCGGCGTCGATATGGTGTCGCACGCCCGCTCGGAGAGCATCCTGCTCGCCCACGACGACCTCGGCCGCGCGCACTTCCAGGCGCTGGTCTGCGCGGACGGCAAGCAGATCGAGGGCGATCTGCTCGTGCTCTCCTGCGGTGTCGGGGCGCGCACCGAGCTCGCGGCGAGCGCCGACCTCGCGGTCTCGACCGGCATCCTCGTCGACGAGCACCAGCGCAGCTGGACGGACCCGCGCGTCTTCGCGATCGGCGACTGCGCTCACGTCGCGGCCCGCGGCTCGGCGCTGCCGGACGGGCGTGTGCCGGGCGGGCCGAGCGGCCTGATCGGCCCGGGCTGGCAGCAGGCCGACCGCCTCGCGGCCCGCATCGCGGCGGAGGCGGCAGGCCGCCTCGCCGACGAGCGCGTGCCGGCGGCGCGCCCCGCCGTGGTGATGCTGAAAGCCGAGGGCGTCGACCTGGTGGCGGGCGGCGATCCGACGGCCGAGCCCTGGGACGCCTGCGACGGCGCCCCGCACCCCGAGGTCACCGTCTGGGCGGATCCCGCCCGGGGCGGCTACGCGAAGCTCGTGACGGTCGGCGGTGTGCTGCGCGGCTTCGTCTCGGTCGGCCTGCCGCGCGTCGGCGCGGAGCTGACGCTGCTGTTCGAGCGCGGCTCCGAGCTGCCGGCCGACCGCTCGAGCCTGCTGCGCCTCGACGCCCCGGACGCGGGCGCGGCCCCGACCGGCGACCCGTTCGCTCCCGACGCCACCGTCTGCTGGTGCAACGGCGTCTCGGCGGGCGCGATCTCCGAGGCGGCCGCCGCGGGCCACGACACCGTCGCCTGCATCGGCGCGGCCACCCGGGCCGGCACCGGCTGCGGCGGCTGCACGGGCCGGATCGCGGAGCTGCTGGCCCGCACGGCCGTCCCGGCCTGACGCGGAGGGCGCCGACGTCCTGGGCGTCGTGCGCGCATCGATCCCGGACGGCTCGGCGCGCTCGAGCACCCGGTGGCGTCAGCGGCCGCCCACGACGGCGAAGGCCCGCACCGGGAAGGTGCCGAAGCCGCGCACCTTCGGCGGCACCGCGGTGAAGCGTGCTCCGGTCGCGGGCAGGGCGTCCAGGCCCGTGAGGTGCTCGACCACGGGCACCCCCGCGGCGAGGAGGAGGCTGTGCGCGGGCCGCTCGCGCGAGCCCTCGACGTCGTCGATGTTCAGCGAGTCGATGCCGACGAGCACCGCGCCGGCGTCGATCAGCGCCTGCGCCCCGGCCGCCGTGAGGAAGGGCGCGCCGGCTGCGTACTCGGGCGTGGCGAAGTGCGCGTCCCAGCCGGTCGAGAGCAGGACCGCGGCGCCGGAGACGTCGACGCCGTCGAACGCGTCGCTGTCGATCCCGCGCCCGCCGGCCGCCCGCGCGTCGACGACGACGGCGGGGAGGTCGACCAGCGTCTCGAGGTCGAGCCCGGCCAGGTCGGTGCCGCCTGAGTAGCGGTGGAACGGGCTGTCCAGGTAGGTGCCGGTGTTGCCGATCATCTCGATGACGTCCAGCGCGAACTCGGTGCCCGGGGCGTAGGCGGCGCGCGACTCCTCGCGGGTGAGGTGCGGCCGGATCCGCGGCGCGGGCAGCCCGGGGTAGGTCACCAGCCCGTCCGCGACGGTGTGGCTGAGGTCGACGAGGCGGCGCGCGGAGGAGGTCATGCCTCCGATCGTGCCAGTGGCAGGATCACCGCGCCCCTCGAGGAACTGCCAACCCTCGCGCGAATATGGCCAGCCGTCGGCCACCTCGGGCACGCGGAACGACCTCCGGCACGCGGAAACAACCGGATCCGGCGAGCCGAACCGCGAACCACGAGCCGAACATGCCCGGTTGAGCGCCGAGCGCACCTCCGGCTCGCTGAAGCACCTCCGGCACGCGGAAGCACCTCCGGCTCGCGGAATCCGCCGACTCCTGCGAGCCGGAGACGATTCCGCGAGCCGGAGGTGCGAGCAGACGCCGAGGCGTCGCCGAGCGGAGGCCGACCCGGCCGCGCCGCTACTTCTTCGGCAGCGCCGCCGCGAGGTCCGCGATCAGATCGCTCGCGTCCTCGATGCCGACGGAGAGCCGCACCAGCGACTCCGACACCTCGAGCGGCGTGCCCTTGACCGACGCGTGGGTCATCTCGCTCGGGTAGCCGATCAGCGACTCCACGCCGCCCAGCGACTCCGCCAGCTGGAACAGCTCGGTCGACTCCGCGAACTTGCGCGCCGCGCGCGGTGTGGCCAGCTCGACGGAGAGCATGCCGCCGAAGCCCGACATCTGGCGCTTCGCCAGCTCGTGGCCCGGGTGCGAGGGCAGGCCCGGGTAGTGCACGGCGGTCACGGCGGAGTGCCCGGCCAGGAACTCGGCGACCGCCTGAGCGTTCTTGGAGTGGCGCTCCATCCGGATCGCGAGCGTCTTGATGCCGCGCACGGTCAGCCAGGCGTCCATCGGGCTCGAGATCGCGCCGACCGCGAACTGCAGGAAGGCCACCTTCTCCGCGAGCGGGCCGGAGCGCAGCGCGAGCGCCCCGCCGACCACGTCCGAGTGCCCGCCGAGGTACTTCGTCGTCGAGTGCACGACCACGTCGGCGCCGAGCGCGAGCGGCTGCTGCAGCGCCGAGGAGGCGAAGGTGTTGTCGACGACCACGATCAGGTCGTGCGCGTGCGCCAGGTCGGCCAGCTCCGCGATGTCGCTGATGGTCATCAGCGGGTTCGACGGCGTCTCGACCCAGAGCATCTTCGTCTCGCCGGGGCGGATCGCGTGCTGCACCTCGCGCAGGTTCGACATGTCGACCGCGGTGTTGCTGATGCCCCAGGCCGCGTGCACCCGGTCGATCAGCCGGTGGCTTCCGCCGTACGCGTCGTTGCCGAGCACGATGTGGTCGCCGGGAGCGAGCGCCGCGCGGATCAGGGTGTCCTCGGCGGCGAGGCCGGACGAGAACGAGTAGGCGACGTCGGCGCCCTCGAGCGAGGCGATCAGCTCCTGCAGCGAGTCGCGGGTCGGGTTCGCCGAGCGGGCGTACTCGTAGCCGCCGCGGAAGCCGCCGATCCCGTCCTGGACGAAGGTCGACGTCATGTAGACGGGCGGGACGACGGCGCCGGTGGTCGGGTCGAACTCCTGACCGGCGTGGATGGCGCGGGTGTCGAAGTGCTGCTTCTTGGGCATGATCGCGGGGCTTTCCTGGTCGAGGGGGTGGAGAAGAAGGGAGGGGGGTGGCGCTCAGGCCGTCGCGAAGGACAGGAGGTCCTGCCGGGTGATCACGGCGACGGGCTTGCCCTCGTCGGTGACGAGCAGGGCGTTCGCCTCGCTCAGCGCGGCGCGGGCCGCCGTGATGCTCTCACCGAGACCGATCAGCCTGAGCGCGTCGCCGGCGGAGGCGCCGATCGGATCGGTCATCGACGTCGCGCCGCTGAAGACGCGGTCGAGCAGCTCGCGCTCGTCGACCGCTCCGACGACCTCGCCCATCACCACGGGCGGCTCGGCGGTGAGGACGGGCAGCTGCGAGACACCGTAGGTCGTCATGATCTCGATCGCGTCCCGGACGGTGTCGCTGGGGTGCACGTGCACGAGGGCCGGCAGGTCGCCCGTGCTGGGGTTCGCGGCCCGCGCCGAGAGGACGTCGCGGACGGTGCCCTCCTCGCGGTGCTCGAGGAAGCCGTAGGAGCGCATCCAGCGGTCGTTGAAGATCTTGCCGAGGTAGCCGCGCCCGCCGTCGGGCAGCAGCACGACGACCACGTCGTCGGGACCGAGCTCGGCGGCGGCCTTGAGCGCGACCGAGACGGCGAGGCCGCTCGAGCCGCCGACCAGCAGGCCCTCCTCGCGGGCGAGCCGCCGGGTCATCGCGAAGGACTCCGCGTCGCTCGAGGCGATGATCCGGTCGACCACGCTCGGGTCGTAGGCGCTCGGCCAGAAGTCCTCGCCGACGCCCTCGGTCAAGTACGGACGCCCGCCGCCGCCGGAGTAGACCGAGCCCTCGGGGTCGGCGCCGACGATCTGCACGCGGCCCTCCGACACCTCCTTGAGGTAGCGGCCGACGCCGCTGATGGTGCCGCCGGTGCCGACGCCCGCCACGAAGTGCGTCAGCTTCCCGGCGGTGTCGCGCCAGATCTCGGGGCCGGTGGTCTCGTAGTGGCTGAGCGGTCCGTTGAGGTTCGCGTACTGGTTGGGCTTGAAGGCACCCGGGATCTCCCGCGCGAGGCGGTCGGAGACGGAGTAGTAGGAGTCCGGGTCCTCGGGAGCGACGGCCGTCGGCGTGACGACGATCTCGGCGCCGTAGGCGGTGAGCACGTTCCGCTTGTCCTCGCCGACCTTGTCGGGCAGGACGAACACGCAGCGGTAGCCGCGCTGCTGCGCGACGAGGGCCAGGCCGATGCCGGTGTTGCCGCTGGTCGGCTCGACGATGGTGCCGCCGGGCTTCAGGAGTCCGTCGCGCTCGGCCGCGTCGATGATGCGGGTCGCGATGCGGTCCTTGGACGAGCCGCCGGGGTTGAGGTACTCCACCTTGACCAGGACGGTGGCCTGCACGCCCGAGGCGACCGGGCCGAGCTTCACGAGCGGGGTGTCGCCGATCAGGTCGAGCACCGAATCGGCGTACGCCATCCCGGTGTCCGGGCGTGCGGGAAGGGCTCGATCGAGGGTCATGCGGCCAGCGTATCAACCGCGGATCGGCGGATGACGGGGGTCGCCGAGACCCCCGGACGCGGCCCCGGTGCGGTCCGCAGGAGAGTGGTTCAGCGCAGAGGAGTGCCCTATCGTGGGGGTCCTCGCGTCACCGCCGACCGGAACGGACACCGCCTGCAATGACCCCTCCGATCACCGCCACGACGCGGGGTCCGGCCGATGCACGCCTGCTCAGACTGCTCGGCCCCGCCATGGTCGCCGGAGTCGCCTACCTCGATCCGGGCAATGTCGCCAGCAACATGACGGCGGGCGCCCGCTTCGGCTACCTGCTCGTCTGGGTCGTCGTCCTCGGCAACCTGATGGCCTGGCTGATCCAGTACCTCTCGGCCAAGCTCGGCCTGATGACGGGCAAGTCGCTGCCCGAGCTGCTCGGTGAGCGCCTGCGCGGCCGCTGGGGCCGGCGGGCGTACTGGCTGCAGGCCGAGACCGTCGCGATCGCCACGGACCTCGCCGAGGTCATCGGCGGCGCGATCGCGCTGAACCTGCTGTTCGGGCTGCCGTTGCTCGCGGGCGGACTCGTGACCGGGGCCGTCTCCCTGGTGCTCCTGGTGATCCAGACCCGCGGCGGCGCTCAGCCGTTCGAGCGCGTGATCACGGCGCTGATGGTCGTCATCGCCGTCGGCTTCACCGTGGGCGTGGTCGTCGATCCGCCGGACGCGGGCGCCGCAGCGGCCGGGCTCCTCCCCCGCTTCGACGGCTCGGAGTCGGTGCTCCTCGCCGCGTCGATCCTCGGCGCCACCGTGATGCCGCACGCGATCTACGCGCACTCCGCCCTCGCGCGCGACCGCTTCGGCCGCGTCGACGGGGTGACCGCCCGCCGGAGGATCCTCACGGCCACTCGGATCGACGTCACCGTCGCCCTCGCGATCGCCGGCACCGTGAACCTCGCGATCCTCCTGCTCGCCGCGCACTCGCTGTCCGGCGTCGCCGGCACCGACAGCCTCGAGGGCGCGCACGCCGCGATCGGCGCGGCCCTCGGCCCGGTCGTCGCGACGCTCTTCGCGGTCGGGCTGCTCGCCTCCGGCCTCGCCTCGACCTCGGTCGGCGCCTATGCCGGCGCGGAGATCATGCACGGGCTGCTGAACCTGCGGGTGCCGCTCGTCGCCCGCCGCCTCGTGACACTGATCCCGGCGCTGATCGTGCTCGGGATCGGCTTCGACCCCACCCGCGCGCTCGTGCTCAGTCAGGTCGTGCTCTCGTTCGGCATCCCGTTCGCGCTCGTGCCGCTCGTCGCCCTCACCCGCAATCGCGCCCTGATGGGCGACCAGGCGAACCGCTGGTTCACCACCCTCGGCGCGATCCTCGCAGCCCTCTTCCTCATCGTGCTGAACGGCCTGCTCCTCTGGCTGACCTTCACCGGCTGAGCGCGGCGGATCTCGATACGCCCTCTCCGAGGGCTACTCGATCAGCATGAAGGCGGAACATGCTGGTCGAGTAGCCCTCAGGGCGTATCGAGACCCGCCCACCCCGAGCACTCCCACCCCGCGTTGATCCGATCCGGAGCCTCGCTCGTTATCCTCTGAGAGCGCCTCTCAGGCGCCTGCGCCTCCCCCGGCGCGCCACCCCGCGATCAGAACGAGAGACGCCACCGTGCCCAAAGACACGATGTCCGCCAAGAACCGCGCCCGCCAGGACAAGGTCGAGGCCTACAAGCGCGAGCAGGCCAAGCGCAAGCGGAGCGGCCGGATCTGGATCTGGTCGCTCTCGGCCCTCGCCGTCGTCGCGATCGGCGGCATCGTCGCCGTCACCGTCTTCGGCAACCAGCAGATCGTCGAGGCCCGGCAGATCGACGGCCTGCAGACCTTCGAGAACGATGCGACCCACGTCGCCGGCACCGTCGACTACGCGCAGACCCCTCCCGCGGGCGGCCCGCACAACGCCGTCTGGATGAACTGCGGCGTCTACAACGAGCCCGTCCCGAACGAGAACGCGGTGCACGACCTCGAGCACGGCGCCGTCTGGGCGACCTACGACCCGTCCCTCCCGCAGAGCGAGGTCGACGCCTTGATCGCCGCGATGCCCGACACCTACGCGGTCGTCTCGCCCTACGAGGGTCTCGACTCCCCGATCGTGCTCAGCGCCTGGGACGCCCAGGTCGCGATCGACTCCCCCGAGGACCCGCGCATCGACGCGTTCATCGAGCGCTTCTGGCAGTCCTCGACCGCGCCCGAGCCCGGTGCCCCGTGCACCGGAGGCATCGATGCGCCCGGCAAGCAGTAGGGGCCGCCTCCTCGTCGCGGCCGTCGCCGTCGTCGCCCTGCTCCTGGGCGCGGCGGGCGGCTACCTCTTCGGCGCCCTCGCCCCGTTCTCGTCCTCGGCCACCCCGTCGACGACGAGCGCGGAGGCCGGTTTCGCCCGCGACATGCAGGTGCACCACCTCCAGGGCGCCGAGCTGGCGATGATCGCCCGCGACCGCAGCGCCGACGACGAGGTCCTCACCGTCTCGAAGGACATCCTGCTCACCCAGCAGCAGCAGGCCGGTCAGCTCTTCGGCTGGCTGAACTCGTGGGGCCTCCCGCAGGCGGCGCCCGAGCCGTCGATGACCTGGATGGGCCGCCCGACCCTCGCCGGCGCCGCCGACGAGCACTCCTCGATGGGCATGTCCACCGAGGAGGACGTCATCCCCGCGAGCATGCCCGGCCTCGCGACGCCCGAGCAGATCGCCGAGCTGAGCACGCTCACCGGCCGCGACTTCGACCGCCGATTCCTCGAGCTGATGATCGCCCACCACCGCGGCGCGATCGACATGGCCGAGGCACTGCTCGCCCGCAGCCGCGCCACCGTCGCCACCGACTTCGCCTCCTCCGTCGTGAAGGCCCAGGAGGCCGAGATCTCGCTGATGGAGCAGATGCTCGAGGACCGCCCGGCGGCCTGACCGGCGTCCTGCGCGCAGAACATCAGTGGAGAACCGTGCTCATCCGCCATCGGCGGTGAGAGGCCGTCTCAGCTGATGTTCTGCACCATCACCCCCGCGCAGCGACCGGGCGATCCCCTCTCTCGGGCCGTCTCACGCCTGAGACGGAGCCGACCGGTGTCTCAGCGCTGAGACGGCCGAGAGTCGACGCCGCTGCGGGTCCTCTCGGCCGGATGCGACAGAAGGAGCGAGAGGACGCCCGACGGCGTCCTCAGGAGCTGAGGGCGGTCTCGACCTGCTGGGCGTAGAGGGAGGCGTAGAGGCCGCGGCGCTCGAGCAGCTCGAGGTGGGTGCCCGACTCGACGATGCGGCCGCCGTCGACGACGTGGATGACGTCGGCCGAGACGACCGTCGAGAGGCGGTGGGCGATCGCGATGGTGGTGCGGCCGCGGGCGGCGTCGTCGAGGGCGGTCTGCACGATCCGCTCCGAGACGGTGTCCAGCGCGCTGGTCGCCTCGTCGAGGATGAGCACGGCCGGGTCCTTCAGCAGCACGCGCGCGATCGCGAGGCGCTGCTTCTCGCCGCCGGAGAGCCGGTAGCCGCGCTCGCCGACGAGGGTGTCGTAGCCGTCGGGGAAGGACGCGATCGTGTCGTGGATGTTCGCGGACCGCGCGGCCGCCTCCAGCTCCTCCTGCGTCGCGCCGGGACGCGCGTAGCGGAGGTTGTCGGCGATCGTGGCGTGGAAGAGGTAGGTCTCCTGGCTGACGATGCCGATGTGCGAGACGAGCGACTCCTGCCGCAGCTCCCGGACGTCCGTGCCGGCGAAGCGGACGGAGCCCTCGGTGACGTCGTAGAGCCGGGGCACGAGGTAGGAGATCGTCGTCTTGCCGGCGCCGGAGGGACCGACGAAGGCGACGAACTCACCCGGCGCGATCGAGACCGAGACGTGGTCGAGGGTCGGCCGGACGTCGTCGGTCTGGTCGGGGTAGCGGAAGACGACCTCGTCCAGCTCGACTCGGCCGAGCTCGCCGTCGACGTCGCGGGCGCTCGCGCGGTCGGCGATGGCGGGCCGCAGGTCGAGGTACTCGAAGATGCGGGCGAAGAGCGCGCCGGCGGTCTGCAGGTCGAGCGCGACGCGCATCAGCCCGAGCAGCGGCCACATCAGCCGGGCCTGCACGGTGGTGAAGGCGACGACGGTGCCCGCGGTGACGGTCGTCCCGCCGAGGATCAGCCAGGCGGCGACGAGGTAGACGACCACGGGGATCACCGAGAGGAAGATCTGCACGGTCGCGAAGAACCACTGCCCGGACATCTGCTGGCGGACCTGGAGGTCGATCTGCCGGCCGTTCTCGTCGGCGTAGCGGGTCACCTCCGACTCCTGGCGGCCGAAGCTCTTGGCGAGCAGGATCCCGGAGACGCTCAGCGTCTCCTGCGTGATCGCCGTCATCTCGGACAGCGACTCCTGCGTCTTCGTGGCGATCCGGGCGCGGACCTGGCCGACCCGGCGCTGCGCGATCACGAGCACCGGGGTGAGCACCACCGCGACGATCGTCATCTGCCAGGAGAGCAGGAGCATCGCGACGACGGCCGCGATCACGGTGACGGTGTTGCCGAGCACGCTCGAGACGGTGTTGGTGAGGACGCTGGCCACGCCGCCGACGTCGTTCGCGAGGCGCGACTGGATGACTCCGGTGCGGGTGCGGGTGAAGAAGCCGAGCTCCATCGCCTGGAGGTGACGGAACAGCCGGATGCGCAGCTCGCCCATCACGCTGTTGCCGACCGTCGCGGTGAGGAAGGTCTGCCAGACGCCGAGCACGGCGGAGACCACCCAGATCAGCACCATCACGCCGACGAGCTCGAGCAGGACGGGGAGGTTCGGACGGCCCGACTCCGGGAACAGGCCGCGGTCGAAGGCGAGCTGGGTGAGCAGCGGCGGCACGACGGTGAGGGCGGCGCCGACGAGCACGAGGGCGACGGTGAGCGTGAGCTTGGTGCGGTGGGCGCGGAAGAGCGAGGCGATCCGGGAGAAGAGGTGGTCGATCCTCGGAGCGTCGGAGTTCTTCCGCCGCTGGGCGTCGGGGTCGCTGCTGGAGATCTTCCCGCGCACCGCCCCCGCGCGCATCCCGCCGCCGCTCGCGACGTCACCCATCCTGCTCATCGCTCGACCATAACCCCGGCCGCCGACACCGCCCGCGGCTTCCGCCCACGGCGAAGATGTGCTCAGCGGCGGGCCCGCGGCGGCGACCCTGCCGACCCTGACGGGCCGCGTTCCGCGGACTCCGCTCCCCGGGTCTCGATACGCCGCGTCCCGCGGCTACTCGACCTGCATGGACCACCGACCGTCCGCGGCATGCCTGTCCGGCCCGCCTCGCCATCGCGCTCATCCTGAGCGGCGCAGCGCGCTCACCCATGCTGGTCGAGTAGCCCCGCAGGGGCGTATCGAGACCCGACGTCACCAGCACGGCGGGTCTGCGGACTCAGGTACTGACGGTGGTGGATCTCGATACGCCCGCTTCGCGGGCTACTCGACCAGCATGAGCGGCCCGCTTCGCGGGCTACTCGATCAGCAGGAGCGGCCCGCTTCGCGGGCTGCTCGATCAGCATGGGGGCACCCCCGCACCGACGAGCCGGGAACGACAGGAGGCCCGGGCCCTGCGTGAGCAGGACCCGGGCCTCCGGACGGAACGGAGATCAGCCCTTCGTGGCGCCGGCGAGGAGGCCGCGGACGAAGAAGCGCTGGAGGGCGAAGAACACGATCAGCGGGACGATGATCGAGATGAACGCGCCGGCCGTGAGGAGCTCCCACGACTGGCCGTACGAGCCCGAGAGGTCCTGCAACGCCTTCGTGATCGGCAAGCCCTGTCCGGAGGTGAAGACCGTCGCGACCAGCAGGTCGTTCCAGACCCAGAGGAACTGGAAGATGCCGAACGAGGCGATCGCCGGGACCGACAGCGGCAGCACGATGCGGAAGAAGATCTGGCCGTGGCCGGCTCCGTCCACGCGGGCGGCCTCGATGACCTCGCCGGGGATCTCCGAGATGAAGTTGTGCAGCATGAAGATCGCGAGCGGGAGCGCGAAGATCGTGTGCGCGATCCACACCTTCGCGTACGAGCCGTCCAACCCGTTCACCCCGAGCCCGGGGAGGATGTAGAGGTTGCCGATGCGCAGGCCGTCCGAGAACAGCTGCAGCAGCGGGACGAGGGCCATCTGGATCGGCACGATCTGGAGCGAGAACACGAGCACGAAGAGCGTGTTGCGGCCCTTGAAGTCGATCCACGCGAACGCGTAGGCCGCGAGGCTGGCGATCGTGATCGGGATCAGCGCCGCCGGGAGCGTGATGACCAGTGAGTTCACGAACGCCTTGCCCAGGGTCAGGCTGTCGCCGGAGTTGAGCGCGTTCGCGTAGTTGTCGAGGGTGAAGCCGGGGTTGGCGAAGATCGTCCACCAGCCGGTGGTCTTGATGTCGTTCGCGGGGCGGAACGACGAGATGAACAGCCCGAGGGTCGGGATGGTCCAGATCGCCGCGATGATCGCGGCCGCGAGGGTCGCTCCGCGCGAGGTGGTGGCTTTGCGGACCTTGCCGCTGGCCGCCTCGATCTTGGACTCGCCGCGGGCGAGCGCGCGCTCGGTGCTGCGGTCGACCGGAACCTGGATCGGAGTGGGCGTGACGCTCATCGGATCTCCCTCTGCTTGGCGAGCTGGCGGGCGTTGTAGACGACGATCGGGAGCACGAGCAGGAACAGGATGACCGCGAGGGCCGCGCTGTAGCCGCTGCGGGCGCCGAGCTGGAACTGGCGCACCATCTCGAAGGCGAGGACGGTGGTGTCGGAGCGGCCGCCGGTCATCGCCGAGACGATGTCGAAGACCTTCAGCGACGCGATCGAGATCGTGGTCAGCACGACCACGATCGAGGAGCGGATGCCCGGGACGACGACGTTCCAGAACGACTGCCACGCGTTGGTGCCGTCCAGCGACGCCGCTTCCAGCTGCTCGGACGGGACGCCCTTGATGGCGGCCGAGAGGACCGTCATCGCGAAGCCGGCCTGGGTCCAGATCAGCACGACGACGAGGAACAGGGTGTTCCACGGCTCGAGGCCCAGCCAGTCGACGGGCGAGCCGCCGAACGCGGTGAGGATGCCGTTGAGGACACCGATCTGCTCGCCCTGGCGGGTGTCGTAGAAGAACTTGAAGATGATCGACGCGCCGACGAACGAGATCGCCATCGGCATGAAGACCAGCAGCTTGAAGAACTTCTCACCCCGGCTCTTGTCGATGAACACCGCGTAGGCCAGGCCGATCGCGGTGGCGGTGATCGGGGCGAGGAGCACCCAGACCACGGTGTTGAGGAAGGCGGTCACACCGTCCGGGCTGGTGAAGACCCAGATGAAGTTGTCGAGACCGGCGAAGCCGGAGCCGTCGTTCTTCATGAAGGCGTTCAGCGCGGTCGTGATCGTCGGGTAGATCAGGCCGATCAGGATGAAGAAGGCGGCCGGAGCCATGAACGCGATCAGCTGCAGTCCGTAGCCCGCGCCTTTGCGGGACCGGAAATCGAGCAGGAAGAGGATGCCGCCGATGACCGCCGCGACGACCGCGACCCACATCACCGAGTTGTAGAGGCCGAACGCGAGGAGGAGGACCACCGGGAGCAGGACGGTGACGGCGAGGCGGAGGATCGTGTAGCCGGTGCCGCGCCGCGGGGCGATCTCGACGAAGAAGAGGATGATCGCGACGACCGCCGCGAACGCCAGAAGGATGATGGGGATCTGCGCGAGCGGGGGGATGCTCGCCAGCCACTGGAAGAAGCCGGACATGGACGCCCTTTCGAGTGCGACTCTGAACTCTGGTGAGGCCCGGTCCGGCCGGACCGCGGGTGCGATCCGGCCGGACGGGCATCGGTCGAGGGCCGCCGCTCCGGGGAGCGACGGCCCTCTCCGCGACTGCTAGGAGGTGTAGCCGGCCTGGATCTCCTCGAGGACCTGATCGGTGCTCGAGCCGTCGATCCAGTCGACCATGCCCTTCCAGAAGCTGTCGGCGCCGACGGACTTCGGCATGAGGTCCGAGCCGTCGAAGCGGAAGGTGGTCTCCGGGTCCTGGAGGATTCCGATGGAGTCCTTCAGGATGTCGCTGCCGGCGTTGGCGGCGTCGAGGCCGGTGTTCGCCGAGATGACGCCACCGAGCTTGACGCGGCTGTTGGCCCAGTCCGCGCTGGCCAGGTACTCCTGGACCTTCGCGGTGTCCTCGTCGTTCGAGAACGCGGCGACCATCTCGCCACCACCGGTGACGGCCTGGGCGTCGCCCGCCTCGGCCGGCGGGGTGAGGAAGGCCCAGACGTCGCCGTCCTCGGCCACGTTGGCGCCGGCCGAGATCAGGAAGCCCTCGAAGAACGAGGCCTGGTGGGTCAGCGCGCAGGTGCCGTTGGCGACGTTCTGCGCGACGTCGCCGAAGGCGGTCGAGTTGATCGAGGAGACGTCGCCGTAGCCGGCGTTGACCAGCGTCGGGTCGAGGAGGATCGAGCCGACCTTGTCGAAGGCCGCCTTGATCTCGGGGTCGGTGAACGGGGTGTCGCCCGCGACCCAGGAGTCGTACACGTCGGGGCCGGCCTCGCGGAGGACCGCGTCCTCGATCCAGTCGGTGCCCGGCCAGCCGGACGCCTCACCGGAGTTGAAGCCCGCGCACCAGGACGGTCCGCCGGTCTTCTCGGCGATGGTCTTGCCCAGCGCCTCCATCTCGTCCCACGTGGTGGGCACGGAGACGCCCCACTCGGCGAACTTCTTCGGCGAGTACCAGATGTAGCCCTTGACGGAGGCCATCAGCGGCGCGCCGTACTGGGTGCCGTCGACCTGGCCGTACTTCTGCCAGTCCTCGGACCAGTTGTTCTGGACGTTGGTCAGGGCGCCCTCGGGCAGCTCCTGGACCTTGCCGGAGGCGACGGTGTCGGCGAGCAGACCCGGCTGCGGGAAGATCGCGAGGTCGGGGGTGTCGCCACCCTGGACCTTGATGCCGATCTGCTTCTCGAACTCCTTGTCGCCGGTGTATTTGATGTCGATGCCCGACTCCTTCTCCCAGTCCGCCCAGGACTGCTCGAGAAGGGTGGCCTCGTCGCCGTTGATGGTGCCGTAGATGTTGACGACGCCGTCGGCGGTGCCCACGGTGCCGGCGGAGCTGCCGCCGCCCGCGTTCGGGTCGTTCGGGTCGCTGCTGCTCGAGCAGCCGGCGAGGGCGATCCCGGCCGCTGCGAGAACGGCGACGGGAAGGGTGATACGGCGGTGCAGGGATGACCGCATGGTTCCTCCTCATTGAGTGGTGGTTCAGCCGAGGGCCGGTGCCGTCCGGCGGGCCGGCGGGCTGAGGCGACTCGAAGCAGGTGCTGCGACGACTCGGATGCTGTTGGTGGTTCCGTGCGGAGACTCTCCGAGCGGAACACCGGGTTCGTGTGGCTCGGGCCTCCACGGAGGGAAACCTTTCCACAAGATCGATGAAAGCACAACGGCGGTGATAGAGCGCTCTCTGAGATAACGATCCGGCGACGAACCGCGAGAATCCGGGCCGGTGGTCGGCTGGAGATCGATCTCGATGCTCCGGCCGCCCCGCGCGCGGGGTATAACTTTCTGGAACCGTTTCCAGCACCGACGCCGGACGGTCCGGGAGGAACGCCGTGCCAGGCATCGAAGAGGTCGCCGAGCTCGCGGGAGTGTCGAAGGCGACCGTCTCGCGCGCCCTGAGCGGCCGCGGCTACGTCTCCGCCGGGACGAAGCAGCGGGTCGAGCACGCCGCGTCGAGCCTCGGCTACGTCGTGTCGGCCAACGCCTCGAGCCTCGTCACCGGGCGCAGCAACAACGTCGCGGTGATCATCCCCGTCATCAACCAGTGGTTCTTCGGCGGGATCATCGAGGGCATCGAGCGGGCCCTGCTCGCCGCCGGCTACGACCTGCTCCTCTACAACATCGACAAGCACCACGACGCGCGCCGCAGCGTCTTCGAGTACTACCTGGTGCGCAAGCGCGTCGACGCGATCGTCGCGGTCACCCTCGAGATCTCGCCCGACGAGACGGAGGCGCTGCTCGCTCTGGGCAAGCCGATCGTCGGGATCGGCGGCTCACTCCCCGGCATCCCGACCTTCAGCATCGACGACGTCGCCGCGGCCCGGCTCGCCACGGAGCACCTGCTCTCCCTCGGCCACGAGCGCATCGTCCACATCGGCGGACTGGCGGAGGAGGAGATGGACTTCCACGTGCACACCAAGCGCCACGAGGGCTTCTCGCAGGCCCTCGCTGCGGCGGGACTCGAGCGCGAGGCCGGCCACTTCGTGCCGACCCGGTTCGACATCCCCGGCGGGCACCGGGCCGGACGTCAGGTGCTGGGCGATCCGCGGACCCGGCCGACCGCGATCTTCGCCGCCTCCGACGAGATCGGGATCGGGATCATCCTCGCCGCGCGCGAGCTCGGGCTCTCGGTGCCGGAGGACGTCTCGATCATCGGGATCGACGACCACCCGCTGGCCGAGCTGTTCGGCCTGAGCTCGATCCGGCAGGACCCGCGGCAGCAGGGCGAGCTCGCCGTCGCCCTCGTGCTGGAGGCGCTGGCCGCGATCGCCCGGGGCGAGGCGCCGCCGCCCGCCCGGCACACGACCATCCCCGCCTCGCTCGTCATCCGCACCAGCACGTCGGCGCCGCGGGGCGCGAGAATCGGAGCATGAGCGACTCCGAGTCCCCCTCCCCCGTCGTCCGCGATGCGCCCGAGCGCTCCCGCTTCGAGATCTCCGTCGGCGGCGAGACGGCCGGCTTCGCGGCCTACGTCCGCCACGGCGACGAGGTCGTGCTGACCCACACCGTCGTCGACGACGCCTGGGAGGGCCACGGCCTCGGCAGCGTGCTCGCCCGCGCCGCGGTCCTCGCGGTGACCGAGGCGGGCGGCACGGTCGTCCCCCGCTGCCCCTTCGTCGCGGCCTGGCTCCGCAAGCACCCCGACTCGGGCGCCCGCGTCCGCTGGCCCGAGGACTGACGCGGGGCGGACACGCCTCGGGGCTTGCGCACCATCGTCCCGACGCGCCTCGCAGCGCGCGCTTCTTTGCTGATCGAGTAGCCCGCGGAGCGGGCGTATCGAGATCCACCACCGGCAACACCACTGCTGACGACCGCAGGTCTCGATACGCCCCTGCGGGGCTACTCGACCAGCATTGGAAGCGAGCGCCGCCGCTCAGGCGGGCGGAGTGCGGGAGCCGATCTCCTGGAGGGACCAGGTGTTGCCGTCGGGGTCGGCGAAGTGGGCGTACTTCACGCCGCCCATGTCCTGCACGTCCGACAGCTCGAGACCGCGCCCGACCAGCTCGGCACGGGCGGCATCGATGTCGTCGACGACGAGGTGCAGCCCGCGGACGACGCCGGCCTCGGGTCCGGGCCCCATCCCGGAGCCGATCACGATCGAGCAGGAGGAGCCGGGCGGTGTCAGCTGGACGACCCGCATCGACGGCGAGGGCCGGACGTCGTGGTCGACGTGGAAGCCGACGACGTCCGCGTAGAACGCCAGCGCCCGATCGACGTCGGAGACGGGCACGGGGACGAGTTCGAGTCGCATCTGCACCCGCTCATCCTGCACCCCCGGCCGACCCGGCCCGGAGCGGCGCGGCCCTCCCTGCTGATCGAGTAGCCCGCGCAGCGGGCGTATCGAGATCGCCCACCGCCGGCACACACTGCTGACGACCGCGGGTCTCGATACGCCCCTCCGGGGCTGCTCGACCAGCAGGGAGAGGCCGGGGTCAGTCGCGGGGGGCGACGACGAGGCGCTCGTGCATGATCTCGACGGCTCGCTCGAGGACGCGGCGGTCCTCGGGGCGGAGGTCGGCGAAGATCGGCGTGAGGGCGTCGCCCAGCTGGGTGCGCCACGCGGTCAGCGCGGCGGCGCCGTCGGGCGCGAGGCGGATCTGCCAGGCCCGCGCGTCCACCGGGTCGGCGATGCGGTCGAGCCAGCCGGCCTCGACGAGGTTCTTCACGATCTTGGTCATCGTGGGCTGCGAGACGCGGCTCTGGGTCGCCAGCTCGCCCAGGCGCATCGGCCCCATCGACAGCAGCACCGACAGCGTGCGCCAGACCGCCTGCGACTCCTGGTTGTCGGTGGCCTGCGCCGCGAGGCGGGTGATCCGGTGCGTCACCGAGACGAAGTCGCTCAGCAGCTCGCTCAGCGAGACCTCGCTGGGCGGCACGTCGCGGGCCGGCAGGCCTGCGAGCGGATCGATAGCAGTCACCCGCCGATTCTAGAGGCTGCGTCGCGCCGCACCGGGGAGGCCGATCACCCCCGGTCGGGGACGCCGGGGCGGCCACGACAGCGCGGGGATGACAGCGCTGGGAGGACAGGTGGACGACGAGCGGGAACGACGAAGGGCGCCGCCTCCGAGGAGACGACGCCCTGCGCCGGTGGGCCCGCCCGAGGGAGGACCCGTGCACCCTGACGGGTGCGAGGGGATTACTTGACGGTGACGGTCGCGCCGGCGGCCTCGAGCTGAGCCTTGGCCTTCTCGGCGGTCTCCTTGTTGACGGCCTCGAGGACAGCCTTGGGGGCGCCGTCGACGACAGCCTTCGCCTCGCCGAGGCCGAGGCTGGTGAGCGCGCGGACCTCCTTGATGACCTGGATCTTCTTCTCGCCGGCGGCCTCGAGCACGACGTCGAACTCGGTCTGCTCCTCGACCTCTTCGGCCGGGGCGGCCGGGCCGGCGACACCAGCGGCGGCGACGGGCGCGGCGGCGGTGACCTCGAAGACCTCTTCGAACTTCTTCACGAACTCAGAGAGCTCGATGAGCGTGAGCTCCTTGAAGGCCTCGATGAGCTCGTCCTGCGTGAGCTTTGCCATGATTTTTCTCCTTGTTGTTTCTTGTCTACGAACCGCGTGCGCACTGCCTCCCGGAGGGAAGCGTCAGCTCGCGGACTCCTGCTTCTCGCGCAGTGCCTCGACCGTGCGAACGGCCTTGGACAGCGGCGCCTGGAACAGGTAAGCGGCACCGAAGAGCGAGGCCTTGAAGGCGCCGGCGAGCTTGCCGAGCAGCACTTCACGGGACTCGAGGTCGGCGAGCTTTCCCACCTCTTCCGCGGTCAGCGGGTTACCGTCGAAGTAACCGCCCTTGACCACGAGGAGAGGGTTTGCCTTGGCGAAGGCACGCAGCGACTTCGCGACGGCGACGGGGTCGCCGTGCACGAACGCGATGGCCGAAGGGCCAGCGAGCTCGGCGTCGAAGGACGAGATCCCGGCGTTGTTCGCCGCGATCTTGGTCAGCGTGTTCTTCACCACGGCGTAGGTCGCGTGCTCACTGATGTCCTTGCGCAGCGTCTTGAGCTGAGCAACAGTGAGACCGCGGTACTCGGTCAGCAGAACGGCGGTCGAACTCTGGAACTTCTCCGTGAGTTCGGCGACCGAGGCTTCCTTGTTCGCCATGGCTACTCCTGTGAATTCTCGTGCCGGTAGCCCGAAGGCACGCAAAGAAAAAGGCTCCGGCGCAGGAGCGCGGGAGCCTGGGGATCGCGATGAACGCGGAACACATCTCTTGCACACCTGCGCGGGCCATTCGCTTCGCGAATCCTTCGTCCGGTGGCGATCCGCGGGGCCTGGGCCCTGCTCGTGCGCACACCGGAAACCGGCGGTCTTTGGCTTCGGGAAGCGTACGACGTGGACGGGGCCGTGCGCAAGTCGGATCGACACGGGATGCTGGAGGGATGACCGGCCCGTCCTCCCCTCCCGACCCCGAGCCCGGCGGGCACGCCGAAGGCGACCGCGCGACCGAGGGCGCGACCGAAAGCACGACCGACGCCGCGATCGCCGCCGTCGAGGGCGAGCTGAGCACCCTCTTCAACCGGGTGCGCGACGCGATGCGCTCGGCCGCCGAGCGCCTGCACCCCGACCTCAGCACCGCCGGGTACCGGACGCTCGCCACCCTGGAGCGGCGCGGCCCGATGCACTCCGGCGCCCTGGCCGAGCTGCTCGAGACGGACAAGTCCTCGATCAGCCGGCAGATCTCGGCGCTCGACCGCCTCGGTCTGCTGCAGCGCTCCCCCGACCCGGACGACGGGCGCGCGACGATCCTCTCGGTGCCGCCGGAGACCGCCGAGCGGATGCGGGCGATCCGCAGCTCCCGCCAGGCGCTGATGCACGAGGAGCTGCGCCGCTGGGACGCGGGCGACGTCGAGCTCTTCGCCGTCCTCCTGCGCCGCATCACCGCCCTGGACATGCGCGGCGCTACCACCGAGCCCTCCCCCGGACAATCCGGGGCGGGCGCTGCGCCGACCGCGTAGCGTCCAGGGGGATGGAATCGCTCGCTCCCGCCTCCCTTCCCGGCGACGTCGACGGCGCTCTGGCCCTCGCCCGCACCCTCTCCGCCGACCCGCCGCGGCCCGGCACCGGCCGCACCGCCGAGCTGCACGGCCTGCTCGAGCGCCTGGCCCGGCACGACCTCGGCGTCGCCCGCGCGATCGAGCCGCACCTCGACGCGCTCGCGATCCTCGGTGAGGCAGGCCTGTCGGCCGCGGACCTCGGCGTCCAGGACGACGCGGTCTGGGGCGTCTTCGCGGCGGAGGGCGGCGACGAGCCGCTCGTCGCGACTCCCGAGGGCGACGCCTGGCGGCTGGACGGCGTGAAGCCCTGGTGCTCGCTGGCCGGCCGCCTGGACGCGGCGCTGATCACGGCGCACGTCGGCGAGGGCTCCGGCGAGCGCCGCCTCTTCGCCGTGCGCCTCGGCGACGGCACCGCGACCCCGGAGAAGAACGCCTGGCACCCCCGCGGGCTGACCGAGATCCCGAGCGGGCCGGTGCGCTTCGCCGGTGCGCGCGCCCAGGAGGTCGGCGCTCCCGGCTGGTACCTCTCGCGACCCGGCTTCGGCTGGGGCGGGATCGGCGTCGCCGCCTGCTGGCTCGGCGGGGCTCGTGGCGTCGCCGCGACGCTGGCCCGGGCGGCCGCCCGCCGCGAGGACCCGCACCTGCTCGCGCACCTCGGCGCGGTGGATACCGCCCTGTCCGCCGGGCGGCGCGCGCTCGACGAGGCCTCGGCGCTGATCGACGCGGGCGAGGCCGAGGGCGCGCGCGGCGCGCTGCTGGCCAAGCGGGTCCGCGGCACGGTCGCGAGCGCCGTGGAGGAGATCCTGCTGCGCGCCGGCCGCGCGCTCGGACCGGCTCCGCTCGCGCTCGACGCGGAGCACGCGAAGCGGGTCGCCGACCTCGCCCTCTACGTCCGCCAGCACCACGCCGAGCGCGACGACGCGGCCCTCGGCCGAGCGGTCCTCGCCAGCGGCGAGACGGAGGAGTGGTGAGCCGCGTCATCGAGTTCGACGGTCACCTCGAGGGAACCCCGGTCGAGCGCTGGCGCGAGGACGGGCGGCTCGACCGGCTGCCGGTACTTCCGGAGCACGCACTCCTCTCCGTCGACCGCGTGCTCGTCGTGGTCGCGCACGCCGATGACGAGACGCTCGGCTGCGGCGGCACGATCGCCCTGGCCCGCCACCTCGGCGTCCCCGTGGACGTCGTGATCGTGACGGACGGCGGCGCGGCGCACGGCGCCTCCTCCCCCGGGGCCGCGGCCGCCCTCGTCGCCGAGCGCCGCGCCGAGGCACGGGCCGCGCTCGATGAGCTCGGCCCCGGGATCGGACTCGCCTTCCTCGACGTCCCCGACTCCGGCACCCCCGAGCACCGCGACCGGATCCTCGCGGAGGTGCTCGCCCGCGCCGCCGCCGAACACGGCCGGGTCCTCCTGCTCTCCACCTGGACCGGCGACGGCCACCGCGATCACCGCGTCGTCGGCGAGGTCTGCGCCGAGGCGGCCGCCACCCTCGGCCACCCGCTGCTCGCGGCGCCGATCTGGCTCTGGCACTGGGCCGCACCCGACGACGCCGAGGTGCCGTGGCCGGCGCTCGTCCGCGTCCAGGCCGACGAGGACCTGCGGGAGCGGAAGGCCCGCGCCCGCGAGCGCTATCCGAGCCAGACCGCGCCGGGACCCGGCGGGATCGCCCCGGTCCTCCACCCGCGCTTCGTCCGGGCCTTTGCCGGCGACGACCGCCTGATCCGGGTCCGCTGATGGCCCGCACGGAGCTAGCGCACGGCGATCCGACCGACAAGTGGCGGAGAGAAGCCCCGATCCTGCCTAGGCTCGGGGGGACGGACGGGCGCGGCCCCGGCGACGAGGACACGGGGATGAGCTACTTCGACGAGCTGTACGAGCGGCACGAGGACCCCTGGGGGTACACGAGCCGCTGGTACGAGGAGCGCAAGCGCGCCCTCACCCTCGCGAGCCTGCCCGAGCGCCGCTACGACTCCGTCCTCGAGATCGGCTCCTCGATCGGCGTGCTGGCCGAAGCGCTCGCCGCGCGGGCCGAGCACCTGCTGGCGATCGACGTCTCCGCGGCCGCCGTGGAGCGGGCCGCTCGCCGGCTCGCGGCGCTCGCGCACGTGCGGGTCGAGCACCACGACATCACGCGCGGGGTGCCGGAGGGTCCGTTCGACCTGATCGTGCTCTCCGAGGTCGGCTACTACCTGGGGCGCGAGACGCTCGAGCGCACGCTGCGCGGGGTGCGCGACCGGCTCTCCGCCTCCGGCGAGCTCGTCACCGTGCACTGGCGGCACCCGATCGACGGCCTCGAGCTCGACGGCGACGCCGTCCAGAGCGCCGTCGCCGGTCTCGGCCTGCACCGGATCGCCCGACACGAGGAGGAGGACCTCCTGCTCGAGGTCCACTCGCGCGACGGCCGCTCGGTCGCCCGGCGGACGGGGCTGCTGTGACCCGGATCGAGGAGCTGCTGGTGGTCGTGCCGGCCCACGACGAGGAGGAGCGGATCGGCGCCACCGTCGCGTCGATCCTCCGGAGCGCCGCGCACCTCGCCACCACCGCCCCCGATATCGCGGTCCGCCTTATCGTCGTGGCCGACGGCTGCACGGACGCGACGGTGGAGCGCGCGCGGGCCGCGGGCGCCGAGGTCCTCGAGCTCGAGCGCTGCGGAGTCGGCGCGGCGCGGGCGGCCGGAATCGCGCACTCCCTCGGCTCCGTCCCCGGCTCCGTTCCGGACGACCGGGTCTGGCTCGCGAACACCGACGCCGACACCGTCGTGCCGGAGGAGTGGCTGCTCGAGCACGTCGAGCACGCCCGCCACCACGACGCGCTGGTCGGCACGGTCCGGCCCGACCCGTCCGACCTCTCGCCGGAGATGTACGGCCGCTGGCAGCGCACCCGGGAGCGGGAGGAGTCGATCGGCAGCATCCACGGCGCGAACCTCGGCGTGCGGGCGAGCGCCTACCTGGCGGCCGGCGGCTTCGGCGGCGAGCCGCTGCACGAGGACGTCCTGCTGGTCGAGCGGCTGCACGCCGCCGGCGCCCGGGTGGGAGCGACCGACCGCGGCGAGGTGACCACCTCCGGGCGCCGACGCAACCGCGTGGACGGCGGGTACGGGCCCTACCTGCACGACCGGTTCGCGGACGCCCCGGTGCACTGACGCTCCCGCGAGCGCAGCCACCTCTGCTACTACGCGCGGGCGCAAGCAGATCCGCGAGGCCGTTGTCAACGGTCCGGGCCTGAATTGTCACGGCATCCGCAGGAGAGTGGAATGGGGGCCGAGCACGACCCTGTGCTCTCTCCGATGGAAGGGTCACCGCATGAATCCCCGCCTCGTCCTGCTGGCGCTCGTCGCCCTCGCCGCGTACGTCTTCGGCGCCCGCGCCGGCCGCGGACGCTACGAAGAGCTCCGCCATCTCGCACTCGGTGTGTGGAACGACCCGGCCACGAAGAAGACGCGCAAGAAGCTCAAGAAGACCTCGAAGCGCGAGGCGAAGCACTTCACCGCGGTCGCCGACAAGGCACGCGCGAAGGTGCAGCGCTCACTCCGCTGATCGACATCATCTGCAAGGACGCCTTCACGACAGGCGTTGACGCTCGCACCGGAACGGCCGGTCGAGCACACTACGAAGGAGACACATCATGGGCATCATCGGTTGGATCGTTCTCGGCCTCATCGCCGGCGCACTCGCAAAGCTCATCCTGCCCGGCAAGCAGGGCGGCGGATGGATCATCACCATCATCCTCGGCATCGTCGGCGCCCTCCTCGGAGGATTCATCGGCGGCGCGCTCTTCGGGCGCGACGACCCGATGGGCTTCAACCTCGTCAGCATCATCCTCGCTGTCGTCGGCGCCATCATCGTGCTGCTGATCTACGGCGCGATCACCGGCCGCAAGTCCCGCGCGTAGTCACGCGACCCCCGAAGGCCCCCGGCATCCGTGCCGGGGGCCTTCGTCGTTCCCCGAGCGTCCGATGGCGCCGGACGACCGCCGATGTTCGCCGGCGGCGCAAGGCCTTGCACCTGGGAGGCCCCGGGGCGTGGACTGTACTCCGGCCGCAAGCTCTCCGATGCGGCCGATCCCCGGACGAAAGGACGCTCGAGTATGAGCACGGACGCGAACACTGTCCCCACGATCACCCTCAACAACGGAGTCGAGATCCCGCAGCTGGGCTTCGGTGTCTTCCAGATCGACCCCGCCGAGACCAAGGACGCGACGCTCGCCGCCCTCGAGGTCGGCTACCGCCACATCGACACCGCCGAGATGTACGGCAACGAGGCCGGCGTCGGCGAGGCCGTGCGCGCCTCCGGCCTCGACCGCTCCGAGGTCTTCGTCACCTCGAAGCTCAACAACGGCTTCCACGCCCGCGAGGACGCTCTGCAGGCGATCGACGACACCCTCGCCGAGCTGAAGTTCGACTACGTCGACCTCTTCCTCATCCACTGGCCGCTGCCGAAGGTGGGCGACTACCTGGAGACCTGGAAGGCGATGGAGGAGATCTACCGCAGCGGCAAGGCGAAGGCGATCGGCGTCTCCAACTTCCAGACCAACCACCTCAACCGGCTCCGCGCCGAGGCGACGATCGTCCCGGCCGTGAACCAGATCGAGGTGCACCCCTTCCTCACGCAGGAGGAGCTCCGCGCCTACGGCGTCGAGCACGGCATCGCGACCGAGGCCTGGTCGCCGATCGCGCAGGGCAAGGTCCTGGACGACGAGGCGATCGTGCGCATCGCGCACAGCGTCGACCGCTCCCCCGCGCAGGTCGTCCTGCGCTGGCACATCCAGCGCGGCGACATCGTCTTCCCGAAGTCGGTCACCCGCAAGCGCGTGGAGGAGAACTTCGCGCTCTTCGACTTCGAGCTGGACGACGAGTCGATGACGGCGATCTCCGCGCTCAACCGCGACGAGCGCACCGGCCCGAACCCGGACGAGTTCAACTACATCCCCAGCTGACCCTCGGCTGCTGAGCCGGCACCTCCGGCTCGCCCTCACGCCTCCGGCTCGCGGGATCCTCGGATCCCCGCGAGCCGGAGGCGTCTCCACGTGCCGGAGCTCCCGTGGGAGACCTCCGGCACGCGGGATCGCCCTCGGCACGCGGAAACCGCGGACTCCAGCGAGCCGAACACCCTTCCACGAGCCCAAGCACCCCGCACCACACCTCCGGCACACCTCCGGCACGCGGGATCACCTCCGACACGCGGAAACCGCGGACTCCAGCGAGCCGAACACCGTTCCACGAGCCCAAGCTCCCCACACCGCACCTCCGGCACGCGGGATCACCTCCGGCACGCAGAAACCGCGGACTCCAGCGAGCCGGACACCGTTCCACGAGCCCAAGCTCCGCGCACCGCACCTCCGGCACACCTCCGGCACGCGGGATCACCTCCGGCACGCAGAAACCGCGGACTCCAGCGAGCCGGACACCGTTCCACGAGCCCAAGCTCCCCGCACCGCACCTCCGGCACACCTCCGGCACGCGCGATCACCTCCGGCACGCAGAAACCGCGGGTTCCAGCGAGCCGGACACCGTTCCACGAGCCGAAGCTCCCCACACCGCACCTCCGGCACATCTCCGGCACGCGGGATCGCCCTCGGAACGCGGAAACCGCGGACTCCAGCGAGCCGGACACCGTTCCACGAGCCGAGGGTCCCCCCGCCTCAGCTCCGGCACGCGGAAGCACCCTCGGCACGCGGAAACCGCGGGTTCCAGCGAGCCGGACGCCGATCCGCGAGCCCGAGGTCGGCCGGGCGCAGCTTCGGCTCGCGGAAACGGCTCCGGCTCGCGGGATCCGTGGATTCCTGCGAGCCGGAGAGTGTTCCGCGAGCCGGAGCGGCGCGGAGGCGGGTGGTGCCTACTGCGAGTCGCGCCAGGAGTGCTCGGGAGCGTAGCCGAGGACCTCGCGGGCGTGGTCGATCGAGAGCAGCGTGTCGTTCACGCCGAGCTCGCCGCGCAGCTCGACGCCGGGGAAGACCTCGGCGACCAGCTCGTCGTTCGGGCGGGTCATCACGGTGTCGGCCGCGGCGATGATGAAGCGGTCGAAGCCGGGCTCGCGGTGCGCGAGGGCCTTCTCGACCGCCTGGGCGCCGTCGCGGCCGTCGATGTAGCCCCAGAGGTTCCACTTGCGCAGCGTCGCGTCGGCGTCGAAGGACGGGAACTCGGCGTAGTCCTCCTCGTTCATCACGTTGGAGAAGCGCAGGCCGATGATGGTCAGGTCCTCGTGCCAGCGGCAGAGCTCGATCGCGAGCTGCTCCTCGAGGTGCTTGGTGAGCGAGTAGACCGACTCCGGGCGGGCCGGGTACTTCTCGTCGACGGGGATGTAGGGCGGCGGCACGTCGAACGGCAGGCCGAGCACGGTCTCGCTGGACGCGTAGACGATGCTGCGGATGCCCGCGCGGATCGCCGCGTGGAAGACGTTGAAGGTCGACGACATGTTGTTCTGGAAGGTCGCGATGTCCGGGACGATGCCCGGCGCCGGGACGGCCGCGAGGTGCACGACCGCGTCGATCCCCTCGTAGCGGTCGCCCACGGCCTGCAGGGCGTCGACGACCTGCCCGTAGTCGGTGATGTCGATGCTGATGACGCCCTCGCCGCGCGTTCCCGCGCGATCGAGGACGAAGACGTCGTGGCCGGACTCGCGGAGACGGGTGACGACGCTGCGGCCGAGTTTCCCGGATCCACCGGTGACTGCGATTCTCATGCCTCGAACGCTAACGGGCCGCGGGCCTGCGGACGAGGGCTGGCGGATCAGTCCGAGACGTGGAGGGAGATGCCGTCGCCGACCTCGGGCGTCGTCTCGTCGGCGACGAGCTCGGTCCAGCGGCGCAGTACGGCGGCGCCGGCCTCGTCGTTGATCGCGCCGTCGACCACGAGGATCGGGTACGGCTTGTCCGGGACGCCCTCCGCGGGGCGGACGTCCACGTGGGCGACGTCGTAGGCGTGCTCGGCGAGCCAGTCGGCCATGGCGTAGTCGCTGCGGGAGTCGCCGACCGTGCGCCAGCGCTGCGGGATCGGGCCGGTGGCGCCGAGCAGCTCGACGGCGCGCTGGGCGCCGAGGTCCTTGCCGAGGCGGTTGGACTCGATGTCGGTGGAGATCACGGTCGGGTCGATGCGGTACTCGACGGCGCCGGTGTCGTTCGGGTAGCGGATGCCGCGGCGCTCGACGCCGAGGCCGGCCGCGGTCATGATCTGCAGGGCGTCGGCGTCGAAGACGAGCTGGCGCTCGAGGTAGTCCTCGCTGGAGAGGTCGACGAGCTGCTCGGCCGAGACCATCGCGCGCTTGGTCTCGTCGAAGAAGACCAGGTCGTCGTAGTCCTCGCGGATCATCCGCTCGAGGTCGCGGGCGACCGCCTCCGGGATCGCGAGCGACTCGTCGACGATCGGCTCGGAGGTGCCGCGGTAGTCGACGGTGAACCAGACGGCGCCCTTCTCGCAGACGCAGACGATCCGCGCGTCGGCCGAGACGCCGCGCTCGAGGAGCGGCGGCAGCACGCGCTCGCGCAGGAACGCGTCGGAGCGGCCGGTGTTGAAGACGAGCGGGATGCCGGCGTTCGCGAGCGCGACGAGGTCGTCGGCGATCGAGTCGATGGCGATCGTGCGGCTGATCGGGCTGGCGATCGGGCCGTCGACGTCGAGGAGCAGGCCGAGCGGAGGCGGGGTGGAGGTCATCGTCTCCATTCTGCCGTGCGGGCGCGTCCGGCCGTCTCCGCGAGATGCCACTTGTGCACGCTTTCCTCGGCGTGTCGCGTGCACAAGTGGCATCTCGCGGAGGGGAGGAGGTCAGGGGGAGGAGGGGGGGTCAGTCTGTGGGGAGGACGAGGGTGCGTTGCGTGAGGGTTCCGTCGGGGGACTCGACGGCGAGGGTGATCAGGGTCTCGGCGTCGCGGCAGGGGACGGAGAGGGCGGAGTAGCCGGTCGCGCTGAGGTCGACGGGGGTGCCGGACTGCGCGTCAGTGGTGCCGACGGCGAGGCGGGCGGAGACGCCGCCCTCGGTCTGCCAGGAGAGCGCGACGGGGACGGAGGCGGTGCGGTCGCCGGCGCAGTCGATCGTCGCGGGCGAGGCGGTGAAGGAGAGGACGGCGGCCGCGGCGGTGGCGGCGCCGGGAGCGGCCGAGGCGACGACGCCCTCGGTCGGGGAGGCGGCCGCGGAGGCGCCGGTGGCGGGGGTGGTCGCCTGCGTCGCGGGCCCGGTGGCCGCGGTCTCGGTGGGTCCGGTCGACGCAGAGGCGGCGGCCGAAGCGGAGGGGGCGACCGGGGTGGAGGTCGGAGCTCCCTCGCCGTCGGCCGGGCGGACCAGGAGGACGATCGCGACGATCACGGCGACGAGACCGAGGACGGCGAGGACGATCCCGAGGGTGCGGGCGGTACGGGGCTGCATCGGGACTCCTCGGTGGTGCGGGTGCGGTGGTGCGTCGGTGCGGTGGTGCATGTGATGCGGGGAGGGCGAGGCGGGAGGGCCGGCGGATCGTGCTCGCCGGCCCTCCCGCGGCGGAGGCTACGCCTCCTCGACCTCGCGGCGGCCGCGGGCGATCAGCAGGGCGCCGAGACCGAGCACGAGCGCACCTCCCGAGAGCAGCAGCCAGGGGCCGGTCTCGACGCCGGTCGACGCGAGGCCGCCGGTGCCCGGCTTCGCGACGGGAGCCGCGGTCGCCGTGGCGGTCGGCTCCGGAGCCGCGGTGGGCGCGGCCGTCGGCGCGGCGGTCGCGGTCGGCTCAGGAGTCGCGGTGGGCTCCGGGGTTGCCGTCGGCTCCGGAGTCGCGGTCGGCTCCGGGGTCGCGGTCGGCTCGGGAGTCGCCGTGGGCTCCGGAGTAGCGGTCGGAGTCGCGGTCGGCGTCGCCGTCGGCTCAGGCGTCCCCGGCAGCTCGACGGCCGCGCCCTCGGGCGCCACGGCGAGCAGCGCCCGGGCGACGTCGCTGAACGCGCCGACCGGGTGGTTGCGGAAGACCGGCGAGGTGCCGAAGAGGAAGCCCTCGGTGCCCGACTCCGTCGCGAACGAGACGGCCGAGGCCTGCCCGGCCGCGTCGCTCCGGGACTGCCCCTCGGACGCGACCCAGTGCCCGGCGACGAAGGTGTCCTCGGCGGCGTAGCTCTGCTCCACCGTCACGGACGCGTCGAAGCCCTCGAACCAGAGCGCCGGCGAGACGAAGGCGGTGTCCTGCGGGTAGTCGCCGAGGATCCCGTCGGCCGGGGTCTCGACCGAGACGATGCCGTTCGAGCCGCTGGTGCCGGTCTGTGCGGTCAGCGTCGCGAGGCCGAAGTCGGTCGCGAACGCCGCTCCCGCTCCGCCGCGGCCGACCACGTCGCCGCCCGCCGCGAGGAACTCCTCGACGGCGGTGCGGCCCGCGGCCTGCTCCGGGGTGAAGGACAGCGCGCGGCCGAGGAGCAGCACGTCCGCGTCGGTCAGGACGGTCTCGCCCGAGGCGAGCGTGTCCGCCGTGACGGCGACCGCGTCGGCGAAGCCGAGCTTGGCCAGCGCGTCGCGGTCCTCGTGCGAGCCGGAGTAGGCGACGCGGACGGCGGACAGCGCCGTGCCGTCCTCGTCCTCGATCCGCTCGGCCGTGGTCGCCGTGAAGTCGACGCCGAACTCGGCGGCGGCGGCCTTCGCGGCGGCGAGGCCGTCGGCGTCGGCGCGCAGGGCGATCGTGCCGTCGGCGAACTGCTCGAGTGCGACTCCGGCGCCCAGGAGCGCGTTCACCGCCTGGTACTCGAGCACGCCGCGCGGCTCGAAGGCGAGGTAGCCGGCGTCGGCGGGGACGCTGCCGCTCGGGGCGATCGCGGTGACCGGCTCGAGCTCGACGGCGGGCATCGGGTCGAGCGTCGAGCCGACCGGGATCACGTCGGCGCCCCAGAGCAGCGAGAGGCTCCAGGCCGAGACGTCGTACATCTCGGGCACGCGGTCGGAGATGTCGGTGCCGTCGGCGAGCAGCACGTTCGCGAGGCCGCGGACGGGCTGGTGCATGTCCACGACGTAGGAGCCGGCGGCGTAGGTCGTGCCGCCCGCGGTCATCGCCGTGGTCGTGCGATCGACCTCGACGCCGTGCGCGAGCAGCTGCGCGACGAGGGTCTCGGCGTCGGAGGAGGAGCGCTGCGCGTCACCGGCGGGGATGACGTAGGCGCGGGGGTACTCGGTCGTGTAGACGTCGGTCTCGTCCCAGATCTCGGTCCACTCGGTCGGCGTGCCGGCCGGCAGGTCCGACGCGGCGACGTCGGCGTGGATCTCGACGGCCGGGGCACCGGTGACGCCGCGCTCGAAGATCTGCACCTGGTTGCTCAGCAGGGCGTCGCGGTTGGCCTCGATGTAGTCGACCGAGGCGTCCATGACGATCCCGGCGACCTCGATGTCGATGTCCGCGTTGGCCTGGCCCTCGGCGATCTCCTCGGGCGTCTCATTGGCCGTGCGGCCCAGCGGCAGCTCCACCGTGTTGGTGATCGCGCCCTGGAAGGCGACGTACTGCGGCGCGAAGATCGGAGGCCAGTCGTCCCAGCCCGCGCGTATATCGCGGTAGGGGATCAGGATCTGACCGGTGTTCTCGGTCGTGACGCTGCCGTCGGCGGCCTTGTAGGTGTTGCCGGGCACGTCCGCCTCGACGACGCGGCGCTCGATCTCGAGCGCGGTCGCGTAGGCGTGCGGCAGGAACAGGTCGTACTCGTAGTTCTCGCCGTGCGGCGGGCCGCAGGGCTCGACCTGGAGGATGCCGGTGTAGCCGTGGATGTCGATGAAGTAGGTCGGCTGCAGGACGCTGGAGAGGTCGCGGATGACGGCCGCCTCGTTGGTCGCGCCGGTGATCATGTCGCGGTTGGGGTCGTAGCCGGCCGCGACGGCGCGCTGGCCGAGGGCCCGGCCGTCGGGGTTGTTGGTGACGGTGAAGTAGAGGCGGTTGCCCTCGAGGAGCGCCTCGGTCTCGGCGTCCTCGGCGGTGGCCACCTTCTCGATGTAGTTCAGGATCGCGTCGGATCCCTCCCACTCGTTGCCGTGGATGTTGCCGTTGAACCAGGTCGGCACCTTGTACTCGGCCATCAGCTCGGCGTCGGCGGCGGCCGCCTCCGGCTCGTTCTTCAGGTGGTCGCGCCACTCGGCCTGCCGCGCGGTCTCGGCGGCGGTCTCGGGAGCGGTGACGGTGACCAGGTAGATGTCGCGGCCGAGGCCCGACTTCCCGACCACCTGGGTCGAGACGCGGTCGGAGCGGGCGGCCAGGTCGTTCAGGGCCGGCGCGATCTGGTCGTACGGCGTGACGCCGCGGGTCAGCGAGGCGTCGGTCGGGTCGACCGCGACTTCGGTGAGGGCCTCTCGGTAGGGGTAGCTCGCGGGCTCGGCGATCGGCGCGGAGGCGGGGCGGACGAGGTCCACCCGCTCGAAGGCGGAGGGTGCGGCGGCGGTCGGTGTCGCGGCGGTGGTCGCTGTCGCGGCGGGCGCGATCAGCAGACCGCCGGCGGCGAGCGCGAGGGCCGCGCAGCCGGAGGTCAGGGCGGTGCGTGTTCTCAAGCGGAGATCTTTCGTGTCGGAGGTCGGCGCGGACGAGGCTCCGCGCTCGCTCCTGCGTCATCGACCTCGGAGCAACGTGTGAACCCTCTCAGGAACCTAGGCCACCCGTGTTTCCGGCACGTGTCACGCCCGGCCCCCGCCGCGAGATGCCACTTGTGCACGCGACACGCCGTGAAAGGCGTGCACAAGTGGCATCTCGCGCGGGGGATCAGCCCAGGAAGAGGGAGAGGAGGAGGACCATGCCGAGGGCCAGGACGGAGGCGAGGGAGACGCCGACCGTCACCGACTTGAGGGCGCCGCGCACGGACTGGCCGAGGAAGCTCTGCAGCAGCCAGAAGGTGTTCGAGGTGACGTGGATGCAGAACAGCGCGCCGGAGCCGGCGGCGAGCGCGATCAGCAGCGGATCGAGTCCGAGGGTCGCGGCGACCGGGGCCACGACGCCCGCGGCGGTGATCGCCGAGAGGGTGACCGAGCCGACGGCGATGTGCAGCACGGCCGCCATCAGCCAGACCAGCAGCAGCGGCGCGGCGGCGTTCGCCGAGAAGTAGCCCTTGAGCAGCTCGCCGAGGTCGCCCTCCGCGATCACCGCCGCGAGCGCGCCGCCGACGCCGGTGAGCAGGAAGATCTGCCCGCCGTCCTGGAAGCCCTTCGCGACCGCCTTCTCCATCCGCGCCGTGCCCGCGACCCAGCGGCCGACGAGGCCGGTCGCGATCACGGCGAGCAGCAGCGCGATCACCGGGTTGCCGAGGAACTGCAGCACCGGCACCTCCGCACCCGCGACCGAGAGCACGGCCTGCGCCGCGATGAGCAGCAGCGCGAGGAGCATCGGGGCGAACAGCAGGAGCAGCGGGCGCTCACGCGGGGCGTCGGCGTCGCGTGCGTCGGCGGTGTCGCCGGCGTCGGCGGACGGAGCGGACCCGCCCCTCGAGGACCGCCCGGATCCCTCCGAGCCGGATCCGATCGCCTCGCTCCCGGCCCGCTCCCCCGCCGGCACCGTCGCGAGCCCGGCGGTCTCGTCGCGCACGACGAGCTGCTCGTCGCGCGCCGGATCCCAGAAGCCCAGGCGGAAGGCGAGCGACATCAGCAGGATCGTGACCACGACGGTCGGCGCGACCACCACGAAGCCGCCCAGCAGCATCACGCCGAGCGGCACCCCGAGCAGCCCGGCGAGCGCCACGGCCGCGAAGCCGGGCACCATCATCACGATGCCCATCTCGAGGCCGACGGCGAAGGTCACGGCGACGATGCCCGTGCCGGCGGGGCCGAGCCGCGGCGCGATCCGCCGGGCGAGCGGCGCCGCGATGACGATCAGGGCGTCGACGAAGATCGTCTGCAGATAGGTGGCGAAGGAGAGCCCGAGCGCGTACGGGATGCCGCGCTTGCCGAAGACGCGCAGCAGCCCCTCGACGAGGCGGACGACGGCGCCCATCTCGTTGAGCATCGCGCCGATCAGGACGCCCCAGCCGATGAGGAGGCCCGCCTCCATCATCACCTCGCCGAAGCCGCGGGTCATCGTCGAGACGGTGTCGACGGGGCCGAGCCCGGTGAGCAGCCCGATGGCCGCCGCGCCCACGGCGAGCGCGAGCACCGGATTGAAGCGGTAGCGGACGATCGCGACGACGACCACGACGATGACCAGGGCGACGACGCCGAGGGTGTACCACTCCGGCATGACGCCTCCTCCGCCCGCGGCGGCGCGGGCTCTCACACCCTAGGGGTGCGGAGGATCCGGCGCAGAACACCCGCGTCACCACGCGGGTCTGCCGCGTGAGGGGGTCCGCCCCATGGACTCCTGGCCACCGCGGTCCTACGGTGTGCGCATCGGCGATTCCCGTCGCCGCGGTCGGAGCCGTGGATCGTTCGACCCGCAGCACTGCTCTGCCCGCACCCCGAGTGCAAAGGAGCACCTCGTGAACAAACGCCTCTTCCTCACCGCGGCCGCCGCCGTCGCGGTCACGACTCTCGTCTCGGCCCCTGTCGCCCAGGCCACCCCCTCCCCGCTGTCCTTCGTCTCCGTCACCGATCGAGCGACCGGACTCGTCTCGCCGCTCAGCTTCGCCGTCGATGCGGGCGGCACCGCCTACGTCGCGCAGAACTTCGCCGGCATGCTGACGAAGGTCGCTCCCTCCGGCGCGACCTCGACCCTGGTCGGCGCGCCCGGAACCGAGATCGGGGCCGTCTCGGTCCGCGGCTCCACCGTCTACTACAGCGAGGGCGTCCAGGAGGAGGGCAAGGCGCTGCTGCGGTCCGTGCCGACCGGCGGCGGAACGCCGACGACCGTCGCCGACCTCGGCGCGTACGAGGCGAGCGCGAACCCCGACGCGGGCAACAGCTACGGCTTCCTCGGCCTGCCCGCCGAGTGCGCCGCCCAGGTGGACCCGGAGGTCGCCGGACCCGCCTCCTACACCGGCCGGATCGACGTGCACCCCTACGCGTCGGCAGCGACCAGCGCCGGTGTCTACGTCGCCGACGCGGCGGGCAACGCGATCCTGAAGGTGACGCCGAACGGCGTCGTCTCGACCCTGGCGGTGCTGCCGACCACGGCGCCGATCACGATCACGGCGGAGCAGGCGGCGGCCTTCGGCTTCCCGGCCTGCACCGCTGGCTACCGCTACTCGTTCGAGCCCGTCCCGACCGACGTCGAGGTCGGCCCCGGCGGCTGGCTGTACGTGTCGACGCTGCCCGGCGGACCGGAGGACGCCAGCCTCGGCGCCCGCGGCTCCGTGGTGCGGGTGAATCCGGCGACCGGCGAGATCCGCACGGTGGCCACCGGCCTGCTGAGCGCGACCGGCCTCGCGGTCGACCGCGTCACCGGCACCGTCGTGGTGACCGAGCTGTTCGGCGGCCCGGAGGGCACGGGACGCGTGGCGCTGATCCTGCCGCGCACCTCGACGCCGATCACCGGGCTCGCGGTCGTCTCGCCCGCGGCGATCGAGCTGCGCAACGGCGCTCTCTACGTCGCCCGGAACGCGTTCGTCCTCTCGCCGGAGGGCGCCCCGCAGCCGATCGGCACCCTGACGGTCGCCCGGCTGCGCGGCTTCGGAGCGGCGATGACCGCGGTCGACTGAGGCCCGCTGCACTCCGCTGAAGCCCGCTGAGTCGCCCGGGAGGGCTCGTTCTCCACGCCGAGAACGAGCCTTCTCGGGCGACTCAGCAGCTCCGGGCCTGCGCGGTGGGGGCTCGGCGCCGCCCAGGAGGAGGGAATAGCGTGGCGGGATGGCACTGACGCTTCCCGAGCCCCGGCTCCCCTCGCTCCTCGACTCCCCGGTGCTGCGCTGGGGAGTCCTCGCCCCCGGCTCGATCGCCGGCACCTTCGTCGCCGCGCTGCAGAAGCACACCCGGCAGCGCGTGGTCGCGGTCGGCTCGCGCTCGCAGGAGCGCGCCGACGAGTTCGCCCGGCGCTTCGGCATCGAGCGCGCCTCGGTCGGCTCCGACGCGGTCGTGAACGACCCCGAGGTCGACGTCGTCTACATCGCCTCGCCGAACTCGGAGCACGCGCGCCAGGCCCTGCGCGCGATCGCCGCGGGCAAGCACGTCCTCATCGAGAAGCCGTTCGCCACCACGGCGGGCGAAGCCGAGATGATCGCGCACGCGGCGCGCGACGCCGGCGTCTTCGCGATGGAGGCGATGTGGATGCGCTACCTGCCGCAGATGGACGTGGTGCGGCAGCTCCTCGCGGACGGCGCGGTCGGCGCTCCCGCGCTGGTGTCCGCCGACTTCGGCGCGGCGTTCGCGTTCGACCCGGCCAGCCGCATCTTCGATCCGGCGCTCGCGGGCGGCGGACTCCTCGACGTGGGCGTCTACGCCTCGTCCTTCGTCTCGATGGTGGCCGGGGCGCCGCAGAGCACCGTCGTCGCCGGCGCGCTGACCTCGACCGGAGTGGACGCGATGGCGACGATCGTCGGCCGGCACGCGCACGGGATCCAGTCGGTCGCGACGTCGACCGTGCTTGCCGACACCCTGCACGCGGCGAGTGTGGCGGGCAGCGAGGGACGGATCGACGTGCACCCGTCGTTCTGGACACCGAGCGGCGTCACCCTGACCCGCGGCGCCGAGAGCGCCTCGTGGCGGGATGAGACCGGACTGCAGGGCGGCGAGGGCCTCGCGTGGGAGGCCGTGCACCTCGCGCAGTACGTGGCGGAGGGGCGCACCGAGTCGCCGGTGCATCCGCTGGACGAGACGGTGCAGGTGGTGCGCACGCTCGACGAGGCGCGCCGCCGCCTGGGCGTCGAGGTCTGACGACAGCGGTTCGATCTGCAGGCGATCCGGCCACCGCGCGGCACTCCCCCGCGGAGGAGAGCGTGTTCCGGACGGCATCGCCTGCAGATCGCGCGTCAGCCCGCGGGCAGCTCCACCCGGAAGCTGGTGCGCCCCGGCTCCGACTCGACCAGCACCCGCCCGCCGTGCGCGTCGACGACGGCCGCCACGATCGCCAGGCCCAGCCCGGTCGACCCGGTGGTCCGCGCCCGCGAGGAGTCGCCGCGGGCGAAGCGCTCGAACAGCACCGGCACCAGCGCCTCGTCGATCCCCGGACCGGAGTCGGTGACCGTCACCACCGCGATCGGCCGGCCGCGCTCGTCGCGGCACTCGGCGAGCGCCGCGACGACGCGCGTGCCCGGCGGCGTGTGCACGGTGGCGTTCCGCAGCAGGTTCGCGACCACCTGGTGCAGCCGGAAGCCGTCGCCGCGGATCTCGATCGGCTCCTCCGGCAGGTCGAGGTCCCACTCGTGGTCCGGTCCGGCGACGTGGGCGTCGGACACGGCCTCGATCAGCACCATCGTCAGGTCGACCGGCTCCTTCTCGAGATCGCGGCCCTCGTCGAGGCGCGCGAGCAGGAGGAGGTCCTCGACCAGCGAGGTCATCCGGGTGGCGGCCGACTCGATCCGGTCGAGCGAGTAGCTCGCCGACTCCGACAGCTCGACGTCGCCGCGGCGGGGCAGCTCGGCGTAGCCGCGGATCGCCGCGAGCGGCGTGCGCAGCTCGTGCGAGGCGTCGGCCACGAACTGCCGGACCTTGTTCTCGCTGGCCTGGCGCGACTCCAGAGCACCGCCGACGTGGTCGAGCATGCGGTTGAAGGCGGCACCCACCCGGCCCACCTCGGTGCGGACGTCGGCGTCCTCCTCCGGCACCCGCTCGATCAGCTCGACCTCGCCGCGCTCGAGCGGCAGCTCGGCGACGCGGGTCGCCGTCGCCTCCACCCGCTCGAGCGGCCGCAGCGCCACCCGGATGATCGCGGTCGCGATCAGGGCGACCAGCAGCATCGCGAGCAGGACGACGACGACCACGACCGTGGTGAGGGTCCGGAGCGTGTCCTCGGCCTCGCCGAGGGGCACTCCGACGATCACGACCGAGCCGTCGATCACGCGCGCCTCTGCGCGGTACTGGCCGAGGGCGTCGCCGAGATCGAGGGTGGTCGCGTCACCGGCGTCGGCGACCGCGGCGGCCAGCACGGAGTCGGCCGGGTCGGCGAACTCCCGGCAGGCCCCGGAGCTGTCGATGTACGCGCCGGTGTAGGCGCCGGACGCCCCGAGCACCGCCGTGATCGTCTGGGTGTCCTGGTTCGGCCGCCCAGCGAAGTCGCCGCTCGGGCAGGTGGTCGCGCGCTCGATCGCGCTGGAGCCGGCGAACTGGCCCGGTCCGTCGAAGCCGGCCAGCCGGTCCAGCGACTCCGAGAGCTGCGTCTCCGCGTTGTCGTAGAGGATGCCGCGCAGCGACAGCACGCTGACCGTCCCGACGATCCCCGCGATCACCGCGACCAGCGCGACGACGGCGACGACCATCCGGCGCCGCAGCGTCCAGGGCGCGCGTCGGGACGCGTTCGAGCGGCGCAGTGCCGACCGGGTCGCGAAATCGCCGAGTGTCGGCCGCAGCCGCCCGCCCCCGGTCGTCACTGCTCGGCGGGCTTCAGCAGGTAGCCGGCGCCGCGGACCGTGTGGATCATGGGCGAGCGCCCCGCGTCGATCTTCTTGCGGAGGTAGGAGATGTAGATCTCGACGACACTCGACTTGCCGCCGAAGTCGTAGGACCAGACGCGGTCGAGGATCTGCGCCTTGCTCAGCACGCGGCGGGGGTTCCGCATCAGGAAGCGCAGCAGCTCGAACTCGGTCGCGGTCAGCTCGATGTCGGTGCCGGCCCGGCGCACCTCGTGGCTGTCCTCGTTGAGGACGAGGTCGCCCACCACGACCTCGGGGTCGTCGGCGTCGTTGGCGAGCAGGGTGGAGCGGCGGATGAGCCCGCGCATCCGGGCGACGAGCTCCTCGAGGGAGAACGGCTTGGTGACGTAGTCGTCGCCACCGGCGGTGAGCCCGGCGATCCGGTCGTCGAGCGCGTCCTTCGCGGTGAGGAAGAGGACCGGGGTCTCGCTGCCGTCCGCGCGGATCCGCTGGAGCACCTGCAGCCCGTCGATGTCCGGCAGCATCACGTCGAGCACGATGACGTCGGGGCGGAACTCGCGGGTGATCGTGATCGCGGAGCGGCCCTCGGCGGCGGTGCGCACCTCCCAGCCCTCGTAGCGCAGCGCCATCTGCAGCAGATCGGTGAGGGTGCTCTCGTCGTCGACGACGAGGACGCGGATCGGCGTGCCGTCCGCTCGCTTGAGGCGGGTGCGCTGCGCGGAGGCGAGATGCTTCGAGGGGGCCGGGGTGCTCATGTCTCCCCAGTATCAGGAGTTTCCTATGAGCGCGCTATGCCCGGACGATGGCCCGGCTGTGCGCGGCCGGAGAGGCGCGGAGACGACCATCGGCAGCACCAGCCACCTTCGTCCTGGAACAGGTAGTGAGGGAGAGGACCGCCGCCCCTCCTCCTGCTGGTCGAGTAGCCCCGCCAGGGGTGTATCGAGACCCACCATCGTCACGAGGGCAGGTCTGCAGACTCGTCCTTCTGGTGCTGGCGGATCTCGATACACCCGCTCCGCGGGCTACTCGATCAGCATGGGGAACGGACGCGCGGCGCCCCTCTTCATGCTGGTCGAGTAGCCCCGCAGGGGCGTATCGAGACCCACCGTCATCCAACAGAACGGTCTGCAGACTCGTCTCCTGACGCGAGTGGATCTCGAGAGGCTCGCTCCGCCGGCGACTCGATCAGCAGGGCTTCCCCAGATGTACCGGGTGATCGTCGAGAGCAGACCCGTGCGCAGCCGGGCACAGCTCCCGTCAGCGACGCGCGTCCGGCGGCCGGTGACCCCTGGCGCGGCGTCTCGGCAGCGGCGCGGGTGGTCCACCCTCGACGAGCGCGCGTGCGGCCGTGACTGCGGACGGCGCGGAGGGGAACGACAGACGCCGCGACGAGCCGGATCGACCCGGCGACTCCGAGTGATCGACCGGCCGGGTGATGCTCTCGAACATGGCCAGCATCGGCGCCAGATCGGACTGCTCCATCGCGGCGCGGCACGCGTCGTCATTGACGGCGCCTGTCGTCCTGCTCCAGTCGAGCTCCCATCCGGCGTCTCGGGCGATACGCGTCCAGAAGACGCGCTGCGTACGTCCGTTGCCCTCGCGGAACGGATGCGCGTAGTTCAGCGCGTCGTAGAGCTCGGAGAGCTTCTCGATGAAGGGACCGCGTTCGAGGCCGCGGAGCATGTCCGCGTCGCGGAGCTGCAGAGCGACCCACCCGACGCCGGTCGGGACAGCGGACGCCGCCTGGAAGTGGGCGGCGCCGGCGATGTTCTTCGCCATGTCAATCGTGCGCAGCCGACCGGCCCATGGGTAGACGTCCTGGAACAGCTGTCGATGGATCGCCATCAGCTCATCGAGATCTCCCGTCGGCTGCGGAGGTCTCGCGAGCAGCTCGGCGAGGCGGGAAGACGAAAGGTCGGCCTCGGCGGAATCGAGGTCGACCTTCGTTCGACACCCGACGAGGTTGCGCAGCAGACCCGTGTCGGGATCGATGTACGGACCCACGTCGGACGAGGCCGTATCGAGGTCAGACGAGGCCGTACCGAGCGCGCGTGCGCTCGACGAGCTCGGATTCGTCGATCTCTCCCGCGACGTAGTCGGCCGCGTCCTCGCGCCACTCCTCCGTGACCGCGAGACCCTCCATCGCCGCCGAGTGGACAGCGGTCTCGATCCGTTGGCGACGCACTCCGGAGGGTGCCGCTGCGACGCGCTCTGCGGTCTTCGTCACCATCGAGGGCCCCCTTCGTTCCCCGTGATTCTACCCGTCGACCGAGAAAGGTCGAGGGTAGGAGCCGGCGACTGCCGGACGCCGGCCCGGGCGAGCCCTAGCGCTTCGATCCCGGCGCCGGCTCGTCGGCCGGGTCCGCGTCGAACTCCTCCGGGTCGACGACCGCCGAGCGGGCGTAGCCGCGCACGCGCCGGTCGATGAAGGTCGCGAACCAGAGCAGCACGCCGATCACGAGCAGGACGCCCGCGATCTCGTACTGCGCGATGTCGCGGCCGGAGGTGATCGGCAGCACCAGGTAGAGGCAGGCGATCGCGCCGAGCACCGGCAGCACCGTCGGCGTCCGGAAGTGCTCGTGGTCGACCGGCTGGCGCCGCAGCACGAGCACCGCGACGTTCACCACCGCGAAGACCGCGAGCAGCAGCAGCGACGTGGTGCCGCCGAGCAGGACCGCGATCGGGTCGGAGGGGTCGCGCGACACGTACGCGGTGAGCAGCAGCGCGAGGACGGTGGTGAACAGGATCGCCGCCCACGGCGTCCGTCGGCCGGCCAGCACGTTCTTCAGGAACGGCGGCAGCACGCCCTGCTTGCTCATCCCGTAGAGCAGTCGGCTGGCCATCATCATGTTGATCAGCGCGCTGTTCGCGACGGCGAAGAGGGAGATGAAGGGCAGCAGCGTCGAGATCGGGAAGTCCGGCGCGGCGGTCTCCACGACCGTCACGAGCGGGGTGTCGTTGCCGGCCAGCTCGCCGATCGGCACGATCGCGACGGCGAGCGTCGAGACCAGCACGTAGACGACGGCGGTGATGCCGAGACCGGTCAGCATCACCTTCGGGAAGATGCGGCTCGGATCCTTGGTCTCCTCGGCCATGTTGACCGAGTCCTCGAAGCCGACCATCGCGAAGAAGGCCAGCGAGGTGGCGGTGCTGATCGCGAGCAGGAGCGACTTGTCCTCCGGGGTCTCGAACGCGACGACCCGGGAGAAGTCGGCCTGGCCGCCGAAGACCGCGAAGAAGCAGACGAAGATCACCAGCAGCAGGCCCGACAGCTCGATCAGGGTGAGCACGACGTTGAGGCCGACGCTCTCCGCGACTCCGCGCAGATTCACCAGCGCGATGCAGACCATGAAGATCAGCGCGATGCTCAGCCGCGTGCCCGCGCCGTCGCCGAGGCCGAAGCCGATCGCGAAGTTGCTGGCGAACGCGCCGGAGGCGGCCGAGGCCGAGGTGATCCCGCTCGCCATCACGGTGAAGCAGACCAGGAAGGTGACGAAGTGGATCCCGAACGCCTTGTGCGCGTAGAGCGCGGCGCCGGCGGCCTGCGGGAACTTGGTCACCAGCTCGAGGTAGGAGCAGGCGGTGAGCGTCGCGACGACGAAGGCGATCACGAACGGCAGCCAGGCGGCACCGCCCACCTCCGAGGCGACCTGCCCGGTCAGCGCGTAGATGCCGGTGCCGAGGATGTCCCCCACCACGAAGAGGAGGAGGAGCTTGGGGCCGAGGACCCGCTTGAGCTCGGGAGGTGCCGTCTTCTCGCTGGTCGCCGTCATGATCGCGCCTCCATCGGTTCGTACCGGGTGGCGCGAGCCTAGGGCCGCGCGGGAGGCAGGGGGAAGCCCCGAGGACGGGAACGACGGCGCGAGCGCGTCCGGGAACGCAGAAGCGCCAGGACCCCGAACCGGTCCTGGCGCTTCCGTGGTGGTGCGATCACCGGGAACGACCGAGGTCGCCCCGCTCAGGTGATCGAGACCTAGATCGGGAGGCAGACCCCGACGAAGCCGGTCAGCGGGAAGGCGGAGAGACCGGTGAGGTTGGTGGCCGCGGCGTTGTTCCCCGTGTTGGTCTCCGTGTAGCCGGCGGGGACGCTGGCGAGGGAGAGCCGGAACTCGGCCACCGCGAAGACGCCGAGGACGCCGGTGATGTCGATGATCGCCGACGGGGTCGCCGTCGCGATGGTGAAGGTGATGGTGTTGTTGACGAGCACGCCGACGGTCGCACCCGTGGCCGAGACGCCCACATCGGCCAGGCGGGGGCTGGTCAGTGTGAAGGTCGTGCCGGCGGGGATGTTGCCGGTCGCCGCGGACACGGTGAAGCGCGGCACGACGCCGCCGATGGTGAGCGTCCGGCAGGCGCGCGAGACGACGATGTCGACGGTCGCGTTCGACGCGGCGGCGGCGGGCGTGGCCATCGCCACGGCGACGACCGGGACGCTCCACGCAGCGGTCTTGGCGAGAGTGCGGCGGGAGAGGGAGTTCTCGGGCACGGTTCCCCTTTCGAGGGCTGGGGTCGGAAGCCGTGCGTCGGAGGAGCCCCCCGCGTCCGGACAAGGGGAAACCTAGGGAGATGTCCTCCTCCGGACTACACGGATGCAGGAGAGCGAGGATGACTCGAACTGGACATGGCCAGGGAGCTGCTGGAGCGTCCGCTGGGAGCGCGAGCAGAGAATTCCGCGCCGTTCCGGGCGTCGGCGCCCCGACGTCCGGGTTCGCCCGTCGGCCGGGGCTCTGCGGGTGCGCGCGCCGGACCCCCGCGGACTCTCGTCAGGTGGCGCGGAAGAGCGCACCGCTGTCGGCGAGGGACGGTTCCGTCTCCGGACGTGCCGCCGGCTCAGGCGTCGTCGAGGTCCTCCGCGGCGCGCCGCAGCCGCAGCAGCACCTGGAGCTCCAGCGCCCGAAGCAGCGGGACGCCGCGCGCGGCCTCCTCGGCGAGCACCGGTCCCAGCTCGCGCGCCGTCTGGTCGCGCAGCTCCTGCCGGCCGGTGCGGCTGAGCAGGACCGCGAAGACGCCGAGGTCGGCGGGGACGACGAGCACCAGCTGACCGCGGTGCACCGCGGAGGCGCCCCGCTCACCGAGGCGGAGCGCCGCGGCTCATCGGAGACCGATAGCCCGCCGCAACGGCACGGATAGCGCGCGTTCCTACTGTCGGGACGTCGAGCGGACCCCACCGCTCGGCCTCCCCGACCGAAGGACGCCATGTTCGCCACCTATCTCCGGCGAGAGCTGACCAACCGCCGCCGGCAGACGATGATCATCGCCGCCGGCATGGCGCTCGCCATCGCCCTCGTGATCCTCGTCACCTCGTTCTCCGCCGGAGTCCGCAGCGCCCAGGCCTCGGTCCTCGAGTCCGTCTACGGCGTCGGCACCGACATCACCGTCACCCAGGCCGCCGCCGCGCCGACGGAGGGCGAGGCCCCCGGCCAGCGCTTCGACTTCGGCTCCACCGACGGGACGACCGACGACGGCACCACCTCCGTCAGCCAGTCGCGCCTCGAGCCCGACCGCGGCACGACCACGTTCGACGCCTCGGCCGTCGCCACCGCGCAGGGCGTGACCGACGTCTCCGCCGCGATCGGCGTCCTCGCGCTGAACAACACGACCTTCAGCGGGCAGCTGCCCGACTCCGCCCAGCAGGGCGGCACCGACGGCGCGACGGGCCAGGGCACCGCAGGCACCGCTCCGGCGGCCGGCGAGGCGCCCGCGGGCGGCCCGGACGGCGCGGGGGGCTCCTCCTTCGGCGTCGACTCCTTCTCGGTGCTCGGCCTCGACCCGGCCGGCTCCGCGATCGGCCCCCTGGCCGACGTGAGCCTGACGGACGGCCGCACCTTCACCGCCGACGACGCGGGCCAGGACGTCGTCGTCGTGGACTCCTCCTACGCGACCACGGCCTCGCTGTCCGTCGGCTCGACCGTCGACATCGGCGGCACCGATTTCAGCGTCATCGGCATCGTCACGACCGACTCGACCGACGCGAGCACCGCCTCCGACACCTACATCCCGCTCGACGTCGCCCAGACCCTCTCCGGCCAGGCCGGACTGATCTCCTCGGTCTACGTCCAGGCGGCCTCCTCCGAGGACATCTCCTCGATCCAGACCGCCCTGCAGACCGCGCTGCCCGACGCGACCGTCTCGACGCAGGCCGACCTCGCCTCGAGCGTCTCCGGCTCGCTCTCCACCGCGGGCAGCCTCGTGGCGAACCTCGGCACCTGGCTCTCACTGCTGGTCCTCGCCGCCGCGTTCCTGATCGCGATCCTGTTCACCGTCTCCGGCGTCACCCGGCGCACCCGCGAGTTCGGCACGCTCAAGGCGATCGGCTGGAGCAACGGCGCGATCGTCCGCCAGGTGGCCGGCGAGTCCGTCGTCCAGGGGCTGATCGGCGGCGCCGCGGGCATCGTCCTCGGGCTCGTCGGCGTCACGATCGTGAATCTGATCGCGCCCACGCTCTCGGGCACCTCCACCACCACCTCGGCGATGGGCGCCGGCGGTCCCGGCGGCGGCTTCGGCGGAGGCGGCCCCGGCGCCGCGCAGACCGCCACGGCCACCGAGGTGGCGCTCTCGCTCCCCGTCACCGTGCCGGTGATCCTGCTCGCGGTCGGCCTCGCCGTCCTCGGCGGACTGCTCGCCGGTGCCCTCGGCGGCTGGCGCGCCTCGCGCCTGCGCCCCGCCGCCGCGCTCCGCTCGGTCGGCTGACCCCCTCGACTCCTCGACTCCTCGTCCCCGGAAGGACACCCGCATGTACACCCTCACGAACGTCACCAAGAGCTACGACGGAGCGAAGACGACGGTCACCGCGCTGAAGGACGTCACCCTCACGATCCCGGACGGGCAGATGGTCGCGATCCAGGGCCCGACCGGCGGCGGCAAGTCGACGCTGCTGCAGATGCTCGGCGCCCTCGACCGCCCCACCTCGGGCACCGTCGTCCTCGGCGAGCACGAGATCTCCTCCGCGGGCGACGCGCGCCTCGCCGCGATCCGGGCGCGCGAAGTGGGGATCGTCTTCCAGAGCTTCAATCTGATCCCGACGCTCACCGCGCTCGAGAACGTGGAGACGGCCCTCGCTCCCCAGCGCGTCCCCCGGGCGGAGCGGGCCGAGCGGGCGAGGGCGGCGCTCGCCTCCGTCGGCCTCACGGACCGCCTCGACCACCTGCCCGCCGAGCTCTCCGGCGGTCAGCAGCAGCGCGTCGCCATCGCCCGCGCACTGGTCAAGAACCCGACGGTGCTCCTCGCCGACGAGCCGACCGGCGCCCTCGACGAGGACACCCGCGACGACATCATGACCCTGCTCGAGACCCTCTGGAAGGACCTCGGCCTCACCCTCGTCATCGTCACCCACGACTCCGCCGTCGCCCGCCGCGCCCAGCGCCGCCTGCACCTGAAGGCCGGCCATGTCCGTGACGTCGCGTAGGCCGCCCCCGCACCGCCACCCCGGGTGACGGCGGGTCTCGATACGCGCCTCCGGCGCTACTCGACCAGCATGCACGGTGCGGAGCTGCAGGCAGCAGGCAGCAGGCGGCAGGCAGCACAGCCATGCTGATCGAGTAGCCCGCGCAGTGGGCGTATCGAGATCCACCACCGTTCGAACAGCGGGTCTCGATACGCGCTGCGCGCTACTCGACCAGCAAGAAGCGCCTGCTCCTCGGTCTGCCGCGCCTCCCGCTGAGGCCCCGCCTCAGCCCGCGTGCTCCCGCAGGAACGCCAGCGCCCGCGGCCATGCGTCGGTCGCCGCGTCCGCCCGGTACATGCCCTCGTTCGCGTCGTTGAAGAACGCGTGCCCGGCTCCCGGATACACGACGATCTCCACGTCCTTGCCCGCGGTCGCCTCGCGGATCCCGGGGACCTGCGCCATCAGCGGTTCGTCCTGATCGCCATAGAAGGCGAGGACCGGCACCCGCAGCGAGCCGAGCTCCTCCGCCGAGGCCGTGTTGTGCCCGTAGAACGGCACCGCCGCGGCCACGCGCGGCTCCGCGAGCGCGAGGGCCCAGCTGAAGGTGCCGCCGTAGCAGAAGCCGGTGACGGAGACGCTCGTCGTCCCCTCCTCGCGCAGGAGCCGCTCGACCAGCGCCCGGAGGATCGCGATCGTCCGCACCGCGTGCTGCGGCGTGAACACCGGGGCGAAGAACGTCCGCAGCTCCACCTGGCGCGGCAGCCGGCGCACCGGGTGGTCGTAGTCCGCGCGCTGCTCGGTCTCGAGCTGCTCGAGCAGCCCGCTGTCGGCGAGCAGCTCGGGCGCGACGACCCGGAAGCCCTCGGCCGCGTACCGGTCGGCGACCGAGCGGATGTGGCCGTCGACGCCCCACACCTCGTGGATCAGGATCAGGACGCGAGAGCCCTCTCCGCTGCAGTACACCGGTACATCGTGGTCGGCCAGGGTCCAGGTCTCATCGCTCGTGGGCATCTGCGCACCCTAGCCCCGCGAGCCGGGAGCGCACCCCCTGGCGGACCTCCGGCACGCGGAACCTCCTCCGGCTCGTCGAAACGGCCGATTCCCGCGAGCCGGAGCCGAGTCCGCGAGCCGGACGTGCTCCGGACGTGCTCCGGAGTCGCGGTCAGCCCACCGCAGCCGCGAGCGGCGGCGCGACGAGGATCTCGTCCCACTCCCCCTCGGGACGCTCCCAGCGGAAGCCGTGCCGCTCGTAGAGCCGCCGGGCGGCGCTCCCCCGCAGCACGTCGAGGCGGAACGACCGGTCGGCGCGCCCGTCCTCGAGCATCACCCGCCGGAGGACCGCCCCGCCGATCCCCTGCCCCTGCGCGGCGGTCGCGAGGTAGAAGTGCTCGATCCAGACCGCGTCGTCCTCGAGGCGCGACGCGATGCAGCCGACGAGCCCGCCGTCCACCTCGATCACGCGGGTGTGCTCAGGCCGGTACCCGTCCAGGAACCGGTGCCGCACCCGGTGCTCGTCGTAGCGGTCGAGCCGCTCGAGATCGGGCCGCATCACCACGGCGCGCAGCTCGGCGATCACCGGGGCGTCGTCGAGCCGCCCCGCCCGGAGGCTCCAGCGCGGAACCCGGTCGGGCTCAGCGCCCACGGGGCTTCCGGGTCCGCCGCACCGCCGGCCGCGCGGTGCCGCCGGGGCGAGCCGGCTTCTTCTTCCCGCCGCCCGCCTTCTCGGCCTTCTCCCGCGCCTCGCGGGCCTTCGCCTTCGCCGCCTTCGCCCGCGACTCGACCTTCGGCGTCGCCGCTGTGCCGCGCGTGGTGTTCGCGCTGCGGCCGCGGACCACGCCGATGAAGTCCTCGACGTCGTCGGTCTTGTCCTCGGTCGCCCAGGCGAGCCGGACGCTCGTGGGCGCGACTCCGGTGACGGGGACGACCCGCACGTCCTTCCGGCTGTGCACGCGGGCGACGGACTGCGGCACGATCAGCACGCCGACCCCGGCCGCGACCTGCTCGACGGCGTCGTCGAGGCCGGCCATCCGCGGCAGCGCCCGGCGGGTGCCGTCCGCGATCTCCGCGGCGAGCGCCGCCCACTCCGGCACCGCCTCCGGCTCCTGCAGCAGGTGCTCGTCGGCGAGGTCGGCGACGTCCATCTCCTCGGCGTCGGCGAACGGGTGGTCCCGGGGCAGGATCGCGACGGGCTGCTCCTCGTAGAGCAGGATCGAGCTGACGGAGTCGCTACGCACGTCCCCGCGGACGAAGACGATCTGCGCGCGGCCGTCGCGCAGCACCTCCTCCTGCTCGCTCTCGGCGATCGGGAGCACACGGAGCCGCAGGTCGGGGCGGCGCTCGGACCAGACCCGGGTCCACTTGGTCGGCGTGACGCCGGGCACCAGCGCGATCAGAAGCGCGGGACCTTCGGGCTCGACGTCGTCGGGCTCGATGTCGTCCGGCTCGATGTCGTCCGGCTCGACGTCGACCATCTCCGGCGTCTCGAGGTCCGTCTCAGCGGCATCGGCCCCGTCGTCCAGGCCGACCGCGTCCTCGCGGGGTGCCGGCTGCTCGCGGGGGTCCGGCTCGTCGCTCATCCGTCCAGGGTAGGTCCTGCGCGCCCACCGGTAGGGTTGCCGCATGGCCAAGGCGACACAGACGATGAAGGCTGCGACCGCGGCGAAGAAGCTCCAGATCTTCCTCCCCGCGACTCCGGAGGAGTTCCAGGAGTCGGCGATCACGCGCGAGCAGTACGACGACCTCGTCGCGAACCCGCCGGAGTGGCTGACCAAGCTCCGCGAGACCGGCCCGCACCCGCGCCCCGTCATCGCCTCGCGCCTCAACGTCTCGATCTCGGGTCTCGCCCGCGGCGGCATCGACGAGGCGCTGACCACCGAGCAGATCCAGGCCCTCCTCGACGAGGTCCCCGAGTGGCTCCGCGTCGAGCAGAACTCCTACGCCGAGGTCCGCCGCGAGCAGGCCCGCCTCAAGTCCGAGCGCGCCGCCAAGGACGCCGAGTCCGCGTAAGCCCGACTCCCGCGAGATGCCACTTGTGCACGCGACACGCCGTGAAAAGCGTGCACAAGTGGCATCTCGCGGAGACGGCTAAGCCGGGACGTCCACCCAGGCGCCGGCCGCCGAGGCGTCGAGGACGGCGTCGGTGATGCGGGCGGCGCGCAGGCCGTCGGCGAAGGTCGGCAGACCCTCGACCTCGGCGCCCGCGACGGCGGCGTAGGTGTCTCGGGCGAACGCGGTGAACGCGTCCTGGTAGCCCATCGGATGCCCGCTCGGCACGATCGAGAGCCGCGCCGCATCCGGGCGGAGGATCGACCCGTCGCGCGGAACGAGCGTCGCGCTGTCGCGCCGCCCGACCCACAGCGTCTCCGGCAGCTCCTGCTCGAACCGCAGCGACTCCTCGAGCCCCGACACCTCGAGCACGAGCTCGTTCCGGTGGCCAGCGGTCACCTGCGAGACGAGCAGCGTGCCGACGGCGCCGCCCGCGAGGCGGACGACCACCCCGGCAGCGTCCTCCGTCTCGACCCGACGGCCACCGCGCTCGGCGTGCACGGTGCTCGTGAGCGAGGCGAGCGCCGCGATCCGCTCGCCGGTCACGAACTCGAGCAGATCGACCAGGTGCGAGCCGATGTCGGCGAAGGCGCGCGAGCGCCCGCCCGCGGCCGGGTCGACGCGCCAGTTGTCGTCGGAGGCGCCGAGCAGCCAGTCCTGCAGATAGCTCCCGCGCAACGTCACGAGCCGCCCGGTCTCACCGGCCGCGATCCGCGCCCGGGCCTCGCGCACCATGGGGTGGAACCGGTAGGCGAACGGCACCGTGGCGACCACTCCGGCGGCCGACGCGGCGTCGACGAGCGCGGTCGCCTCCGCTGTCGTCGCCGCGAGCGGCTTCTCGCAGACCACGTGCTTGCCCGCCGCGATCACCGCCAGGGCGAGCTCGGCGTGCGTCCCGTTCGGCGTGCAGACGTGCACGACGTCGATCGAGTCGTCCTCGATCAGCGCGCGAGCGTCGTCGTAGGCGATCTCGAAGCCGAGCTCGCCGGCCGCCCGCTCGCCCTTCGCCGGGCTGGAGGAGGCGATGCCCGCGAGCACCGCGCCCGCACTGCGGGCCGCCCGGCTGTGCACGGCGGCCATGAAGCCGCCGCCGAGCACGCCGACCCGCAGGGGTCCGCCCATCAGACGAGCGTCGCTTCGCTCGGGTCCCAGTCCTCGGGCAGAGCGGGGCGCGGCGCGACGGTGCTCTCGACGAGCACCTTCTCGCCGGTCTCGGCGGCCTCGAGCAGCGACAGCATCACGTCGGTCACGTGGTACGCCAGGTCGCCCGAGGCCGCCTCGGGACGGTCGGCGCGGATCGCGCGCGCAAGCTCGAGCACGCCGGTGCCGCGCGAGGCCGTCGAGCCGGTCGCCTGGACGACCTCCGGCTCGGACTCGCCGCGCCGGTACAGCGTCAGCTCGCCGTCGTGCATGTTCGGGTCGGGCAGCACGAGGGTGCCCTCGGAGCCGTTGATCTCGACGAAGCCCATCCGCGGCAGGCTCGACTCGAAGCTCCAGACGCCCTGCGCCGAGGCGCCGGACTCGAAGCGCAGGAGCCCGCCGATGTGCGTCGGAATCGTCACGGGGAACTCGGTGCCCTCGCGCGGGCCCGAGCCGACCGTCCGGGTCGCCCGGGCCTGCGAGGAGACCGCGGTCACGCTCTCGACCGGGCCGAGGTTCTGCACGAGGGTCGTGATGTAGTAAGGCCCCATGTCCAGCAGCGGTCCGCCGCCGGTGGTGAAGAAGAACTCGGGGTTCGGGTGCCAGCCCTCGGGGCCGGGGCCCTGGAAGAGCGTGATCGCCGAGAGCGGCGTGCCGATGGCTCCGCCCTCGATGAGGCGCTGCGCGGTCTGCAGGCCGGCGCCGAGGAAGGTGTCGGGTGCCGTGGCGACGCGCAGCCCCTTCTCCTTCGCGAGCGCGAGCAGCTCGACGCCGCTGTCGCGGTCGAGCGAGAACGGCTTCTCGGTCCAGACGTGCTTGCCCGCCTCGACGGCCTTGCGCGCGACCTCGACGTGCGCGGCCGGGATCGTGAGGTTCACCACGATCTCGATGCCGGGGTGCGCGAGCAGCTCGTCCACCGTGCCGGAGGCCGGCACGCCGAACGCCTCCGCCTGCGCCTTCGCGCGCTCGAGGTCGATGTCGGCGACGAAGAGGACCTCGAGGTCGGGGAAGACGGTGAGGTTGGTCAGATACTGCGTGCTGATGTTGCCGGCGCCGATGACGCCGACGCCGACGCGCCCGGTGCCGCTCATGCGCCGAGCTCCGAGACGTAGCGGAGGCCGGAGGCGAGGCCCTCGAAGACGTCTCCCGCGTAGGCGTCGAACTCGAGGACGGCCACGGCCTGCGGGGCGGCGGCGAGGATCGCCGGGACGTCCATCGCCCCCTCGCCCGCGGGCAGCTGCTCGGACGTCTCCTTCGAGATCGGCCCGTCCTTCACGTGCAGGAACCGCACGCGATCGCCGAGGCGGCCGAGCACCTCGACCGGGTCGTCACCGCCGACCGCGGCCCAGTAGGTGTCCAGCTCGAGGACGATGCGCGGGTCGAGCAGGCCGGCGAGGTGCTCGAAGGCGCTGCGGCCGTCGACGCGGTTCTCGAACTCGAAGGCGTGATTGTGGTAGCCGAGCGCCAGCCCGCGCGAGGCGGCGGAGTCGACGAGCCCGTTGAGCTCGTCGGCGATCGCCTTCACGCCATCGGCGCTGGTCCAGCGCTCCGGGTCGACCATCGGGTCGATCACGGTCTGCACCCCGAGCGAGGCGGCGATGTCGAGGATCTCCTCGACCGGCGCCCCGGTCTCGAGCAGCCGGGCGTGCGCGCTCGGCGCGGTGAGGCCGGCGGCCGGGAGGGCGGAGCGGTAGGCGTCGGCGCGGTTCACCAGGTCGAACAGCTCGACCTTCGTGAAGCCGAGTCCGGCGAGCCGGTCCAGCGCGGCCGGCAGGTCCTCCGCGAGCGCGTCGCGGACCGAGTAGAGCTGGACGGAGAGGTCTTGGGGTGTGGCCACCGGGGGGTGCTCCTGATCGACGTCGAACATTGGTCCCCCGACCCTACGCGGACTTTTGCTTCCCGCCAAGCAAAACCCCGGGCCGCGGCGCGGGAAAGCGTGCTCCCGACGCGCAGAAGCCGACCCCCTTGTGGTTGACTCCAGCCATGTCCCCGCGCCGCCGCTCCTCGATCAGCGCGGTGGGCGAGCTGCTGCTCCTGCTCGCCGACGGGGCGCCGCGCACCCGGGCCGACGTCGTCGCCGAGACCGGCCTGCCCCGTGCCGCCGTCTCCGCGCAGCTCGACACGCTGATCGCGACGGGCCTCGTCGCCCGCCGCGACGACGCCCCCTCCTCCGGCGGGCGCCCGGCCGGCCGCGTCGCCTTCGACGCCCGCGCGCGCAGCCTCCTCGTCATCGACTTCGGTGCCGCGCACGCCACCGTCGCCCTGACGGACCTCGACGGCCGCGTCCTGGCCGAGCGGCGCGAGGCGATCGCGATCGCCGACGGCCCGCAGGTCGTCCTCGGCCACGCCCTCGACGTCGCCGACGCGCTGCTCGCGCAGACCCCCGGCGCCGGTCCGCTCGCGGGTGTCGGCGTCGGTGTCCCCGGCCCGGTCGAGCACGCGACCGGGCGCCCGGTGAAGCCGCCGATCATGCCCGGCTGGGACCGCTTCGACATCCCCGCCGCGGTCGGCCGCCGCCTCGCCGTCCCCGTCCTCGTCGACAACGACGTGAACCTGCTCGCGCTCGGCGAGCACGCCGCCCACTACGCCGACGTCGACGACCTCCTCTACGTGAAGGTCTCCACCGGCATCGGCGCCGGCATCGTCAGCGGCGGCGCCCTGCAGCGCGGTGCCCTCGGCGCCGCCGGCGACCTCGGTCACGTGCAGGTGCCCGGCGACCGCGGCGAGGCGGACCTCGAGGCGATCGCGAGCGGCTCGGCCATCGCCCGCCGCCTCACCGCCGCGGGCCTGCACACCGCCGCCGGCCTCCCGGTCGCCCGGACCTCCGACGTCGTCGCCCTGCTCACCGCCGGCGAGCCGACCACCGTCGAGCTGACCCGCGCCGCCGGCCGCGACCTCGGCGAGGTGCTGGCGACCTGCGTCAACCTGCTCAACCCCTCCGTCATCGTCATCGGCGGCAGCATCGCGGAGGCGAGCCACGAGGTCCTCGCCGGCGTCCGCGAGGTGGTCTACCGCCGCTCCCTCCCCCTGGCGACCCGCGCCCTCGACATCGTCCAGGCCTCCGGCGACACCGGCGGCGGCGTCCGCGGCGCCGCCCTGATGGTCCGCCGCCACCTGCTCTCCCCCGCCGAGGTCGACGCCTTCCTCAGCGCCTGACCGCTCCGCGCGCTCCGTCGTCGAGTGGACGGTCGACGGGCTCCGCGAGATCCGCCGACCCCTGTTCGCGTCCTCTCGCTCGTGGCGCCGACCCCGACCGGACGCCTCTCGGGGTGTGCGCGCGCCTCGCGCCCCGCTCCGCGTCCGCTCGCGCCGCCGTCGGCGGGGACGGCGGGCCGCTCAGCGGAGCGGGCCGGCCGCGAAGACGGAGGTGTAGACCGCGACCCGCAGCTGCTCGACCGACCGCGCCGCCCCCTCGGCGAGACCGCCGGCGTCGATCGCCCCGCGGAGGATCTCGACGCGCCGCTCCTCCGAGACCGCCCGGACGAAGGGCAGGATGCGCGCGGCGTCCAGGATCGCGAAGGCGAGGACGCCGCGCTCCCCCGCCGGCTCGCCCTCGACGAGGGCGGTCAGCTCGGCGAGGAGCGCACTGCGCCGCGCGTCGTCGAGCACCGTGATCCGCACGGTCGGCAGCATCCCGAGGAACCGCGAGCGCTGCACGGTCAGATCGCCGCGCGCCTCGAGCTCCTCGAGCCCGGCCCGGAGCGCGTCCTCGCCCAGCTCACCGACGACGGCGCCCGGATCCGTGGTGCGCTCGAGCACGGCGGCCAGCGCCGCAGGCACCCGGGACGCCTCGACCGTGACGAGCCGCCCCTCCTCGAGGCGCAGCGCTCCGGAGAGCACCGCATCGGCCACGGCAGCCGCTCCGGCCGCCTCCGAGGGGCCGGTGCCGCCACCCGCCCAGGCGCCGTCGCGGGTGAGGCAGAGCAGGATCACGTCCGAGGTGAAGGAAGCCATCCGGCATGGTAGCGATGCTCCAGGACAGTGCGCGGCGCCCTGACGTGCAATCGCACCTCCCCCCGCCGCGGCGTGCCGGTTGGGCAGGACGGCCCGGGAGGCAGAGAATGAATCGGTGCCCGATCTGCAGCTCTCGTTCCCCTGGGAGACGCAACCCGTCTTCGTGGACGCGAAGCCGCCGCACCTCCGCCGAGTGGTCGCCGACTCCTCCGACCGCGTCGCCTGGCTGCGCGCCCGCTCGCGGGGCATCACCGCGACCGACGTCGCCCGCCTGTCCTCCCCCGCGGCCATCGATCGCGCCGCGCTCGACAAGCTCTACGGCTCGAGCTTCAGCGGCAACGCCTTCACCGACCACGGCCGCGCCCGCGAGCCGGAGATCGCCGCCTGGGTGCTCCGCGAGCACGCGATCGAGCCGAGCAGCACCCTCTTCCACGCGAGCCAGGAGCGCCGCCACCTGGCCACGCCCGACGGCATCGGCCTCCGCGAGGACGGCCGCCTCGAGCTCTGCGAGATCAAGACGACCTCGAAGCAGTGGCGCAGCATCCCGCGCCACTACCTGCGCCAGGTCTTCTGGCAGCAGTACGTCCTCGGCGCCGAGCGCACCCTCGTCGTCTGGGAGCAGCACCGCGACTTCGTGCCGATCGACGCCGTCCCCGAGTTCCGCTGGGTCGACCGCGACGAGGACGAGATCCACGTGCTGGTCCGCCTCGCCGGCATGCTGATGGCCGAGCTGCACGAGAGAACGCGCGCGGGCCGGCGGTGACCGCCCTGCTCCTGCACGGCCTGGGCGGCGACCGCTCCCAGCCGCTCGGCCTCCTGCGCGCGGCGCTGCCGGCCGGCACCGAGGTCATCGCCCCGGACGTCCGCGCGCACGGCACCTCCGAGCTGATCGGCGGCGCGGCCGACTTCTCGCTCGACGCCCTGGCGGACGAGGTGACCGAGCACGTGATCCGGGCCGGAGCCGCGCACAAGCCGCTCACCGTCCTCGGCATCTCGATGGGCGCCGCGATCGCCCTGCGGCTCGCCAGCCGGAAGGTGCTGCCGATCGACCGCGCCGTGTTCGTCCGCCCCGCCTTCACCGCGGAGCCGCTGCCGGACAACCTCACGGTCTTCCCCGTCATCGCGCAGCTGCTGCACGACCACGGCGCCAAGCGCGGCGAGCGCCTCTTCCGCGCCTCCGGCCTCTTCGAGCGCGCGGCCCAGGTGTCACCCGCGTCGGCGGAGGCGCTCTGCCTGCAGTTCCGGTCGCCGCAGGCACAGGAGCGGGCCGTCCGCCTGGCCGAGATCCCGCGGAACGCCGCCTACCGCGACTCCGGCGAGCTCGGCGAGGTCATCGCGCGCACGCTCGTGATCGCGGCCGACCGCGACCCGGTGCACCCGGTGGCGGTCGCCGAGCAGTGGGCTAGGGCTCTTCCGGACGCAGACCTCGAGCGGGTCCCGTCGCGGGACGCCGGTCTGGCGCAGCAGCAGGAGCGGATCCGCGGCCACGTCCGGGAGTGGCTCGGCCGCTGAGCTCCTCGTCCGCGCGCCCACCCTTGAACTCCTCGGCAGCGAGGACGAGCCCGACGACGGCCAGCCAGAGCACCGCGATCGCCGTCGCGACGAACTCGAGGGTGCCGCCGACTCCCAGCCACAGCCGCAGCAGCGAGAAGATCGCGCCGGTCCCGGCCACCAGGGCCACCGCGATACCCGCGACCAGCGACAGCCGCGCGACGCCGGGCCGCTCCCGTGCTGTTGCGAGCTGCAGCATCGCCAGGCAGGCCGCGGAGAAGCCGAGCACCGCAGCGGAGGTGTGGATCAGGTCCTGCCAGCTGAACCGCGGTCCGACCGGGAGCGGGCAACCCGCCGAGCAGGTCACCTGCGAGGCGAGCGCGAAGCACAGCGCGGCGAGGAGGATCGCCAGCGCGGGCCGGAAGCCGGGCAGCAGCCGCGTCCGCACCGCTCGCGCCCCGATCGCGATCGCGACGCCGCCCGCCGCGACCAGCAGCAGGGCGATGCGGAACGTCCCGGCGGTCGGCAGGTCCGGCGCGCCCATCTCGCTGACGTAGACCCAGCGGCTGGTGCCGATGCTGAAGCGGGCTGCGAGCAGCAGGGCGAGTCCCGCGAGGACCAGGAGCGCCCCCACCACGAGAAGGGGGCCGTTCGCTCGTCGTCGCACCCCTTCATGGTGCCAGACAGCACAGGGAGTGCCATCCGAGGACCGGGTCGCCGCCCTCCCCTCCCGTACGGGGGACAGGAAGGCTTTCTTCTCCGAGGGGTGACACCGCCGAAACAGCCCGGACTCATTACCGGGCTTGACTGAACGCGGCGCGCGGAAGCGGGGTCGGTCGGGGCGGACAGCCGCCTCCCGCCTGCTCGAAGGACCACCGGCGCCGGATCAGGAAAGGGCGATGATGCACAACAGCGCGCTCGGCCACGGCCTCGCGATCGGCGACATCCCGGAGGAGGTGGTGCTCCCCGAGACGATGACGGCGGCGGTCATCGACGCCCCGGGCGACTGCTCGGTCCTCCACCTGGCGACGGTGCCCACGCCGACCGCGATCAACGCCGAGTTCGCCGTCAAGGTGATCGCGGCGGGAGTGAACCCGCTCGATGTGAAGACGCGCGCGGGCAAGGGGGTCGCCGCGCAGATCCCTTCCTACCCGGCGGTGCTCGGCCACGACTTCTCCGGCATCGTCGTCTCGAGCCCCTATCCGGCGCACCCGCTGCGCCCCGGAGACGAGGTCTACGGCTTCGTGATGGTGCCGCGCTACTCCGGCTCCTACGCCGAGTACGTCAGCGTCCCGAGCGTCTCGCTGGCCCGCAAGCCGTCGACGCTCTCGCACGTCGAGGCGGCGGGGGTGCCGCTCGCCGCGCTGACCGCCTGGGGCATGGTCGTCGAGCTGGCGAAGGCGCACGAGGGCCAGCGGATCCTGATCCACGCCGGCTCCGGCGGCGTCGGGCACTTCGCCGTGCAGTTCGCCGCCTACTTCGGCGCGTCGGTGATCGCGACCGGCTCCACCCGCAACCTGCAGTGGCTGCGCGAGCTCGGCGCCGACCAGGTCATCGACCACACCACCGAGCGCTTCGACGAGCTGCTGTCCGGCGTCGACGTGGTGATCGACCTCGTCGGCAACGTGCACGACAGCACGGGCTCCCGCTCACTGTCGGTGCTGCGCCCCGGTGGGCTGATCGTCAACGCGCCGACCGGCAGCTGGCCGGAGTTCTTCGAGGAGGCGGCGGCCGCGGGAGTCCGCGCCTCCACCTTCCGCGTCGCCCCCGACGGCGCCACCCTCGGCGTCGTCTCACGCCTGCTGGAGTCGGGCGACGTCCGCGTCTTCATCGACGGCGTCTACCCGCTCTCCGCCGCCGGCGCCGCGCACGCGCAGCTCGAGACCGGCCACACCCGCGGCAAGCTCGTCCTCACCGTCGCCGAGGGCTGACCCGCCCCCCCTCCCGCGAGATGCCACTTGTGCACGCGACACGCCGTGTCGGGCGTGCACAAGTGGCATCTCGCGAAGGGGAGCAGGACGTCAGGGCAGGGGGCGCTCGAGGACGAAGTCCTCCTCGAGGCGGCCGCCGACGCGGAAGTGCCGGACGCCGACGACCTCGAAGCCGTGCTTCGCGTAGAAGCGGCGCGCCCGCTCGTTCTCCTGGTTCACGCCGAGCCAGATACTCAGGGCGCCGATCGCGCGCGCCTCGTCGAGGGTCGCGGCCATCAGCCGCGCCGCGATGCCCGAGCCGTGCCGGTCGGGCAGCGCGTAGCACTTGCTCAGCTCGATCGTCGGCCGGACCATGACCGCGACCGCCGCCTCGAGGTCGGACGGCTCGCCCCGCACGAGCATCGTGTAGCCGAGCGCCCCGGAGTCGTCCTCCGCCAGGAACAGCACGCGGCCCGGATCGGCGAGGTAGCCGCGGAAGCGCTCGACCGACAGCACGGTCCGGATGAAGTCCGCCTTCGCCTGCTCGGTGACGTGCGGCGGGCAGGCCAGCGGAAAGGTCGCGGCGGCGACCGCGGCGAGCTCCTCGGCGTCAGCAGCCGAGGCGCGGCGGACGGTCACGGGGTCTGCGCTCGGCGGGAGGGAGTCGGACACGCCGTTCAGTATGCCCGGCGCGCGCGGTGCCCCTGGAACGACGAAGGAGGGGACCCGCCGAAGCGGATCCCCTCCCGTCACTGCTTCCGCAGCTCAGTGCTGTGCCGAGGCTCAGGCCAGGACGTTGACGTCCAGCGGGATGCCGGGGCCGAAGGTCGTCGAGACGGCGGCCTTCTGGATGTAGCGGCCCTTCGAGGAGGACGGCTTCAGGCGGACGATCTCGTCGAGAGCCGTCTTGAAGTTCTCCTGGAGCTGCTCCTCCGTGAAGGCGGCCTTGCCGACGACGAGGTGCACGTTGGCGTGCTTGTCGACGCGGAACTCGATCTTTCCGCCCTTGATCTCGGTCACGGCGCGAGCCACGTCCGGGGTCACGGTGCCGGTCTTCGGGTTGGGCATGAGGCCGCGGGGGCCGAGCACCTTTCCGAGACGGCCGACCTGGCCCATGAGCTCCGGCGTCGAGACGGCGGAGTCGAACGAGGTGTAGCCGCCGGCGACCTTCTCGATGAGCTCGGCGCCGCCGACCTCGTCGGCGCCCGCGGCGATCGCGGCCTCAGCGGCCGGACCGGTCGCGAACACGATGACGCGGGCGGTCTTGCCCGTGCCGTGCGGCAGGATGACCGTGCCGCGGACCATCTGGTCGGCCTTGCGCGGGTCGACCCCGAGCTTGAGCGCGACCTCGACGGTGCTGTTGAACTTCGCGGAGCCGGTCTCGCGCGCGAGCGCGACGGCCTCGTCGGCGGTGTAGAACTTGCCCTCTTCGAGCTTGGCGGCGGCGGCCCGGTAGGCCTTCGACTTCTGTGCCATGTTGTTTCTCCTTGAAACGAGAATGTGGTTCTAGAGCCTGGCGGGCTCTCCCACGGGATGTTGGAGTTCTGTAGTGCTGCGTCGGAACCGACTCTGCACGAGTGTCATGCGACCCCATTGAGGGGTCGCCGTCACGTCACACGCTCTTCCGCGTTCGGCGATCCACTGGATCGCCGGGCTGCCGCCTTTGATGGGCATCACGGTCGAGCAGTGCGCCGCACTACTCGACCGTGATGCCCATCGACCGAGCGGTGCCCGCGATGATCTTCGAGGCGGCCTCGATGTCGTTCGCGTTGAGGTCGGTCTGCTTCGCCTCGGCGATCTCGCGGACCTGCGCCATGGTGAGCTTCGCGACCTTCACGGTGTGCGGGGTCGACGAGCCCTTGGCGACGCCGGCGGCCTTCTTGATGAGCTCCGCCGCGGGCGGGGTCTTCAGGATGAAGGTGAACGAGCGGTCCTCGTAGACGGTGATCTCGACGGGGATGACGTTGCCGCGCTGCGACTCGGTCTGCGCGTTGTACGCCTTGCAGAACTCCATGATGTTGACGCCGTGCTGACCGAGCGCCGGACCGATCGGGGGGGCCGGGTTCGCGGCGCCCGCCTTGATCTGGAGCTTGATCAGGCCGGTGACCTTCTTCTTGGGGGCCATTCAGGATTCCTTTTCTCAGGGTTCGAGTGGTCGGGGGCTCCCGGCCGCTCTCCCGCGCACCCGGCGGGGCCGGATCGCGGTGGAGGAGGGTCGGTCGGCGCGCACGCGGACGGGCGCCGACACGAAAACCCGTACGAGCTTACACGGCGGAGGCCCTCCCCGACAGTGCGGGAAGGGCCTCGGCCGGACGGGGGTCCGTCGTCAGAGCTTGGTGACCTGATCGAACGACAGCTCGACCGGGGTCTCGCGCTCGAAGAGCGAGACGAGGACCGTGAGCTTGCCGCTCTCGGGCTTGATCTCGCTGATCGAGCCGGGAAGACCCGCGAACGAGCCCTCCTTGATCGTGATGGTCTCGCCGATCTCGAAGTCGACCTCGGCGGGCAGCACGCGCTGCGCCTGCTTCTGTCCCTTGACGCCGGCAGTCTTGGACGGCGCGACCTCCTTGATCTCGACCAGGCTCTTCAGCATCGTGAAGGCCTCCTCGAAGCGCAGCGGCGTCGGGTTGTGGGCGTTGCCCACGAATCCGGTGACGCCCGGGGTGTGCCGGACGACCGACCACGAGTCCTCGTTGAGGTCCATGCGCACCAGCACGTAGCCGGGGATGCGCACGCGGGTGACCATCTTGCGCTGGCCGTTCTTGATCTCGACCACGTCCTCCATCGGGACCTGGACCTCGAAGATGTAGTCCTCGGCCTCGAGCGAGACCTTGCGGTTCTCGATGTTCGACTTCACGCGCTTCTCGAAGCCCGCGTACGAGTGGATGACGTACCACTTGCCCATCTTGCCGCGCAGCTCGGCGCGGAACGCCTCGTACGGGTCGATGTCGGCGAGGTCCTCGCCCTCGGCCTCCGCGTCCTCCGCGGCGACCTCGGCCTCGTCCTCGACGGCCTCGAGGGCCGCTTCGGCCTCCTCGACGGTGTCGATGTGCGCTGCCTCGTCGACGGCCGAGTCGGCCTCGGGGTCGTCCACGGAGCCGATCGCGTCGAGCGCGGCCTCGAGGTCCGACGCGAGGTCGTCCTCGGACTCGTTCTCGTCGATGACGCTCAGGGCGCCCTCCTCGGCGGGCTCGACGGCGTCCTCAGCCTGGATCTGAGTGTCGCCCTCCTGAACCTCGTCGACCTCGGACGACTGCTCGGCGGCGGTGGCCCAGTCGACGTCGTCGCGGTTTCTGTCAGACACTCGTAACTCTCTCTCGATCGATCGGCCGCGTCCCGTCGGGAATCGCGTGCCGCTGCCGTCGGCGTCCCCCGCTCGTGCGGACGGGACGCTCCCGGGTCGGGTGGCGGGGGTCAGGACGCCGGTGTGCCGAACACGTAGGTCACGGCGAGCGCGAACACCCAGTCCAGCAGCGACACCAGCGCCATCATGATCACGACGAAGATCAGGACCACGACGACGTAGTTGCCGAGCTCCTTGCGCGTCGGCGTGACGACCTTCTTCAGCTCGGCGATGACCTGCCGGATGAAGAGGGCGATGCGCGCGAACGGACTGCGCCGCGCCTCGCGCTGCTGATTGGCGATCGCGACGACGTCCTCGCTCGGCTCGTCGACTGCTTTCCCGGCCACCTGCACGCACCTTTCCCGCACCGGAACCTCCGGTGTGGCCGACCGCCCGTGGGCGGTCCTGGACCGATGACCGCTGCATCGCGGGGACCGCGAGCGACGGGCATCGATGTGCAGGGCGGACAGGGCTCGAACCTGCAACCTGCGGTTTTGGAGACCGCTGCTCTACCAATTGAGCCACCGCCCTATGGATGCCGTTGCGAGCATCCGAGGAGGAGTCGAACGTCTTCGGGAGCCTCAGCAACCGCCTCGGGCGCTGTGAATCCTGGCAGCGTTCGACTACCGCAGACGAGTGTACGTGGACCCGCTGGACGTGTCCAGCCGGGCGCGACCCGTCGCCTGGAGGCCCCCGCGCCCGCGCGATACGCTGGCCGTCGTGTCCTCCACCACGCGCATCTCCGCCCGCATCGCCGCCATCGCCGAGTCCGCGACCCTCAAGGTCGACGCGAAGGCGAAGGCCCTCCAGGCCCAGGGGCGGCCGGTGATCTCCTACGCCGCGGGCGAGCCCGACTTCACCACGCCGCAGCACATCGTCGAGGCCGCGTCGGCCGCGGTGCTCGACCCGAGGAACTACCGGTACACGCCGGCGGCCGGCCTGCCCGACCTCCGCGAGGCCATCGCCGAGAAGACCGCGCGCGACTCCGGCTGGGCCGTCGAGGCGTCGCAGGTCGTCGTCACCAACGGCGGCAAGCAGGCCGTGTACCAGGCGTTCCAGACCCTCCTCGACGAGGGCGACGAGGTGCTCGTCCCGACGCCGTACTGGACCACCTACCCCGAGGCGATCAAGCTCGCCGGCGGTGTGCAGGTCGACGTCTTCGCCGGCGCGGACCAGGGCTACCTCGTCACCGTCGAGCAGCTCGAGGCGGCGCGCACCGAGCGCACCAAGGTCCTCCTCTTCGTCTCCCCCTCCAACCCCACCGGCGCGGTCTACTCCGCCGAGCAGACCCGCGAGATCGGCGAGTGGGCCGAGGAGCACGGCCTCTGGGTGATCGCCGACGAGATCTACCAGAACCTGGTCTACGCGGCCGAGGGCCAGGACGACGCGAGCCCGCTCACCCGCGCCACCTCGATCGTCGAGGCCGTCCCCGCCCTGCGCGACCGCACGATCCTCGTCAACGGAGTCGCCAAGACCTACGCGATGACCGGCTGGCGCGTGGGCTGGATGGTCGGCCCCGCCGACGCGATCAAGGGCGCCTCGAACCTGCAGTCCCATCTCTCGAGCAACGTCTCGAACATCTCGCAGCGCGCGGCGATCGCCGCCCTCACCGGCCCCCAGGAGCCCGCCGAGGAGATGCGCCTCGCGTTCGAGCGCCGCCGCGGCACCATCGTCGACGCGCTCAACGCGATCGACGGCGTCGACTGCCCGACGCCCGGTGGCGCGTTCTACGTGTACCCGGACGTCCGTGGACTGCTGAACCGCGAGTGGGACGGCGTCACGCCCACCACCTCGCTGGAGCTCGCCGACCTGATCCTCGAGAAGGCCGAGGTCGCCACCGTCCCCGGCGAGGCCTTCGGACCCAGCGGCTACCTCCGCCTCTCCTACGCGCTCGGCGACGACGCACTGCTCGAAGGCGCGAAGCGCCTTCAAGCGCTGTTCGGTGCCGTTAGCTGATCTCCTCCTTCGTCGTCGATCAGCCGCGGTCGGCTTCCTGAGGTGGATGCGTTTCGCAGAGCGTCTCGCGTCCGCCCACGACGATTCGCTAGCACGCGAATCGCCGACGGTATTTCTGAGCTGATCTCCTCCTTCGTCGTCGATCAGCCGCGGTCGGCTTCTTGACGTGGGCGCGTCCCGCAGAGCGTCCTGCGTACCGCGTACGACGATCCGCTAGCACGCGGATCGCCGGTGACGCTCGGCCCTGTTGCCGTCGGGCCCGTAGGAGGGTTCGCGAGATGCCACTTGGGGGCCTGACACGCCGGGTGGGGTGGGCGCAAGTGGGGGCTCGTAGGGCGGATGACTGTCGTCGGGGGGCGGGACAGGGCACGCTGGGGGGATGACGCCTGAAGACGCCGTCCGGGTCCGTGATCTGCGGAAGGATTACGGGGGTGCGCCCGCGCTGAGCGGGGTGTCGTTCGAGATCGCGCGCGGGGAGACGTTCGCACTGCTCGGGCCCAACGGGGCGGGCAAGTCGACGACGATCGAGATCCTCGAGGGCTACCGCGACCGCTCGGGCGGCGAGGCATCGGTGCTCGGCGTCGATCCGCGGCACGGCGACCTCGCCTGGAAGTCGCGACTCGGGATCGTGCTGCAGTCCAGCGGGGAATCGGGCAACGCCACGGTCCGCGAGCAGATCGCCCACTTCGCGAGCCTCTATCCGAGCCCGCGCGACGTCGACGAGACGATCGAGGCGGTCGGCCTCACGGCGAAGGCGCGCTCGCGCATCGGCAAGCTCTCCGGCGGGCAGCGCCGCCGCGTCGACGTGGCGCTGGGCATCGTGGGCCGTCCGGAGCTGGTGTTCCTCGACGAGCCGACGACGGGCTTCGACCCGGAGGCGCGGCACGCGTTCTGGGACCTGGTCGCGCTGCTCAAGAGCGAGGGCACGACCATCCTGCTCACCACGCACTACCTCGACGAGGCGGCGCACCTGGCCGACCGGGCCGCGGTCATCGCGGGCGGCCGGCTCCTCGCGATCGGACGGATGGACGAGATCGGCGGCGACGAGGCTCGCGTGCCGATCGTCCAGTGGCAGGAGGACGGCGCGCGACGTCGCCTCCGCACCACGGAGCCGGCCCGCGTCGTCGCCGAGCTGAGCGCCCGCCTCGGCGAGCCGACGGCCCTCGAGGTCCTCCGGCCCAGCCTCGAGGACATCTATCTGGACCTGATCCGCGACGACCGCGCCGGAGACACCGCCCTCGACGTGATCGGAGAGCCGGCATGAGCGCCGTCGCCGCCCCCCGCCCCGCGCTGCGCACCGGTGCCGGCCGCACCCTCCGGCTCGGCGCCGCCCGCGCCCGCTACGAGGTGCGCTCGTACTTCCGCGCGCCGGACCAGGTGTTCTTCACCTTCCTCTTCCCGGTGCTGCTGCTCGCGATCTTCTCGGTCGCGTTCGGGGACGGCGCGGTGATGCAGGCGGACCCGCAGGACCCGGGCATCAGCATGGCCGAGTACTACGTGCCGGGACTCGCGGCGGCGGGCATCCTGCTCTCCGGGGTGCAGAACCTCGGCGTGGACATCGCCATCGAGCGCGGCGACGGCACGCTCAAGCGCCTCGCCGGAGCACCATTGCCCGTCCTGAGCTACTTCCTCGGCAAGTTCGGCCAGGTGCTCGTGACGAGCGTCGCCCAGACAGCGCTGCTGCTCGCGGTCGCCGCGACCGCGTTCTCGGTGCCGCTGCCGACCGACGGCGGTCGCTGGGCGACCTTCGCCTGGATCTACCTGGCCGGAGTGGCGACCTCGGCGATCCTGGGCATCGCGGTCTCCGCCCTCCCCCGCACTGGGAAGAGCGCGACGGCCGTCATCGTCCCGCCGCTGCTCGTGCTGCAGTTCGTCTCCGGGTCGTACCTCTCCTTCACGACCCTGCCGGACTGGCTGCAGACGATCGCGAGCGTCTTCCCGCTCAAGTGGATCGCGCAGGGCATGCGGGCGGTCTTCCTGCCGGCCGACTTCGAGCAGGCCGAGGTCAACGGCGACTGGGACCTGACCGGGGTCGCGATCGCCCTCGGAATCTGGCTGGTCCTGGGCCTGATCGCGAGCCGCCTCACCTTCCGCTGGATCCGCCGCGACGCCTGACGTCCACCATGCTGGTCGAGTAGCCCCGCAGGGGCGTATCGAGACCCACCGTTCCCCGTAGGGCGGGGACGCGCGCCGCGCGGTCCGTGGCGCGGGGAGTCAGACGGTGGTGCCGACCACCACGGGCTCGGGGTGCAGCAGGATCCCGAACTCGGCGAGCACGCGGCCCTGGACGTAGCGGGCGAGCTCGGCGATCTGCTCGGCGGTCGCGCCGCCCCGGTTCGTGAGTGCGAGGGTGTGCTTGCTCGACACCGCGGCGCGCGAGCCCGGGAGCGAGAAGCCGCGGGCGATCCCGGCGTGCTCGATGAGCCAGGCGGCGCTGAGCTTGACCAGTGCGTCGGGCGAGGTCGGGGCGGGCAGCCGGATCGGCGCCCCTGCCTCGACGTCGGCGAGGGCGGTCACCAGCGGGGCGTCGCTGGCCGGAGTCTCCGGCCATCTCGGCGCGGTCGGCGGCAGGCCGCTCGCGGCCGCGACGGTGACGATCGGGTTGGTGAAGAAGGAGCCGGCGCTGGCGGTGTCCGGATCGTCCGGATCGAGCACCATCCCCTTCGCGCCGCGCAGCCGCAGCACGCTCGCGCGCACTTCCGCGAGCGGCACGCGGTCGCCCAGCTCGACGCCGAGCGCACTGGCCAGCTGACCGTAGGCGACGGGAGCGCCGAGACCCGCTCCGCCGACGTCCTCGAGGGCGAACTCGACGGCGAGGACGGCGCCGCGTCGACCCTGCTTGACGGCGGAGGTCCGATAGCCCAGCTCGAGCTCGGCCGCCGTCAGCCGCACGGGCTCCTGCGCGCCCTCGTCGAGGAAGTCGACCGCGACGAGGGTGTCGGAGAGCTCCTGGCCGTAGGCGCCGATGTTCTGCACCGGCGACGCGCCGACCGTCCCGGGGATGCCGCTGAGCGCCTCGAGCCCCGCCCAGCCGTGCTCGACGGTGGCCGCGACGAGGCCGTCCCACGACTCGCCCGCCTGCACGCGGAGGTGGACCGCGCCGGGCCGGCCCGTCTCGAGCCGCTCGATCCCGGTCGTGCGCACGCGCACCACGGTCCCCTCGACTCCGTCGTCGCCGACGAGGAGGTTGGAGCCTCCGCCGAGCAGCAGCCAGGGCTCGTCCTCGGCCCACACCTCGCGGAGGGCGGCGACGAGCTCGGCCTCGGTGGCCGGCTCGAGCAGGCGCTCGGGGACTCCCCCGACGCGCAGCGTGGTGAGGGTGGAGAGGGCGGGTGTCGTCATCGGTGCGGGATCAGGCCAGCGAGACGCGCGCCTGCGCCTTGCCGAGCACCGCCTGGCCGCCGTACGTCACAGCGAGGTCGATGCGCGCGATCCCGGCCTCGGCGTCGAGCGCCCCGACCTTCGCGATGACGTCGAGCTCGGCGCCCTCCTTCGGGTCGACGACGACGGGCCGCGTGAAGCGGACCTGGTAGTCGACGACACGGCCGGGATCGCCGACCCAGTCGACGACGACCTGCACGGCGGTGCCCATCGTCAGCATGCCGTGGGCGAGCACGCCGGGCAGCCCGACCTCGGCCGCGACGTCGTCGCGGTAGTGGATCGGGTTGAAGTCGCCCGAGGCGCCGGCGTAGCGCACGAGCGAGCCGCGCTCGAGGTGGAAGCGCCGCTCGCCGACGACGTCGCCGACGGTGAGCTCGGACAGGACGGGGCGCTCGGCGCTCATTCGTCTCCCCTGACGACGAGGGTGGACAGGGCGGTGACGACGTGGGCGCCGTCGGCGTCGACCATGGTCGACTGCGTGGTGATCATCGAGTGCGCGCCGAGCTGCTTGATGCTCGCGACCGAGAGGGTCGCGGTCAGCTCGTCGCCCGCGACGATGGGGCGCGAGTAGCTGAAGCGCTGGTCGCCGTGGACGACCCGGCTGAAGTCGATGCCGGCGTCCGGAGCGGCGAGCAGCTGGGCGAGGGTGAACTCCTGCACCACCACGGCGAAGGTCGGCGGGGCGACGACGTCGCGGTAGCCGGCACGGCGCGCGGCCGCGGGGTCGAGGTGGAGAGGGGACTCGGCGGAGACGGCGCGCGCGAACTCGCGCACCTTCTCGCGGCCCACCTGGTAGGGCTCCGTCGGCGCGAACACGCGCTCGGTGAGGTCGGGGTTCACTGGCACCCGGCCATCTTAGGCGCTGGCCTCGGAAGCCTCTCGGGCTCCTGGCGCCTTCCGAGGCCCCTCCCCCTCGACGAGGGTCATGCACGTATGACCATCGGCAATTACCCACGCGCGTATGGGTGACCGCGGACGATTCTTCTCCGAAGCTGGCGAGCATGTCCACACCTGACCCCGAACGCGACTGGATGACCTACGCCCGCGAGCTCGGCACGAACCTCCACCGCGCCCGGATGGCCAAGGGCGAGAGCCAGGAGCGCATCGCCCACGCCGCCGGACTGGCGGGCTACACCTACCAGAAGTTCGAGAAGGGCGAGTCGAAGCCGGGCTCGCCCGCGAACCCGCAGCTGAAGACGCTCTTCGCCCTCTGCGAGGCCCTCGACATCGAGCTCTCCGACCTGCTGCCGCCGAACCCGCCCCGCTCATCCGGCGCCGCCGGGGCCGAGTAGCCGCAGCGTCGTCTCGACGCCGCGCGCCAGCCGCGCCGCCGCGCTGAGATCGAGGTCCACCGCGCCGAGCCCGTCGGACTCGAGGCGCAGCCGCTCCTCGCCCCGGCGGCCGGGCCGGCACAGCGAGACGTGCACGACGGCGGCGACGGGCTCGCCCGACGCACCGTCCCCGCACCAGAGCACGAGCGGGAGCGACTGCGCCCGGGAGCGGTGCAGCCGCTCCTCGGGGCACTCGATCTCGTCGTGCTCCCCCGCGCACCAGCGGGGGCACTCGTCGTCGTCTCGCCTGTTCTGTCGTCCGTCCATGTTCCGCACCAATCGTTCGAGGCGCACAGCACACCAGGCGGCACCGACATCGCGGCGGGCCCGCCGACCGGATCCGCCGGGGATGTGGACAGGCACCCGGCAACTCCCCCCTGTGGAGGAATGCTGTCACTGTGCCATACCGGGATGGCGGCCCCGCGGGCCGCGTCAGCGGTGGACGATCAGCCAGGTCGCGACGGCCGTCGTGGCGCCGCGGTTGATCATCCGATGGCCGCGCTCGCAGGGGAACGTGATCGCATCCCCCGCCGCGAGGACCACGGTCTCGTCCTCGAACTCGACGGTGAGCTCGCCGAGCGTGACGGTCCCGATCTCGATGCCGTCGTGGCGCAGGAACCGACGCTGCGCGGTCGAGGTCGCCCCCGGCGGATAGGTCGACTCGAAGAAGTCGACCGCATCGACGGGCTGCGGCGCCAGCCGGCGGAAGAGCACGCCCCCCTCGAGGAGGACGGGAGCGACCTCGCCCGCGCGGACCACGGCCGTCGTCGCCCCCGGGTCCCCTCCGCCGCTCGGCCCGCCCGGCCCGCCGGCCGCCGCACCGCCGGCGGCGCTCTCGTCGAAGACGGCGGAGAGCGGGACGCCGAGGGCGCCGACCATCGCGATGAGGCGCCCGACCGACGGCTGCATCGCTCCCCGCTCGATCTGCGAGACCGCGCTGGCCGAGATGCCGAGCTCGCGGGCGAGCGCGCGCAGGGACATCCCCGACGCGAGACGCAGCTCGCGCAGGCGCGCGCCGACGCCTTCGCGGACCGCCCCGGGGAGCGCGGCGACGACGTCCGGAGCCGCGGAGACCGCGGAATCCCGGGCGGTCTCGTCGGTGGGCATGCGGGACGCCGTCCTCTCCTCGGTGATCGTCACACAGCTGTAACGGGGGCGAAACGAACGCGGACCGGCGGAGCCCTAGGTTCTCCCGTGTGAAGTCATCACTTCACACGATCCGAACGCCCACCGCTCGCGCGGAGGCGGCCGATCGCCACGGCCGACCGCCTCGACCACCCTGACACATCCGCTCCGTGCGCCCACCCGCGCACGCCCGCCCGAGAGGTGGATCCACCATGACCGACCGCGCCACTGCACCCCGCATCGACCCGTCGACCGCGCCGCCGGCCGAGAGCGCCGGGCTCGCCGGCCCCTCGCTCGTCAAGCCCGGCTACGACGACCGCCTCGCCAACGAGGACCTCGCCCCGCTCGTCAAGCAGCGCTGGTCGAGCTACAACATCTTCGCGTTCTGGATGTCCGACGTGCACAGCGTCGGCGGCTACGTCACCGCCGGCTCGCTCTTCGCGCTCGGCCTCGCCGGCTGGCAGGTGCTGGTGGCCCTCGTGGTCGGCATCGTGATCGTGCAGGTCTTCTGCAACCTCGTCGCGAAGCCCAGCCAGGTCACCGGCGTGCCCTACCCGGTGATCAACCGGGCGATCTTCGGCGTCCGCGGGGCGAACATCCCCGCGATCATCCGCGGGCTGATCGCCATCGCCTGGTACGGCGTGCAGACCTACCTCGCCGCGCAGTCGCTCAACATCGTGTTCCTCAAGTTCTTCCCGGCGATGGCCTCCTGGAACACCCCCGAGGCCTCCTTCCTCGGCCTCTCCGCCCTCGGCTACCTCTCCTACTCGATCCTCTGGGTCGCGCAGGCCGCGCTGTTCTGGCGGGGCATGGAGTCGATCCGCCGCTTCATCGACTGGGCCGGCCCCGCCGTCTACGTGGTGATGCTCGTGCTCGCGATCTACCTCGTCTCGCAGGCCGGCTGGGAGAACATCTCGCTGAACCTCGGCTCGGGCGAGCCCCTCGACCTCGGCGCCTCGATCCCGGTGATGATCTCGGCCGTCGCGCTGGTCGTCTCCTACTTCTCCGGTCCGATGCTGAACTTCGGCGACTTCTCGCGCTACGCCCGCAGCTACCGCGCCGTGAAGAAGGGCAACCTCCTCGGCCTGCCGATCAACTTCCTCTTCTTCTCGCTGCTCACCGTGATCACCGCCTCCGCGACGGTCCCCGTCTTCGGCGAGCTGATCACCGACCCGATCGAGACCGTCGAGCGGATCGACACCTGGTTCGCCGTCCTGCTCGGCGGGCTCACCTTCGTCATCGCGACGATCGGCATCAACATCGTCGCCAACTTCATCTCGCCCGCGTTCGACTTCTCCAACGTCAACCCGAAGAAGATCAGCTGGCGGATGGGCGGCATGATCGCCGCCGTCGGCTCGGTGCTGCTCACCCCGTGGAACTGGTACTCCAACGACACCGCGATCCACTACACGCTCGGCATCCTCGGCGCCCTGATCGGCCCGCTGTTCGGCGTCCTGATCGCCGGCTACTACCTGGTCAGCCGTCAGCGCGTCTGGGTCGACGACCTCTACACGATGAGCGAGAAGGGCCGCTACTGGTTCTCCCGCGGCTTCAACCCCAACGCCGTCTGGGCCACCGTGATCGGCGGCCTCCCCTCCGTCCTCTCGGTGCTCGTGCCGCGCTGGATCGAGGAGGCGGGCGGCCCGTCCTTCACCTGGCTCGGCGACTACAGCTGGTTCCTCGGCTGCGGCCTCGGCTTCGTCGCGATGGCCGTCCTGGAGCGCCGCTCCCCGAGGATCGGCCGCCTCGAGGAGGACCTCGCGAACGTCAGCGACGGCAGCACGGTCTGACCCGAGCCCTCCCCACCCGTCCCTACCCCGCCTCGCCATCCACTCCATCCTCCAGAAGTTGCGGTAGTCGCGCGTGACTACCGCAACTTTCGAGGACCGGCCGGTGGCGTGGCGGCCGTTCCACCCCCGCAGCATCCCGAGGAGCGCCGTGCGCATCACCGTCGTCAACCCGAACACCAGCGAGCACATGACCGAGGCGATCGGCCGCGCCGCGCGGTCCGTCGCCTCCGTCGGCACCGAGATCGTCGCCGTCACGCCGCCGATGGGACCGGCCTCGATCGAGAGCCACTACGACGAGGCGCTCGCCGTCCCGGGGCTGCTGCACGAGATCGTCCGCGGCGACGCCGAGGGCAGTGACGGCTACGTCGTCGCGTGCTTCGGCGACCCGGGGATCGACGCGGCCCGCGAGATCGCCCGCGGACCGGTGATCGGCATCGCCGAGGCCGCGATGCACATGGCGTCCCTGGTCGGCCGGCGGTTCAGCGTCGTCACCACGCTCTCGCGCACCAGCGGGCGGGCCTGGGACATCGCGCACAGGGCCGGCTTCGACCGGGCCTGCGCGGGAGTGCACGCCTGCGACATCCCGGTGCTCGAGCTCGACGACCCGCACTCCGACGCGCGCCGGGTGATCCTCGAGGAGTGCGCGGCCGCGCTCGCGACGGACGGGTCGGACGTGATCGTCCTGGGCTGCGCGGGGATGGCCGACCTCTGCCGCGACCTCTCGCGCGAGCTCGGCGTCCCGGTGATCGACGGGGTCGCCGCCGCGGTCCGGCTGGTCGAGGGCCTCGTCGCGATGGGAGTCACGACCTCGCGCCGCGACGAGTTCGCGGCACCGCGCCCGAAGGAGATGACGGGGCTGCTCGCCCCGTTCGCGCTGGCCTGAGGCGAGCGCACGAGGCGGGACGCACGAAGGGCCCGGGAGCAGACGCTCCCGGGCCCTTCGTCTGCAGCGGCTAGGACTGCTGCGCGCTCCGGCGACGACGCGCCGCGACGAGCGACACGAGGCCGAGGGCCAGCAGGGCGGCCGCACCGGAGGCGGCGCCCGCCGTCTCGACACCGGTGGCGGCCAGGTGCCGGCCGCCGGTCGCGGTCGCGGTCGACGCCGCGGCAGCGGTCACGACGATCGGCTCCCGCTGATCGGCGGCGATGTTGACGCTCGGATCGAAGACCTGGAACAGGCCGTCGTACTCGCCGTCCACCGCGGCCGAGACCAGGACGACGACGAAGTAGCGACCGGGCGCGAACGAGCCGCGCACCGTCGCGCCGTCGAAGGTGGCGTCGCTCTGCAGCGGACCGAGCTCGACACCCTCCTGCTCGTCGTCGTTGTTGAACTTCTTGACCAGGACGCGCAGGGTGACCTCGTCGAAGCAGTCGGGCAGCGCGAAGGCGCCGACCGTGACGGCGATGGTGCCCACTCCGCCGACGGCGTCGACCGTGAACGGCTCGTTCGCCTGGGAGCGGTCGAGGCCGTCAGCGCAGGAGTCGAAGGCGCTCAGCACCCGGAGGGTCTCGCGCAGGATCTCGCTGCGGAAGATCTCGACGCCCTCGTTCACCCCCGAGGTCTGGACCGAGACGGTCCAGTCGGCCGTGTACGGCAGAGCGACCTCGATGGTGCGGGCCGGCAGGCCCTCGGCGGGGACCTGCTCGACGGTGTCCAGTGCGACACCGACGCCGTTGTCCTGGGTCACGAAGTAGCCGATGTTCGCCTCGTCGTAGCGGCCGGTGCTCGCTCGGGGCGGGACCGACAGCGTGAGCGTCCCGGGGGCGGTGGCGATCGAGATCTCACCGTCGAGCGACACGGCGGTGTCGGCGGTCGACGGGTCGAGTGCCGTTCCCGCTGCGGAGCGCCACTGCTCGGAGGCGAGATCGATGAACGATCCGCCGCGCATGCCGTAGAGCTTCGTGGTCACCAGGACGGTGCGCGAGCCGGCCGGCGCGGGGACCAGGGCGGTCTGCGGCGCGCCGCCGTCCCGCTCGACGGGGACCGTGACGCCGATGCCGCCGGAGTACTCGCCGTCGGGGCCCTGCGCGACGAGGACGATGTCCGCCGACGCGGCGCAGTCCGGGAACGACGCCTCCGGGAGCGCGACGGTCGCGAAACCGGGTGCGGCCTTCCAGTCGACGGTGATCGCGTCGAAGTCGATCGCGACCGCCCGCGCGCCGTCCGGGCAGGAGGGGTCGGTGTCGTCGCTCGCGACGGGTGCCGGAGACGGCACGGCGGTCGCGGTCGGCGCGGCGGTCGCGGTCGGCGCGGCGGTCGCGGTCGGCGCGGCGGTCGCGGTGGGCACGGCGGTCGCGGTCGGCGCGGACGTCGGCGCTGTGGTCGGCGCCGGCTCGGCGGCCTGAGCCGCTGCCGACTCCGCCGCAGGACTCGCCGACGGCGTCGGTTCCACACGAGCACTCGCGGCCGCCCCCGGCGCGAGGAGACCGGCGGCGAGGCCGACGGCGAGGGTGAGGCACGCGAGACGCGAGCGCGAGCGGAGAGGGGTCCCCCGGAGAGACATGGATGTATTCCTTCTCGAGAATGTGGATGCGGGATCGGCGCCGAAGCTGCCCCCGTGGCGCCTGGCTGATGTCTATCAGCGGCCTGAGCGTCCGCACATCCCCCGCGGCGCGGCGCTCTGCATCGATCGCGTAACGGCGCTTCTGGGAGGATCGAGCCATGGCGATCCTCCGCGACCTGGCCCTCGGCGCACGGCTCTTCGGCAGGGGGTTCGGCACCTGGGTCCGCTCGCCCCGGGCGATGCTCCTCGGCGCGATCCCGCCCCTGATCGTCGGCCTCGTCTTCGTCGGCGTGCTGGTGCTCGTTCTCACCCGGATCGACGAAGTGGTGCGCGCGCTGACGCCGTTCGTGGACGGCTGGGACGAGGCCGCGGCCGGCACCGTCCGCCTCCTGCTCTCCATCGCCGCGGTCGGGGCGATCGTCGCACTCGGCGTCGTCCTCTTCGCCGCGGTCACCCTGCTCGTCGGCGACCCCTTCTACGAGCGGATCTGGCGCGGCGTCGAGAACGAGCTCGGCGGCGTGCCCGACGAGCACGAGACGGGGTTCTGGCGCGGACTCGGCCGCACACTGCGCGACTCCTCGGTGCTGGTCGGCACCTCGCTGGCGATCGGCGTCGTGCTGGTGCTGCTCGGGATCATCCCGGTCGTCGGGCAGGTGGTCGGGCTGGTCGCCGGCGCGCTCGTCGGCGGCCGGGCGCTCGCCCTCGAGCTGACCGGGTTCGCCGGCGACGCCCGCGGACTCGCACTGCGCGATCGCCGCCGGCTCCTCGGCGAGCGCCGCGCGGTGTCGCTCGGCTTCGGCATCGCGGTCTACCTGGCCTTCCTGATCCCGGGCGGCGCTGTGCTCGCGACCCCCGCGGCGACGGCCGGGGCGACCCTCCTGCTGCGCACGCTCCGCGGCGAGTCGACGGAGCGGATCGACCCGGCGCCCGACGCCGCGACCGCCTGATCGGGTGGCCGCCCGAGCGGCGCCTCCCCTAGACTTCCCCCGTGCTCACGTCGACCCTCCGCCCCTGGTGGCCCGCCTCCTAGGCAGGCCGACGCGCAGACTCCTCGCGCACACGACCGCCTCGACCGGGCGGTCGTTCTGCATGTCGGGGCCCGGGTGAGGGACACCCCGACCCAAGGACCACGATGACCTCGCTCCTCTCCCGCATCCTCGCCTCCGACGGAACGCTGCCGTTCGCGGTCGTCCTCCGGCAGGGCCGGACGGACGTCGACGTCTTCACCGGCGACGTCGTCGATGTCGACGGCCTCGCCGACATCCCGCTCGACGGCGCCGACGTGCTGACCCTCGTGCCCTACCGCCAGGTGCGCGAGCGCGGCTTCGCGGCGAAGGACGACGGCGCCCCGCTGCGCAACCTCGTGGTGCGCGAGCGCGAGAGCGTGCCGCTCGCCGAGGTGCTGCGACTGCTGCCCGAGCGCGAGATCCCCGTCGAGGAGCGCGGCTTCGACGTGCCCGACGAGGAGTACGCGGAGATCGTCCGCCGGGTGATCGACGACGAGATCGGCCGGGGCGAGGGTGCGAACTTCGTCATCAACCGCGCCTTCGTCGCGCACACGGACGCTCCCGCGGTCGAGGCGGTGCTGGCCTGGTTCCGCCGGCTGCTGACCGACGAATCGGGCGCCTACTGGACCTTCGCCATCCACACCCCGGGTGCCGACGGTTCGCCGGCCGTCACCGCTGTCGGCGCGACCCCGGAGCGCCACGTCTCGGTCCGCGACGGCGTGGCGATGATGAACCCGATCAGCGGCACCTTCCGCCACCCCGCGGCCGGCCCGACCGGCGCCGAGGTGCTCGCCTTCCTCGCCGACGTCAAGGAGAGCGAGGAGCTCTTCATGGTGGTCGACGAGGAGATGAAGATGATGAGCGCCGTCTGCCCGAACGGCGGGCGGATCCTCGGCCCGTTCCTCAAGCAGATGTCGCGGCTGAGCCACACCGAGTACCTGCTCGAGGGGCGCACCGATCTCGACGTCCGCGAGGTGCTGCGGCTGACCATGTTCGCGCCGACCGTCACCGGCTCGCCGATGGAGAACGCCTGCGCCGTGATCGCGGAGTACGAGAAGGAGCCGCGCGGCTACTACTCCGGTGTCCTCGCCCTGTTCGAGCCGGAGGAGCACGGCTACACGGTCGACGCGCCGATCCTGATCCGCACCGCGTACCTCCGCGAGGACGGCCGGCTCACCGTCCCGGCCGGCGCGACCCTCGTGCGGCACTCGACGCCGGAGGGCGAGGTCGCCGAGACCCGCGCGAAGGCCTCCGGTGTGCTCTCCGCGCTGGGGCTGCTCCCGCACCGCGACATCCCGCCGGCGATCGACCTCAACGCGCAGCCCGGCGTGCAGGAGGCGCTCGAGGCGCGCAATGAGCGGCTCGCCTCGTTCTGGCTGCGGCCCCAGGCGCCGGAGCACATCGAGGGCCTCGCCGGGCACACCGCGCTCATCGTCGACAACGAGGACCAGTTCACGACGATGCTCGCGCACCAGCTGCGCCACCTCGGCATGGACGCCCGGGTCGAGCGCTGGTCGAGCGTCGAGGACGTGCTGAGCGACGACCTCGTCGTGTTCGGCCCCGGCCCCGGCGACCCGCGCGACGACTCCGAGCCGCGGATCGCCCGGCTGCGGGCGCTGATGACCGAGCGGCTCGCCTCGGAGCGGCCGATGCTCGCCGTCTGCCTCAGCCACCAGATGCTCTCGCTGCTCGCCGGGCTGCCGGTCGAGCCGCTGCCCGCGCCCCGGCAGGGCGTGCGGCTGGCGGTCGACGTCTTCGGCGAGGACGCGGCGATCGGCTTTTACAACACCTTCTCGTCGGTCGCGGGTGCGGACGTCTCGAGCACGCCGCTGCTCGACCTCGAGATCTCGCGCGACCCGGCGACGGGGATCGTGGACGCGCTGCGCGGGGAGGGAGTCGCCTCCGTGCAGGGCCACCTGGAATCGGTGCTGTCCTCCGACGGCCTGCGCACGCTCGAGCGGCTGGTCCGCACCGCGACGTCGCAGCCGGCGCGCGCGTGAGCGACGTCCGGTTGATCGCGTCGCCGTCCTACTCCGCCGAGCTGCGGGAGGCGGTGGCCGCGAGCGTCCGGGCGGCGGCGGAGGCCGCTCGCGGCTGGTACGGCCGCGGCGACAAGCTCGCCGCCGACGCGGCCTCGGTCGCGGCGATGCGAGCGATGCTCGCCGAGGCACCGTTCGCCGGCGTCGTCGTGATCGGCGAGGGTGAGAAGGACGACGCCCCGATGCTCGCGAACGGCGAGCGGCTCGGGCGCGCCCACTCCCCCTCCTGCGACGTCGCGGTCGACCCGCTCGACGGCACCCGGCTGACGGCGGAGGGGATCCCCGGCTCGGTCTGCGTCATCGCGCTCGCCCCGCGCGGCACGATGCTCGATCCGCGCGACGTCTTCTACATGGACAAGCTGGTCTGCTCCGGCGCGGGGGCGGGGGCCGTCGGGCTGGACCTGCCGCCCGCCGAGAACGCGCGGCGGCTGGCCGACGCCCTCGGCAAGCCGGTCTCCGAGCTGGTGGTCGCCGTGCTGGACAAGCCGCGGCACGCCGGACTGATCGCTGCCCTCCGGGAGGCCGGTATCGCGCTGTCGCTGCGCGGCGAGGGCGACGTCTCGGTCGCCATCGAGGCCGCAGACCCCTCCGGCGCCGTCGACCTGGTGCTCGGCATCGGCGGCACCCCCGAAGGGGTCGTCGCCGCCTGCGCCGTGCGCGCCCTCGGCGGCGTGATGGAGGGCCGCCTCGCCCCGCAGACCGCCCTCGAGCGCGCGAACGCCCTGGCCGCCGGCCACGATCTCACCCGCCTGCTGACCCTCGACGACCTCGTCTCCTCCCCCGACGTCCTCTTCGCCGGCTGCGAGGTCTGACGCTTCTCCGCGAGATGCCACTTGTGCACGCCTTTCACGGCGTGTCGCGTGCACAAATGGCATCTCGCGGAGGCGCCGGTCAGGGGGCGGCGACGCCGTGGCGCCAGTAGCCGATGAAGGTGATGGCGCGCTTGTCGACGGCGCGGTCGGACACGAGGTGGCGGCGGGCGCCGGTGGCGAGGGAGGACTCGCCGACGGCGAAGACGGAGGGGCGGCCCGCAGGCAGGGTCGCGTCGCGGAGGACGGCGAGCGCGTGCTCGCCGGGGCGGGCGTGCGGGTCGGCGCGCGGCAGCCAGTGCACGGTGACGGCGTCGGAGGCGACGACGGGCTGGCGGTCCGCCTCGGAGGGCAGCTCGAGGAAGACGTGCGCGGCGCGGTCCTCGGGCAGCGAGGCGAGGATGCCCGCGACCGCCGGCAGTCCCGTCTCGTCGGCGACGAGCAGGCACCAGTCGGAGCCGTCCGCCCGGCGGTAGCCGAGCCCCTGGTCGAGGATGCCGACCCGGTCGCCGACCGCGGCGGTGAGGGCGAAGGTCACGGCGGGCCCCGCCGCCCCCGGCTCGCCGTGCACGACGAAGTCGACATCGATCTCGGGTCCGCCGTCGGCGCCCTCGGCCCGGTAGCGGCGGACGGTGTAGTTGCGGACGACCGGCCGCTGCGCCTTCGGCATCGCGAGGTACTGCGCGTACCAGAGCGCGCTCGAGCGGGTCGGCAGCCGCAGCGCCTCCTGCCCGGGCCGCGGCAGGAAGAGGCGGAACCACTGGTCGTGGCCGAGCGGGTGCAGCAGCGCGACCCCGGGCCCGCCGAAGGTGACGCGCTGCATCCCGGGCGTCACGCGCGCGGTGCGGACGACCTCGACGGTGACGACCTGCGGATCGGTGGGGCGGGTCGGGGCGGACGAGCGGGCCATGCGGAGCCTCCGTGCTGCGGGCGGACGCACCGCCGGGTTTGGTAAGGCTTACCTTACCTAAGCCCTCGGCCGCCCCATCGGTACTGTCCGCGAGATGCCACTTGTGCACGCCTTTCACGGCGTGTCGCGTGCACAAGTGGCATCTCGCTCAGACCGTGTGCCCTGAAGAGGGGTGTGTGAAATTTCCTCGCTTAGTGGTCATATAGATGTGGTCGCGGCGCTGGGTCCGACCGACGAATCGAGGGACGGCCATGAAGAGATCGACACGAATCGCTTCCCTCGCAGGAGCAGTTTGGCTGAGCGTCGGGATGGCGGCGACGGCGCAGGCGAACGTCTTCGCGGACAGCTTCGACAAGAACGCCGGCGGGTTCCAGTCGCCGACGTCGACCACCTACCAGACGAAGTACGAGTCGAATCGGAACGGCACCATCCAGCTCCGGGAGATCGGCAGCGACTACAAGATGGACGCGCAGATGTGCCAGGCGCTCGTCAACTGCGACAGAGGCACGAAGATCTTCTCGATCACCGACGACAACATCGTCCACGGGCTCCCGAACAGTTATGAGGCGGGCACCGAGACTCTCACGTCCGCGCTTCGAACGACCCCCTTCACCATCTATCAGGTGCACGTTCGCGGTCAGTGGCAGGCCTGGTAGAGCCGGAGCCCGACCATCGACACGACCGTGCCTTCGCGCTTCGCACTGGTCCTCACCGATCTGCGGTCGTCGTTGCGCTGGCCGCAGGCGCTCCTCGGTGCGATCCTCGTCGTCGGTCCGACGGCTCTCGGGCTGGCGGAGGTGGGCGGCGGTGTCCACCGCGATGAGCTGGACGTCTACTCCCAGTTCATGATCTCCCCGATGATCATCCTCTTCCCCGTCTTCATCACGACGGCCTGCTGCAGCGGCACCGCTGCCGAGATCAGGAACAGGTTCGTCGTCCTCGTCCGCGCGCGAATGGATCTCCGGTCCTACCTGGCGACCCGGATGATGAGCGTCGCCCTCGGAGGATTCGTGCTCGGCTTCGTCGCCGCACTCCTTCCCGGACTGATCGCCTTCGGGATCTGGCCGGAGCTGGGTGCGCCCTTCATCGATCCGGTCGTGTACGGACTCGCACCGGACGAGGTGGAACGGAACGCCCTGGAGCGCGTGAACTACTCGCAGCTGCTCGCCTTCGGCTGGCCGGTGTACCTGATCGGCTACTCCTCGGTGCTGGGTGCCTGGGGCGCGATCACGGCGGTGGCCGGGGTGCTCGCACTGGTCGCACTGAAGAACCTGGGGCTGGCGATGGTGCTGCCCGCAGTGATCTTCTTCGTCGAGACGATGGCTGTCGCTCTGGTCGACCATCCACTTCTCGGATTCATGTACGGAGCCTTCCCGTTCGGTCTCGATCAGGCACCGATGGGCATCATGGTCCTGCCGCTCGCGGTCGCTGGAGCCGCGACGGTTCTCGCCGCACGGCGGATTCTCGGCAGAGCCCAGCGACTCCCGGCGCTGACATGATCGCCTCGCTCTCCCGCCGTGTCCGCCTGCTGCTCGCCGGCTGGGCCCTCGCGGCTGCCGCCGCGTACTCGATCCACCAGCGGATGCTCTGGACCGCGTCGGGTTCCTCGTTCGGATTCGTCGACGTGGCGGTCGAAGTCGTGAACGACCCGCTCTTCGTCTGCTACGGACTGGGAGCGCCGTGGTGCATCGCCTTCTTCCTGGCATCGAGGTCCCTCCCTCCGGAATCCGTGTGCATCAGGGCCGGATCGCTCAGGAACGCGCTCCTCGTCCTCCTGCGCAGCGACGCGGCGAGTGCTGCGGTCGTCCTGTTCGGGGTACTGACGACGTGCTGGGTGTGCTCCCTCGGGCTGGCGAACGACGTCGCGCGCGTGCCCGGATCGGTGACTGCACTGCTCTCGGACGTCGCGCTGCCCCCGCCCGTCGGAGTGCTGCTCCAGCTCCCGCTCCTCCTGCTCTTCCTCGCGACGATCGGGTCCCTCCTCTCCGCCTGCTGGGTGCTCTCAGGCGGGAGTGTCCTCGTCGGGCCGGCGGCGACGGTGCTGCTCGGCTGGTTCGCCGTCTCGGCGGCGGGGGGACTCCCGAGGGACTCCGCCGTCAGCTCGGCGTTCCTCTCCAGTTCCTCGCTCCACCTCGGGCGGCCGTTCGGCGTGCTCGCCGCCGCCGTCGTCCTCCTCTCGATCGAGGTCGTCCTCCTCGGCGCCGTCCGGGTCCAGGATCGCCGGCTGTCCGGAGTTGCGCGGTCCTGGGGTGCCGGATGGGCGGCGTACGTCCTCCTCCTCGGCACGGCCGCGCTCGGGCCGACGGGGCTCCAGTCGGTCTCCGAGGGGAATCCGGCACCCGGGGTCGAGGGGAGAGTCCTCGGTCCTCTCTTCGCGGGCCCGGCGGGCGCTCTCGCACCCACCCTGTTCTCCGTCCTCGTCGTCACGGGCTTCGCGATGACCTGGCAGCTCAGCGAGCTCGATCCCCGACGCCCGATCCTCCGCTGCGAGCTGATCCGGTACGGATCGAGCGGCGCTCGGAATCGGCGACTCGGCGCAGGGCTCCTCGCCCGTGCACTCGGAGTGAGCGCGCTCGTCGGCGCTCTGGCCGGTGCCGAGGCGCTCCTGCGAGGCGCCCCCGGCGAGCTCGCGTCCTTCGCCGACCCCGTGGTGGGCTATCAGCTCCTGGTCAACGGAACGCTGCAGCTGACACTGGTCGCGGTCGCCGCCTCCGCCTTCGCGCCGCTCGCCGGATCGGGCGCGGCCCCCGCGGCCTTCTCGGCCGGATTGGCCTTCCTGCCGAGCGAGCTCCTCGAGGGCAACCCGCTCGGCATCGCGGGTCTGTGGAGGAGCGCGGGGGGCTGGCCGAGCGTCCTCCACGGGACGGCGCTGGCGCTGGGGAGCGCCTGCATCGTCCTCATCGCAGCAGTCATCGCGTCTCGACTGGTCGAGAGGCATCCAAGAACAGAAAGAGGTCGCTCATGACGAACGCCATCACGGTCGAGGGTGTGTCCAAGAGCATCCGCGGGAATCTGCTCTACAGCGAGGTCGCGTTCGAGCTGCGCCGAGGCGGGCTCTACGCCCTCCTCGGTCCGAACGGCTCCGGGAAGTCGGTCCTGCTGCGACTGCTCTGCGGCTTCCTCAGGCCGGACTCGGGCAGCATCAGCGTCGACCCTTCGATCTCGCCGGAGGGGCGGACGTTCCCGGACGGCTTCGGGATCACGATCGACGGCCCCGCCTACATCGCCGGCCTCTCCGCGGAGCAGAACCTCTTGCGACTGGCCGCGATCCGCAGGCGCATCGAAATCGAGGAGATCCGCGCGACGCTCGCCTCGGTACGTCTGCAGAGCACGGGGCGCGCGGCGGTCCGCACCTTCTCCTCGGGGATGAAGCAGAAGCTGTCTCTCGCGCAGGCCCTGATGGAGGAGCCGAAGGTGCTCCTCCTCGACGAGCCGTTCACCGCGCTCGACACGGAGAGCGTCGCGGTCGTCAAGGACGTCCTCCGCGAGCGGGTGGCTCAGGGCGTCACCGTTCTGCTGACGATGCACGGCGAGGCGGACTTCCTCGCCGAGTGCGACGGCGTCCTCCGGATCGAGAACCGCACGATCTCGATGCTCTGACGACCGGTCGTCTCCGCGAGATGCCACTTGTGCACGCCTTTCACGGCGTGTCGCGTGCACAAGTGGCATCTCGCGGGAGGAGGGCAGCGGGGACGACGAAGGCCCCGGCTCGACGTGCGAACCGGGGCCTTCTCGATGTAGCGGGAGCGGGACTTGAACCCGCGACACCACGATTATGAGCCGTGTGCTCTAACCACCTGAGCTACCCCGCCGCACGTTTCCGGAGGCTGGCCTGCCGGGAACGGAGCCCCCTGTGGGAATCGGACCCACTACCTCTTCCTTACCAAGGAAGTGCTCTACCAATGAGCTAAGGGGGCGCACCTGCGGGTCTGACTGCCCTTCTCGGGGCGTGCCCGCGATTTGGCACCGTTAGACGATAGCACCTCCACGGGGCCGTGTTGACCGCGGGGTGGAGGGGGTGGTCCGGGCGGGTTGAACTCGATACGCCCGCTCTGCGGGCTACTCGATCAGCATGAAGGCGCGGGCGGAGCAGCCGCGCAGCGGGGCCTCATGCCGGTCGAGCAGCCGCGCAGCGGCGTATCGGGACCCGGCTACGAGCGGCTCGCCGTGTCGAGTGCGGCCAGCTCCTCCGCCGTCAGCTCGAGCGTCGCGGAGGCGACGAGGGCGGGCAGCTGCTCCATCACGCGGGCGCTCGCGATCGGCGCGGCGACGCCGTCCTGCGAGCGGAGCCAGGCGAGGGCGACGGTCGCGACCTCGGCGTCGTGGGCCGCGGCGGCGGCATCGAGGGCGGCCAGCACCCGGCGCCCGCGGGCGTCGAGGTACTGCGCGGCACCCGAGGCGCGCGGGCTGTCCGGCGTCGAGCCGTCGCGGTACTTGCCCGTCAGGAAGCCGGACGCGAGTGCGTAGTACGGGACGACGGCGAGGCCGGCCTCGCGGGCGAGCGGCAGGACGTCCGCCTCGATGTCGCGCTCGACGAGGTTGTAGTGAGGCTGCACGGCGACCGGCGCGTGCAGGCCCCCCTCCTTCGCGAGGCGCAGCCACTCGGCGATGCGCTCGGCGCTGAAGTTGGAGACTCCGATCGCGCGGACCAATCCCTCGTCGACGAGCTCGGAGAAGACGCGGGCGATGTCCTCGAGCGGCACGGCGTCGTCGTCGAAGTGCGCGTAGTAGAGATCGATCCGGTCGGTGCGCAGGCGCCCGAGCGAGGCGCGCGCGGCCTTGCGGACGTTGTCGGGGGCGAGGCCGGTGAACTCGGGGTGCCGGCTGACCTTGGTCGCGATCACGACGTCGTCGCGGGAGCCCGAGCGGCGCGAGAGCCACTCGCCGATGATCGTCTCCGACTCGCCGCCGTGGTTGCCGGGGACCCAGGCCGAGTAGGAGTCGGCCGTGTCGATGAAGTCGCCGCCCGCGGCGACGTAGCCGTCGAGGACGTCGAAGGAGGTCTGCTTCCCGGCGGTCCAGCCGAAGACGTTGCCGCCGAGGGAGAGCGGGAAGACCTCGATGCCGGAGTCGCCCAGGGGCGCGCGGGTGAGGGAGTCGGGGGACGGAGCTGCGCTGTCGATCGTCATCCCCCGATTCAACTCGCCGCGGGCCGCACTGCCGATCCCCCGCCGCGCATGCGGAGCAAGCACTCAGCCGCCCGCCGCAGGACAGCACCTCCGGCACGCGGAACCTCCTTCGGCACGCCGGAACAGCAGGTTCTCGCGAGCCCGGGCACGTTTCACGAGCCGGAGCCCGCCCGGTTCGATCTCCGGCACGCGAGAACACCTCCGGCTCGTGGAATCAGCTGGTTCTCGCGAGTCCGAGCCGATTCGGCGTGCCGAACGTCCGCGGAAGACGGCGGGCGGGTCGCAGCGGAAGGACCTCCGGCACGCGGAACCAACTCCGGCACGCCGGAACAGCAGGTTCTCGCGAGCCCGGGCACGTTCCACGAGCCGGAGCTGCGCACCGGCGGACCCTCCGGCACGCGGAACCGACTCCGGCACGCCGGAACGGCCGGTTCTCGCGAGCCGGAGGGGGTTCCGCGAGCCGGAGGTGGGGCGGGCCTCGCGCACCCGCTCAGGGCGGCGGGCGTCAGCCGCCGAGCGGGTAGTCCGCGTAGGCGAAGCGGGCCCCGTCCGGCGACCAGCCGGCGACGTTGATCGTGCCCTGGCCGCCGAAGAGCGACTGCACCACCTGGCCCGGCGAGGTGTCGCCGGCCGCGCGCCCCTCGAGCGCGATCAGCCGCAGCTCGACCGGCAGGTTCTCCGGGTGCCCGGCCGTCCCGGCGGGGTAGGCGAGATACAGCAGGTGCGCGCCGTCCGGCGACTCGTGCGGGAACCAGTCGACCGTGTCCGACGCCACGAGCCGCTCGATCCCGGAGCCGTCGCGCCGCATCCGGAACAGCTGGGCGACGCCGCCCTCCCGCTCGGAGTTGAAGTGCAGCCACTCGCCGTCGGCGGAGAAGTCGACGCCGTCGTCCGGGTGCGCGTCGTCGGTCAGCGCGGTGAGCGAGCCGCCCTCGGCCGGCATCGTGTAGACGTTGGTGACCCAGCGGCCGGTGGCGTCCTCGCCGCCGCCGATCAGCGCGAGCAGCCGGCCGTCGGGCGAGACGCCGTGCAGGTAGTGCTTGAAGCGCGGCACGGGGCCCGTGGTCGTGATCCGCCGGGCCGGCGCCGAGCCGTCCAGCGCGACCGCGTAGAGGTGGCCGTCGCGGGCCGAGACGTAGGCGGTGCCGCCGCCGGGAGCGAGAACGTGGTCGTTGTTCAGCTCGTCCGGCACCCCGTCGAGCGGGATCGCCTCGAGCCCGGCGGGACCGACCGGTGCGTCCCCCAGCGGCAGCCGGAACAGCCCGCCGTCCCCGTTGACCACCAGGAACGACCCGTCCGGCGACCAGTTCGGCGCCTCCACGAGCAGCGAGTCGGAGGAGAACACCGTGGTGACCTCGCCGCTCGCGACGTCGAGCACGCGGATCCGGCAGGTCTGGGCGGGGAGCAGTGAGCGGGCCATGCCCCTCACGCTACGGCCCCGCCCGTCACGGCACGGGGAGGGCGGTCGTCAAGCCCGTCCGCACTCAGGTTCCTGCCGCCCGGCCTCCCTTATCCTTGTCTGGACAACTGTGCTGAGTGGTACCGGGGAGGACTGTGTGATGCTCCTCACCCTCGCGATCACGTTCGCCCTCGCGGTGATCACGCCGTGGATCGTCGACCGCTTCGGTCCTAAGGTCTTCTACGCCCTCGCCCTCGTGCCGGCCGCGACCTTCGTCTCGACCGCCGCCTCGCTGCCGACGATCCTCGCCGGCGGGGAGCTGCGCGAGGAGATCCCGTGGATCCCCTCCCTCGACATCTCGCTCTCGTTCCGGCTGGACGCGCTCTCGATCGTCCTGGCGCTCGTCGTCAGCGGCGTCGGCGCCCTCGTCCTCGCCTACTGCGGCAGCTACTTCACGCGCGACGAGCCGTCGCTCGGCCGGTTCGCCGCCCTGCTCTTCGCCTTCGCCGGCGTGATGTACGGGCTGGTCACCGCCGACGACGTGATCATCCTCTTCGTCTTCTGGGAGGCGACGAGCGTCCTCTCCTACCTGCTGATCGGGCACTACAGCGGGCGCAAGGAGAGCCGCGGAGCCGGCCTCCAGGCCCTGCTGGTCACCACTCTCGGCGGCCTGGCCATGCTCGTCGGCGTGATCATCCTCATCGTCGAGTCGGGCACCTCGAGCCTCGCGGGCATCGTCGCCGCGGCTCCCTCCGGCCCGATCGTCTCGGTCGCGCTCGTCCTCGTCCTGCTCGGTGCGTTCTCGAAGTCGGCGCTCGTGCCCTTCCACTTCTGGCTGCCGGCCGCCATGGCCGCGCCCACCCCGGTCAGCGCCTACCTGCACGCCGCCGCGATGGTGAAGGCCGGCATCTACCTGGTCGCGCGCCTCGCGCCGGGCTTCGCCGACGACGCCGTCTGGCTCCCCGTGATCGTCAGCGTCGGCGTCTGGACGATGCTCGTCGGCGGCTGGCGCTCGCTCCGCCAGTACGACCTCAAGCTCGTCCTCGCCTACGGCACCGTCAGCCAGCTCGGCTTCCTCACCGTCGCGGTCGGCTTCGGCTCGCGCGACGCGGCCCTCGCCGGCCTCACCCTGCTGATCGGGCACGCGCTGTTCAAGGCGCTGCTGTTCCTCGCCGTCGGCATCGTCGACCACCGGGCCGGCACCCGCGACCTGCGCAAGCTCAGCGGCCTGGGCCGCCAGGCCCCGGTGCTCGCCGGCGCCGCGCTGCTCGGCGTGCTCTCGATGGCGGGCATCCCGCCGCTGCTCGGCTTCGTCGCAAAGGAGGCGGTCTTCACCAGCCTGCTGTCCGCGATCGAGCAGGGCTCGTTCTGGGCCTGGGTCGCGCTGATCGGCCTCGTCCTCGGCTCGATCCTCACCGTCGCCTACTCGGCCCGCTTCTTCTGGGGCGCGTTCGCCCGCAAGAAGGGCCTCGAGGACACCCACCTGCACGCGGAGCCGTGGACCTTCACCGCGCCCACCGTCGTCCTCGCGGTCGTGAGCCTCGTCGGCGGCATCGGCGCCTCCCTGCTCGACCCGCTCGTCGCGGTCTACGCCGACACGCTCCCCTACGGCGCCCCCGACGCCGACCCGCGGCTCGCCGCGGCGGCCGAGGAGTCCGACCACGGCGGCTACCACCTCGCGCTCTGGCACGGCTTCGAGCCCGCCCTCGCGCTCAGCGCGATCGTGATCGCGATCGGCCTGCTGCTCTTCGCCAAGCGGATCGCGGTCGCGCGGATCCAGTCCAAGGTCCCGAACACCATCGACTCCGCCGAGGGCTACTGGGCCACCGTCCGCTGGCTCGACCGCGTCGCGAGCACCGTCACCGAGTTCGTCCAGCGCGGCTCGCTCCCCCGCTACCTCACGGTGATCTTCGCGGTCTTCGTGCTGGGGGTCGGCGGCGCCGCGGCGCTCAACCGCACCTGGCCCGGCGACCTCGTCTTCTGGGACTCGCCCGGCCAGCTCGCGGTCGCGGCCGTGATGATCCTCGCCGCGATCCTCTGCGCCGTCGCGCGCAACCGCGTCGCCGCCGTGCTGCTCGCCGGCGCGACCGGCTACGGGATGGTCGCGCTCTTCGCCATCCAGGGCGCCCCGGACCTCGCGCTCACCCAGGCGCTGATCGAGACGATCACGCTGGTCGTCTTCGTCCTCGTGCTGCGCCGCCTCCCCACCCGGATCGCGCAGAAGCACCAGCCGATGCGCAAGCGCCTGCGCGCCGTCATCGGCATCGCGGTGGGCGCCGTGATGGCCCTCGCCGCGACGATCGCCCTCGGCGCCCGCACCGCGACCCCGATCTCCGTCGACCTCCCGCGCCTGGCCTACGAGGAGGGCAAGGGACGCAACATCGTCAACGTCCTCCTCGTCGACATCCGCGCCTGGGACACCATGGGCGAGATCTCGGTGCTGGTCGTCGTGGCGACCGGTGTCGCGAGCCTGATCTTCCTCTCCAGCCGGGCCGGCGGCGCTCCGCGCCTCGAGCACCAGAGCGCGGCCGACCGCGAGGAGCGCGCGACCGACCTCACCGCTCCCTCCGCCGACGCGGAGAAGACCGGCGACCGCGGCTCCTGGCTGGTCGCCGGCCGCACGCTGCGCCCCGAGAACCGCTCGATCGTGCTCGAGGTGCTGGTGCGCCTGCTCTTCCACCCCGCGATGATCGTCTCGGTCTACCTGCTCTTCACCGGCCACAACACCCCGGGCGGCGGCTTCGCGGGCGGCCTGCTCGCCGGTCTCGCCCTCGTCGCGCGCTACCTGGCCGGCGGCCGGTTCGAGCTCGGCGAGGCCGCGCCGATCGATGCGGGCAAGGTCCTCGGACTCGGGCTGCTCTTCGCGGTCGGCACCGCCGTCTCCTCGCTCGCCTTCGGCCTCGAGGTGCTCGAGTCGAGCTGGCTCGACCTCTACCTGCCGGTCCTCGGCGAGCTGCACCTGGGCACCTCCACCCTCTTCGACATCGGCGTGTACCTGATCGTGATCGGCCTGACCCTCGACATCCTCCGCAGCCTCGGTGGCGAGGTCGACCGCCACGGCGAGGAGGCCGAGCAGGGCGACCCGTCCGGCGACGGCGTCACCCACTCGACCGACAGCACCCCCGGCCCCGGCGCCGGCACCGTCGACGGCCTCGAGACGAAGCTGCCGACCGGCTCCACGGTCGTCGGCGGACCGGGCAGGGGGGACGACGCATGAGCATCACCCTCGTCCTCGTCGTCGTGATGGCGGTGCTGTACGCCGCGGGCGTCTACCAGATGCTCGAGCGCAGCCTCACCCGCATCCTGATCGGCTTCCTCCTGGTCGGCAACGCGACCAACATCCTGATCCTGCTGATGGCGGGCCGCTCGGGCCTCGCGCCGTTCGTGACCGACGACGGCCGCTCCTACGAGCAGATCGCCGAGGAGATGGCCGACCCGCTGCCGCAGGCGCTGATCCTGACGGCGATCGTGATCACCTTCGGGGTGTCCGCGTTCCTGCTCGCGATGATCTACCGGCGCTGGCGCCTGGCCAACGCGGACCAGGTCGAGAACGACGAGACCGACGCCTCCGTCCGTGAGGACGCGGCCGGCATCTCGGCGCAGACCACGGCCGACGACCGGGCCCTGGACGTCCTGCTCGAATCGAGCGACGAGGGCACCGCCGCCAAGCACGGCGAGAGCGCCATGACCGACGACAGGAAGGAGGACCGATGAACGTGCTGATCCCCCTCGTCGTCACCCTCCCCCTGCTGGGAGCCGCCGTCGCCCTCGTGCTCGGCCGGCACCGCCGCGCGCAGATCACGGTCAACATCGTCACGCTGTCCGCGGTCCTGGTGATCTCCTCCGTGCTGCTCGTCCTGGTCCTCACCGGCCAGGAGGGCGGCAGCGCGGTCTACGTCGGCGGCTGGGAGCCGCCGTGGGGCATCGTGCTGGTCGTCGATCCGCTCGCCGCCCTGATGCTCGTGATCACCTCGGTCACGCTGCTCGGCGTCCTGCTGTTCTCGGTCGGCCAGGGCCTGGTCGACGGCAATCGCGAGACGCCGGTCACGATCTTCCACCCGACCTACCTGATCCTCTCGGCCGGCATCCTCAACGCCTTCGTCGCCGGTGACCTCTTCAACCTCTACGTCGGCTTCGAGATCCTGCTCGCGGCGAGCTACGTGCTGATCACCCTGGGCGGCACCGCGCCGCGGATCCGCGCGGGCACGACCTACGTGGTCGTCAGCCTGGTCTCGAGCGTGTTCTTCCTCTCCGCGATCGGCCTGCTCTACGGCGCCACCGGCACCGTCAACATGGCGCAGCTGTCGATCCGCATCGCCGAGCTGCCCGCCGACGTCCAGCTCGTGCTGCACGTGGTGCTGCTGCTCGGCTTCGGGATCAAGGCCGCGGTCTTCCCGCTGTCGTTCTGGCTGCCGGACTCCTACCCCACCGCTCCGGCGCCGGTCACGGCCGTCTTCGCCGGCCTGCTCACCAAGGTCGGCGTCTACGCGCTGATCCGCACCGAGACGCTGCTCTTCCCGGGCGGCAGGCTCATGGAAGTGCTGATGGTGGTCGCGCTGCTGACGCTGGTGGTCGGCATCCTCGGCGCGGTCGCGCAGGCGGACATCAAGCGGATGCTCTCCTTCACCCTGGTCTCGCACATCGGCTACATGGTCTTCGGCATCGCGATCGGCACGGAGGCGGGCTACGCCGCGACGATCTTCTACGTGATCCACCACATCACCGTGCAGACGACCCTGTTCCTCGCGACCGGGCTGATCGAGCGCGTCGGCGGCACCACCTCGATCCTCCGGCTCGGCGGGCTCCTGAAGGCCTCGCCGCTGCTCGCGCTGCTCTACTTCATCCCCGCGATGAACCTCGGCGGCATCCCGCCGTTCACCGGCTTCCTCGGCAAGGTCGGCCTCTTCGTCGCCGGCACCGAGTCGGCCGCGGACCAGCCCTCCTGGCTGATCTGGGCGGTCATCGCCGCGGGCGCCGTCACCTCGCTGCTCACCCTCTACGCGGTCGCCCGCGTCTGGAACATGGCGTTCTGGCGCCGCCAGGAGGAGGTGCCCGGCTACGAGTCCCCGCTGATCGACCAGCTGCAGGAGGACCCGCACGACACGGGCACGGTCCGCACCCGGCACTCCCCGCCGATGATGGTCCTCGCGACCGCCGGCATGGTCGTCTTCGGCGTGGGCCTCACGATCGCCGCCGGCCCGCTCTACGACGCCAGCGAGCAGGCCGCCGCCGCGGTCGCCGACCCGTCCACCTACATCGCCACGGTCTACCGCGACTCGTCCTTCGGAGAGGAGGGCCCCCGATGAGCCCCCGCCGCCGCGTCGACTTCTGGAACCGGTTCGCGATGTTCGTGACGCTCGTCGGCATCTGGGTGCTGCTCTGGGACGACGTGTCGGTGCTCTCGATCGTCTCGGGCTTCCTGGTCGCGCTGATCATCACCCGCGTCTTCTACCTGCCGCCGGTGGAGTTCTCCAACCGGGTGAACCCCTGGCACCTGCTGGTCTTCCTGCTGCGCCTCACCTACGACATTGCGGTCGCCTCCGTGCGCGTCTCGTACCAGATCCTCACCCTGCCGGTCCCCGTGCACAACGCGATCGTCGCCGTGCACCTGCGCAGCCGCTCCGAGGGGATGCTGGTCTGGACGACCGAGGCCGTCTCGCTCGTCCCCGGCTCGCTCGTGATCGACGTCGACCCCCAGCTGAACGTCCTCTACCTGCACGTGCTCGGGGTCACTCACGACGAGGGCCACCGGATCGACGAGGTCCGCCGCACGGTCCTGCGCACCGAGGCGCGCATCGTCCGCGCGATCGGCTCGCGCGAGGACGTCGCCCGGGTCAGCGCGCCGCTCGGCGAGAACGCGGGGGTGCTCCGATGATCGAGTGGCTCGTCTGGATCCTGGTCCCGATCTTCGGAGCGGCCGCCCTGCTCGCGCTCGTGCGCATCCTGATCGGCCCGTCGGTCCTGGACCGCGTGGTCGCCGCCGACGTGCTGGTGGCGACGATCCTCTGCGGCCTCGGTGCCGAGATGGCGATCAACCACCACGCGACGACGCTGCCGGTCGCGCTCGGGCTCGCCCTGTTCGCGGTGTTCGGCTCGATCAGCGTCGCCAAGTTCATGGCCAACCGCGAGGAGGACTGACATGGACGTCTTCTTCGACGTCGTCACCGCCGTGCTCGTCACCGTCGGCGCCCTGCTCTCGCTGGTCGCCGCGATCGGCCTGCTCCGCTTCGGCGATCTGCTCTCGCGGATGCACGCGGGCACGAAGCCCCAGGTGCTCGGCATCATCTGCGTGATGCTCGCCGTCGCGATCCGGAACCCCGGCTTCGCCGCCGCGGGCACCGTCGTCCTGGTGATCGGCTTCCAGCTGCTGACCGTGCCGATCTCGGCGCACATGGTCGGCCGCGCGGCCTACCGGGCCGAGGCCGTCTCCACCGGGTTCCTCGTCTCGGACGAGCTCGCCGACGCCGTGCAGCGCGCGGACGACGCCTCGCGGGCGACCGGTCCGGAGACGGCGCACGCCTCCGAGGAGGCCGCCGAGCGCTCGAGCGCGCCGCAGCCCGAGGACGAGGACGGCCCGGCCGCGACCGCCTAGCCGCCGGTCATCGTCCGCAGCGCGTAGCCGCCGACGGCGAGCGTCACCGCGAACAGCCCGCCGATCAGCAGCACGAGCAGCGGCACCACCCAGAGCAGGGCCCTCCGGCGTCGGGCGCGGGCGGCTTCCGGGGTCTCTTCGCTCACCCGTCGACCCTAGGCCAGGCGGCGCCTCCGCCGGGCCGGGTGCTTCCGGGGCGCCCGCTACCCTTGATGCCATGACCCTGGACTCCGCTCTCTCCGGCGCGCCCGAGAACTCCCCTGCTCCCGGGAGCTCCCCCGTCTCGTTCCCGGAGGCGGCCGGCCGGCCCGGTGCGGAGTGGTGGCGCACCGCGGTCATCTACCAGATCTACCCGCGGTCCTTCGCGGACGCCGACGGCGACGGGATCGGCGACCTCCCCGGCATCACCTCGCGCCTGGACAGTCTCGCCGAGCTCGGCATCGACGCGATCTGGCTCTCGCCGTTCATGACCTCCCCGCAGAAGGACGCCGGCTACGACGTCGCCGACTACTGCGACGTCGATCCGCTGTTCGGCACGCTGGGCGACTTCGACGCGATGCTCGCCCGCGCCCACGCGCTCGGCATCCGCGTGATCGTCGACCTCGTCCCCAACCACTCCTCGAGCGCGCACCGCTGGTTCCAGGCCGCCCTGGCCGCTCCCGCCGGCAGCGACGAGCGCGCCCGCTACCTCTTCCGCGACGGCCGCGGCGCCACCGGCGAACTGCCGCCGAACAACTGGGAGTCGGTCTTCGGCGGCCCCGCCTGGACCCGGGTCACCGAGCCCGACGGCACCCCCGGCCAGTGGTACCTGCACCTCTTCGACACCTCGCAGCCCGACTTCGACTGGACGAACGAGTGGGTCCGCGAGCGCTTCCGCGAGGTCCTGCGCTTCTGGCTGGACCGCGGCGTCGACGGCTTCCGCGTCGACGTGGCGCACGGGATGATCAAGGCCGAGGGCCTGCCCGACTACACCCCGCCCGCCGACAGCGGCTCGATGGGCGGCGTGGCGCCCGGCGACGACGCCGAGCCCGTCACCGCTCCCTACTGGGCGCAGGACGGCGTGCACGAGATCTACCGCGACTGGCACGCGCTGCTCGCCGAGTACCCGGCCGACCGCGTCCTCTGCGCGGAGGCGTGGGTGCAGCCGCTCTCGAAGCTCGCCCGCTGGGTGCGCCCCGACGAGATGCACCAGGCCTTCAACTTCGCCTACCTCGAGACGCCGTGGGGCGGACCCGCGCTGCGCGACATCATCGACTCCTCGCTGAGCTCGTTCGCCGCGGTCGGCGCGCCGTCCACCTGGGTGCTCTCGAACCACGACGTGGTGCGTCACGCGAGCCGCCTCGCCCTCACCGCCGACAACCCGCAGGGCTACGGCATCGGCCCGCGCACCCCGGGCCTGCCCGATCCGGTGCTCGGCCTCCGCCGTGCGCGGGCCGCGACCGCGCTGATGCTCGCGCTGCCCGGCTCCGCCTACGTCTACCAGGGCGAGGAGCTCGGCCTGCCCGAGGCGATCGACCTGCCCGACGCGGCGCGCCAGGACCCGACCTGGTTCCGCACCGGCGGCGAGCGCTACGGCCGCGACGGCTGCCGCGTGCCCCTGCCCTGGGAGGCGGACGCGCCCGCCTACGGCTTCAACGACTCCGGCGACTCCTGGCTCCCGCAGCCCGGCGACTGGGCGCCGTTCGCGCGGGACCGCCAGGCCGGCGTCGAGGGGTCGACCCTCGAGCTCTACCGGGCGCTCCTCGCGGTGCGCCGCGCGGAGGACCTCGGCTCGGGCTCGATCGAGTGGCTCGAGGGCTACCCGGAGGAGGTCGTGGCGTTCCGGAACGGCGGCGTCACCGTCATCGCCAACACCGGCTCGGCGCCGGTGGAGCTCCCGGTCGGCACGGTCGTGCTCGCCTCGGAGGAGCTGCACGAGCCGGCGCTGCCGGGCGACACGACGGTCTGGCTGCGCCAAGACTGACGTCCCAGAGTTCGATCTGCAGGCGATCGGCCGCCGCGGGCTGCGCTCCCGCGGCGGAACGGGCGCTGCGGCGCGGATCGCCTGCAGACCGAACAGGAGCGGGCGGGCCCGCGGTGGCTCAGCGCCCGGCGTTCGCCTTCAGCCAGAGGTACGAGTCCACCTTGGTCACGCCGTCGAGGCGGATCTCGAAGTGCAGGTGCGGTCCGGTCGACATGCCGGTCGTGCCGACGAGGCCGAGCAGCTGGCCGACCTTGACCGGGTCGCCCTCGTTGACCGCCGCGCTGCCGTGCTGCATGTGCGCGTAGACGCTGGAGACGAGCTGGCCGTCGATCTCGTGGTCGACGATGACGTGCACGCCGAGCGAGCCCTCGCCGTCGATCACGGTGCGGACCACGCCGTCGGCGATCGCCTGGATCGGCGAGCCGTTGCCGGGATTGAAGTCCGTGCCGCCGTGGTTGACCGAGCACCCCGCGCAGTTGCGGTAGCCGAAGCGGTCGCCCACCGGCACGCCGACGGCGAAGGGCCACTGGATCGAGGCGTTCGGGTCGTTGGTGAAGCCCGCGTCGGAGGTGCGGCCGATGGCGGCGATGTCCGTCTGCGTCTTGCGCTCCTGCACGCCGAAGCCGTCGCGGGCGACGGTCTCGGCGCTGACCTCGCCGGTCGTGAAGGACTGCGCGCCGCGGTCGACGGTGCCGCCGGGCGCGACGACGAGGTTCTGCGCCTGCACCTCCTCGGCCGTGAGGAGCGACGTGGCCGGCAGCGAGGTCGCCGCCACCATCGCGGCGACGAACGACAGCGCGACGAGCCCGCCGATCCGGCGGCTGGACCGCACGGGTCGCAGCGGCGCGACGCGGGGTGCGGAGACGGGCGCCGGCGGCGCGGAGCGGACGGAGGCGACGCGCAGCTCGGCATCGCGGAGCTCGGCCGGGCCGACCGTCACTCCCTCGGCCTGGACGTCGGCAGCCAGGGCCTGAGCGCGCTCGCGCTCGCGCAGCTCGCGACGGGTGAGGGGTGGGAGGGATTCGCCGGGAGTCGATGCGTGGGCAGCGGGCAAGGGCGAATCGGGGCTCACGAAATCCGGATCTTCCGTCGGGGGCAGGGGACGAGGGGCACTCCGCCAGGGAGTCGAAGCGCTTCTCGGGGATCCGCGACCGCATCCTGTGCGAATGTCACGAATTCATAAAGGATAACCACGGACTCCCGATCCGGCCAGAGCGGGTCGCGCAGAGGCCGGATCCTCGTCGCCGGATCCGCGCTCGGCGCTCGGATCCTGCGCGATCATGCGCGCGCATGCACCGACTCCGCGCAGACCGGTCCCCGATCAGACCTCGTCGGCGCGCAGCCGCCGCAGCAGAGCCTCGAGCTCGCTGAAGATCGGATCCGGGGCCGCGATCAGCAGCCCGTTGCCCGCCGGGCGGCCGTCGAAGCCGGCGACGACGGCCCCGGCCTCCTCCGCCACGAGGGCGCCCGCCGCGAGGTCCCACGGGTTCAGCCCGCGCTCGTAGTACGCGTTCAGCGACCCCGAGGCCACCGCGCAGAGGTCGAGCGCCGCCGAGCCGATGCGGCGGATGTCGCGCACCGAGCCGAGCAGCTCCTGCACGACAGCACCCTGGCGCATCCGGCGCCCGGCGTCGTAGCCGAAGCCCGTGCCGACCAGCGCCAGCGAGAGCGAGGCGGGCGGAGTGACGTGCAGCGCGACCCCGTCGCGCTCGGCCCCGCCGCCCCGGCTCGCGGTGTACACCTCGCCGGTCGCACCGTTGACGACGGCCCCGGCGAGCGCCGTCCACGTCTCCGGCTCCGGCTCGCCCTCGACGACCGCGATGCTGACCGCGTAGGAGGGGATGCCGTAGAGGTAGTTGACCGTGCCGTCGATCGGATCGACGACCCAGGTGAGCCCGCTCGTCCCGCCGCCCGCGCCCGACTCCTCGCCGAGGAAGCCGTCGTCCGGCCGCGCCTCGGCGAGCCTGCGGCGGATCAGCTGCTCGACCTCGCGGTCGGCGGCCGTGACCACGTCCTCCGGCGACGACTTCGAGGCGGCGATCTCGACCCCGTCCTGGCGGCGCTGCCGGGCGAGGTGCGCCGCCTCGACGGCGATCGAGCGGGCGATGGCGAGGAGGGAGGCGTGGGCGCTCATGCGTCCAGCCTAGGGACCGGCCGGGCGGGCGGGGACGAACGCAGGCGGGGCAGACGGCGACCGGACCTGCGGAGGATCATGGGGGCATGAGCGCCGCCGTGACCCCTCAGCCCCCGATCGCCGTGACCGGAGCCACCGGGGCGGTGGGCGGCCGCGTCGCGCGCCTGCTCGCCGACGCCGGCCTCCCCCTCCGCCTCCTCGCCCGCGACCCCTCGCGTGCGCCCGAGCTGCCGGGGGCGACGGCCGTCCGCTCCTCCTTCACCGACCCGGGCGATGCGCTCGACGGCGTCCGGCTCCTGCTGATGGTGTCCGCGGCCGAGAACGAGGACCGGCTCGCCGAGCACCTCTCGATGGTCGCGGCCGCCGCCGCCGCGGGCGTCGAGCAGGTCGTCTACACGTCCTTCGCCGGCGCCTCCCCCACCGCGACCTTCACGCTCGCGCGCGACCACGCCGCGACGGAGGAGGCGATCCGCGCCTCCGGGATGGACTGGACCTTCCTCCGCGACAACCTCTATCTGGACTTCGTCCCCGCGATGCTCGGCGACGACGGCGCGATCCGCGGCCCGGCCGGCTCCGGCCGCGCGGCGATCGTCGCCCGCGAGGACGTCGCCCGCGCCGCCGCCGCGATCCTGCGCGCCCCGGAGGAGCACCGCGGCGCGACCTACGAGCTCACCGGCCCCGAGGCCCTCACCTTCGACGAGATCGCCGCGGTCCTCACCGTCGCCGGCCGCCCCGCCGTCTTCGTCGACGAGACCCTCGAGGAGGCGCGCGCCTCCCGCCGCCGCTGGAACGCCCCCGACTGGCAGCTCGACGCCTGGATCAGCACCTACACCGCCGTCGCCGCCGGCGAGATGCAGCACGTCTCCGGCGACGTCGAGCGCCTGACGGGCCGCGCCCCGCTCTCCCTCGCGCAGTTCCTCGCGGCGTCGCGCTGACACTCCTCCGGGCATCGAGACACGATGCGCGCTAATATTGCCCCCATAAACAATGTCTCAGTACCCCTGAGGCTGCATTTATGGAGGTCACATGGCCAAGCGCGTTCTACAGCCGCGTCCGGTGGTCGACGACGCCCTCCGCGTCACCGGTCAGCTGATCCGCACCGGGCGCGGCGATCGCGGCTGGTCGGCGGGCGAACTCGCGGGCCGTGCCGGCGTCTCCGAGCGCACCGTCCTCGCGGCCGAATCCGGTGCGCCGGGCACGGCGTTCGCGACGGTGCTGGAGCTGCTCGTCCTCACGGGCAGCGCGCCGTTCGGGATCGAGGACCCGGTCGAGATGGCTCGCCTGCGGCGCCGCGGAGAGGAGCGGCTCGCCCTGCTCCCCTCGCGAGTCCGACGGGCCGCGGCGGTCGTCGATGACGACTTCTGACCGCGCCTACGTCTGGACCTGGCTTCCCGGCGCCGAGGTACCCGTCGTCGCCGGACTCGTGGAAGCGGACGGCACTGCCACACGCTTCGCCTACGCGCGAAGCTATCTGGAGCGGCCGGGGGCGATCGCCCTCGCGCCCGAGCTTCCTCTGACCCGCGGCGCCCAGCCGCCGAGAGACGGTCTGGTCATCGCCGGCGCACTCCGCGACGGCGCGCCGGACGGATGGGGCCGCGGCGTCATCCGCTACGGACTCGGTCTCGGCGAGGACGACGATCTCAACGAGATCGACTACCTGCTGCGCTCCGGCTCGGATCGCTTCGGCGCCCTCGACTTCCAGGAGTCGCCCACGGACTACGTCTCCCGATCCGACTCGGCGACGCTCGAGGAGCTGCGACGAGCCGCCGAGGCCCTGGAAGCCGGCGTGCGCTTGACCCCGGAGCTCGAGGCGGCGCTCGAGCACGGCACCTCCATCGGCGGCGCGCGGCCGAAGGCGACGCTCATCGGCGAGGACGGGCGTCGTTTCCTCGCGAAGTTCGCCTCCTCGACCGACCGGCTGTTCTCCTACGTCCGTGCGGAGGCGACCATGCTCGCACTCGCGGCGCGGGCGGGCATCGACGTGCCGAAGTGGGAGGTCGTCACCGCGGGCGGGAAGGACGTCCTCCTGCTCGAGAGGTTCGACCGGGGACCGGAAGGCACCCGTCGGCACGTGATCAGCGGACTGACCCTGGCGGGCGAGAGCGAGATGACGGCTCGCTACGTCTCCTACCCGGCGATCCTCGACGTCCTCCGGCAGTACGGCGACGCGACCGCCGGCGAGGAGCTGTTCCGCCGGATCGCCTTCAACATGGCCATCAGCAACAGCGACGACCACGCTCGCAATCACGCGGCGTTCTGGGACGGCGCCTCCCTCCGGCTGACACCCGCGTTCGACCTCACCCCCGGCCCGCGCTCGGGCGAGAGCGCCTCCCAGGCCATGGCGTTCGGCCGCCGGGGAGAGCGCCGCTCCTCCCTGCCGCTGCTGATCCAGCAGAGCGGGACCTACGGGTTGAGCACGAAGGAGGGACGCCGCATCACGGAGGACGTCGTCGCGGCCGTCCACGACGGCTGGCACGACGCCGTCACCGAGGCGGGACTCTCCGCTCGCGATCGCGATCGTCTCTGGGGCCGGCAGATCCTCAACCCCGCCCTGCACTACGACTGACGCCGGACCTGACGCGGTCGTGATCCTCCCGGCGGTGGCGAGGGCGTGTGCACGGTTCGCTGCATGCTGGTCGAGCAGCCCCGCAGGGGCGCATCGAGACCGCCGTGACCAGCGAGCCGGGTCTGCGGACTCACCCTGCTGACGTGGGTGGATCTCGATACGCCCGCTGCGCGGGCTGCTCGGTCAGCATGAGCACTGAGTGCCGCGGCAGCTGCATGCTGGTCGAGTAGCCCCGGAGGGGCGTATCGAGACCCACGCTCCAGAAAGACCGGGAGACGGAGGAAGCCCCGCCACCCGCCTCGTGGAGGCGCGTGCGGGGCTTCGGTCGCAGTGCTGTGGCGAGTGAGGGATTCGAACCCCCGAAGGCTACGCCGTCTGATTTACAGTCAGATCCCTTTGGCCGCTAGGGTAACTCGCCGTCGCGCACCCGACCGGGAGTCAAGCTCTCGACCGAAGGCGCTGGACAAGGATACCCACGCGCTCCCCGGATCGGAAATCGGCCTCAGCCCGCCGCCGCGGCGTAGCGCGACGCCGCCTCGGCGACCTTGCCCGCGTAGCTCGTCGCCGGGTTGTACGCGGCGATCGCGTCGCGCCAGCCGGACTGCGTGGTGAGGTCGCCGCCCGCCTGGCAGAGGTAGCGCGCCGCCGTCACCGCCTGCTGGTCGACGTTCTGCGGGTCCCAGCCGCTCGACGCCCAGCGCATCCAGGTGGCGGGGATGATCTGCAGCGGGCCCATCGCGCGGTCCGTCTCGGGATCGCCGTCGAGCGCGCCGCCGTCGTTGTCCTCGACGCGGTCGAACCGCGTGCCGTCCAGCGAGGGTCCGTAGATCGGCTCGGTGGGGCGCCCGTCCTCGCCGAGCTCGCCGCCGAAGATCGTGCCGTGCCGGCTCTCGACGTAACCGATACCGGCGAGCGTCGCCCAGTCGAGGCCGCAGCCGGGGTCGACGGAGGAGGTGAGCAGCGCCGCGCCGGCGTAGGCCGTGAGCGCGCGCACCGGGATGCCGCTGCCCTCGGCGGTGCCGGCCAGCCAGTCCCCGCTCGTGAGCTGTCGCACCGGAGTCGCCGCCGCCTCCTCGGGGTCCTCCAGCAGCGCAGGGTCGGCCGCGGCGGGAGCCGGGGCGGCGGGCGGCACCGTCACGAGTCCGTCCTCGTACTCCACCGCGGGGTCCGCGGGGCGGGTGCAGCCGACGAGCACGAGGCCGACGAGCGGCAGGATCAGCAGGACGGGGAGGCGGCGCACCGTCCCTTCGTACCAGGCGCGCCTCCGGATCGGCCCGGCGGAGGCACGAAAGCTAAGCTCGGAGGCATGGCAGATTCAACGTTCGACGTCGTCAGCAAGGTCGACAAGATGGAGGCGGACAACGCCCTCAACCAGGCCCACAAGGAGGTCGAGCAGCGCTACGACTTCAAGAACGTCGGCGCCTCGATCGCGTGGAGCGGCGAGAAGATCCTGATCAAGGCGAACACCGAGGAGCGGGCGAACGCCATCCTCGACGTCTTCCAGACCAAGCTGATCAAGCGCGGCATCAGCCTCAAGAGCCTCGACTCCGGTGAGCCCTTCGCCTCGGGCAAGGAGTACCGGATCGAGTCGACGCTCAAGGACGGCATCGACCAGGAGCAGGCGAAGAAGATCAACAAGCTGATCCGCGACGAGGCGCCCAAGTCGGTCAAGTCGCAGATCCAGGGCGACGAGCTCCGCGTCTCGTCCAAGAGCCGCGACGACCTCCAGGCGACGATGGCGCTGCTGCGCGGGGCCGACCTCGACCTCGACCTCCAGTTCGTCAACTTCCGCTGAGGGATGTCGCACTCCGAGAGCACGCAGACCCGCCGCGGCATCGACGCCCCCGACGCTCGGGGCCGCACCGGCCTCGACCGCGAGGGCTACGACCTGACCGGCAACCCCGACGTGGTCGTGAAGTCGGTGACCCTCCTCTCCAGCCACTGGTACGTCCTGCGCACCACCGAGTTCGAGTACCGGCACCGCGACGGCCGCTGGACCACCGAGCACCGCGAGACCTACGACCGCGGCAACGGCGCGGCCGTGCTGCTCTACGACCTCGAGGCGCGCTCCGTCGTGCTGGTGCGGCAGTTCCGCTACCCCACCTACGTCAACGGCAACCTCGACGGCATGCTGCTCGAGGTGCCGGCGGGCCTGCTCGACGAGGACGGTCCGGAGGAGGGCGCGCGCCGCGAGGCGTCCGAGGAGACCGGCCTCGAGGTCGGCCGGCTCGAGCACGTCTTCGACGCGTACATGAGCCCCGGCTCGATCACCGAGATGCTGCACTTCTACGCCGGCCCCTACCGCGCCGGCTCGAGCGACGGCGTCTACGCCGGGCTCGCGGACGAGGGCGAGGACACCGAGCTCGTCGAGCTGTCCTTCGACGAGGCCCTCGCACAGATCGGCGTCCAGATCATCGACGCGAAGACGATCATGCTGCTGCAGTGGGCGGCCCTGAGCGGCCCGTTCTCGCGCTGACGCCGGCAGCCCTCCCCTCGCGACGGCGGATCGCAATCCATGCTGATCGAGTAGCTCGCCGAGCGGGCGTATCGAGATCCACCGGCGCCAGAGGATGAGCCTTCAAGCCCGCCCTGCGGAGGACGGTAGGTCTCGATACGCCCCTGCGGGGCTACTCGACCAGCATGGATCTCCTGCTGACCGAGCAGCCCCGGAGAGAGGGCCGCCTCATGCTGATCGAGTAGCCCTCGAAGAGGGCGTATCGAGATCCACCGTCGTTCGGAGACCGGGTCTCGAGACGCAGCTGCGCGGCTGCTCGACCAGCAGAGGCCCTCCGAGGGCCGTCCGGTCAGGCCGTGTACGCCCGCAGCGCGTCGCCGGTGCGCGTCGGCGCGCCCGCGACGAGGTCGGCCGGCGTCCCCTCGAAGACGATCGACCCGCCGTCGTGCCCCGCGCCGGGGCCGACGTCGATGATCCAGTCCGCGTGCGCCATCAGCGCCTGGTGGTGCTCGATCACGATCACCGAGGAGCCGGAGTCGACGAGGCGGTCGAGCAGGCCGAGCAGGTTGTCGACGTCGGCCAGGTGCAGGCCGGTCGTCGGCTCGTCGAGGATGTAGACCGAGCCCTTCGAGGCCATGTTGATCGCGAGCTTCAACCGCTGCCGCTCGCCGCCGGACAGCGTGTTCAGCGGCTGCCCGAGGGTGAGGTAGCCGAGCCCCACGTCGACGAGGCGAGCCAGGATCGTGTGCGCCGGCCCGGATCCGAAGAACTCCGCCGCCTCGACGATCGGCATCGAGAGCACCTCGTGGATGTTCTTCCCGCGCAGCCGGTACTCGAGCACCTCCGCGGTGAACCGCTTGCCCTCGCACTCCTCGCAGATCGAGGAGACGGTCGCCGCCGGGCCGAGCTCCGTGAAGATCAGCCCCGCGCCCTTGCAGACCGGGCAGGCACCAGCGGAGTTGGCGCTGAAGAGCGCCGCCTTGACGCCGTTCTCCTTCGCGAAGGCGGTGCGGATCGCATCGAGCACGCCGGTGTAGGTGGCGGGGTTGCTGCGCCGCGAGCCGCGGATCGGCGACTGGTCGGCGACGATCACCCCCGGCCGCTTCGCCAGCGAGCCGTGGATCAGCGAGGACTTGCCCGACCCGGCGACGCCCGTGACGACCGTCAGCACGCCGAGCGGCACGTCGACGTCGACGCCGCGCAGGTTGTGCGTGGAGGCCCCGCGGATCTCGGCGACGCCCGTGCGTCGGCGCACTTCGCTCTTGAGCGGCACCCGGTGGTCGAGGTGCCGGCCGGTGAGGGTGTCGGATCCGCGCAGCGCCTCGACCGAGCCCTCGAAGCGGATCTCGCCGCCGTGCGAGCCGGCCCGCGGCCCGAGGTCGATGACGTGGTCGGCGACCGCGATGATCTCCGGCTTGTGCTCGACGACGAGCACGGTGTTGCCCTTGTCGCGGAGTCGGCGCAGCAGCTCGATCACCCGCGAGACGTCGTGCGGGTGCAGTCCCGCGGTCGGCTCGTCGAAGACGTAGGTGATGTCGGTGAGGCTCGACCCCAGGTGCCGCACCATCTTCACCCGCTGCGCCTCGCCGCCGGAGAGCGTCCCGGACTCGCGGTCGAGCGAGAGGTAGCCGAGCCCGACCTGAACCAGCGCGTCCAGCGTGCCCAGCAGCGCCTCGACGATCGGCGCGACGGAGGGATCGCGCACCCCGCGAAGCCACTCCGCGAGGTCGGTCGCCTGCATCGACGAGCACTCGGCGATGTTCCGGCCCGCGATCAGCGAGCCCAGCGCCGCGCGGGTGAGCCGCGCTCCCCCGCACTCCGGGCAGGGGCCGAAGGCGGCCACCCGCTCGGCGAAGGCCCGGATGTGCGCCTGAGCCGCCTCCTTCGCGAGGTAGAGCCGGGTCACCTTGACCACGAGGCCCTCGTAGGTCATGTTGATGCCGGCGATCGGCATCTTGACGGCCGGCTTGTACAGGAAGTCGTCGAGCTGCTGCGGAGTGAAGTCGGCGATCGGCACGTCGGCGGGATAGAGCCCGGATTCGGCGAGGCTCTTCCAGTACCAGCCGCCGACGACGAAGTTCGGGATCGCGTCGAGCGCACCGCCCTCGAGCGACTTCGAGCGGTCGAGCAGCGCGTCGAGGTCGATGTCGGAGACGCGGCCGGTGCCCTCGCAGCGCGGGCACATTCCCTCGGGCAGGTTGAACGAGAACGCCCCGCTGGTGCCGACGTGCGGATCGCCGATGCGGCTGAACAGGATGCGGAGCATCGTGTAGGCGTCGGTCGCGGTGCCGACGGTGGAGCGGCCGTTCGCGCCCATCCGCTCCTGGTCGACGACGATCGTCGCCGACAGCCCGTCGAGAGACTCGACGTCCGGCCGGGCCGGCGAGCCCATGAACTGCTGCAGGAACGCGGAGTAGGTCTCGTTGATCAGCCGCTGCGACTCGGCCGCGATCGTCCCGAAGACCAGCGACGACTTGCCGGAGCCCGAGACCCCCGTGAACACCGTGATCCGGCGCTTCGGGATGTCGACGTCGACCCCGCGGAGGTTGTTCTGCCGGGCGCCGCGCACCCGGATGACGTCGTGCGGGCTGCTGTCCGGACTCGTCGCGGGCAGGTCGGGCATCGTCATCGGGTCTCCGTCCGTCAGCGGTGCCCGAAGCCTAGAGGAGGCCTCCGACGTCCGGGAGTCGCCGAGGGCGACCGGACCGGAAGGGCCCCCTCAGCACCGCGGTCTGGTGCTCACTGGTCGTGGCCGGCCCACACGACGGTGCGCGTGCTCTGCTGCCAGGGCTTGTCCGTGGGCCAGCTGCGGAGGGTGATGGTCTGCGGGATCGGCAGCGGCCGGTCGAAGGTGACTCGGAAGCTGCCGGTCCCATCGGTGTCGACCGGGGACAGCGCGGGGTCCTCGCCCAGCCGGAGCTGGAGCTTCTGACCCGCGGGGACGACGCCCTCGATGCCGGTCGCGGTGAGGTGGAGGATGCGGATGGGTGAGTCCTCGACGCTCTCCGGGATCCGCGCGTGGGCGGTCGGTCCGCCGTCCAGGACGATGCGCTCGGCGATCGTGTGGTCCTTGAACGTGGCGACCAGGCGGGTGCTGCCGCCGGGGGCGTCGGGTCTCGCGGTGAGGGTGAAGTGCCCGTCCGTCGCGGTGACCGGGTCGGAGACGGGCAGTCCGTTCTTCGTCGCGTCGACGCTGTCTCGAGGCATGGTCTGCAGCTGCACGACGGCGCCGGCAGTGACGGTCCCGGTGACGGTACGGCCCTCGACGCGCAGGTCCGTGCCCCATTCGACGACAGGCTTGGGCTTGGGCTTTCCCGTCGTAGTGACCGTGACGGTCTTCCCGGTGCTCGCGAACCCGCCCGTGTCGGAGGTCGAGGAGTACAGCTCGTAGGTAGCGCTCGTCCCCGGCTCCTGGAGGCCCTTCTCGTTGCGGCAGACCCACAGCCCGACCGTGTTGACCTTCGTCGCCCCGCAGACGAGGGCGTGGGTGTTCGGGTTCCAGATCTGCACGAACGAGCCCGGCGTGCCCGTCCCGGTGAACGAGGTCACACCGTCGACGGTCGCTGAGGGCGCGGGCGCGGTGAAGCCCCAGTCCCGCTGCACCTTCGCCACGGTGGCGAGCACCTTCTCCTCCGTCACGATCGGCGTCGCGAAGGCGTTCTTCGACGGCGCCCACAACGGCAGCGCGTCGAGCGCGTGCCGGTACCGGCTCTGCATCGTCGTCCGGATCGAGCCCAGCGGAGTCGTGAACTCGTCCACGTGCACCGGCGTCGGGTTGGTCGTGGGCAGGGCGTCGAGGTCCACGTGGTGCTTGAACCCGTTGATCGACACGCCCCCGTTCTCGTTCATCGTGTCCGCCCACTTCTTGCGGAACTCGGTAAATACGGCGCCGTTGTTGTACACGTCCAGCAGAGCATCCAACCCCTGATCAAGACTCAACGCCCCCGCCTCAGCGATCCGAGCGAGCTCCTGATCCGTCGCCTCCCGGATCAGACGCTTCTGCTCCTGACCGCCAGAGGGTCCACCGCCCGTCGTCAGGTCGTCCCCCGCGCTCAACTGCTCCAGATCCACCTTCGTCTGCAGATAGTCGGCCCGATACCTGGCCTCCTCCATCCGGTCCGAGACCGCGTCCCGCATCGCGTCCGCCATCGCACCCGCCTGCTTCTCCAGCGACGGCAGCGCCCAGTCCTTGAACGCGATCGCCATCTGCTGCCCCGCATCCATCGCCCCCTCCACCGGCGACGTGCGCGACCAGATCGACGCCGCCGTGTAGAGGATCATGAACGGCGCCAACTCCGGCATCGCACTCGCCACCAACCCCACCATCGAGAAGATGAAGTCCGTCGAACTGCCACCCTGATTGAACGCGATCGTCGACGTGATGAACCCGATCACCGCCCCCGCCGAACCGAGCGTCGTCGCGATCCGCGACCCCAGCATCGGCGCGATCGTCGTCACGATGTCCGCCGTCGTGTTGGTGATCGACAGCGCACTCACATCCCCCTGCACCAACCCCAGAACATCCAGCCCGATCCCCGCCGCGCTCAACGAATCCGACCCCGCCAGGAACCGGAACGACGCCCGCTCCAACCCCGCCACGACCCTCGGATACCGCGCCCACACCCCCGACGCCAGACCCGGACCATGCACCTGCCGGATCGCATCCCCCACCGGATCCGCCAGCACCCGCCGCTGCACCGCCCGCGGACCCTCGAACGCCGACCCCACCTCCGCCGCCACCCGCGCCTTGAAGGCCGCCGCGTCCTCCTGGGACGGACGCCGGTGCACCGTGACCGCGCAGGTGAGGCACGACTCTCCCGAGTGCGCCCCGTGTCGGTCCTCGGACCCGCCGGGTGAAGCGGACCGGCTCGGCGCCCCCTCCGGCGCTGCGGGCGGAAGATCGGGCGGTTCCGGCGCCTCCCACGTCCCTCTCATCGGCACGACGTCGGTCCGACCCCGCAGATCGGGGGCCTCCCAGTCGGCGAAGCCGTGAGGGACGGTGACATCGAGCGTCGTCAGCAGCTCTCCCTTGAGCTCGAACATGCTGGCGTTGTATTCGGGGCGCGTCACGACGCCCCGCTCGCGCGCGAAGGTGAGCTCGGTCGGCGGGTGCAGGGCCATGCTCAGCCGGGCCGCCGCGGCGCGGCGCCAGGCCTCCCGCTGCGCCGCCGGAGTGCCGGCGGCGAGAGACCTGTCCGTCGCATGCCTCTGAGCCCGCAGGAACCACGGATCCACGCCGATCGAGGGGAACTCCTCCTTCGTGAACACCGGCGCTTCACCCTTCGGGCCGGGCGACGTGAGCACCGCCCTCGCCCTCGTCAACCCGCCCGGACCCCCGTGGGCGAACACCTCCGTCAGGTTCTCCTGGATCTCGGCGTCACCATCCGCGGGACCGGTCAGCGGCCACCTCGTCCACTCGGGCGTGAGGACCCAGATTCCGCCCGTCGGCTCGGCTCCCGCCGCCGCTGCCACCGCGTGCATGAGCTCGTGGTGCACGGCCGTCTCGGTGCTCAGAATCCGTCCCTCCCCCGAGGCGGGGTCGAACCACATCGACCGTGCCGAGTCCCCCTCCTCCCAGAAGTCCGGGCTCAGGCTGATCATGCTGCCCACTCCCGCGAGGTCGGGGTCGAAGGTCGTCGCCGTCGTCCCGTCGAGCCCGCTGTGGGCGCGTCCTGCGAACACGATCTGCACGTCCGACGTCACCCGCGCTGATCCGTCCGGCCCGGAGACGGTCCAGACGGACGTCGCGTCGGGGCCGACGAGATGCGGGATCGCCTTCAGCTCGAGGGCGCCCGTCGGGGTCGCTCGGATGCGATCGAGGACGTCCGAGACCCGATCGACCAGCGTCTGGAAGCGGTCCTCCGACAGCACCGCTCCGTCCGGGTCCAGTCCGTTCTCCCGTGTCCGCGCGGACGGGATCATGTCCGTGACGCCGATGCCCGGCGCCACGCGGACGACGCGATACGGAAGGTCCGACAGGGGATGCTTCAGGGTCAGCCCGTCCGCGCCCGGACTGCGGACGTCCACGCGGTGCGTCGGCGTGCTCGCGCCGGGCGGAGGAGGCTGAGTCATCGCCTGCGCCGGCGGTGCCAGCAGCGCGGCCAGCAGTGTCAGGACGACGACCACGGCTGCCGTCCTCGCTCGCGTCGTCCGACCGTCGACCCCTGCTCGTGCGCTCATCCCAGGGACGGTAGCGATCCCGGGGAGTCCACCACCGGCGTTGGCGCGAGACGAACGCTCCCGTGTCCAGCGACGCGGAAGCGGCCCGGTCGGCGCGACCTGCTGCCGGTCGCGCGGTGCACGCCCGGCTAGTGCACGCGGACGTCCGGCACGGCGGACGGCTGCTGTGGGTCCCCGGTCCAGACGACAGTGCGGGTGCTCTGCTGCCAGGGCTTGTCGGCGGGCCAGGTGCGGAGGGTGATGGTCTGGGGGTTCGGCAGCGGTCGGTCGAAGGTGAGGCGGAAGCTGCCGGTGCCGTCGGTCTCGATCGTGGGCCGGGCGGGGTCCTCGCCGAGGCGGAGCTGGAGCTTCTGACCGGCGGGGACTGCGCCCTCGATGCCGGTCGCGGTGAGGTGGAGGATGCGGAGGGGCGAGTCCTCGACGCTCTCCGGGATCCGGGCCGGGACGGTCGGTCCGCCGTCCAGGACGATGCGCTCGGCGATGGTGTGGTCCTTGAACGACGCGACCAGGCGGGTGCTGCCGCCGGGCGCGTCGGGTCTCGCGGTGAGGGTGAAGTGCCCGTCCGCCGCGGTGACCGGATCGGAGACGGGCAGACCGTTCCTGTCGGCGTCGATGCTGTCCTGGGGCATGGTCTGCAGCTGCACGACCGCGCCCGCGGTGACGGTGCCGATCACGGTGCGGCCCTCGACGCGGAGGTCGGGTCCCCACTCCACGACGGGCTCGGGCTTGGGCTTGCCCGTGGTGGTGACCGTGACGGTCTTGCCGGTGCTCGCGAATCCGCCCGTGTCGGAGGTCGAGGAGTGCAGCTCGTACGTCGAGTTGATGCCCGGCTCCTGGAAGCCCTTCTCGTTGCGGCAGACCCAGAGGCCGACGGTGTTGACCTTCGTCGCCCCGCAGACCAGGGCGTGCGTGATCGGGTTCCAGATCTGCACGAACGAGCCCGGGGTTCCCGTCCCGGTGAACGAAGTCACGCCGTCTGCCGGCGCGCTCGCTGAGGGTGCGGTGAAGCCCCAGTCGCGCTGCACCTTCTCGACCGTGGAGAGCACCTTCTCCTCGGTCACCATCGGCGTCGCGAACGCGTTCTTCGACGGCGCCCACAACGGCAGGCCATCGAGTGCGTGCCGGTAGCGGCTCTGCATCGTCGTCCGGATCGAGCCCAGCGGAGTCGTGAACTCGTCCACGTGCACCGGCGTCGGATTGGTCGTGGGCAGCGCGTCGAGGTCCACGTGGTGCTTGAAGCCGTTGATCGACACGCCACCGTTCTCGTTCATCGTGTCCGCCCACTTCTTGCGGAACTCGGTGAACACGGCACCGTTGTTGTACACGTCCAGCAGAGCATCCAACCCCTGATCAAGACTGAGCACCCCCGCCTCAGCGATCCGGGCGAGCTCCTGATCCGTCGCCACCCGGATCAGCCGCTTCTGCTCCTGACCGCCAGAGGGTCCACCACCCGTCGTCAGGTCATCCCCCGCGCTCAACTGCTCCAGATCCACCTTCGTCTGGAGGTAGTCGGCGCGGTAGCGGGCCTCGTCCATCCGGTCCGAGACCGCATCGCGCATCGCATCGGCCATCGCGCCCGCCTGCTTCTCCAGCGACGGCAGCGCCCAGTCCTTGAACGCCACCGCCATCTGCTGACCCGCATCCATCGCGCCCTCCACGGGCGAGGTGCGCGACCAGATCGACGCCGCCGTGTACAGGATCATGAACGGCGCCAGCTCCGGCATCGCAGCCGTGAGCATCCCCGCCATCGAGAAGATGTAATCCGTCTCACTGCCACCCTGACTGAACGCGATCGTCGACGTGATGAACCCGACCACCGCCCCCGCACCACCGACCGTCGTCGCGATCCGCGACCCCAGCATCGGCGCGATCGTCGTCACGATGTCCGCCGTCGTGTTCGTGATCGACAACGCACTCACATCCCCCTGCACCAACCCCAGAACATCCAGCCCGATCCCCGCCGCGCTCAACGAGTCCGACCCCGCCAAGAACCGGAACGACGCCCGCTCCAACCCCGACACGACCCTCGGATACCGCGCCCACACCCCCGACGCCAACCCCGGACCATGCACCTGCCGGATCGCATCCCCCACCGGATCCGCCAGCACCCGCCGCTGCACCGCCCGCGGACCCTCGAACGCCGACCCCACCTCCGCCGCCACCCGCGCCTTGAAGGCCGCCGCCTCCTCCGCCGACAACCCGCGACCCACCGCGCCCCCGCACGACGAGCACCTGACACGCGGCGCGGACTCCGGGTCGCCCCCTGCCCGGTCGGGAGTGGTGGACCGACTCGATCCCCCGTCCGACGAGCCGGACTCCGACAGCCGGTCCGTCTCGTCCGAGGAGTCGGACGTGTGGCCCGAGGAGTCGGACTCGTCGCCCGAGGAGGACTCGGACGACCCATCGGGCTCCGTCGCCCGACTCGGGGCGACCTGAGGGGGGAGGACCAGGATCGGCCTCTCCCACGTCCCTCGCGACGGGACGACGTCGGCCCGCTGACGCAGGTCCGCAGCCTTCCACGGCTCCTGGCCGCCGGTGACCGAGATGCGGATCAGGGTACTGGCCAAGTCGCCCACGACGAATCCGCTGGGGTGGTACTCGGCCCGCCCCGGCAGCCCGCTCTCCCGAACGAAGGTGGTCTCCCTCGGCGGGTTCATCGCCATGCTCAGCCGGGCGGCAGCGGCTCGCAGCCATCCCTCCCGCTCGGACGCGGGAGTGTCCGCGGCGGCGTACCTGTCCATCGCCCGTCCGTGCGCCCGCAGGAACCACGGATCGATCGAGATGGACGGGAACTCCTCCGGCGTGAACTGCGGTGGCGCGCCGTTCGGCCCCGGCGACAGCAGCATCGACCGGGCCGCCGTCAGCCCGCGCGGTCCTCCGTGAGTGAAGATCTCGTCGAGCTCGACGCCGATCTCGACCGACGCGTCCGGATCACCCGCGATCGGCCAGGTGCTCCAGGCAGGGGTCGGGACCTGCACGCGCCCTCTCGCGGGTATCGCCTCACCGAGGTCGGCGATCGCGTGCATCAGCTCGTGCTCGACCGTCTGCTCGGGCGTCAGCATGCGCGCGTCATCGGTGGACGGATCGATGTAGGCCCGACCGGTGGCGTCCTCGTCGTACCAGGTCGCCCTGCCCAGGGTGATCAGGCTCCCGCCGCCCTCGACGTCACGGCCGAGAGGCACTTGGCGGTTGTCTGCCTCGTCCGCACTGGCCCCCTCGGCGAACACGATCTGCACCCTCGAGGGAGGCGACTCGCCCTCCGCCTGCGGTACGGTCCAGACGCTCTTCGCCGTCGGTGCGAGCAGATGCGGGATCGCCTTGAGAGCGGCGTCCCCCGTCGGGGTCCTCCGGATCTGCTCGACGATGCCCGAGATCCGGTCCGCGAACAGCTGGAACCTGTCCTCCGAGAGGACCGTCCCGTCCGGATGCAGATCGAAGGCCTCCTCGGGCGACACCCTGTCGGTCACCCCGATCCCGGGGGCGACCTCGACGACCCGGTAGAGGCTGTCCGATCGCGGCTGGCGCTGCGTGAGACCGGCCGCGCCGGGGTCGCTGACGTCCACCCGGTGCGCAGGACCCGGAACCGCGGGCGCGGCGTGCCCGGCGTCGGGCGGAGGCAGCGGCGCCGCCTCGGCGACCGGCACTGCCAGGCCGGTCAGGAGCGTCATCGCGACCAGGGCCGCCGCCCTCACTCGCAGGAATCGACGGGTGCTGCCCGGGCGCGACCTGGTTCTCATCCCAGGCACGGTAGGGGTTCCTGAGAAACGGCCGCACGCCTGCGTCACAGCCTGGCGCGGGGCACCTTCCCGCCTGAGCGCCGGCCGGCTCCCGGCTGCCGGCCGAGAACCGAGACCGACGTCCGCCGTCCCGCCGACGCCGCCGTCCCACGGCATCGGGGACGAACGGCGTCGGCGCGCGGCGTCAGCTCGAGACGGTCTCGCCGCGCGAGATCGAGATCATGTCCTCGCGCGGAACGACCTTGACGCGGACACGGCCCTGGGGAGCACCGAGCGCCTGCTCGTGCTCGTCGAGGCGGTGCCAGCCGTCGAGGTCGGTGTAGGCGACGCCGCGCTCCTCGAGCAGGGCGACGACCGCCGACTCCTCGGGGTGGGCCGGGGTCCACCAGGACGCCTGGTCGTTGAGCACGTGCCCGACGGTCTCCATCGCGTCCGACTTGGTGTGGCCGATGAGACCGACCGGTCCGCGCTTGATCCAGCCGGTGGCGTACACGCCGTGCACGGGCTCGTCGTTGTCGTCGAGGACCTGGCCCTCGCGGTTCGGGATGACGCCGCGCATCTCGTCGAACGGCAGTCCGTCCAGCGGGGAGCCGAAGTAGCCGACGGCGCGGTAGACGGCCTGGACCGCGATCTCGCGGATCTCGCCGGTGCCGCGGGTGCCGCCCTCGCCGTCGGGCTCGGTGCGCTCGTAGCGGATGGCCGAGACGCGGCCGGTGCCGTCGTCGACGAGCTCGAGCGGCTTGGCCCAGAAGTGCAGGTGCAGGCGGCGCGAGGCCGAGCCGACCTCGCGGGTGCGCCACTGGTTCAGCACCCGGTTGATCACCATGACCTGCTTGTTCGTCTCGATGGCGGCCTGCGAGGCGGCGTCGAGCACGAAGTCCTCGTCGGCGACGATCATGTCGACGTCGCGCAGCTCGCCGAGCTCGCGCAGCTCGAGCGGGGTGAACTTCACCTGCGCCGGTCCGCGGCGGCCGAAGACGTGCACGTCGGTGACGGGCGAGGCGGCCAGCGCGTCGTAGACGTTCGGCGGCACCTCCGTGGGCAGCAGGTCCTCGGCGTGCTTCGCGAGCATCCGCGAGACGTCGAGCGCGACGTTGCCGTTGCCGATCACGGCGACGGAGGAGGCCTCGAGCGGCCAGGTGCGCGGCACGTCGGGGTGGCCGTCGAACCAGCTGACGAAGTCAGCGGCGCCGTAGGAGCCCTCCAGCTCGACCCCGGGGACGTCGAGCGGGGCGTCGCGGATCGCTCCGGTCGAGAAGATCACGGCGTTGTAGTGCCGCTTGAGGTCCTCGAGCGTGATGTCGGTGCCGAAGTGCACGTTGCCGAAGATGCGGATGTCGCCGCGGTCGAGCACCTCGCGGAGCGCCGTGATGATGCCCTTGATCCGCGGGTGGTCGGGCGCGACGCCGTAGCGGACGAGTCCGTAGGGCGCCGGCAGGTGCTCGAACAGATCGATCGAGACGTCGTACTTCTTCTCGGCCTTGATCATGAGGTCGGCGGCGTAGATGCCCGCGGGACCCGCGCCGACGATGGCCAGCCTGAGCTTGGTCATTGCATTCCTCCTGCCGGGGCGCCGAGGCGCGTCTCCGGACTCATTCCTGCGGCGCTCGTGCGCGCCGCGACGATTCGGTCAGCCGTTGCGGTCGACGACCGTGTCGGCGAAGCGCGTGAGCGCCTTGCGGACCGGCCCGTCGGGCAGCGGGGCGAGGGCGTCGACGGCCTCATCGGCCCAGGCGTGGGCCTCGGCGAGGGTCTGCGCCGTCACGGGGTGGTCGCGCAGCTGCGCGATGGCGTCGGAGATGTCCGCACTCTGCTCGTCGGTGTGCGCGATCGCGTCGTTCGTGCGGCTGACGTAGCTCTCGATCCGGGCGAGCAGCACGGCCGCCTCGCGGTCGGACGCGGCGCGCTCGCGCAGGCGCAGGATCGGCAGCGTCGAGACGCCGGCGCGGATGTCGGTGCCCGGGTTCTTGCCGGTCTCCTCCGGCTGCGGCGAGAGGTCGATCACGTCGTCGACGATCTGGAAGGCGACGCCGATCTTCTCGCCGAAGACGCGCACCGCCTCCTCGAAGGGCGCGGGCGCCTCGGAGAAGACGACGCCGGTGCGGGCGGCGGCGGCGATCAGCGAGCCCGTCTTGTCGGCCAGGACGCCGAGGTAGTGCTCGACCGGGTCCTCGCCGGTGCCCGGGCCGACGGTCTCGTGCAGCTGCCCGAGCACGAGGCGCTCGAAGGTGTCGGTCTGCAGCCGGATCGCGCGCTCGCCGAGCTCGGTCATCAGCTGGTTCGCTCGGGCGAAGAGCAGGTCGCCGGTGAGGATCGCGACGTTGTTGCCCCAGACGGTCTGCGCCGACGGCACGCCGCGGCGCTTCTCCGCCTCGTCCATCACGTCGTCGTGGTAGAGCGAGCCGAGGTGGGTGATCTCGATGGCCTGCGCGGCGCTGAGCACCTCGGGGGTGTTGCCCCGGCCGAGCTGCGCGGTGAGCAGGGTGAGCATCGGCCGCACCCGCTTGCCGCCGGCCTCGAGCAGGTAGCGCGTCGAGACGTCGGCGACCGCGTCCGCGAAGGACAGCTGCTGGACCATGCCGGCCTCGACCCGCTCCAGCCCGTCGTCGATCGCGCGCGCGAGAGCGCGGTCCGGAGCGGTCGAGAAGATGCGCTCGGAGAGGCCGAGCTGCGCCGTCAGAGACGGACTGCGGCGGGCGACGGGCGCACTGGCGTTCACACTCAAACCCTAACGTCTCGGCCCGGCAGGCCCCTGGGCGCGCATCAGGTCGCCGCGATCGGCTTGATCCCGCGGTGCAGGGCCACGATCCCGGCGGTGAGGTCGCGGTAGGCGACGCGCTCGAAGCCGGCCGCGCGGAGCCAGCCCGCGACGACCTTCTGCTCGGGCCAGGCGCGGATGGAGTCGCCGAGGTAGTCGTAGGCCGGGTCGTTGGAGGAGGCGAGGCCGACGATCACGGGCATGACCTTCGACAGGTAGAAGTCGTAGGCGGCGGCGAGGGGCTTCAGCGGCGGGGTCGAGAACTCGCAGATCACGACGCGGCCGCCGGGCTTGACGACGCGGAAGAACTCGGCGAGCGCCGTCCGCGGCTCGGAGACGTTGCGCAGACCGAAGGAGATGGTGACGGCGTCGAAGGAGTCGTCCTCGAAGGGGAGCTTCATCGCGTCGGCGAGGACGAACTCGATGAGCTCGTTCTCGGCGTGCCTGCGGCGGCCGACCGAGATCATCCCGCGGGAGAAGTCGGCGGCGACGACCTGCGCTCCGGAGCGCGCCAGCGAGGCGCTCGAGGTGCCGGTGCCGGCCGCGACGTCGAGGATCCGCTCGCCCGGCGCCGGGTTGACGGCGCGGGTCGTGGCGATCCGCCAGAGGTGGTCGTTGCCGACGGACAGGACGGTGTTCGTCAGGTCGTAGGCGGGCGCCACCGTGTCGAACATGGCAGCGACCTCGTCGGGCCGCTTGGTGAGGTCTGCCTTTGTCACGATCAACGAGTCTAGGGCGAGGAGCGGAGTGGCGGCTGTGCATCCACCGCCCTTGCACATCCGCTCAGGCGACCGGCGCCGGACCGGCGGAACCGCGCGCGGGGAGCGGGACGGAGCGGAGGTGCCGGGGCCGCCTTGCTCCGCCTAGCTGCGGCGGCCCCGGACGAGGAAACCGTAGCAGCGGGCCCCCGGGCGAGGGTGGTCCCGGCGCACAACGTCTCGCTTTCCGACGCGGGCGTACTGTGGAGCAGTGACATCGACCGGGGCCGGGGCTCCTCCCCTCCATGCCGAGACGACTCCGCTCGACGGCCCGCACGAGCTGATCACCCGCGTCGATCCGCGGCAGCCGCTGCTCTGGCAGCGCGGTGGCGCAGGACTGGCCGGGCTCGGCGAGGCTCTGCGGCTGGAGTTCTCCGGCCCGGATCGCATCCGCGAGGCCTCCGCTGCGTGGCGCGAACTGTCGGCTGCGGCCGTCGTCGCGGATCCGCTCGGCGTCCCGGGCACCGGACTGGTGGCCTTCGGGGCCTTCGCCTTCTCCAGCCGGTCGAGCGCGAAGAGCGTCCTGATCGTCCCCCGCGTGGTTCTCGGCTCTCGGGGCGGGCGATCGTGGGTGACCCGCATCCGCACGGCCGACGAGACGGCCGGCTCGACGGCGGTCCCCGCTCCGCTGCCCTTCGGCGACGAGTTCCGCCTCCCCCTCCTCCCCGGTGCGATGACGCCGGACGCGTATCGCGCCGCCGTCGCGTCGGCCGTCGGCTCGATCCGCTCGGGCGCCCTCGAGAAGGTCGTCCTCGCCCGGGACCTGCAGGGACGGCTCCCCCGGGACGCCGACCGCCGTCGGCTGCTCCGCGATCTCGCGAACGGCTACCCGGACTGCTGGACCTTCGCGGTCGACGGCTTCCTCGGCGCCAGTCCCGAGACGCTCGTCGGGGTCGACCACGGCGCGATCACCGCGCGCGTCCTCGCCGGCACGAGCGCGCGCGGCGGCGACGCGGACGAGGACGCCGCGATCGTGCGCGCCCTCCTGGCGAGCCCGAAGGACCGCTCCGAGCACGCGTTCGCCATCGCGAGCCTGCTCCGCGAGCTGCAGCCGCACACCGGCGCGCTCACGACCACGCCGGAGCCCTTCGCTCTGAAGCTGCCGAATCTGTGGCACCTCGCGACCGACGTCCGCGGGACGCTCGACGACGCCTCGACGGCGCTCGACCTGGTCCACGCCCTGCATCCGACCGCCGCCGTCGCCGGCACGCCGACCGACCGCGCGCTCGCCCTGCTGGAGGAGCTCGAGCCGTTCGACCGCGGCCGCTACGCCGGTCCGGTGGGCTGGATCGACGGCAACGGCGACGGCGAGTGGGCCGTGGGGCTGCGCAGCGCGCAGGTCTCCCCCAACGGCGCGGTCACCGCGTGGGCCGGTGCGGGCATCGTCGCGGACAGCGACCCCGCCACCGAGCTCGCGGAGACCGGCATGAAGTTCCGGCCGATCCTCGACGCCCTGAGCTGACGGCCTCGGACGCCCGGGCGGGAGATCAGCGCTCGAGCGCGATCTCGACGATTCCGGGGCCCTCGCCGGGTGAGGTGAGCGCCTGCTCCAGCTCGCCGCGGGTGGCGACGAGGCGGTGCGTCCAGCCGTAGGCCTTCGCCAGGGACGCGATGTCGACGGTCTGCGGCGTGAACTGCACGCGGTCGAAGGCGTCGGGAGCGGAGCTGGTGGCGACCTCGAGACCGTCGAAGATGGTGCCGCCGCCGTCGTTCACGACCACGAGCTGCACGCGCGGGCGGCGCTCGCCCGGGGCGAGCAGCAGTCCGCCCGCCTCGTGCAGGAGCGTGAGGTCGCCGAGGACGACGCGGGTGGCGCCGCCCGAGCCCGCGTCGGCGGCCTGCGAGGCGACGGCGATGCCGAGGGCGGTCGAGACCGTGCCGTCGATGCCGGCGAGCCCACGGTTGGAGTGCACGGTGATCCGCTTGCCGGGCAGCGAGCCGTCCGCGACGCGGATGAGGCGGGAGGCGCCGAAGAGCAGGCGGTCGTGCGGCCAGGTGACGCGCCAGACGGCGGCGACGACGAACTCGCGGGTGAGCGGTGCGCGGATCGCGGTCAGGGCGTTCCGGGCGTAGCCCCGGCGGTCCTCGATCGACATCGAGCCGCCGTCGGGCGCCTCGGGGATCGCATCGGGGTCGGCGTCGGCCAGGAGCGCGCGGCTCGCCGACACCCAGGAGCCGGCCCAGGCGCGCTCCGACCGCTCGGGCCGCGGCGAGTCCTCGGGACGGACGACGGCGAGATCGCGGACGCTCCGGGCGCGGCGGCCGGGGTTGTAGAACTCGCGGCGACCGCGGTCCACGACGATCACCTCGACGTCCTCGCGGCGCAGCAGCTCCGGGACCTCGCGGGAGAGGGTCGGGTGGCCGAGGACGATCGCCCGGCGGACGCGGCCGCCGAACCCGGGCTCGGAGAGGAGGCGTCGCCAGGCGACGACGAGCTGCGGACCGAAGCGGGCCCCGGAGGAGACCTCGGCGAGCAGCGGCCAGTCGCCGGTGCGGGCGAGCGCCTCGGCCTCGGCCCCGGCCTTGTCGCCGGCGATGACGACGGTGAGGGGCTCGAGCGGGCCGGCGGCGATCGTCTCCGGGGCGAGTGCGGCCTCGTCCGGGGCCGGTGCGGCGGATCCGGGCTCGGGCACCTCGAAGGCGGGCAGGCGCGAGGACAGCGGGTCACGGAAGGCCAGGTTGAGGTGCACAGGGCCGCCCGGGCGGAGCGCCGCGGCGTGCGCGCGGTCGGCGAGGGCGCTGGCCGACTCCGCCGGCGTCTGCGCGTCGGGGGCGGCGACGTCCTCGAAGAGGCGGACGGCGCGGCCGAACAGCTCGACCTGGTCGGTGGTCTGGTTGAAGCGGATGCCGCGCAGCTCGCCGGGGCGGTCCGCCGTGAGCACGATCAACGGCACGTCGGAGGCGTCGGCCTCGAGCACGGCGGGGTGCAGATTGGCGGTCGCGGTGCCGGAGGTCGTGATCAGGACGGCGGGCGAACCGGTCTCGAGTGCGAGGCCGAGGGCGAGGAATCCGGCGGAGCGCTCGTCGATCCGGACGTGCAGACGGACGCGTCCGCGGGTCTCGAGCTCGGCCGCGACGAGCGCGAGCGCCTGGGAGCGGGAGCCGGGTGAGACGACGATGTCGCGGACGCCGAGCGCGACGAAGCGGGTGAGGAGGTCGACCGCGAAACGGGTGGAGGGGGCGACCGGAGCCGCGTCAGGCATCCCGACGGCCGGTGCCGTCCGACTCGCCGGAGTCGTCGAGATCGGCGAGGTCGCGCTCGAGCTGGGCGATGCGCTCGGCCTGCTCACGCTCCTTCTCCGGATCGCGCTCGCGGCGGAGGGTGCCGAGGAAGTCGGGGTCGTCGTCCGGGGCCGTGAAACGCCGACCCTCGGAGCGCTGCTTGCGAGGGCGGCCGATCCAGAACCAGAGGCCCGCGCCGATGATCGGCAGCAGGAGGACCACGAGGACCCACGACCACTTCGGGATCGCGCGCACCGAGTGGCGATTGCTCAGGGCGACGTCGATCACGGTGTAGACCGTGAAGACGGCGAGGGCCACGAGCAGGCCGATGAACAGGCGGATCATGGTGTCCAGTGTACGTCCGGGGTCCTCGAAGGAACGGGGCGCACGGATGCTGGACAGGGAGCTCCCGGGGTGCTCACGGACGCGCATGCGGGGGCCGACGTACACTTGCCCGGTGAAACTGAGCCGCGCGGTCGTCGTCTACTCGCTCCTGCGTCTGGCCATGTTCGCCGGCGTCTTCGTGCTGGTGTACCTGCCGGCGCGCTCCTTCGTCGACTCCGAGCTGACGGCGGCGGTGACGGCCGGCTTCGTCGCCGCCATCGCGAGCATGTCGCTCTCGTACATCGTGCTGCGCAAGCCCCGCGAGCGGATCGCCGAGGCCATCTACGAGCGCCGCAAGGACGTCCCCCGCACGCCCACCGACGACGACATCGAGGACGCCGCGGTCGACGCGGCCCGCGACGGCCGCCCGGGCGCCTGACCCCGCCGCGAGATCGGCCTGCTCGCCTCGCCGCTCGGTGACGGTGGGTCTCGATACGCCCCTCCGGGGCTGCTCGACCAGCGATGGATGCGCGCGACGCGCATGCGGGTGGGTCAGAAGGCGAGGGCTGCGCCGAGGATCGCGGCGTAGGCGAGGCCGCTGAGGCTGGTGAGCTGCAGGGCGAGGATGAGCTCCTTGGCCGTGCGCGCGGTCAGGGTGATGAGGATCGCCGGCAGGACGGCCAGGAGGACGAAGAGCGTCAGCCAGGCGAGCGGGTAGAACAGCGCCAGCACGACCGCGATCCCGAACGGCACCAACACGAAGGCGCTGTACATCGCCCGCGCGATGGTCGGGCCGACGACGACCGCCAGGGTCCGCTTGCCGGAGAGGCGGTCCGTCGGGATGTCGCGGATGTTGTTGACCATCAGCACGGCGCAGGCGAACAGGCCCGCGGCGACGGCGCCGAGCCAGGACTCCTGGTTCGCGCGGCCGATCTGCACGAACGTCGTGCCGACGGTGGCGACGAGTCCGAAGAAGACGAAGACGAAGAGCTCGCCGAGGCCGAGGTATCCGTAGGGGCGCCGGCCGCCGGTGTAGAACCAGGCGGCGGCGATCGCGGCGGCGCCGATGATCAGGAACCACCAGAAGCCGGACAGGAAGGTCAGCACGAGGCCCGCGACGCCCGCGATCCCGAAGAAGACCAGCGCGACGGTGAGCACCGCGCGCGGCTTGGCGGCACCCGACCCGGTGAGCCGCGAGGGGCCGACGCGGTTCGCGTCCGTGCCGCGGATGCCGTCGGAGTAGTCGTTGGCGTAGTTGACGCCGATCTGCAGGGCGAGCGAGACGACGAGGCAGAGCAGGGCGCGCACCCAGTGCCAGCCCTCGTCCGTGACCTGCGTCGCTCCGGTGCCGATCAGGACGGGGGCGATCGCGAGCGGGAGGGTCCGCAGCCGGGCTCCGGCGATCCATTCGCGCGGGCCGGCGGGCTGCACGACGACCCGGCGGGGGTCGCCGCCGGGTCGTCCGCTCCGGGGCTTCGCCGACGGCTTCTTCTTGCGACTCGAACTCGACACGGAGGGAATCCTACCGAGTGGTCCCTGCCCGTCCCGGGCCGTCGGCCGCAGGGCGATGCGTCGTTCTCCGCCCCCGTCCGGGCCTGTGCTCAGACCGCTCCGTCCGCCGCGAGGCTCTCGAGGGTGCGGCGGTCGGGCTTCCCCGAGGCGAGCAGCGGGATCTCCGCGAGGGCCAGGACCGCCGCCGGACCGGCTGCTCGGCCCAGCCGCTCGACCACCTCGGAGCGCACCCGCGCCAGGTCGGCGTCCGGCGCGGTCGTCGCGACCACCGGCACCTCGCCCCACTGCGCGTCCGAGCGGCGCACCACGACCGCGTCGGGCAGGAGCCCGTCGCGGAGCACCCGCTCGACCGCGTCCAGCGAGATCTTCTCCCCGCCCGAGACGATCACGCGGTCGAGGCGGCCGGTGACGCTCAGGCGGCCGTCCTCGACGACGCCGGCGTCACCGGTGCGGTACCACCGCTCGCCGTCGAGCGAGACGAAGGCGGTGGCGCTGCGCTCCGCGTCGAGGCCGCCGTCCGCGTCGAGGTAGCCCTCCGCGAGGGTCGGGCCGCCGAGCAGGACCTGGCCGTCGACGACGCGCATCCGCACGTCGCGCAGCGGGACGCCGTCGTAGACGCAGCCGCCGGCGGTCTCGCTCGAGCCGTAGGTGAGCCGGATCCGCACGCCGAGCGCGGCGGCCCGGTCGCGCAGCGTCTGCGGGGTCGACTGGCCGCCGATCAGCAGCGCGTCGAAGGAGGCGAGGACCGCGGCCTCGGCGGGCACGCTCTCCGCGAGGTCGAGCAGCCGGGCGAGCTGCACCGGTACCAGCGAGGAGTAGCGCCGCTCCCCCGCGGGCATCGTCCGGGCGAGGGCGAGGAAGGCGGCGGCGTCGAAGCCGCCGGGCGGCAGCACGACCGGGTCGACGTCGGCGGTCAGCGAGCGGACCAGCACCTGCACTCCCGCCACGTAGTGCGTCGGCAGGCAGAGCAGCCAGCGGCCGGGGCCGCCGAGCTCGGCGAGGGCGGCGGAGGCGCTGGTCAGCAGCGCCGAGGTGGCGAGCGCGACGCGCTTGGGCGGGCCGGACGAGCCGGAGGTCTCGACGACCACGGCGACGCGCTGCGGGACGGACGCGTCCGCATCCGGGTCCGACTCCACTCCCGGAGCCGCGATCCGCACCGCGGGACCGCTGCCGTCGAGCGCCGCGCGCAGGGCGATGAGCACCTTCTCCGGAGCCGGATCGACGGAGGCGAGCGGGCGGGTCATCGCCGCGCCGCCCCGGATCGCGCCGGCCCGGTCCCCGCCGCCGTCGTCAGAACTGCCACGGGAAGGGCGACCAGTCGGGCGCGCGCTTCTCGAGGAAGGAGTCGCGGCCCTCGACGGCCTCGTCCGTGCCGTAGGCGAGGCGGGTGGTCTCGCCTGCGAAGAGCTGCTGGCCGACGAGGCCGTCGTCGACCGCGTTGAAGGCGTACTTCAGCATCCGGATCGCGGTGGGCGACTTGGTCAGGATCGTCTCCGCCCATTCGAGGGCGGTCGCCTCGAGCTCGGCGTGCGGGACGACCGCGTTCACGGCGCCCATCTCGTAGGCGCGCTGCGCGGAGTACTCACGGGCGAGGAAGAACACCTCGCGGGCGTTCTTCTGGCCGATCTGGCGGGCGAAGTAGGCGGAGCCGTAGCCCGCGTCGAACGAGCCCACGTCGGCGTCGGTCTGCTTGAAGCGGCCGTGCTCCTCGGAGGCGATCGTCAGGTCGCAGACCACGTGCAGCGAGTGCCCGCCGCCGGCCGCCCAGCCGGGGACGGCGGCGATGACGACCTTGGGCATGAAGCGGATCAGCCGCTGCACCTCGAGGATGTGCAGGCGGCCGTTGCGCGCAGAGTCGATGCCCTCAGCGGTCTCGCCGTCGGAGTAGCGGTAGCCGTCGCGGCCGCGGATGCGCTGGTCGCCGCCCGAGCAGAACGCCCAGCCGCCGTCGCGCGGGCTGGGGCCGTTGCCGGTCAGGACGACGACGCCGATGCGCGGGTTCGTCCGCGCGTCCTCGAGTGCGCGGAACAGCTCGTCGACGGTGCGCGGGCGGAAGGCGTTGCGCACCTCCGGCCGGTCGAACGCGACCCGGGCGATGCGGCCCGACCGGTCGTGGTGGTAGGTGATGTCCTCGAGACCGTCGAACCCGTCGACCGGCGCCCAGCGGCGCGCGTCGAACAGCTCGGAAACCTGCGTGCTCATGGCTTCGACCCTACTGTCGGGGGCTGGGGGCGGGATCGGTCCGGTTGCGCGCATGCTGGTCGAGTAGCCCGCAGGGCGTATCGAGACCGACGGCACCAGCACTGCGGACGACGGGGATCTCGATACGCCCGCTGCGCGGGCTACTCGATCAGCATGAAGTGCGCCCGCTGGGCGGGCTGCTCGATCAGCATGAGGTGCGCCCGCTGCGCGGGCTGCTCGATCAGCGGAGGACGCGCCCACTCCGCGGGGTCCTCCGTCGGCGCGGACCCCGGGGACGCGAAGAGGGACCCCGCGCAGGCGGGATCCCTCGACGGGTGGTGCGGTGGTGCTACTTCGCGGCGGAGGTGGTGCGGTTCTCGGCCGACACCATCCAGGCGTACTGCTCGAGGCTCTGGATGATCGCGTGCAGGAGGTCGGCGCTCGTCGGGTCCTCGTCGTCGACCTGGTCGTGGACCTCGCGCATGGTGGCGGCGGTGTTCTCGAGGCGGATGGTGATGAGGTCGACGGTCTCGGCGGTGTCGATCTCGCCGTGCGGGTACTCCGGGAGCGTCGTGGTCGCCGCGACGGTGTCGCTGCGGCCGTCCGGGATGCCGTGCAGCGCGCGCATGCGCTCGGCGATGTCGTCGCTGAACTCGCGCGCGGCCTCGATGATCTCGTCGAGCTGGAGGTGGAGGTCGCGGAAGTTCTTGCCGACGACGTTCCAGTGCGCCTGCTTGCCCTGGACGTGCAGCTCGATCAGGTCGACGAGGACGATCTGGAGGCTGTCGAGCAGCTCCTTGGAGGCCTTGAAGCCCTTCTCGGCGTTCTGGCGGCGGCTGGTCTTCGCTCCGGAGCCCGCGGGGGCTTCGACGTGGCGTTCGAGGGTGGTGGTCATGGACCGTTCCTTTCTCTGACAGTGCCGGGATGCGGAAAACCCGACTTCGATTGTGACTCTTTCGGCTGGACGTCGCCCGGACGCGCGGGGTGCGCGACCTGGACGGCGCCGGGACTGGGGGGGCCGGACGCCCGGGGCTAGATCGTCGCGACCGATCCCGAGTCGACGCGGTAGTTCGAGCCGTTCACGAAGGAGGCGCGCTCCGAGCAGAGGAACGCGATGACCGCGGCGACCTCCTCGGGCCGGCCCCGTCGCTTCAGCTCCAGGTAGGGCCGCTCCTCGTCGAGGAAGGACGAGATGGCCTCCTCCTTCGAGGTGCCGTTCTCGTCGGCGCGCTTGTCCATCATCGCGTCGGTCATCGGCGTGTGGATGAAGGCCGGCGACACGGCGTTCACGAGCAGGCCCTCGAGGGCGTAGGAGCGGGAGAGGCCCTTGGCGAGCGCCAGCACGCCGGCCTTCGCCGCGCAGTAGGGCAGCTCGTCGTCGTAGGGCTGCACCGCGTCCTCGGAGGCGGTGAGCACGAGGCGGCCCCAGCCTCCGGAGCGCAGGTCGGGCAGGAACTCGCGGACGAGCCGGACGGGGCCGAGCAGGTCGGTCTCGAGCGTGCTGGTCCAGCCCTCGTCGTCGATCTCGTGGAAGAGGCCCTGGGCGCCGGTGACGCCCGCGCACTGCACGAGGATGTCGATCTCGCCGACGGCCTCGGCCGTGCGCTCGTGCAGGGCGGCGAGCTCGGAGACGCTCGTGACGTCGGCGGCGAAGGCGTGCAGCGTCCCGTCCGCGGCGCCGAGGCGGGCGGCCGCCTCGTCGAGCTTCCCCTGGTCCTTGTCGCTCAGGACGACGGTGACGCCCTCCGCGAGCAGGAGCTGGGCGGTGTGCCAGCCGATGCCGGAGTCGCCGCCGGTGACGAGGGCGGTGCGCCCGGAGATGCCGAGATCCATCTGCTCTTCCTTCCTGCCGCTCCCGGGCACGCCGCGCAGGACGGTCCGGGGTGATGAGTCCGGTCTACGCGCCGCGGCGGGAGCCCCTCAACCGGGTTGCGCGAACCCGTCGCCGGGTCTAGCGGTGCGCCGCGCCGATCGTCGGGGGCCCGGACGCCGCCGTCAGCGCTCGCCGACCTTCTCCGGCGCCAGCTCCTCGATCGTGATCGCGGCGTTGATCAGCGCGAGGTGGCTGAGGCCCTGCGGCAGATTGCCCCAGAACGCGAGGTCGTCGACGGCCACCATCTCGGACATGATGCCGACGTCGTTCGGCACCGTCTCGACCAGCTCGTCCATCAGCGCGATCGCCTCGTCGTGCCGGCCGACGCAGGCGAGCGCACCGGCGAGCCAGAACGAGCAGGCGACGAACGGGTGCTCCTCGGCCTCCATGCCGGAGTAGCGGAACAGCAGGGCGCCGCGGCCCAGCTCCTTCACCAGCGCGTCGATGGTCGAGACCATCCGCTCGCCGCGCTCGTAGCCGCTCGGCGCGTGCAGCAGGACGGAGGCGTCCAGCTCCTCGCTGCCCGGGTACATCACGTAGGAGCCGAGCTCCTCGGACCAGCAGTTCTCCTCGATCCAGTCGCGGATGCGGTCGCGCTCGAAGCGCCAGCGGTCGGGGCTGCCCGCCACCTGGCCGAGCTCGGCGAGGTGCACGGCGGCGTCGAGCGCCTGCCAGCAGCCCATCTTCGAGGAGGTGTAGTGCTGCTCCTCCTCGAGCTCCCACATCCCGGCGTCGCGGTTGCGCCAGAGGTCGCAGGTGGTGTCGGCGATCCGCGCGAGCAGCCGGCCGGTCTCGATGTCGAGGACGTTGCCCTCGTCGACGTAGATGCGGCAGATGTCGAAGAGGTCGCCGAAGACGCCGAGCTGGAGCTGGCTCTGCGCGCCGTTGCCGGCGAGGACCGGGCCGATGCCCGCGTAGCCGGGCACGTCGTACTCGGTCTGCTCGATCGGCAGCGAACCGTCGAGGCCGTAGAAGATGTGCAGATCCGGGCCGTGCTCCTTGATCGTGCGCAGGAGCCAGGAGAGCGCCGCGTGCGTCTCCTCGCGCAGGCCGAACCGCACCAGCGCGTGTGCCGTGTACGCGGCGTCGCGCACCCAGGCGAAGCGGTAGTCCCAGTTCTTGCCGCCGTTGGGCGACTCCGGGAGCGAGGTGGTGGCGGCTGCCGCGATCGCGCCGGTGGGCGAGTAGATCAGCAGCTTCAGCGCGAGCGCGCTGCGCTGCACCGCTCCGGCCCAGGGCCCGTCGTAGGAGAACTCGTCGGACCAGGACTGCCAGCTGGCGAGCGTGCGGTCGATCCCCCGGTCGACGTTCACCGCGACCGGGAAGTGCAGGGGCTCGTCGTGCGTCGCCGAGACGACCAGGACGTGCCGCTCGCCGCCCGCGGTCGCGACGAAGCCGCCCGCCAGCTCGTCGCCCGCGCCGGAGGGCGCCGACTCGTCGACCGGTCCGTGGTCCTTCCCGGTGACGCCGATGGTGATGTCGCCGGCCCGGATCAGCGAGCGGCCGTCCGCGTTCTGGATCCACGGGGAGAAGGTGCCGAGGCCGGTTCCGGGACGGACGACCCAGCGCATCCGGACTTCGCCGTCGGTGCACTCGACCCGGCGCGCCAGCTCGGCCCACGGCAGGCGCCCGGCGATACCCGTCACCAGCGCGTCGGTCACCGTCACGGTGCCGGACTCGGTGGTGAAGGTGGTCTCGAGCACGTTCGTGTCGCCCACGTAGCGGCGGGTCGTCTCCGCGGGCTCCTCCGGGGCGAGCTCGATGCAGCCGCCGGTCTTCGCGTCGATCAGCGCGGCGAAGGCGGGGGTCGAGCCGAGGTCGGGGACGGGCAGCCAGTCGACGCTCCCGTCGCTCGCGATCAGCGCGACGGTGCGACCGTCGCCGATCGCCGCGTAGTCGCGCAGGGGTCTGGTCGCTCGGGGTTGGGCCATGCCCTCACGCTAGGCGGCGCGCGGGTCGTCGGCTCGGGCTTGCGAGGTCACCCGGTTGCCGGTACCGGAGGCTCAGGTGGCGGCGACTCCGCCGTAGGCCTGCATCCGCTCGGTGAACTCGGCGCGGTCGCCCTCCTCGAGGATCGCGTTGGCGTAGCCCGCGAGGAACGCACCGCTGTCCGGCGGCGTCAGCCCGACGTCGTCGAGCATCTGCTCGACCTCTCCGGTGCTGTCGGCGCCGAGATCGACGAGGCCGATCTCGATCGCGGGCACGTCCTCCACCGTGGAGTAGGCGGTGACGACCCAGAGCGCGGCGCCCGCCTCCTCGTCGCTCAGGTCGCCCTCGTACTCGTAGCCGACCTCCGACCACTCCGCCGGGGTGTCGGCGACGTCGACGGCGTCGAAGCCCAGCGGCGCGACCGCGGCGGTGAACACGTCGACGACCGCCTGCTTGGCGGCGTCGGAGCCGAGGTCGGCGTCGGCGTAGCTCGTGGCGGAGATGTAGTCGTAGAGGAGCGACGGGCCGCCGTAGCCGTTCTCGGAGCGCTCGTAGTACTCGTCGTCGGCCGAGGTCCAGCCGTCGAGGACGGTCGACTCGATCGCCGCGACGGCCGCCTCGGACTGCGCGATCGCGGCCTCGGCCGAGGGCTGCGCGAGCACGATCGCGGCGTCGCCGTCCTGGTAGCCCGGGTAGTCGTAGAGCGGGTCCGTCGGGTCGCCGGCGTCCGGGCCGTCGGTCGCCTCGCCGAACGGCTCGTCGGTGAAGCCGGGCGCCGCGGTCGGCAGGGCGTCGGCGGTCGCGTCGATCGCGGTGCCGATGCCGAGAGCGAGCAGCGTGCCGAGCACGCCGGTGTAGACGACGCCGACGACGATGCTCGCGCCCAGGGCGATCCAGCCGCCGGTGCCGAGCGGCCGGGGTGCCCCCGGGACTCCGGGCGGCACCGCGGGCGACAAGCTCATCGGGGGCGGGCTCACGGGTACCTGGCTCATCGCATCCCTCCGGGGTCGAGCGTCGTGGACGCCAGTCTCGCACGGGGGCGGGCACCGGTCGGCGGCGAGGACGGACTGCCCGCGGTCGTCGTCGACGCGGCAGGAGCGCCGCCCGTCCCGGCCCGCTCCCCCGGCGGAGGATGATGGCGGGATGGACGATGTCGTGCCCGCTCCCCTCCCCGCCGCTCTGCCCGCCCTCGAGGAGGTCGACGCCGGACTGCGCGTCGTGGCGCTGCCGCTGCGCACCCGCTTCCGCGGGGTGGACCATCGCGAGATCGCCCTGGTCCGCGGGCCGGAGGGCTGGACCGAGTTCTCGCCGTTCCTCGAGTACGGGCCCGCGGAGTCGGCCGCCTGGCTGCGCGCCGCCCTCGACTACGGCTGGAACGAGCAGCCCGCGCCGCTGCGCGGCCGCATCCCGGTGAACGCGACCGTGCCCGCGGTGGACGCCGGCGAGGTCGCCGCGATCCTCGCGAGCTACCACGGCTGCCGCACCGCCAAGGTGAAGGTCGCGGAGCGCGGGCAGACCCTGGCCGACGACGTGGCGCGGGTCGCCGAGGTGCGCCGGGTGCTCGGGCCGGAGGGCCGCATCCGCGTCGACGCGAACGGTGGCTGGAACGTCGACGAGGCGGAGCACGCCGTGCACGCGCTCGCCTCCGCCGACCTCGAGTACGTCGAGCAGCCGTGCGCGAGCGTCGACGAGCTCGCCGACCTGCGCCGCCGGGTGAAGTGGATGGGCATCCCCGTCGCCGCCGACGAGAGCGTGCGCAAGGCCGCGGATCCGCTCGCCGTCGCGCGCGCCGGTGCCGCCGACCTGCTCGTGGTCAAGGCCCAGCCGCTCGGCGGGGTGCGGCGGGCGCTTCAGATCGTCGCCGAGGCGGGGCTGCCCGCGGTGGTCTCCAGCGCTCTCGACAGCTCGGTCGGGCTGGCGATGGGAGCGGCGCTCGCCGCGGCGCTGCCCGAGCTGCCCTACGACTGCGGGCTCGGCACGGCCTCGCTGCTCGCCGCCGACGTGACCGAGCGGCCGCTGCGGCCCGTCGACGGCGCGATCCCGGTCGAGCGGGTCGAGGTGTCGGAGGCGCTGCTGCTGCGCCACGCGGTCGCGCCGGAGCGGCTGGCCTGGTGGCGTGACCGCCTCCGCGAGACGTGGGCGCTGCTCTGAGGCTCTCAGGGCCCGCCTCCGCTCAGGCGGGCGGCGCGAGCACCGAGATGATCGCCGAGTCGTCCGCCGCCGCGAGTCCCTGGGCCGCACCGAGCAGGAAGAGCTGCTCGGCCGCCGCGGCGACCGGCGTGGCGAGCCCCGCGCCGCGCGCCGCCGTGGTGACGATGCCGAGGTCCTTGACGAAGATGTCGAGCCGGCTCAGCACCTCGGCCCCGCCGTCCTCGCCGGCCTGCAGCATCCGCGGCCCGCGGTTGCCGAGCATGAACGAGCCGGCCGCTCCGGCGGAGAGCGTCTCGAGCGTGGCCGCCGGGTCGAGGCCGAGCTTCGCGGCCAGCGCGAGCGCCTCCGCCCCGGCGGCGATGTGCACGCCGCAGAGCAGCTGGTTGACGGTCTTGAAGGCCTGCCCGTCTCCGGGCCGGTCGCCGATGACGCTGAGGGTGGAGGCGAGCAGGTCGAGCACGGGACGGGCCTGCTCGCGGGCGGCGGGCGTCGCGCCGACGACGATCAGCAGGTCGCCCTCCCCCGCGCGCACCGGTCCGCCGCTGAGCGGGGCGTCGACCAGGTCGACCCCGTGCTCGGCGAGCGCCGCCGCCACCTCGGTCACCTCGGTGATGCCGACCGTGCTGGTCATGATCACGACGGAGCCGGCACGCAGCGCGGTCGCGATCCCCTCGGAGTCGGCGCCGCCGAAGAGCACCTCGCGCAGCTGAGCCCCGTTGCGGACGGCGAGCAGCGTCGCATCGGCGCCGGCCACCGCCTCGCGGGCCGAGCCGAACGGCGTGATGCCGGCCTCGCGGGCCAGCGCGAGGCGCGGCTCGGCGATGTCGAAGCCGTGCACGGTCAGCGAGCCGGCCAGGCGGGTGGCCATCGGCAGGCCCATCGCGCCGAGGCCGAGGACGGCGACGGTGTAGTCCGAGCCGGGAGTGGGAGTGGTGTCGGGCGTGGTCACGGGGTCCTCCAGGGATCGGTGCGGATGCGGATGTGCGGTCAGAGCGTGGGAGCGCGGAGCGTCGCGGCGACCTGCGCCAGCGACTCGTCGTCGCCGACGTTGCCGGCGAAGACGATGTAGGGGATGCCCGTCGCGGGGCCCGCGACGGGCTCCCAGAGCGAGACCAGGCCGGGCAGCATCGGTCCACGCACGACGGCGCGCCGGATGCCGAGGCCCTTCGACGCGACGTCGCTCGAGGTGATGCCGCCCTTCGCGATGACGAAGCGCGGGCGGACGCGGGCGAGCACGCCCTGCACCACGGCGACGACCGCAGCTGAGACGCGCCGGGAGATGTCGAGGCTCTCCTGCGGGTCGTCGGTGCGGCGGAGCGAGCGGCTGGTGTGCACGGCGACGTCGCCCTCCGCGAGCGCCGCGACCGCCTCGTCGACGAGCTCGGCGAGATGCGCGGGGGCGCGGTCGGGGTCGACGGCGCGGTCGACGTCGAGCTCGAGGGTCGCGCGGAGCGAGCCGGTCGCCGCGAGCCGCTCGAGCTGACGCGAGGTGAGGCCGACGTGCGAGCCGACGACGACGAGGCCGCCGCGGGACCGATCGGCCGCGTCGGATCCGCTCGGAAACACCTCGTCGGCGGTGAGCGGCGGGTGCACCGCCTGGCCGATGCGCGCCCGGACGAACGGCGGCCCGACCCGGTAGAGCACGCGGAGGCCCGCCTCCTCCGCCTGCGCGAGCCCGAGGGCCAGCAGCCGGAGGTCGTCCTCGGTGACGGCGTCGACGACCACCGGCACGCCGCCGCGGAGCGGAGCCAGCACTGCCGCGACCGCCTCGGCGCCCGCGCGGATCGTGTCGAGGCCGAGCGCGACGACCCGGTCGGCGAGCCACCGGCCGTCGGTCTTCTCCTCGACCCACTCGCGCAGGTCGGAGTGCGCGTAGCCGAAGGTCGAGTCGCGGGCGAACTCGGTCGCGGCGACCGGCTGGAGCCCGTCCGCGCCGCGCATGTAGTGGACACCGCCGATCGTCACCCGGCCGGCATCGGGGAAGGCGGGCACAAGGAGGACGGCGTCGACCGCGCCGTCGAGGGCGTCCGTGATGGTGTCGGTCTCGAGCGGGAAGTGCCCGCGCAGCGTCGAGTCGCCGCGGCTGACGAAGGCGACCGGGACCTCGAGGGAGCGGGCGGCGGCGAGCGCGCTCGCGACGATCTCGCGGTTGCGCTCGGCGGCGTCCTCGGGCGCGAGGCTCCGGGTGTTGCTGAGGACGTAGACGGCGGGCGCGCCGGTGGCGAGCGCCCAGCGGAGGTCCTCCTCCGCCCAGCTGGTCAGCACCGGCAGGTCGGCGACGGACTGCGTGCCGGTCGGGTCGTCGTCCAGCACGACCAGCACCGGCGTGCGCTCCGTCCGCGTGGCGGCGACGGCGGCGGCCTCGACCGGCACCTGCGCGGGGTACTGCTGCAGCAGCGTCGTCTCCGAGATCACCGGTACTCCTTCGTCCTGAGGTATCAGATATCTTACAAGCAGTCCGGCCTGTGGTGGAAGGGGCCGCCCTCCCCCGCAGAAGCCATCCCTCCCTTGCTGATCGAGCGGCCCGCGCAGCGGGCGCATCGAGATCCACCACCGTCTGCACGCCGGTCTGCAGACGACACTGCCGGCGGAGGGCGGGTCTCGATCCGCCCCTCCGGGGCTGCTCGACCAGCAGGTCCGCCGCGCAGGGGGCGTGCCCGCGCGAGTAGCCTCCGGGCATGACGAGCCCCCTCCCCGCCCGGCGGCACCTGCTCGAGGACCTGATCGAGCACGCCGCGCTCGACGACGTCGACATCGCGACGATGTTCGGCTCCCCCGCGATCCGGCACCGCGGGCGGATCGTCTGCTTCCTCGGCGCCGACGACCGGCTGATCGTGAAGCTGACGCGGCAGGACGCCGTCGAGCTGACCGGGCGCGGCGACGCCGACCCGGTCATGATGGGCAGGCGGACCCTCCGCGAGTGGGTGAGCGTGCCGCGCGAGTCTCCCGACACCGCGGCGCTGGAGCGCTGGCGACCGCACGTCGTCACCGCGCTCGGCTACGCGCGGGCCGCCCTCGCGGAGTCGGCGTCGGGACCGGAGGAGGCAGGGCCGTCGGACGTGGGGCCGGAGAGCACGTAGCGCCGCAGATCCTCGGCCGTCTGGGCGATGTGGTCGGCCATCGCCACGCGGGAGGCATCGGCGTCAGCAGCGCGGATCGCCTCGAGCACCGCGTGGTGCTTGGCCAGGGCGTTGCGCTGGATCTGCACCAGCGCGGAGGTCTGCTCGCGCTTGGCCCGCATCACCTTCGCGAGCGGCGCGAAGACGGCGGCGACGAAGACGTTGCCCGTCGCGGCGAGGATCACGTCGTGGAAGGCGATGTCGGCGGCGACGAAGGCGGCCAGGTCGCCGGCCTCGTGAGCGGCGGTCATCCGCGCCAGCTCCTCCTCCAGCCGCGCGAGGTCGGCGTCGGAGCGGCGGACCGCGGCCAGCGCCGAGGCGCCGGTCTCGATCATCTCGCGGACCTCGATCAGGTGCAGCGACGCCTCGGCGGAGTCCGTGCCGGAGGCGGTGGCCCGCAGGATCGGCTCGAGGTCGCTCCAGCGCGCGACCGGATTGACCGTGCCGCGCTTGCCCCGGCGCGCATCGATGACATTGAGGCCCTGGAGGCGGCCCAGCGCCTCGCGTATGGTCGCCCGGCTGACGTCGTGCGCGAGGGCCAGCTCGCCCTCGCTCGGCAGCTCGGAGCCGATCGGGATGCGGCCGGCGACGATCTCGTCGAGCAGCGCGTCCGCGACGGTCGCGACGAGGGACGGACGCGGCACGGGCCCCTCCTCGACTCCAGCACCGGCCGGGCGGCGGGCACCGGTTCAGGCTACCCGCGGTCGGGGCGGCGCCGCCGGAGGGCCAGAATGGATCTGCTCCGGCCGCCGATGCCCGCCGCACCCCACCCCCTTCGAGCATCGGAGTCCCGTGACCGCACCCACCGTCCCCGTCTTCCTCGACTGCGACACCGGCATCGACGACTCGCTCGCCCTCGCCTACCTGCTGCGCTCGCCGCTCGCCGAGCTCGTCGGCATCAGCACCGTCAGCGGCAACACCGACGCCCGCCAGGCCGCCGTGAACAGCCTCGGCCTGCTCGCCCTCGCCGGCCGGACGGACATCCCCGTCGCGATCGGCGCGCACGACTTCCTCGAGGAGCCCTACTCCGGCGGGTCCCCGCACGTGCACGGCGAGAACGGCATCGGCGGCGTGGTCCTGCCGGCCGGCGCGGAGCCGGTCGACGAGGACCCCGCGGACCTGCTGCTGCGCCTCGCCCGCGAGCACGGCGGCGAGCTGCGGCTGGTCGCGATCGGCCCGCTGACGAACCTCGCGCTCGCACTGCGCAAGCACCCCGAGCTGCCGTCGCTGCTGCACTCGGTGACCGTGATGGGCGGCGCGGGGCTCGCGCCGGGCAACGTGACCGCCGTCGCCGAGGCGAACATCTGGCACGACCCGGCCGCGGCCGCCGAGGTCGTCGCCGCGGACTGGGATCTCACGCTCGTCCCGCTCGACGTGACGATGAAGCACCTCCTGGACGAGGAGCAGCGCGACGTCCTGATCCGCTCCGCCGACCCGCTGGCGTCCGCGATCGGGCACGCGCTGGACTACTACTTCGACTTCTACGTCGGCCACTTCGGCGACCGGACCGCCGCACTGCACGACCCGATGGCGGCCGCCATCGCCGTCGGCGCCCTGGAGCTCACCTCCGCCCCGCGCGTCCCCGTCGAGGTCGACACCTCCTTCGGTCCCGGCCGCGGCCAGACCCTCCCCGACCTCCGCGGCCTCTACCGCGACGTCCACCCCGAGGGCGCCCGCACCCGCTTCGTCCTCGCGCTGGCGGAGCCTTTCGCCCCGCACCTCATCGACGTGATCACGGGCGCCTGAGCGCCTCCGCACTCCATGCTGATCGAGTAGCGCGCTCAGCGGGCGTCTCGAGATCCACCAGCACCCGAGGTCGAGTCTGCAGGCCTGCCGTGCGGACGACGGTGGGTCTCGCTACGCCTCTGCGGGGCTACTCGACCAGCAAAAAAGGCGGACCATCCCACGGACCGCGGACCTTCCTGCTGATCGAGTAGCGCGCACAGCGCGCGTATCGAGATCCACCAGCGCCAGAACGCGAGTCTGCAGACCCACCCAGCTGACGATGTCGGGTCTCGATACGCCCCTTCGGGGCTACTCGACCAGCATGAATGCGCCGACCGTCCTGCGTGCGGCGCTGCCGCCCCCAGGAGGAGCTCGTCGCGCAGCGACGGCCGTGCTCAAGCTCGTCGCGCAGCGACGGCTGTGCTCCCGAGTGCTCGTCGCGCAGCGGCCGCCGTGCTCATGAGGCTCGTCGCGCAGCGACGGCCCTGCTCCCGAGTGCTCGTCGCGCAGCGACGGCCCTGCCGCAAAGGCTCGTCGCGCAGCGACGGCTGTGTTCTTGAGGCTCGTCGCGCAGCGACGGCCCCGCCCCCGTCAGCACCGATCTGCGGGTGCTGGTGGGTGTGATCGCAAGGCGGAGGAGTGGTGCGTGGCGGCGCCACGGACCGCGACGACAACGCCGCGAGCGCGCCCACCAGCGCCCGCAGATCACATGCCGGTGTCGAGGCCGGAGTAGGCGTGAAGCCCCTTGAAGAAGACGTTGACGACGCCGAAGTTGAACATGACGGCGGAGAAGCCGATGATCGCGAGCCAGGCGGAGGGGGTGCCGCGCCAGCCGCGGGTGGCGCGGGCGTGGATGTAGCCGGCGTAGATGGTCCAGATGATGAAGGTCCAGACCTCCTTGGTGTCCCAGCCCCAGTAGCGGCCCCAGGCCTTCTCGGCCCAGACGGCGCCGGCGATGAGGGTGAAGGTCCAGAGGATGAACCCGATGATCGTGACGCGGTAGGCGAGGTTCTCGAGCGTCAGCGAGCTGGGCAGGGTGCGCAGGAAGCGGAGGACCGAGGGGGCGCTCTCGCCGCTGGTCTCCCTCCGCGACTGGAGCAGCTGGGTGACGGAGAGCGCGAAGCCGAGGGCGAAGAAGGCGGTGCCGAGGATCGCGACGAGCACGTGGATGACGAGCCAGTAGGACTGGAGGGCCGGCGGCAGCGGGACGACGTCGACGTAGTAGTTGACGGTCGCGACGCCGAGGAGGACCAGCACGAGGCCGGTGATGAACGCGCCGAGGAAGCGGAGGTCCCAGCGCAGCTGCACGGCGAGGAAGACGCCGATGATGAGGACGGTCCCGGTGATCGAGAACTCGTACATGTTGGCCCACGGCACCCGGCCGGCGGCGATGCCGCGGAGGACGGTGGCGCCGAGGTGCAGGACGAAGGCGAGGAGCGTGAGCGAGAAGCCGATCCGCATCGCCTTCGAGCGGGACGGTGCGTTGTACACCTCGTCCTCGACCCGGCTGCCGAGGCGGGAGAGCGTCGCGGTGCGTCCGTTGCCGCCGGCGGAGGCCGCTCCGGACGCGACGGTGGCCTTGCCGCTCGCCGCGCGGTCGGCGGCGGCGCTGGAGGCGACCCGCTCGGCCTCGCGCACGACCTCGATCGAGTCGCCGTCGGCGACCGACGAGCGCCGGGCCAGGTCGATGGCGAAGAAGATGAAGGCCAGGGCGTAGATGCCCATGGCGGAGTAGAGGCACAGCACGGAGTACTGCGAGAGGGTCTCGATCACCCCTCCAGGGTAAGCGACGGCGCCGTGAGGCGCCCCTGCACACATGCACAGGTTGGATCACTTGACCGCGGCCCCCGAGGAGTCCGGTGCCGGCCGCGTCAGGGCCGGCCGGCGTCGGAGCAGATCGACGTCGGGGCCGGCCCGCCTCAGGGCTGGTCGAGCGGCGCGTGTCGGTCGGCGATCGTCCGGACCGCGCGGGTCAGCTGCGGGTCCTCGCCGCGGGCGAGCCCGGCGTACTCGAGCGTCAGCCCGCCGTCGGCCCCGCTCGTCGCCTTCACCCACACCCGGCGCCGCGGCACGAACAGCGAGGTGAGCAGCCCCGCGAGCACGAGGATCGCGAAGAGCAGCACCCAGCCCTGGGTCGCGTCGTGGTGGATGTCGAACGAGGCGAAGCGCTTGACGCTGTCGGTGCCGACGACGGAGGGATCGGCTCCGACGTTGTCGAAGGTGACCGTGCCGAGGCCGTTGGGCAGCTCGGCGGAGTCGCCCGGCTTGAGCGTGATCGACGGCACCCCGGTCTGCCCGCCGGTGAGGCGGGTGAGCGAGTCGGTGTTCAGCACGTAGACCGAGGTCGGCACGCCGCCGTCGAGGCCGAGGTCGCCCTCGAAGACGTTGAGCGAGAGCACCGGGTACTGCAGGTCCGGGAAGATCGAGGTCGACGCTCCGGAGGCCAGCTCGTCCTGGGTCGGGTAGAAGAAGCCGGTGAGCCCCACCTGCTCGGCGAGGCCGTCGGTCACCTTGACGACGCCCACCGAGGTGAGGTTTGCGTCCTGCGGCAGGAACGGCACCGAGTCGGTGAAGATCGCCGTGCCCGAGGGGTCGCGCACCGTGATCGTCGGCGCGTAGCCGTTGCCGAGCAGGTAGACGTTGGTGCCGCCGACCGCGAGCGGGTCGTTGACCTTGATCGTCTCGTCGGAGGAGTCCCCGTCGCGCTGCGTGGTCGTCACGTGCGCCGTGAAGTCGACCGGCTGGCCGAGCGCCTGCTGGTTCTGCTCCTCGTACTGCACGTCGAGCGAGTCGAGGGTCAGCTGATACGGGTCGAGCTGGCTGCTGTCGAAGAACCGGCCCGGGTTGAAGGAGTCGTAGCCGGCCAGGTTGTTGGCGAAGCCCTGCGAGCCCTCGACCAGCACGCGCTGGCCGCTGTAGCCGAAGCCGCCGCCGATGCCGACGGCCAGGAGGATGCCGACCAGGGCGGAGTGGAAGACGAGGTTGCCGGTCTCGCGGAGGTAGCCGCGCTCGGCCGAGACGCTCGACCAGCGGCCGCGCGGGTCGTCGTGGCGCTCGGTGCGGTAGCCCGCCCGGCGCAGGACGGCCTGCGCGGAGGCGATCGCCTCCTCCTCGCTCGCTCCCTCGACCTCGCGGACGGTGTAGCCGGCCAGACGCTGCAGGCGCGCGGGGGTGCGCGGCGGGCGCGAGCGCATCGCCTCGAAGTGGTGCTTCGTCCGCGGGATGATGCAGCCGATCAGCGAGACGAACAGCAGCAGGTAGATGCTCGAGAACCAGGCCGAGGTGTAGGTGTCGAAGGCCTGGACCTTGTCGAGCAGCGGCGCGAGGTCCGGGTTGTCGACGAAGTACTGGGTGACGCCGTTGGGGTCGGAGGAGCGCTGCGGCACGAGCGAGCCCGGCACCGCCGCGATCGCGAGCAGCAGCAGCAGGAACAGCGCGGTGCGCATGCTGGTGAGCTGGCGCCACATCCAGCGGACCCAGCCGGTGAAGCCGAGGGTCGGCTGCGTGATCGACCCGTCGGAGTCGAAGTGGTCGGCGGGGCGGAAGGACGCGTCCGCCTTCCGCTGGGTCGCGTCGGTGCCTGCCGAGGCGTCGGTGCTCGAGTCGGACTCGGTGCTCGAGCCGGACTCGGTGCTCGACCCGGACTCAGAGCGCGGGCTGGAAGCCATTGATCACCTCGAAGAGTGCTCCGTAGACGAGGGTGTTCCACAGGCCCGTGACCATCAGGACTCCGATCAGGACGAGGGCGACGCCGCCGGCGATGTTGATGACGCGGATGTGGCGCTTCACGAACGCGAGGGTGGTGATCACCCAGCTGAAGCCGAACGCCACCAGGAGGAAGGGGATGCCGAGGCCGAGGCAGTAGACGACCGTCAGCAGCGCGCCGCGCCAGGGCGAGCCGGCGCCGTAGCTCAGGGCGAGGATCGACGTCAGCGTCGGGCCGAGGCAGGGCGTCCAGCCGACGCCGAAGACGATGCCGAGCAGCGGGGCGCCGATCAGCCCGGTCGCCGGGCGGAAGCCGGGACGGATCGTGCGCTGCAGGACGGAGAGCTGGCCGATGAAGACCAGCCCCATCGCGATGACGAAGACGCCGAGCACGCGGGTGATGACGTCGGCGTAGGCGCGCAGCCAGAAGCCGATCGAGCCGGCGGCGACCCCGAAGAGCACGAAGACCAGTGAGAAGCCGAGCACGAACAGCAGCACGCCCAGCACGATGCGGCGGCGGCCCCGGGCGGCGCGCTCGTCGGCGTCGGTGAAGCCCCCGACGTAGGCGAGGTACCCCGGCACGAGCGGGAGCACGCAGGGCGACGCGAACGAGACGAGCCCGGCCAGCAGCGCGATCGGCACCGCGAGGAGGAGCTGGCCGCTGATGACGACCTCGCTCACCGCGCTACTCCGACTCCGCGAGCGTGTCGCCCACGAGCGTCGAGAGGATCGACGCCTCCTGCAGCTGACCGAGGATGCGCGAGGCGACCCGGCCCTCCTTGTCGAGGACGATCGTGGTCGGCACCGCGTTCGGCGGGACGTCGCCGGTGAAGGCGAGCTGCACCGAGGAGTCGGTGTCGACGATCGAGGGGTAGCTGATGCCGTAGTCGGCGGCGAAGGAGGCGGCCGTCGGCGCCTGATCGCGCACGTTCACGCCGACGAACGAGACGTCCTGACCGGCGAACTCGCTGTTGACCTGCTCGAGGTCCGCCGCCTCGGCGCGGCAGGGAGCGCAGCTGGCGTACCAGAAGTTGACGACGACGACCCGGCCGGCGAGATCGGCCGAGTCGATGGTCTCGCCGTCCTCGTCGGTCCCGGTGAACTCGATCGCCTCGCCCCGCTGATCGACCGGGACCTCCGTGATCGTGCCGTCGCCGGAGATGAAGCCGTTGTTGGTGCCCTGCCGGTAGTCCTCGGCGAGCTTGTCGCGGGTGCAGCCGCTCAGCGCGAGGGCGCCGACGAGCACGAGCACGCCGAGCGCGCGGGTGCGGCGCATCAGACCGCTCCGACGTCGGTCGCGAGGCCCTGGAGGCCGGCCGCCGGGTCGGAGTAGCCGACCTCGACGAAGCGGTCGCCCCGGCGCTCGAAGGTGGTGATGCTCGACAGCGCGCAGCGGCGCTTGCGCGGGTCGTGGAAGAGCTTCTCCCCCGCGATCGCGCGGTGGGTGGTCCAGATCGGCAGCTGGTGGCTGACGAGCGCGGCGTCGCCGGAGGCCGTGCCCTGCCAGGCGGACTCGAGCGCCGCGTACATCCGCGCCGAGATGGAGAGGTAGGGCTCGCCCCAGCTGGGCTCGAAGGGGTTGCGGAGCAGAGGCCAGCTGCGCGGGTCCTTGAGCGCCGAGTTGCGGGCGGCGACGCGCTTGCCCTCGAAGCGGTTGGTCGGCTCGATCAGGCGAGCGTCGGTGACGATCTCGAGCTCGAAAGCCCGCGAGATCGGCTGAGCCGACTCCTGGGTGCGCTGCAGCGGCGAGGCGAACAGCGCCGTGACGGGCCGGCGGCGCTCGAGCAGGTCGTCGGCGGCGGCGCGCGCCATCCGGTTGCCCAGGTCCGAGAGCCGGAAGTGCGGGAGTCGCCCGTAGAGGACCCGGTCGGGGTTGAAGACCTCGCCGTGCCGCACGAGATGGATCTGATCGGCAACCACGAGCGTCAAGTGTACGGAACGCCGCGTGGAGGAACGCCGGGAATAGGGACGGCCGATCCGCACCTCTGCCGTGCCCGGCTGCGGCGGGCGGTCAGCGCCGCGCGCTCACCGCCGCGGAGAGCCGGCGGACCAGGGAGCCGGGCAGGTGGCGCACCACGCTGATCGGCACGCCGAACCTCCAGGAGGGGATCGAGACGACCGAGCCGCGCGCCACGTCGCGCAGGAACTCCTCGACCACCGCGTCCGCGTCGAGCCAGAGGAAGGAGGGGATCGAGGCGGTGTCCATCGCCGCGCGCTCGTGGAACTCGGTGCGCACCCAGCCCGGGCAGAGCGCCGCGGCCCGCACGCCCGTACCGCGCAGCTCGACCGCCAGCGACTGGGTGAAGGCCGTCGCCCAGGCCTTGATCGCCGAGTACGGCCCGAGGTTCACGAAGCCGGCGACGCTCGACACGGTGAGGATCGCCCCGCGCCTGCGGCCGACCATCGCCTGCGCCGCGGCGCCGGAGAGCACTGACACGGAGCGGACCATCACCTCGAACGCCTCGTCCTGCGCCGCGACGTCGGGCTCGGCGAAGCTGCCGTCGATCCCGAAGCCGGCGTTGTTGACCAGCACCCGGACGGGCCGCTCGGGGTCGACGAGCCGGACGCGCACCCGCTCGACGTCCTCGCGGTCGGAGAGGTCGGCGGGCAGCACCTCGACGTGCGGGGCGCCGAGCGCGCGGAAGGCGGCGGCCGCCTCCTCGAGCCGGCCCCGGTCGCGGGCGACGAGGACGAGGTCGAAGCCCCGGCGGGCGAAGGCGCGCGCGAAGGCGGCCCCGATGCCCGTGGACGCTCCGGTGATCAGTGCGGTGCTCATGCGGGCGACGCTACCGCGCCGCGGACCGCCGACCGGCCGGCACCGCGGCGCACGGCTCGCCCGCCGACAACCGCCCGTCCCGCATCGTCGCGACGCGGTCGAGTCGCGGGAGGTGCGCCTCCTCGTGCGTCACCAGGAGCGTCGCGGTCCCGCGCTCGCGGGTGAGGCGGACGATCAGGTCGACGATCGCCGCGCCGCGCTCGGTGTCCAGGGCGCTCGTCGGCTCGTCGACCAGCAGCACCGACGGTGCGTTCATCAGCGCGCGGGCGATGTTCACCCGCTGCCGCTGACCGCCCGAGAGCTGCGCCGGGCGGGCGTGGGCGCGGTCCGCGAGGCCGACCTCCGCGAGCAGCTCGTCCGCCCGCGCCGTCGCCGAGCTCCGCCGCCGGTCGCCGAGCCGGTCCATCACCAGCAGCTGCTCTCGGGCGGTCAGCGCGGGCAGCAGGTTCGCCTGCTGGAAGACGATGCCGATCCGCGAGCGGCGCAGCCGGGCCGCCCCCGCCCGGGACAGGCGCGACACGTCGTCGCCGTCGATCAGCACGCGGCCGGAGTCCGGGCGGATCAGCGTCGCCGCCAGGGCGAGCAGGCTGGACTTGCCGGAGCCGCTCGGGCCGGTCAGCCCGGTCACGGTCCCCGGCCGGCACTCGAGGTCGGCCCGGTCGACGGCGGTGAGGCGCGAGCCGCCGTCGTCGAAGGTGAGGGTGGCGTCGTGCAGTTCGATCATCGTGCGCTCCCGAGTGCGGTGAGGGGGTCGGTGGAGACGACGGCGCGCAGGGCCGCGGCGGCGCCGAGCAGTCCCAACGCGATCATCAGCGCGGCCGGGGCCAGCGTGGTCACGGGGCTGAGCAGGAACGGCAGGGCGGTCCCGGCCAGGCTCCCGAGCCCGACCACGGCGAGCAGCCCCGCCCCTGTCCCGGCGATCAGCACGACGAGGGCCTGGCCGAGGGAGTCCCGGAGGAGGGAGCGCGTCGAGGCGCCGAGGGCCTTCAGGACGGCGATGTCGCCGGAGCGCTGCATCGTCCAGACCGTGAAGAACGCGCCGACGACCAGCGCGGCGATCCCGAAGAGCATCGCGACCATCAGCAGCAGCGAGCCGATCTCGGAGCGGAACGACCCGATCGCGGTGAGCGCGGCGAGCGGAGCGCGCGAGACCGTGCCGGTCGCCGCCTCCCCCGCCGCCCAGTCCGGCGAGCCGCGCACCGCGAGGACGGTCGCGTCGGCCGGTGTGCCGAGCGAGGCCGCGAGCGCCTGCCAGGCGGCGAGCGGGAGGCGGACGACGGGCGTGTGGCTGTACCAGTCGTCGCCGCCGATCGAGGAGACGACAGCGGAGGTGCCCGCGATGCTCACGGTGTCGCCGACTCCGACGCCGAGCGCTCTCGCCGCCGGCGCCGAGAGCGCGATGCCGCCCGGGTCGGCCGGCGCCCCGAGCGCCGCGTCGACGCCGAGGACGGCGACCGCGACGCGCGCACCGCCCGCCTCCGCCCGGGCCTGCAGCACGCCGAGCGGCTCGACGGACGCGACGCCCGGCAGCGCCGCCCACTCCGCCTCCTGCTGCGCGGTGACCGAGGAGTCGGCGAACGAGGGTGCGTCGGCGCCGGCCGAGAAGACGAGGCGGTCGGCGGGGACGCCGAGCACCGCCGAGACATTCTGCAGGGCCAGACCGCCGGTCAGGCCGGAGAGGAACCCGACCAGGAGGGTGAGCAGCGCGACCACCGCGCCGATGAGCAGGAATCGGCCGCGTGCGGAACGCAGCTCGCGCCAGGCGACGAACACGGGGACCTCCAGGGAGTCGATGCCGCGGGGATCGGCGGCCCCTCCAGCCTGGAAGCGGCGCGCATCCGGCGCATCGTGCGGTCGACCGGGGGCGCCGCCCGCTCTTCGAGGGACGGCCGCCTCCTCCTTTCGCACGATGACAGGCAGCCCCGCGGTGCGTAGCGTTCCCCCGTGCCGCACACTCCGCTCGCCCCCGTCCTGACGGGACTGCGCGCGGGACTGCACCTCCTGGTCGGCGGTCTGCTCGCCCTCGTCGCCGTGCGCACGCTCGTCGAGCCCGGCCCGCGCACTCCGGCGGTGCTCCTGCTCTGCCTCCTCCTGCTCGGCGCGTACCTCGCCGGGCCGCGCTGGACGGCCCGCTCGCGCCGCCGCGGGATGCTGTGGCTCGCGGGAGTGACCCTCGCCTGGGCCGCTCTCGTCCTGCTCGAGTCCGACGCCGCCTACCTCGCGTTCCCGCTGTTCTTCCTGGCGATGCACGTGCTGCCCCCGCGAGCGGCGATCGCCGCGGTGCTCGGCCTCACGGGCATCGCCGTCGCGGCCCTCGGCTGGGACGGCCGCTGGAGCATCGGCGGGGTCGTCGGCCCGGTGATCGCCGCCGGGATCGCGATCCTGATCGGCCTCGCCGCGCGCGCCCTCGCCCGGGAGGCGCGCGAGCGGGAGGAGCTGCTCGCCGAGCTGCTCGCCACCCGCGACCGGCTCGGGGCGAGCGAGCGCGCGGCCGCCGTCGCCGAGGAGCGCTCGCGACTGGCCCGCGAGATCCACGACACCGTCGCGCAGGGCCTGTCCAGCATCCAGATGCTGCTGCACGCGGCCGAGCGGGCGGACCCCGGACGGCCGGGCATCGAGCACATCCGTCTCGCCCGGGAGACGGCCGCCGCCGATCTGCACGAGACCCGGCGCTTCATCCGCGAGCTCGCCCCGCCCGCGCTCGACGACGAGAGCATCGACGGAGCGCTGCGGCGACTGGCCGCCACGCACTGGGAGCGCTCGGGAGTCGTCGTCACGGTCGACGCCGAGGACGGCCGCGCGCTGCCGATGCAGACGCAGACGGCGCTGCTCCGGCTCGCCCAGGGCGCGGTGGCGAACGCGCTGCAGCACTCGGGAGCGAGCACGGTCGCGCTGACGCTCCGCAGCGACGGACGCACCGCCCGCCTCGAGATCGCCGACGACGGGGCCGGCTTCGATCCCGAGGCGGACACCCCCTCGGCCCGGCCGGACTCCTTCGGTCTGCGGGCGATGCGCGAGCGGGCCGAGCAGCTCGGCGGGCGGCTGGACCTCGACTCCTCGCCGGCCGGGACGACGGTCCGCGCCGAGCTCCCCGTGGGAGGCGCCGCGTGATCCGCGTGCTCCTCGTCGACGACCACCCCATCGTCCGCGCCGGGCTGCGCGCGCTGATCGGCGCGGAGGACGGTCTGACCGTGGTCGGCGAGGCCGGCTCCCCCGCGGAGGCGATCGACGCCGCCGCCCGCCTGCACCCGGACGTGGTGCTGATGGACCTGCGTTTCGGCGCCGACCGCGAGACCGGCGTCGACGCGACGCGGGCGCTGCGGGCCTCGGCCGCCCCGCCCTCGGTGCTCGTCCTCACGACCTACGACACCGACGCGGACATTCTGGGGGCCGTCGAGGCCGGCGCGAGCGGCTACCTGCTCAAGGACGCGCCGCCCGAGGACCTGCTGGCCGCGATCCGAGCCGCCGCCGCGGGTGAGAGCGCGCTCGCCCCCGCGGTCGCCGCGCGGCTGTTCGAGCGCCTCCGCTCCCCCTCCCCGCGCCTCAGCACCCGCGAGACCGAGGTGCTCGCCCTCGTCGCCCAGGGCCTCAGCAACACCGAGGTCGCCGCCCGGCTGTTCGTGACCGAGACCACCGTCAAGTCGCACCTCGCGCACGTGTTCGCGAAGCTCGGCGTCGCCTCCCGCACCGCGGCGGTCTCGGCGGCGCGCCGCCAGGGGATCGTGCGCTGAGCCGTCCGCTCCCGGAGGCTTCCCGCGACACTCGCGGAGCGGCGATCCGTTGACACCGCCCTGCGCGGCTCCTTAGTGTGTGCTCAGATTGAAGCGCTTCAGGACTTCGATCGACTCAATGGTGAGGATCAGCACATGCAACTGAAGCCCCTGCGACCGACGAACATGCCACGCCCCGCGCGCCGGCGGGGACGGTGGGCGCTCGTCGCCGCCACCGCGCTCGCCCTGACCGCTCCGACCCTCGTCGGCGCGACCGCCCCCGCCGCCGCCGTCGACTGCTCGAGCGTCCCGTGGATGGACGCCTCGAAGACCCCGGAGCAGCGCGCCGACGCGCTGCTCGCCGCGAGCTCGCCGCAGCAGAAGTACCGCTGGCTGGTGGAGCAGCCCGCCAACGCGCCTCAGCAGACGGTCTTCTCCGGGGTCGAGTACCCGGTGCAGGTGCCGTGCACCCCGCTCGTCACGTACACCGACGGCCCCGACGGGGTCCGCTTCACCGAGGGCGTGACCGCCTTCCCCGCGCCGATCTCGGTCGCCGCGACCTGGAACACGGCGCTCGCCGAGCAGAAGGGCGCGGCCCAGGGCGCCGAGGCCTTCGACAAGGGCAAGAACGGCGTGCTCGGCCCCGGCCTGGCCGGTGGGCGCGACCCGCGCTCCGGACGCACGCCGGAGTACTTCGGCGAGGATCCGCTGCTCACCGGTCTGCTCACGGCCGCGACCGTGAACGGCCTCGAGGACGGCGACCCGGACAAGCCGGTGATCTCGGACCTCAAGCACTACGTCGCGAACGAGCAGGAGCTCGACCGGCAGACCAGCTCCTCGAACGTCGACGAGCGCACGCTCAAGCAGGTCTACGAACTGCCGTTCGAGATCGCCCTGAGCAAGAGCTCGCCCGAGAGCGTCATGTGCTCGTACAACCAGATCAATGGCGTCTACGCCTGCGAGAACCCGCTGCTGACCACGAACCTCAAGGACGACCTCGGCTTCGACGGCTACGTGGTCTCGGACTTCGGTGCCGTGCACTCGACGGCGGCCTCGCTCGTCGCCGGACTCGACCAGGAGCTCAACCGGCCGCGCTTCTACACTCCCGCCCTGCTCGACGCCGCGCTCGCGGCCGGCGAGATCACCCAGGGCCACATCGACGCGGCGGCGAAGCGGGTCATCGCTGCCTACGTGCGCGGCGGGCTCTTCGACAACCCGGTGCCGACGACCCCCGTGGCGGACGCCTCCACCGCGGAGCACAAGGCCGTCGCCCGGACGCTCGCGGAGCAGGGCACGGTGCTGCTCAAGAACGACGGCGTCCTGCCCCTCTCGGTCGAGAAGGGCGCCACGATCGCCGTCATCGGCGCGACGGCGTCGAGCACGGTCACCGACGGGATCAGCGCCGCCTCGGTCTGCAGCATGGCCTGGCGCTTCAACAACGCCGGCACGCTGAACTGCGAGGACCTGGTCTCCCCCGAGACCGCGATCCGCGAGCGGGCCGCCGCGGCCGGCGCGAGCGTCGTCTTCGACCCGGGCACCGATCCGGCGAGCGCCGCCGCGACCGCCGCAGCCGCCGACGTCGCGATCGTGTTCGGCTACCAGCGGATGGGCGAGTTCGACGACCTGGCCGACCTGCGCCTGGCCGACAACGGCGACGCGCTGATCGAGACGGTCGCCGCCGCGAACCCCGCGACCGTCGTGGTGCTGAACACCGGCTCCGCGGTGGAGATGCCCTGGCTCGACAGCGTCTCGGGCGTCTTCGAGGCCTGGTACGGCGGCGAGCAGGTCGGCCCGGCACTCGCGGGCCTGCTCTTCGGCGACGTGAACCCCTCGGGCAAGCTGCCGATGACGTTCCCGAAGTCGCTCGCGGACGTCCCCGCGAGCACCCCCGCGCAGTACCCCGGCGTCTTCGCCGACGGATCGACGGAGCGCCCCGCGGGGAGCACCGAGATCCGCCAGGTCGACTACGCCGAGGGACTGGCCGTCGGCTACAAGTGGTACGAGTCGCAGGGGATCGAGCCGCTCTTCGCGTTCGGCCACGGCCTCTCCTACACGACCTTCGACTACGCGAAGGCGAAGCTGACGCCGAAGATCACGTTCGACAGGTCAGCCGAGTTCGGCATCAAGGACATCGGGATCGACATCTCCTTCCGCGTGACGAACTCGGGCGACCGGGCGGGCACCGAGGTCGCGCAGGCGTACCTCACCCTCCCGAGCTCGACCGGCGAGCCGGCGCAGCGCCTCGTCGGCTTCGAGCGGGTGACCCTGCAGCCCGGCGAGTCGAAGACCGTGAAGGTCTCGCTCTCGGCGAAGGACGTGGCCGACCTGCGCCTCCTGCAGTACTGGGATGTGAAGAGCGACTCCTGGGTCGCCGCCCGCGGCACGTATACCGTGTCGGTCGGCGGCTCCGTCGACGCGTCGCGCACGACGACGGTGCGCATCCCCTAGGCGCTCGCGCCACCACGGCCCGCGGTCGGGATCGCTCCCGGCCGCGGGCCTCGCCGTGCCGGGCGCGCTGATACCGTGACCTCCGACCGCCGGACGGCGGACGCGACGGAGGCAGGGATGACCGCGGCAGAGAGCTCGCCCGCGCGGCGCCCGCCCGCCCGCATGCAGGACGTCGCCAGCCTGGCGGGAGTCGCGCTCGGAACCGTCTCGAACGTGGTGAACCGTCCGCTGCTGGTCGCGCCGGCGACGCGCGAGCGGGTGCAGCGGGCGATCGACGAGCTCGGCTTCACGCCCAACCGCGCAGCCCGCGCGCTGGCCGCGGGGACGAGCAGCACCGTCGGCTTCGTCGTGATCGACCTCAGCAACTCCTTCTTCCTGGACATGGCGCGCGGTGCCGAGCACGCCGCCGAGGCCGCGGGAATGAGCGTCGTGCTCGGCAACGCCGACATGCGCGCGGCCAAGCAGGGCACCTACCTCGACCTCTTCACCGAGGAGCAGGTCGCCGGGATCCTCCTGGCCCCACTGCCGGGGACGGCGCCCGACGTCGTCGCCGAGCGCCGCGGCGGGCGACGGGTCGTGCTGCTCAACGACGCCGCCGTCGACGGAGCCTGCACGGTCAGCGCGGACGACGAGCACGGCGGATACCTCGCCGCGCGGCACCTGATCGACCTCGGTCGCCGCCGGCTCGCCTTCGCCGGTGACCCGAGCATCGCGAACCCCGTCCGCGAGCGCCTGCGGGGGGTCGAGCGCGCGATCGCCGAGACGAACGGCGCAGTCTCGCTCGAGCTGGATCCGACCGCCGAGGTGCAGGTGGAGGACGGCCGCCGCTTCGGCCACCTGATCGCCGCCCGCGCACCGGAGGATCGCCCGGACGGCATCGTCGCAGCGGCGGACCTGCTCGCGCTCGGCATCGTGCAGTCGATCCTGTCGGAGTCGGACATCCGGCTCCCGGTCGATCTCGCCATCACCGGCTACGACGACAACCGCTCCGCCTGGGACAGCCTCGTGCCGATCACGACCCTGGCTCAGCCCGGCGAGGCGATGGGGGCGGCCGCGATCCGGCTGCTGCTGGACGAGCTGCTGCACGGGCCGGAGCACGAGCACCGGCACGAGGTGCTCGAGCCGACGCTGATCGTCCGCGGCAGCACGGTCGAGGGAGCCCGCGGCAGCCGCTGACCGGCGCCGACGGGGCGCCCGCGGCGGGCCCCGAGTAGACTCCCCTACCGTGACCGACGAGACCCGCCTCCCCCGAACCACCGTCAGCAAGCTCGCCGCGCTCGAGGACGGGCCGGTGCGCGTCGCCGGCTGGGTCGAGACCGTGCGCGATCAGAAGAAGGTGCAGTTCGTCGTCCTCCGCGACGAGTCCGGCGCCGTGCAGCTGGTGAACCCGGCCGTCCGCGAGGCGGTCGAGGGCGACGACGCCTCCGCCGCGAAGCTCGCGATCACCGAGGCGATCTCCGGACTCGCGCAGGGCTCGTTCGTGAGCGTGACCGGTCAGCTCAAGCACGACGAGCGCGTCAAGCTCGGCGGCCTCGAGGTCAAGCTCGAGTCGCTCGAGATCGTCAGCGCGTCGATCCCCGAGGCGCCGATCGCGGCCGACTCCGGCATCGACAAGCGGATGGACTGGCGCTTCCTCGACCTCCGCCGCCCCGAGCAGAACCTCATCGCCCGGGTGCAGACCACGTTCGAGCACGCGCTGCGCACGTACTGGATCGAGCACGACTTCATCGAGATCCACACCCCGAAGCTGATGGCGAGCGCCTCCGAGTCGCGCGCCGAGCTCTTCGAGGTCGAGTACTTCGAGACCAAGGCGTACCTCGCGCAGAGCCCGCAGTTCTTCAAGCAGATGGCGCAGCCGGCCGGCTTCGGCAAGGTCTTCGAGGTCGGGCCCGCGTTCCGCGCCGACCCGAGCTTCACCTCCCGGCACGCGACCGAATTCACGAGCGTCGACGCCGAGGTCTCCTGGATCGACTCGCACGAGGACGTGATGGAGCTGCACGAGCAGCTGATCGTCGCCGGCCTCACCGCGGTCGTCGAGAAGCACGGCGAGGCGATCAAGGCGCTCTTCGACATCGACCTGCGCGTGCCGACCACGCCGTTCCCGCGCATCCCGCTCGCCGAGGCCAAGCGGATCGTCGCCGAGCGCGGCTACGAGGTGCCCCGCGCCGACGACGACATGGACCCCGAGGGCGAGCGCCGCATCGCGGCCTACGTGCAGGAGGAGTTCGGCCACGACTTCGTCTTCCTGACCGACTACGCCTCGAGCATCCGGCCGTTCTACCACATGCGCCGCGAGGGCGACGGGACGATCACCAACAGCTACGACCTCATCTACAACGGCGTCGAGATCTCCACCGGAGCGCAGCGCGAGCACCGCGTCGACGTCCTCGTCGAGCAGGCGCGCGAGAAGGGCCTGGAGCCGGAGGAGCTCGAGTTCTACCTCGACTTCTTCCGCTACGGCGTCCCCCCGCACGGCGGCTTCGGCATGGGCCTCTCCCGCGTGATCATGCTGATGCTCGGCCAGGCCAACCTCCGCGAGGTCACCTACCTCTTCCGCGGCCCCACGCGCCTGCTGCCGTAGGCGCCGGAGTCTCGCCCCATGCTGATCGAGTAGCCCTCGCAGAGGGCGTATCGAGATCCACCCACCGGACGACGGCGGGTCTCGATACGCCGCTGCGCAGCTACTCGACCAGCAAGAAGGCGCGCACGCGTTCACTTCATGCTGCAAGCGCAGGCGTCCGTTTCATGCTGATCGAGTAGCCCTCGCAGAGGGCGTCAGCGGGGCAGGCGCTCGTACGGGACGCGGCGGCTGAGCCAGGCGAGCAGGCCGGCGACGAGCGCCGCGACCGCCGCGGGGACGAGCAGCAGCCAGAGCGCCGACGTGACCGCGACGAGCGCGAGCGCCACCGCGGCGACGCCGGCGCCGATCGCGAAGTTCCAGCGCACGTCCGTCGCCACCCCGGCCTCCGGTCGCGCCCACAGCACGACGAGCGCCGTCGCGATCGGGCCGAGCAGCAGCCCGAGCACGAACCAGCGCCAGCGCGAGCGGCCCTTCTGTTCCGCGAGACCGGCCGTGACGATCGCGAGTCCGAACCAGAGCCAGCCCGAGTCCTGGGTGAGAGTCATGCCCGGAGCCTACGGCGCGGGCAGGATCATCAGGTCGAGGTAGTCGGTCAGGCAGGCCACCATGTCGACCGCGTCGTTCTCCAGCAGCCACTGCAGCTGGATGCCGTCCCAGAGCGCGATGATCGACGCGGCGACCCGGTCCGGATCCGCGCCCTCGCGCAGCCGGCCCGCGGCGCGCAGCTCCCGGAGCTGGCCGGCGTAGTCCGCGCGCAGCCGCTGGAAGCGCGACGCGAAGAAGTCGCGCCCCGGGTGCTCGTCGGTCGTCGACTCCCCGCAGAGCACCGCGTAGAGCTCGATCACGCCGGGCGCCGTCTCGTTGTAGCGGGTCTGGCGGACGATGCCCTCGACGAGCCCCTCCTCAGGATCGACGGGCGTCGAGCCGTCGCCGGTGATCCGGTCGCGGTGCTGCAGCACGGCCAGCAGCAGATCGGTCTTCGACGGGAAGTAGTGCAGCAGGCTCGTCTGGCTGAGCCCGACCCGGTCGGCGACGTCCTGCAGCGAGCCGCGGGCGTAGCCGCGGGCGGCGAAGACCGCGTGCGCCGCCTCGATGATCGCGCGCCGGCGCTCGGCCGACTTCGCGTAGGGGCCGCGGCGCGCGCTCCGGGTGGTGCCCGCCTCCGCCATCGGCCGCTCCTCGCCCTCGAAGTGCCGGCTGCGCAGCCGGTCGATCGCCCAGCGTAGCGCGCGCTCGGAGCGACCGAGCGGTGCCCTCCACCAATTTCGAGTACGCACTCGAAATTGTGGTAGCGTCCGGATCAGCCGGGCGGACTGGTCCCGGACTCCACCACGATGAAGTGAGGGACACATGCATCCGTTCACCCGGCGACAGCTGCTCGCCGCGGGCCTCGGCACCGCGGCACTCGGCGGCCTCACCGCCTGCTCCACGCCCGGCACCGTCTCGGTCAACGCCGGCGCGGCGATCCCGGCGGCCAGTGGGCCGATCCGGCTCCAGTACTGGGCCTGGCTCAAGGACCTGCAGAAGGTCTGCGACGTCTGGAACGCCTCGCACCCCGAGGTCCAGGTCGACGCGGTCTGGATCCCCGGCGGCAACGCCGGCGGCTATCAGAAGCTCTACTCGGCCCTCGCGGCCGGCGGCGGCCCCGATCTCGGCCAGGTCGAGATGCGCTCGCTCCCCGAGTTCCTGCTGGTCAATGGCCTCGTCGACCTCAACCGCTACGGCGCCGAGGAGTACGCCGACCGCTACGACCCCACTCTCTGGGGCCAGGTCAGCTACACCGGCGGCGTCTACGGGATCCCGCAGGACAGCGGCCCGATGGCGCTGTTCTACCAGCCGGAGATCTTCGACAGCGTCGGCGCCGAGACGCCCACCACCTGGGACGACTGGGCCGCGGTCGCGACCGAGCTGCGCGGCGTCGACTCCTACCTCGACTGCTTCCCGCTCGCCGACGCCTCGGTGTTCGCCGCCTTCGCCACGCAGGCCGGCGCGCAGTGGCTGAAGGCGGAGGAGGACGGCTGGGTCATCGACATGACCGACGAGGCCACCACGAAGGTCGCCGCCTTCTTCGACTCCGCGATCGACCAGGACCTGGTCGAGGTCGGCTACGGCGCCTACTCCCCCGCCTGGTTCGCGGCCGCCGCGAACGGCGGGATCGCCTCCTGCACCACGGCGAGCTGGGGCGACGCCCTGATCGAGGGCGTCAGCGGCGGCGCCGGCAAGTGGCGCGCGGCGCCGATGCCGGTCTGGGAGGGCACGGGCTACGGCTCGAGCTTCCTCGGCGGCTCGACGGCCGCGGTCTTCGCGAACAGCAAGCACCCGAAGGAGGCGCTCGAGTTCGCCGTCTGGATGACCACCACGCAGGAGGGCATCGACGCGATGATCGCCAACAGCGGCATCGGCTGGTCCCCGGCGGTCGGCGAGATCGGCTCGGTCCGGAAGGGCCCGAGCGACTTCTTCAGCGGCCAGAACTACAACGAGGACGTCTTCGTCCCCGCCGCGACGGAGCAGAACCCGGACTGGTCCTGGTGGCCGGTCACGCAGCAGTCGTTCAACATCCTCAGCGACGGCTTCCGCAAGAAGGCGTCCGGGCTCTCGCTCGTCGACGCCGTCGCACAGGCGGAGCAGCAGATCATCACGGTCTTCCAGAACAAGGGCCTCAGCATCAGGAAGGCCTCCGCATGACCACCACGACATCCCCCGCCGCCGCCGCGGTCGCCGCCACCTCGAAGGCGCCCGGCGCCTCGAAGCGGCGCCGCTCCGTCACCCGCGCCCCGTGGATCCTGCTGGCGCCGTTCCTGGCGCTCTTCGTCCTCACCTTCATCATCCCGATCGTCGTCGCCATCGGCTCGAGCTTCACGAAGGTGACCCGCTCGGGCCTCTTCGGCGAGGCGGGCGTGACCAGCGGCTTCGCCGGCTTCGACAACTACGCCCAGGCCCTCGCCGACGGCAACTTCATCGCGTCGATCGGCCGGATGTTCCTCTTCGGCATCGTGCAGGTGCCGATCATGATCGCGCTCTGCACGGTGCTCGCGCTGATGCTCGAGTCCGCCTCCGCGCGCTTCCCCGGCTTCTTCCGCGCCGCCTACTTCCTGCCCTACGGCGTGCCCGGCGTCATCGCCACGATCCTGTGGTCCTTCCTCTACGTGCCCGGGCTCAGCCCGATCATCGACGCCGCGAACGTGGTCGGCCTCGACCCCGACTTCCTCGGCGCGAACTCGGTGCTCTGGTCGATCGCGAACATCTCGCTCTGGAGCTACACCGGCTACAACATGCTGATCATCGTCGCTCAGCTGAAGTCGATCCCGGTCGAGCTCTACGAGGCCGCGAAGGTCGACGGAGCGTCCACCTGGCGGGTCGCGCGGAGCATCCAGCTCCCGCTGATCCGCCCGGCCCTGGTGCTCACGACGATCTTCTCGATCATCGGCACGCTCCAGCTCTTCGCTGAGGCGCAGGTGCTGAAGACGGTCGCGCCCGCGATCGACAGCCAGTACACGCCGAACCTCAGCGCGTACACCACCGCCTTCGCCTACAACGACTACAACGTCGCCGCCGCGCAGGCCGTGCTGATCGCGCTCGTCGCGTTCGCCCTCTCCTTCACGTTCCTCTCGATCTCGAACAGGAAGTCCTCATGAGCACGACGGAGCGCGCCACCGCCGATGCGCCCACGACCACCGGCATCGTCACCGCGGAACGGCCCGCGAAGGCCGGCCGCGGCCCCGACCGCTCGGCCGGGCGCAACCGCGCCTCGACGATCATCGTCACCGCGATCCTCGTCGTCGTCGCGATCTACTTCCTGATCCCGGTCTACTGGGTCGTCGTCGCCGCGACGAAGACCACCGGCGACCTCTTCGCCACCTACGGCTTCTGGTTCGCGCCGACCTTCGCGCTCTGGGACAACCTGGGCCAGGTGCTGACCTACGACGGCGGCATCTTCGTCCGCTGGTTCCTCAACTCCGTGCTCTACGCCGGCGTCGGTGCGCTGCTCGCGACCTACCTCGCGGCCGCGGGCGGCTACGCGCTGGCGAAGTACGAGTTCAAGGGCAGCAAGCTGGTCTTCGGCACGATCCTCGCGGGCGTCCTCGTCCCCGGCACCGCCACCGCGCTCCCGCTGTTCCTGCTCTTCAGCCAGATGGGCATCGCGAACACCTACTGGAGCGTGCTGATCCCCTCGCTGGTCTCACCGTTCGGCCTCTTCCTCTGCCGGATCTACGCGCAGGCGACGGTCGACACGGCCATCATCGAGGCCGCCAGGATCGACGGCGCGAGCGAGCTGCGGATCTTCCACACCCTCGGGCTGCGGATCCTCACCCCGGCGCTGGTCACCGTGTTCCTCTTCCAGCTGGTCGGGATCTGGAACAACTACTTCCTGCCGCTCGTGATGCTCTCGGACACCGAGCTCTTCCCGATCACCCTCGGCCTGAACAACTGGCTCAGCCAGGTGGACCGGCTGCCCGAGTTCTACGAGCTCACGACCGGCGGCGTCCTGCTGTCGATCATCCCGCTCGCCATCGCCATGATCGTGCTGCAGCGCTTCTGGCGCGGCGGCCTGACCGAAGGATCCGTCAAGTGACCCTCGCCCCGACGTCCTCCCACTACCTCACCGACACCGGCCCCGGCTCCGGCCGGCGCCGCGCCGCCCGCTCGTGGCTGCACACCGACGCACCGACGCTCTCGCTCGACGGGGACTGGCGCTTCCGCCTGCTCCCCGCCGCGCCGGGCACGCCCGGCGGCGCCGACGCGCTGCCCGAGGGCGAGGGGGTGGACGACGTCGGGGCCGAGTCCTTCGACGACTCCGGCTGGGACGTGCTGCCCGTCCCGTCGCACTGGGTCCTCCAGGGCGACGGGCGCTACGGACTCCCCGCCTACACGAACGTGCAGTTCCCGTTCCCGACCGAGCCGCCGTTCGTCCCGGACGAGAACCCGACCGGCGACCACCGCCGCAGCTTCGAGCTGCCGGAGTCCTTCGCCGGCGCCGAGGCGGTCGTGCTCCGCTTCGACGGCGTCGAGTCGCGCTACCGCGTCTGGGTCAACGGCGTCGAGATCGGCATCGGCTCGGGCAGCCGGCTCGCGCAGGAGTTCGACGTCACCGAGGCGGTGCGGCCGGGTGAGAACCTCGTCGTCGTCCGCGTGCACCAGTGGTCCGCCGCGAGCTACGTCGAGGACCAGGACCAGTGGTGGCTGCCGGGCATCTTCCGCTCGGTGCACCTGATCGCCCGCCCGGTCGGCGGCGTCGAGGACGTCTTCGTGCGCGCCTCCTTCGCCGCCGGCGCGGGCCGGATCGAGACCGAGCTGACGGCGGGCGACACGGCCTTCCCGGTCACCCTCCGCGTCCCCGAGCTCGGCATCGAGACGGTCTGGGCGAGCGCCGGCGACGTCGCTCCGATCGAGGTGCCGTCCGTCGAGCCGTGGTCGGCGGAGGTGCCCCGCCTCTACGACGCCGAGGTCGCCTCCTCGGGCGAGACGGTCTCGCTCCGCCTGGGCTTCCGCACCATCGAGATCCGCGGCGACCGCTTCCTGGTCAACGGCGAGCGCGTCGTCTTCCACGGCGTCAACCGCCACGAGACGCACCCCGACCGCGGCCGCGCCTTCGACGAGGACTTCGCCCGCGCGGACCTCGCGATGATGAAGCGGTTCAACGTCAACGCGATCCGCACCAGTCACTACCCGCCGCACCCGCGCCTGCTCGACCTCGCCGACGAGCTGGGCTTCTGGGTGATCCTCGAGTGCGACCTCGAGACCCACGGCTTCGAGCGCCACGGCTGGAAGGGCAACCCCAGCGACGACCCGGCCTGGCGCGAGGCGTACCTCGACCGGATCGAGCGCACCGTCGAGCGCGACAAGAACCACCCGAGCATCGTGATCTGGTCCCTCGGCAACGAGGCCGGCACCGGGGCGAACCTCGCCGCCATGTCGTCCTGGGTGCACGGCCGGGACCCCGCGCGCCCCGTGCACTACGAGGGCGACTACACCGGCGCCTACACCGACGTCTACTCGCGGATGTACTCATCGATCCCCGAGACGGAGCAGATCGGCCGCGACGACTCGCGCACGCCGCTGCTCGGCTGCTCGGCCGGCGAGTCGGCGCGCCAGCGCTCGAAGCCGTTCCTGCTCTGCGAGTACGTGCACGCGATGGGCAACGGGCCCGGAGCGATCGACCAGTACGAGGACCTCGTCGACCGCTACCCGCGGCTGCACGGCGGCTTCGTGTGGGAGTGGCGCGACCACGGCCTGCGCGCCCGCACGCCCGAGGGCGTCGAGTACTACGCCTACGGCGGCGACTTCGGCGAGGTCGTGCACGACGGCAACTTCGTGATGGACGGCATGGTCCTCTCCGACGGCACGCCGAGTCCGGGGCTGTTCGAGTGGAAGCAGATCGTGGCGCCGGTGCGCGTCACGGTCGAGCCCGACGCCGTGCTGGTCGAGAACAGGCGTCACGACGCGTCGACCGCCGACCTGCGCTTCGCATGGCGGGTCGAGCTCGACGGCCGGGTCACCGCGGAGGGCGTGCTCGACGCTCCCGCGATCGCGGCCGGCGACTCCGTGCGCCTGGCGCTGCCCGTCTTCGATGTGCCGACCGGCGGCGAGGCGTGGCTGACCGTCGACGCGGCGCTCGCGTCGAGCACCGTCTGGGCCGAGGAGGGGCACGTGATCACCACCGGTCAGCGCCGTCTCTCCGCGCTCGCACCGATGCCTGCTTGGGCCCGCTCGCCCCGCGACGGCGCTTCCGTCGAGGGCGCTCTGGGGCTCGCGAGCTTCCGGAACGGCCGGCTCACCGCGCTGGCCGGGCTGGCGGTCGACGGACCGCGCGCCGAGCTCTGGCGCGCCCCGACCGACAACGACGAGGGCGACGGCTTCCCCGCCTATACCGAGGGCGACCCGCGCACCGGCAACGGCAACGGCGTGCCCGCGCCGTCCTCCGCGTCGCGCTGGCGCGAGGCGGGACTCGACCGGCTGGTCGGCCGGGTCGAGTCGGTCGACACCTCGGCGGGAGTCCGCCGGCGCACCCGCTGGTCCGCCGCCGACCTCGACGCGGCACTCCTCGTCGAGGAGCAGTGGAGCCTCGACGGCGACGGGGTCGTCCTCCGGGTCGACCTGGTGCCGACCCGCGGCTGGGGCTCGGTCTGGCCGCGGCTCGGCATCCGGCTCGACCTCCCGGCGTCGGTCGACGGCGCGGAGTGGTTCGGCACCGGTCCGCGGGAGTCGTACCCCGACAGCATGCGCGCGACCAGGGTCGGCCGCTTCTCGGCCGGCATCGACGAGCTGAAGACGGAGTACGCGCGCCCGCAGGAGAACGGTCACCGCAGCGCCGTGCGGGAGCTGGTCCTCAGCGAGGGCGGGTCCGCTCGCCTGCGCATCGAGGCGGCGGCCGACCTGCACGGCCGGCTCCCCGGCTTCACGCTCGCGAGCCACACCGCGCACGAGCTGACGGCGGCGGGTCACCCGCACGAGCTGCCCGCCTCGACCCGCTCGGTGCTCACGATCGACGCCGCCCAGCACGGCCTCGGCTCGCGCGCCTGCGGCCCCGACGTCTGGCCCGACTTCCAGCTGCGCCCGGAGGCCCGCACGATCCTGCTGCGCTTCACCGCCGCCGCCTGACCGCGCACCGGGCCCCGCTCATGCTGATCGAGTAGCCCGCGCAGCGGGCGTATCGAGATCCACCACCGTCAGAACCCGGGTCTGCAGACCAACCGTGCTGACGACGGCGGGTCTCGATACGCCCCTGCGGGGCTACTCGACCAGCATGGGTAGGCCCCTGCGGGGCTGCCCGACCAGCAGGAAAGGTGCCGGCTCGGCGAGCGGAGCCGACGCCCTCTTCCGGACATGTCCGCAAGCGGCGCTTGCGGCGGGGAGGCCCGACTCCGGACACTGGGGACTGCCTGGTCGGCGCAGACGACCACTCGGGGCGACCCGAACCCTCCCCGAGTGGTCGGGACCTTCTCGGCACCTGGGCCGGGAAGCCCGGACCGGAGCCGCGCCGTTACTGCTCGGCCGGCCCCTCCGGGGCCGCTGGGCCCCCCTCCGCCGACCAGGCCGCTCCCAGGGCGAAGAGAGTCGGAGCGCCGTAGTGCTCCATCGCGGCGGAGATGCGGCGCCGGCCCGTGCGCGGGTTGATCCCCAACCGGTGCGAGGCCGTCTCGAGGGTGAGGCCCGTCCGCATCAGCCGGAGCAGCGACGTCCAGCTCTGCTCGGCCGCATCGACCGGCAGCGCCTGCCGCCACAGCTGCTCGAAGTAGGCGCTGACGAGTCCCGCGAGCGCCTCGTGCCGCACGCCCAGCACGCTCGTCGGCCGGGTCTCGCCCCACTCGAACGGCACGGCCAGGTACTCGCCGTCGACCCAGAACCAGCTCGGCATCGTCTCGAGCAGGCGGTACTCCACCCCGGCCTTCTGGTACGCCTCGATCCGCGCGAGCACCCGCGGGTCCCGGACGCCCTCGGCGGGGATGATGACCCGCACCCGGTCCTTCGCCGCCAGCGCCTGGCCGAAGCGCAGCGCGCGCTCGGTCGGCGGATCGAGGAAGCGCTGGACGTCCGGGAGCACCGCGATCAGCGTCCCGGAGTCCCTGCGGACGAGGTCGAACCAGAGGTCCTCCGAGGCGTGCGGCCCGTGACGCAGCAGCGTGGGGACGAGATCGTCGGCGGCGGCACCGACCGACCACGCGCCGAGCAGCGAGGGCAGGTCGCCGATGAGGCGCTCGATGCCGTCCAGCGCCTCGAGCGTGGCGCGGCGAGCCGCCACGGTGTGCCGGAGGACCGCGTCGGCCGCCCAGTCGGCGGGCGGGACGTAGGCGATCTCCTCGCCCTCGCCGCCGAGGAGCCCCAGAGCGCGGAACCGGTCGACGGCGATCCGCACGTCGGCCGGCGCCAGGTGGACCAGCTCCGCCGCCGCCGCGATCGTCCGAGGACGACCGCGGTGCAGCGCCGCGATCAGACTGTCGTCACGCACCGGGAGGAGCGCCTCACTGCTCCGTCGGGTGCGGGAGCGGTCCGCCGATGAGCAGGTCGTCGTTCTCGCGGCGACGGCGCAGGACGACGGTGGTCACCAGGCCGGCGATCAGCAGCGCGACGAGCACGCCCGCGCCGATGGTGAGCCCGACCCCGGCCGAGAGCCCGCCGGTGCTGGAGGCTGCGGGCGGCACGGTGCCGGCCTTGGCGGAGGTGATCGCGATGCCGCAGACCTGCGCGGCGTCGGGAGCCGTCGCGGTGGAGCCCTCCGCCGGGTAGGCGACCGTGACCGCGGCGGTGCGCTTGCTGATCGAGCCGACCGCGACGATGCAGTAGACCTCGGCCGTGGGCTCCGCGACGACGGCCTCGCCGAGGTCGAGGTCGGACCAGCCGAGCGCGTCGACGCGGACCGCGAGGTCGCCCGCCGCGAGGTCAGCCTGGACGCCGGCGGTCGTGTAGGCGCCGACGGTGACGCTCTCGACCGGACCGAAGCCCCAGACCGCGCCGCGCGGCATGGCCGCCTCGGCGCTGGAGGACTCGCGCGGCTCGACGAGGATGCCGGGAGCGGAGGAGGCGGTCAGCCCGAAGGTGCTGGTCGCGGACGAGCCGCGGTCGCCGCTGATCGTGACCGTGTAGGTGCCGATGGAGAGGAGTGCCGCGGTGGGCACGGTGGCCGATCCGGTGCTGGTCGACTCGCCGTCCTGGCGGTTCTCGACGGTCAGCGCGGTCTCCGTCCCGGCGGGAGCGCGCAGCGTGGCCGTGGCGTTCTCCTCGCGCTGGAACCCGGCGTAGGCGACGCCCACCCCGTAGAAGCGGGCGAGATCAACGGTCAGCGACCCGGGGTCGACCCCGGCGTCGCGCGTGAGGAACACCGAGACGGCGGGAGGGCTGCCGGCCGTCTCCGTGCCGGGGACGGGTGCCGCGGCGGGGTCGGCCGCGGAGGTCGAGAGCAGCGTCCGTCCGGGCGCGGAGGCGCGCGGCGCCGTCGTGCCGGCCTCGGTGGTCGCGGTGCCGCGGGAGTTGCCGCCGCCGCCGCCGCCACTCGAGCCGAAGCCGGAGCCCGAGCCCGAGCCCGTTCCGGTGGACGGGCTGCCACCGCCGCCGGAAGCGGGAGCACCCCCTCCAGCGCTCGGCGCGGGTGCGGATGTCGCAGGGGATCCACCGCCGACGGTGGGCAGCGGCACCGGGCCGGTCGTCGACCCGCCCTGACCCTCGGTCGGCTGGGGCTGCGAGGGCGGTGTCTCGGCGGGCGGCGTCTCCTCCGGCGGCGTCTCGACGGGCGGGTTCTCCCCCGGCGGCGTCTCGACGGGCGGGTTCTCCCCCGGCGGCGTCTCGACGGGCGGGTTCTCCCCCGGCGGGGTCTCGACGGGCGGGTTCTCCTCCGGCGGTGTCTCGCCGGGCGGCGTCTCCTCCTCGGGATTCACCGGCGCCGGCTCGCTGCTCGTCGGAGAAGCCTCGGGAAGGTTCTCCGCGTGGGCCGAGGCGGGCAGCGCGAGCCCGGCGAGGAGCAGGGCGAGCGCGAGCGCGGACGCCGTGGAGCGGCGACGCTGCTGCAGCAGACGCTGTCGAGTCATGGAAGTTCCTCCCCCGCGAGACGCCGAACGCACCCCGAATGCGGGGAGCGAGCCTCCCCGTGAAGAGACTATGCGCGAACCGGCGCCGCTCGACAGCGGTCCAGTCCCCCGTCCGAGGGGCCTTCTACAACATTCGCATCACGGCGGATACCCGCCGATGCGCTGCGGTCAGGCGCGCTCGAGCAGGGCTCGGCGCAGGCGATCCGGCTCGACGCGCCAGTACGTGTGCACGCGCCCGTCGATCAGGACGACCGGGATCTCCTCGACGAAGCGCTCGTGCAGCTCGGCGTCGTCGAGGATCGAGGCCTCGGCGAGCGAGACGCTCGGAGCGCCGGGCACGTCCGCGAGCTCGGCGAGGACCTGCCGGACGACGGCGCGGGCGTCGTCGCAGAGGTGGCAGCCGGGCTTGCCCACGAGAGTCAGTGCCACATCCACCCGGTCAGTGTAGACGCGTCCTGGCGAGCGGATCGGGCCCGAGAGCGGCACGGCGCGAACGCAGAGGGTCCGAATGCAGAGGGTCCGAACGCAGAAGGGCCCGGAGACGCAGACGAGCGCCCGACCCCAGAGGGGCGGACGCTCGAAGGGTGAAGAGGCGCGAGCCTACTTCTTGTTGCGACGCTGGTGACGAGTCTTGCGAAGCAGCTTGCGGTGCTTCTTCTTCGCCATACGCTTGCGACGCTTCTTGATGACAGAACCCACGAAGACCTCACAACGTTCAGGGGGTCGACCGCCCGACGGACGGCCGCTTACGAAAAACTGGCTCCCGCGAGCTTACACGACGCGGCCCCCCAAGAGAATCCGCGCCGTCGCGCAACCCCTGGCGGCGACCGATGCGGCCTCACTTGCGGATGCGCAGCGCCTCCGCGACCTTCGTCGCTCCCTCGCTCACACCGCGCTGGATGTCCTGCACCACCGCGCTGACCTGGTGCGTCCGGTCGGCGAGCGCCCGCCCGAGCGACTCGGCTCGGGCGGCGGCCGCCGCGTCGAGCACGGCGGCGCCCTCGTCGGCCTCGTCGGCCGCGCCGAACGGCAGCAGCCAGTCCTCGACGGCGACGAGCGGCCCGTACTGCAGTGCGTAGATGCGGTGCTGCCCGCTCTCGCGGACGGTGACGAGCCCCGCCTCGCGCAGCACCTTGAGGTGCTTGGACACCGTCGGCTGGCTGAGCTCGAGCTTCGCGACGATGCGCGAGACGCTCATGCCGCCGGCGCCCCCGGCACCCTCGACCCGCTGCTCCAGGAGGAGCGAGAGGATGTCGCGGCGGGTGCCGTCCGCGATCACCGCGAAGATGTCAGCCATCCCCCCAGGGTAGTCAGCGCCCTCCGCCGCGGGCAGGGTGTCGCCCGTGCGTATGCCGCGCGGCGCATGGTGTCCGGGCGCCCCGGGAGCCGCCCGGCGAGCGGGTAGCATGGCCGCGATCGAGTGGAGGGCCCGCCGTGGTGGTTCGGCAGCAGTTCCGCAGCCCCGTGGGCGTCTCGCCGGCCTCGCCGTGGTCGAGCTTCGCCCGGGCCCGCGACCTCGTCGACGACTTCGCCGGTCGCTCGCCGTCGCGCTTCGCGATCATGATCTTCTCGGGCCTGATCCTCGTCTTCACCCTGCTCTTCTCACTGCCGGTGTCGAGCACGACCGGCACCGTCACCCCGCTGCACGACGCCTTCTTCACCGCGATGTCGGTGATCTGCGTCACCGGCCTCGCCACGGTCGACATGGCGACGCACTGGTCCGCGTTCGGCCACTCGATCGTCTTCATCGGCGTGAACATCGGCGCCCTCGGCGTGCTGACGCTCGCGTCGATCATGGGCCTGGCGATCTCGCGCCGCCTCGGGCTCCGCGCGAAGCTGATGGCCGCGAGCGACTCGAACCCGCTCCGCATCCACTCCGGTCCCGTCGCCGAGGGCCAGGCCGTGCGGCTCGGCGAGATCGGCGGTCTGCTCGCGACGGTCGCCATCAGCGCCGCGGTGATCGAGATCGTGGTCGCCCTCCTCCTCTTCCCGCGGATGCTGATCGACGGCATCCCGATCGGCGAGGCGATCTGGCACTCCTTCTACTACTCCGCGATGGCGTTCACGAACACCGGCTTCGCCCCGAACGCCGCCGGCCTGACGCCGTTCGAGGACGACTACTGGTTCCTCGGGATCCTGATGATCGGCGTCTTCCTCGGCTCGATCGGCTTCCCGGTGATCTACGCCTTCTCCCGCGGCTGGCGGCGCCCGCGCAAGTGGTCGGTGCACGTGAAGCTCACGCTGGTCACCTCGCTGATCCTGCTCGTCGCGGGAGCCGTGCTCTACATCGTGCTCGAGTTCGACAATCCGACGACCTTCGGCACCCTCGACGCGGGCGACACCGTCTTCCAGTCCTTCTTCCTGTCGACGATGACGCGCTCGGGCGGCTTCTCGACCATCTCGATCCCGGACCTCAACGGCTCCAGCCTGCTCGTCACGGACATGCTGATGTTCATCGGTGGCGGCTCGGCCTCGACGGCGGGCGGCATCAAGGTGACGACGCTCGCGATCCTCTTCCTCGCGGCGTTCGCCGAGGCGCGCGGCAACAACGACATGGAGGCGTTCGGCCGCCGGATCCCCAACGACGTGCTGCGCCTCGCGGTCTCCGTCGTGCTCTGGGGAGCCACCACGGTCGCCGTCTCGTCGGTCCTGATCCTGCACATCACCAAGGCGCCGCTCGACCACGTCCTCTTCGACGTGATCTCGGCGTTCGCGACCTCCGGTCTGTCGACGGGGCTCACCGCCGAGCTGCCGACCTCCGGCGTCTACGTGCTGGCGCTGACGATGTTCATGGGCCGCGTTGGTACCGTGACTCTCGCTGCCGCTCTCGCCGCGAGCCAGCGCAGGCAGTTGTTCAGACGACCGGAAGAGAGGCCCATCGTTGGTTGACCGCATCAGGTACGACGCCCCGGTGCTGGTGATCGGCCTCGGTCGCTTCGGCGCCGCGACGGCCGGCCAGCTCGACCGGCTCGACCGCGAGGTGCTCGCGATCGACGCCGACGCCGGGCTCGTACAGAAGTGGTCGGAGCGGGTCACCCACGCGGTCCAGGCCGACGCCCGCTCGCTCGACGCCCTCGCCCAGATCGGCGCGCAGGACTTCCAGGTCGCCGTCGTCGCCGTCGGCTCCTCGATCGAGGCGTCGGTGCTGATCACCGCGAACCTCGTCGACCTCAAGATCCCGCAGATCTGGGCCAAGGCGATCTCGCGCTCGCACGGCAAGATCCTCGAGCGGATCGGCGCGAACCACGTGATCTACCCGGAGGCCGAGGCGGGCGAGCGCGTCGCGCACCTGGTCTCGGGCCGGATGCTCGACTTCATCGAGTTCGACGACGACTTCGTGCTCGCCAAGATGTACCCGCCCAAGCCGATCCGCGGCCTGACTCTCACCGAGTCGGGCGTGCGCCGCAAGCACCGCGTCACCGTCGTCGGCGTGAAGAGCCCGGGCAAGCCCTTCACCTACGCGACCGAGCAGACCGTCGTCTCCAACCACGACCTCATCGTCGTCAGCGGCACCCCCACCGACATCGAGCGCTTCGCGGCCCTCGGCTCCTGACCCACCTGCCCCTCCCGCGAGATGCCACTTCGGTACGCCTCGCACGGCGTGTCGCGTACCCAAGTGGCATCTCGCGGAGCAGCGGCGGGCGTCAGGAGGCGGCGAGCTCGCGGGCGCGGGCCAGGGCCGCGTCCGTCGCGCGGGTGAAGAGGGCGGCGAGGTCCGCCTCCTGCAGCACGGCGATCGCGCGCTCGGTCGTGCCGTTCGGGCTGGTGACCCGGCGGCGCAGCTCGGCCGGCTCCTCGCCGGAGTGCACGAGCAGCTCGGCGGCACCCCGGAAGGTGCCGGTCACCATGGTCGCCGCCTGCTCGGGCGTGAAGCCCTTGGCGAGCGCCGCGGCGGTCAGCTCCTCGACCAGGAGGAAGACGTAGGCCGGCCCCGATCCCGAGATCGTCGACAGCGCGTCGAGCTGCGACTCCGGCACCTCCACCACCTCGCCGACGGTCTCGAACAGCCGGCGGACCAGCGCCAGGTCGTCCTCGCTCGAGCGAGTGCCGGCGCTCAGACCGGTGACCGCGCGGCCGACGACCGCCGGGGTGTTCGGCATCGAGCGGAGCACGGACACCGACGCGGGCAGGTGCGCCTCGAACGTCGCGACCGTCACGCCCGCCGCGACGCTGACCACGATCGTCCCGGGGGCGAGCGCGTCGGCGATCTCGTCGAGCAGCGCAGGCACCATGTGCGGCTTCACGGCCACCAGCACCACGGCGGCGCCCTCGATCGCGCGGCGGTTCGCCTCCGGATCGTCGGCGGTCGCGAACGCGGTCACCACGGGGTGGCCGCTCCAGCGCGCCGCCTTCTCCGCGTCGCGGTTGGTCACGCGGACACCGCCCTGCACCTCCACGCCGGGGGCGAGCAGACCGCTGAGGATCGCGCCCCCCATCGAGCCGAGCCCGAGGACGGCGATGGACGGGAGCTGCACGGGTGCGTCGGTCATCCGCCCATCGTACGAAGGCGATCTCCGCGCAAGGGCCACGACTCGGTCGACGGCGGGAGGCCGCCGCCCGGCACCCGCCTCCTAGGATGGGCCGACCACCCCCGAGCACCAGCACCCCGACGAGTCACCCCGAGGAGACCCCGTGAGCGCATCCGGAGGCGGTTCCGCCATCATCGCGGCGCTGGCCGCGAACCTCGGCATCGCGCTGACCAAGCTCGTCGCCTGGTTCTTCTCGGGCTCGGCCTCGATGCTGGCCGAGGGGGTGCACTCGCTCGCCGACTCCGGCAACCAGCTGCTGCTGCTGCTCGGCGGCCGCAAGTCGCGCAAGGCCGCCGACGAGGAGCACCCGTTCGGCTACGGCCGCGAGCGCTACGTCTACGCCTTCGTCGTCGCGATCATCCTCTTCTCCGTCGGCGGCGTCTTCTCGATCTACGAGGGCGTCGAGAAGATCGCCGAGCCGCACGAGCTCGAGAACGCCTGGCTGCCGATCCTGGTCCTCGTCGTCTCGATCTGCCTCGAGGGCTACTCCCTGCGCACCGGGGTCAAGGAGTCGAACAAGGTCCGCGGGCAGCAGTCCTGGCTGCAGTTCATCCGCCGGGCGAAGGCGCCGGAGCTGCCGGTCGTGCTGCTCGAGGACGTCGCCGCGCTCACCGGCCTCGTCTTCGCGCTGCTCGGCGTCGGCCTCTCGGTGATCACCGGGAACACCGTCTTCGACGCGATCGGCACGATCATGATCGGCACCCTCCTGGTCGTCGTCGCGATCGTCCTCGGCGTCGAGACCAAGAGCCTGCTGGTGGGCGAGGGCGCGACCCCGGCCGACGCCGCGGCGATCCGCGCGGCCATCGAGGCCGGTCCGGACGTCGAGCGCGTCATCCACATGAAGACCCTCTACCTCGGTCCGGACGAGATCCTCGTCGCCGCCAAGCTCGCCTTCCCCGCCGCCGAGACGATGGCCGAGCTGGCCGCGGGGATCGACGCGACGGAGAAGCGCATCCGCGACGCGGTCCCGGCCGCCCGCGTCATCTACCTCGAACCCGACGTCGACCGCGGGGCGCAGCCGCCCTCGACGGAGCCGACCGCCGCCGCCGGGAGCGCCGGCTGATGCGCCGGGTCCTCGCGATCGTCAACGAGCGCGGCGCCGGACTCGGCGCCCTCGAGCCGATGCTGCGCGACCGGGGCTTCGACGTGGACGCGGTCGCCGGCACCGACCTCGACTCCGTCGACATCCTCGCGCCCGACCTCGTCGTCACCCTCGGCTCGAGCGCCGGCGTCTACGAGACCGCGCGGCACCCCTTCATCTCGCCCGAGATCGCCCTGCTGCAGGACCGGCTGCACCACCGCCGACCGACTCTCGGCGTCTGCTTCGGCGCGCAGCTGATCGCCGCCGCGCTCGGCGAGGAGGTCCGCCCCGGCCCGACCCGCGAGGTCGGCTTCCGCGGCATCGTCGCGACCGAGGCGGGGCTCCGCTCGCCGCTGCGCCACCTCGCCGAGGTCCCGGTGATGCAGTGGCACAGCGACACCTTCGACCTGCCTGCGGGGACGACCCTGCTCGCCTCCTCGCCCTCCTACGCCGTCGAGGCCTTCGCGATCGACGACTGGCTGCTCGGCGTGCAGTTCCACCCCGAGCTCACCGGCGAGCTGGCCGCGCGCTGGCTCGAGGGCGACGCCGAGTACGCCGCGGGAGCGGGCTACGGGCACGAGCAGCTCGAGGACGACGTGCGCGAGGGCCGCTTCGAGCGGATGCGGACGGCGACGGAGGCGGCGCTCGGCGAATGGGTCGGCGCACAGGGCTGAGTCGCGTGCTCGGGAGTCTCGCGCTCCGGGCCGCTCAGCGCTTCGCCGCGAAGAAGTCGAGCAGCAGCCGCGCACCCTCGTCGGCGCGCAGCCCCGGGTACACCTCGACCACGTGGTGCAGCCGTCGGTCCCGGAGCAGATCGTGCACCGATCCCGCCGCGCCCGCCTTCTCGTCCCACGCCCCGAAGACGACGCGCTCGAGCCGGGAGGCGAGGATCGCCCCCGCGCACATCGCGCACGGCTCGAGGGTGACCACGAGGGTGCAGCCCGCGAGCTGCCAGTCTCCGCGGGTCGCAGCGGCCTCCCGCAGTGCGACGACCTCGGCGTGCGCCGTCGGATCCGTGCGCAGCTCGCGCTCGTTGCGGCCGCGCCCGATCACCGCGCCGTCGGAGTCGACGACCACCGCGCCGACCGGCACGTCGCCCCACCCGGCGGCCCGGCGGGCCTCGTCGAGCGCGAGCCGCATCCAGTCGTCCGCCTCGGGAGGGAGGGGGAGGTCGCTCTCGCGCATCGCGCCCCCTCGTCCGGCTCCGGCCGGCTCCGACCGGCAAGTAGATTGAGCTTATGCGCGTCCACGTAGCCGACCACCCGCTGATCACGCACAAGCTCACCGTGCTGCGCGACAAGCGCACCCCCTCCCCCACCTTCCGGCAGCTCGCCGAGGAGCTGATGACCCTGCTCGCCTACGAGGCGACCCGCGGCGTCCGCACCCGCACCGTCACCATCGAGACGCCGGTCACCACGACCACCGGTCTCGCGCTGAGCGACCCGCAGCCGCTGGTCGTGCCGATCCTGCGCGCGGGCCTCGGGATGCTCGAGGGCATGGTCAAGCTCATCCCCACCGCCGAGGTGGGCTTCCTCGGCATGGCACGCAACGAGGAGACCCTCGAGCCGACCACCTACGCCGAGCGCCTGCCCGACGACCTGTCCAACCGCCAGTGCTTCGTGCTCGACCCGATGCTCGCCACCGGCGGCTCGCTGATCGCCGCCATCCGGTTCCTCTTCGACCGCGGCGCCGAGGACGTCACCGCCGTCTGCCTGCTCGCCGCCCCCGAGGGCCTCGCGGCCGTGGAGAAGGCGTTCGTCGGCAAGGACGTGACCATCGTCCTCGGCTCGCTCGACGAGAAGCTCAACGAGCTCGGCTACATCGTCCCCGGGCTCGGCGACGCGGGCGACCGCCTCTACGGGCTCGCCGGCTGAGCCGCTCCGGGCGCCCGCCCCGGCGCCCGGAGCGCGCCAGTGTGCGCGGATCTGTTGACGGGGTCCGCCGCCATCCGCTTTACTTTCGGACATGACTGACAACGCGCACGCCCTGACCTCCCTTGAGGCCATCGGGGATGCCGGCATGATGATGGCCGGCGGCCTCGTCCTGCGCTGTCGAATGTGCGCCTGAGGAATCACCCTCGCCGGTTCTCCGCAAGCCTCCGCCCCCGATCGCACTGATCGATCCGATCCTCTGATCGGCCGGGCGTCGCAGGCGCGGTGAACCCCTGGATGCCCCGCATCCGCCCCTGCCGGCCCGCACCTCGTGCACCGGCTCTCGCGCGCACACCCGGATCCGCTCCCCGGACACTCGTCCCGGATCCGACCAGCCCAAGGATTCGTCATGTCCCTCCTCCACGCCCGTCCCGTCTCCACTCCCGTCGCCGCCCCCCGCCTGCAGGCCACCCCCGAGGCGGCGCCCGCCGCTCCCCGGCTCCGCGCCGTGCCGCAGGGCACCGAGGCCCGCGGCTTCGCCCTCTACGTCGGCATCGACGAGGCCAAGGCCCGCGCCGCCGGCATCGACCTCGGCCGCCTGGTCGAGGAGCTCAAGCGGGTCACCGCCGAGTTCGCTCCCGACGCCGAGACCTACGCCTCCGTCGCCCTCGCCCCGCAGGGCGCCGGCGGCCGCGACGTCGACGTCGTCCGCCTCGCCCTCCAGGACCCGGCCGCGGTCGCCCGCCGCCGCTCCGAGACCGAGCCCGACCTCGACCGCGCCCCCGGCGGCGTCGTCATCGACATCTCGCGCAAGCGCGTCATCCTCGACGACGAGACCACCGCCCTCACCTACAAGGAGTTCGAGCTGCTGCAGTACCTCGTCCTCCGCGAGGGCCGCACCATCGAGCGCGCCGAGCTGATCTCCTCGCTCTGGGGAGCCGCCGACGACGACGCCCCGAACGAGCGCACCATCGACGTGCACGTCCGCCGCCTCCGCGCGAAGCTCGGCCGCTACGAGGACATCGTCCGCACCGTCCGCGGCGTCGGCTACCGCTTCGACCGCCATGCCGACGTCGCCATCCGCTACGCCTCTACCCCGAGCCCCGACCTGTTCTGAGGAGTGGGCGCTCGCGCCCACTCCTCGGTGCTCGATTGCTGCGCGAGCGCGAGCGCTCGCTCCGCCGCGGTCGGCTCCGCGGGTAGCCGCGTTCCGCAGAGCGTCCTTCGTACGGCTCGTGGAAAACGCTGACACGCGTTTTCCACCAGACGCCTCGCGGGATGCGGCTGGTCGTCGGCCCCGAGTCGGACTCGAGGTCGGCGGCACTACAACATGCTGGTCGAGTAGCCGCGGAGCGGCGTATCGAGACCCACGCTCGGACGGTGGGGGATCTCGATATGCCCGCGGAGCGGGCTACTCGATCAGCATGCAAGGGACAGCGGCGCTTCGCGCGTCTGCAAGCGGCAGCGCTCCGCGTGCCTACGGGTCCCGCGCTCGGTTGCCGGAGGCCGCGCCATCATGCTGGTCGAGTAGCCGCGGGACGCGGCGTATCGAGACCCGGTCCGGTGCTGCGGCGGCCTCGGGACGGCGGCGCCAGTGGGTCACAGCGAAAGCTCAGGAAATCGGTCCTTGCGGCGTTATCGATCCGTTATATAGTTCAAGTGCGTCGACCGTTTGCTGTGGCGGGAAGCGCGAGAAGTGATTGCAGGACACTCTTGGTGCAAGGGAATGAAGGCCGGCCGCTCGCCTCAGCGGCCGGCCTTCTGTCGTTCCCGGACTGAGCACCGCCTCCGCGCGACACCCTCCGACCGGCCCCGCGCCCCGGGCGCCGGACGACCGTCGAGACGCCGTATCCTGAACGGAACACAAGGAGGATGCGTGAGCTCGAGACGTGCGGTCGCCGCGTGGGAGTCGCTGTTCCGAGCGCAGGTGCACGTGATGCGGGCGCTGAGCACCGACTTCCCGTCGAAGGAGATCTCGCTCAACGAGTACGACGTCCTCTTCAACCTCACGCTCCAGCCCGAGCGGCGGGCCCGCCTGCGCGACCTCAACAAGCACGTGCTGCTGACGCAGCCGAGCGTCAGCCGGCTGATCGACCGCCTCGTCGCCCGCGGCTGCGTGACGAAGAGCGAGGACCCGACGGACGCCCGCGGCACGGTCATCGCGATCACCGACGAGGGCTACGCGCTCTTCCGACGGGTGGCGATGACGCACATGCAGACGATCTCGGACCACGTCGGAGCGGCGCTCGACGACGACGAGCTGGACCAGCTGACCGCCCTCTGCGACAAGCTGCGCGAGCGCGTCGCCTCGGCCTGAGAGCTCCCGTCCTCCGCTAGCACGCCCCGCCGCCGCGCGGCCAGCACTTCGCAGGGGCGCCGCGCTCGCGGATCATGGAGGCACCATGAGCAGCTCCTCCCCCACTCTCGTCTGGCTCCGCGACGACCTGCGTCTCGCCGACAATCCGGCACTCCGGGCCGCGATCGACCGCGGCGGCCCCGTCGCCGTCTGCTACGTGCTCGACGAGGAGTCCGACGGCATCCGACCGCTCGGCGGCGCGGCCCGCTGGTGGCTGCACGGCAGCCTGCTCGCGCTCGCGAGCGACCTCGAGGAGGCGGGAGCGTCCCTGATCCTGCGCCGCGGGCCGGCCGAGGCCGTCGTGCTGCAGCTCGCCGAGGAGCTCGGAACCGGCGCGGTGCACTGGAACCGCCGCTACGGCAAGGCGGAGCGGACGGTCGACGCCGCGATCAAGGAGGCGCTGCGCGACCGGGACGTCGAGGCGGAGAGCCACCAGGGCTCGCTGCTCTTCGAGCCGTGGACCGTGCAGACCGGCGGCGGCACCCCCTACTCCGTCTACACCCCGTTCGCGCGCGCCTGCCGCAACCGGGACACTCCGCGCGCACCGCTGCCGCGACCGCGCGAGATCGACGGGATCGCCACCGAGGCGGCCTCCGACGTCCTCGACGACTGGCAGCTGCTGCCGACCAGCCCCGACTGGGCCGGCGGGCTCCGCGAGCGCTGGGTGCCGGGCGAGAAGGCGGCGGCGAAGCGGCTGCGCGCGTTCCTCGCCGAGCAGCTCGACGACTACGCCGACGACCGGAACCTGCCGGCGCGCGATGCCACCTCGAACCTGTCGCCGCACCTGCGCTGGGGCGAGATCAGCCCGTTCCAGGTCTGGCACGCGCTCGAGGAGGCCCACGCGAAGGGGCAGCACCGCGGTGAGGGCAGCGACCGCTTCCTCGCCGAGGTGCTCTGGCGCGAGTTCTGCTACCACCTGCTCTTCCACTGGCCCGACCTCGCGACCGCCAACTTCGACTCCCGCTTCGACTCCTTCCCCTGGGGCCACCCCGGCGAGGACAGGATCGACGCCTGGCACCAGGGCCGCACCGGCTTCCCGCTCGTCGACGCGGGGATGCGCGAGCTGTGGAAGACCGGCTACATGCACAACCGGGTCCGGATGGTCACCGCCTCGTTCCTGATCAAGAACCTGCTGGTCGACTGGCGCGTCGGCGAGGACTGGTTCTGGGACACCCTCGTGGACGCGGACCCGGCGAGCAACGCCGCCAACTGGCAGTGGGTCGCGGGGTCCGGCGCCGACGCGTCGCCGTTCTTCCGCGTCTTCAACCCGGTGACGCAGTCGAAGAAGTTCGACCCCGAGGGCGGCTACCTGCGCGAGTACGTGCCGGAACTGGCCGAGCTCGACCGCACCGTGATCCACGAGCCGTGGACGCTCGGCGACACGCTGACGCCGGAGGCGGACGGCTACCCCGCGCCGATCCTCGACCTCAAGGAGACGCGAGTGCACGCCCTGGACGCGTTCGCGGTGATCAAGAGCGCGAAGCGCGACATCTCGCGTCCCGACGACGACGACTGACACCCCGCCTCGGCCCTCAACGGGCCGGCCTTCGACCGCTCGGCCCTAGATGTACATCGCGGGGTCGATCCAGAAGGCCGGATCCGCCAGCGCGTCCTCGGCCCGGCCCAGCGCGCGCAGGTCGCGGGCGGGGATGCCGACCAGCACGGCCCCGTCCGGGGCGTCCTTCACCACGACCGCGTTCGCGCCGACGCTGACGTCCGAGCCGAGCACGATCGGCCCGAGGATCACGGCCCCCGCGCCGACGACCACGCGATCGCCGAGCGTCGGGTGACGCCGCTCGCGCTTCGCCGACTTCCCGCCCAGCGTGACCGAGTGGTAGAGCATGCAGTCGTCGCCGATCCGCGCCGTCTCGCCGATCACCACGCCCATGCCGTGGTCGATGAAGAGCCGGCGGCCGATCGTCGCGCCGGGGTGGATCTCCACCCCGGTCGCGGCGCGGGCCGCCTGCGCGAGCAGCCGCGCAGGCAGGCGTGCGCCGCGCCGCCACCACCGGTGGGCGAGGCGGTGCACCCAGACCGCGTGCAGCCCGGGGTAGGCGAGCACCACCTCCGCCGCACTCCGGGCCGCGGGGTCGCGCAGACGCGCCGCCGCCACGTCCTCGCGGAGGCGCGCGAAGGCCGTGAGGCGTCCGGCCGCCCCGCGGTGGGGTCCGGCGGCGCTCAGCTGCGGAGGTCCTCGTAGAGGACGGTCGAGATGTACCGCTCGCCGAAGTCGCAGACGATGGCGACGATGGTCTTCCCCGCGTTCTCGGGGCGCTTCGCGACCTCGAGCGCCGCCCACATGATCGAGCCGGAGGAGATGCCGCCGAGGATGCCCTCCTGCGCGGCCATCTCGCGTGCCACGCGCACCGAGTCGTCGAGGGTGACGTCGATGATCTCGTCGTAGACGTCGCGATCGAGGTTGGCGGGAACGAAGTTCGCGCCGATCCCCTGGATCTTGTGCGGACCGGCCGTGCCCTGCGTGAGGAGCGGCGAGTCGATCGGCTCGACGCCGATGATCTGCACGCCGGGCTTGCGCTCCTTGAGGACCTGGCCGACGCCGGTGATGGTGCCGCCCGTGCCGATGCCGGCGACGAAGACGTCGACCTCGCCGTCGGTGTCCTCCCAGACCTCCTCGGCCGTCGTGCGGCGGTGCACCTCGGGGTTGGCGGCGTTCTCGAACTGGCGGGCGAGCACGGCGCCGGGCGTCTCGGCGACGATGGCCTGCGCCCTCTCGACCGCGCCGCGCATGCCCTCGGAGCCGGGGGTCAGCACGATCTCGGCGCCGTAGGCGCGCAGCAGGACCCGGCGCTCGGTCGACATCGTCTCCGGCATCGTCAGGATCACCTTGTAGCCGCGGGCAGCGCCGACCATGGCCAGCGCGATGCCGGTGTTGCCGCTCGTGCCCTCGACGATGGTGCCGCCGGGCGGCAGCTCCCCCGACGCCTCGGCGGCGTCGACGATCGCGACGCCGATGCGGTCCTTCACGCTGTTCGCGGGGTTGTAGAACTCGAGCTTGGCCAGGACGACGGCGCTGTCCGCTCCGTCGAGGCGGTTGATGCGGACGAGCGGGGTCCTGCCGACGAGCTGCGTCACGTCGTCGTGGATGCGTGCCATGGTGTGTGCTTTCTGCCGGGGCCGACCGCCCCGGGGCCCCGGGGCGACTGGTGGTGCGGTGATGCCGACGCTCCCCTCGCGGGGACGCACCCTCCACGATACGGAAGCGGCGTGCCCGGGGGCGCCTTCCGACGGTCACGCGCGCCGGATTCCCACCTCCGGGTCGCCTCCGATCAGAAGGTCGCGGACGGCTCGTCACAGGTGCATCTCGTCCTCTCGGAGGACCCCCTCCTCCCGGGCGCGTCGCGTACCATGACCGAGGGGGATCGCACGACCGGCGCGACGACCCGCCACCCTGCATTCGCGCGGCATCACCGCGCCGGAAGGACCTCCCGCTCCATGGCTCTCCCCACCGCATCCCGCAGCTCCGCTCGACCGCTGGGGATGTCGTTGCGGGCAGTGCTGGGCTTCATCGGGATGAGCGCCGTGGCGGGCGTCCTGATCACCGTCGGCGTCACTCCGGCGCTCGCGCTGACGGGCCTCGCGACGAGCAACACGATCGGCATGTTCCAGAACCTGCCCGGCTACCTCGACGCCGGCCAGCTGATGCAGCGCACCAACATCTACGCGGGCGACGGCACGACGCTCCTCGCCTCCGTCTACAACCAGAACCGCGTCGAGGTCGGCTGGGACGAGGTCGCCCAGACCGCGAAGGACGCCGCGGTCGCCGGTGAGGACCCGCGCTTCTACGAGCACGGCGGCATCGACCTGCAGGGCACGCTCCGTGCGCTCGCGGTCACGCTGACCGGCGACGACCTGCAGGGCGGCTCCTCCATCACGCAGCAGTACGTCAAGAACGTGCTCGTGCAGAAGGCCGAGTCGATCACGGACGAGGCCGAGCGCGACGCCGCCTACAAGCTCGCGACCGACCCGACGCCCGAGCGCAAGCTCAAGGAGATGCGCCTCGCGATCGGCCTCGAGAAGGAGACGTCGAAGGACGACATCCTGCTCGGCTACCTCAACATCGCGCTCTTCGGCGGCACGGTCTACGGCATCGAGGCCGCGGCCAACTACTACTACGGCATCCCCGCCAGCCAGCTCTCGACCTCGCAGGCCGCGTCGCTGCTGGCGATCGTCAACAACCCGTCGAAGTTCCGCTTCGACGACCCGACGGACGAGGCCAACGGCGCCGCGAACGGGTACGCCGCGACCAAGGAGCGCCGCGACTACATCCTCACCGAGGAGCTGAAGTACTCGAAGATCAGCCAGGAGGTCTACGACGCGGCGATCGCCGAGCCGATCACGCCGAACATCACGGAGCCCTCCACCGGCTGCGCGACCGCCGGCGACGCGGCGTACTTCTGCGAGTACGTGCTCAACGTGCTGCGCAACGACGAGGCGTTCGGCGCCGACGACGACGAGCGCTACCAGCGGATCCGCCAGGGCGGCTTCGACATCGTCACCACGCTCGACCTCGACATCCAGCAGGTCTCGCAGGCCGCGATCAACGCCTACATCCCGTCCTACGACTCCCGCTTCCAGGTCGGGGCGACCGCCGCCTCGGTCCAGGCCGGCACCGGCCGCGTGCTGTCGATGGTGCAGAACACGAAGTACAGCCAGGACGAGGAGTTCCTCGCCGCGAACCCCGGCTTCAGCGCGATCAACCTCAACGTCGACGTCGACATGGGTGGCACCGCCGGCGTGCAGACCGGCTCGACCTACAAGGTCTTCACGCTCGCGCAGTGGCTGCAGGCGGGCCACACCCTGAACGAGTCGTTCCCCTCGCCGACCTCGGGCTTCCGCTCCTACCCGATGAAGTGCAATGTCGCGAACGACGGCTACTACTCCGGCGAGCGCTTCACGCCGAAGAACGACACTCCCTCCGAGGACGCCTCGTCGATGACCGCGATCCAGGCCACGGCGAACTCGATCAACACCGGCTTCATGGGCATGGCCAACCAGCTCGACGTCTGCGACATCCGCACCACTGCGGAGTCGTTCGGCATCCATCGCGCCGACGTCAAGGAGCTGGAGAGCAGGCCTGCGTCGGTTCTCGGCACCAACCCGATCGCGCCGCTCACCCTCGCCAACGCCTACGCCGGCATCGCGAACGACGGGGCGACCTGCGACACGATCGTCATCGACCGGATCACGGACAGCACCGGTGCAGCGGTCGCGCCGCCCGCCTCGTCCTGCACTCCCTCCGTCACCCCCGAGGTCGCGCGGGGAATGCAGTACGCGATGCAGCGGGTCATCACCTCCGGCACCGCCACCGCCTCGGATCCGCGCGACGGCATCGAGCACATCGCCAAGACGGGCACCACCGACGACGCGGCCGACGTCTGGACGGCCGGCGCCAGCAGCGCCGCGTCGCTCGCCGTCTGGGTCGGCAGCATCAAGGGCTTCGAGGACCAGACCAAGCAGAACCTGCGCCGCACGACGCTGACCGGCGAGAAGGGCTCGATCAGAGCAGCGGACGCGCGCCACGCGATCTGGAAGCCGATCATGACGGCGCTCGATCAGAAGTACGGCGGCGACGACTTCATCGCCCCGCCCGCCTCGATGCTCGCGTCGTCTCCGCGCACCGCCACGCTCACCGAGGTGCCGGATGTGACCGGACTGACGGTCGCTGCGGCCACCGCCACGCTCACCGCCGCGGGCTTCACCGTCGGCAGGAGCGAGCCCGTCCAAGTGGCGAGCATCCCCGCGGGCTCCGTCGTCTCGACCACGCCCAGCGCGGACGAGACGGTTCTCCGCGGAGCCATCATCCCGCTGCAGGTCAGCACCGGCGAGGCGCCGAAGAACGTCAACGACATCGCCGATCTCAAGGGAGACCTGCTCGAGTAGGGACGCCGGCGGGCAGGCCGCGCCTGACGGCGGGCACCCCGCCTGCCGCCTCTCGCGCCGGGAACGACGTCCTCGCGGCCGGCGCGGGCATGCGGTCGTCCATCGAGCCGGTGTCAGCGGCCGACCCGCGTGGTCGGGCGTGTTCCGCGCCGCGCAGGAGGAGTCCGGGCGCGCCTGGGCGGGGATGTCGGAGACGTCGCCTAGGGTGCTGGTGCACCGAGAGGATCCATCCTGAAGCGTCCGAACGTCCCCGTCTTCCAGCCCCGTCGCACCGTCCACGGGGCTCTCGGCGCGCTGTTCGGATTCGTGATCGTCAGCGTGCTGGCCGGGCTGCTCGCGACCGTCGTGGTGGCGCCGGCCTTCGCGCTCACCGGGGCCGCCACCTCGAGCACGATCTCGGCGTTCCAGTCGCTGCCGAGCTACCTCGAGGTCGGCGAGCTGATGCAGAAGACGGACGTCTACGCGGGCGACCCCGACGACCCGACGCTCCTCGCCTCCTTCTACGACCAGAACCGCATCGAGGTCACCGCCGACCAGATCGCGGCGCCGGTCTTCGACGCCCTGGTCTCGAGCGAGGACCCGCGCTACTACGAGCACGGCGGCATCGACCTGCAGGGGACCCTGCGCGCCGTCGCCAGCACCTACCTCCTCGACGCGGCGCCGCAGGGCGGCTCCTCGATCACGCAGCAGTACGTCAAGAACGTCCTCGTGCAGAAGGCCGAGTCGATCAGCGACGAGAGCGAGCGGGACGCGGCCTACGCGGAGGCGACCGCGACGACTCCCGAGCGCAAGCTGAAGGAGATGCGGCTCGCGATCGGGGTGGAGAAGGAGTACTCGAAGGACGAGATCCTCCTCGGCTACCTCAACATCGCGCTCTTCGGCGGCACCGTCTACGGCATCGAGGCCGCGGCCGAGTACTACTACGGCGTCCACGCCGCCGACCTCTCGATCGGGCAGTCGGCCGCGCTGCTGGCGATCGTCAACAACCCGGAGAAGTTCCGCTTCGACCGCCCGGACGATCCCGACAACGGCGAGGCGAACGGCTACGCGCTGACCACGAGCCGGCGCGACTACATCCTCGACCGGATGCTCGAGTACGGGAAGATCGACGAAGCGACCCACGACAGCGCGCAGGCGGCGCCGATCGAGCCGGTCATCACTCCCCCGTCGACCGGCTGCCAGACCGCGGGCAGCGCCGCCTACTTCTGCGACTACGTCTCGCACGTGCTGCGCGACGACCCCGCCCTCGGCGACACCGCCGACGAGCGCTACGCGGCGCTCAAGCGCGGCGGGCTCAAGGTCTACACCACGATCGACCTCGGGCTGCAGGAGACCGCGCAGGCGCTGATGGACGAGCAGATCCCCGCCTCGGACCCGCGCTTCGACGTCGGCGCGACCGCCGTCGCCGTGCAGACGGGGACGGGGAAGGTGCTGACGATGGTGCAGAACAAGCGCTACAGCCAGGACCCGGACGTCATCGCGAGCGGACCGGAGTACTCGGCGATCAACCTCAACGTCGACGCGGACATGGGCGGTGGCAACGGCTTCCAGCCCGGTTCCGGCTACAAGGTCTTCACCCTCGCGGAGTGGCTGCGGTCCGGGCACACGCTGCTCGAGCAGTTCGACTCGAAGCGGAAGAACTGGACCGGCTTCACGGACAGCTGCGAGGGGAGGCAGGACTACGCCTCCTACAACCCGAAGAACGCCGGCGACGGCGGCTACTCCGACACGCAGACCGCGCTGAACTCGACGATCTGGTCGCTGAACACGGGCTACACCGGGATGTCGCACCTGCTCGATCTCTGCAGGATCCGCACGACCGCCGAGTCGTTCGGCATCCACCGGGCGGACGGCGGCGCACTGAGCCAGTCGGCCGCGTCGGTCATCGGCACGAACGAGGTCGCGCCGATGACGATGGCCGTCGCCTACGCGGCGATCGCGGACGACGGGAGGCGCTGCACCCCCGTCGTGATCACCGAGATCACCGGACCGGACGGCGTCCCGATCCCGCCGAGCGAGTCGGAGTGCACGCGGGCGGTCTCGTCGTCGGTTGCCCGGGCGATGCAGTACGCGATGCTCAGGGTGACCGCGGAGGGCACCGGCACGCAGGCCGACCCGAAGGACGGCGTCCAGCACATCACCAAGACCGGGACCTCGGACAACTCCGCCGACACCTGGGCGCTCGGCGCCTCGAGCTCCGTCTCGCTCGCCGTCTGGGTGGGCAGCATCAAGGCGCAGGACAGCGGCTCGCGGGTGAACCTGGAGTCGATCGACTTCGCGAGCGGGTGGGCGCCGAGCGCGCGCCACCGGATCTGGAAGCCGCTGATGACCGAGATCGACTCGCTCTACGGCGGGTCGGACTTCGCCGCCGCCGATCCGGCGATGATCGCGGCGCCGCAGGTCGTCGTGCCCGATCTCTCGGGCCGCACCAGCGACAGCGCGACCCGGACGCTCACCGACGCCGGCTTCACGGTCGGGTCGATCACGCAGGTGGACTCGACCCAGCCGCAGGGGGCGGTCGCCGGCACGGTTCCCGCGGCCGGCACGACGGTCGACAAGGGCTCCCTCGTCGGCGTCACCCTCAGCACCGGCACTCCGCCCCCGGCCGCCTCACCCCCGCCCGCCTCGCCCCCGCCCGCCGCCGCGCCGCCCACCGGCTGAGACCCACCGGCCGCCACCACCTCGACGAGGAGCGGACCCGCGACACGCCGTCGCGACGGAGGGAACCGTTCCGCCCGATCGGACATCTCTGAGCATGACCGCTTCCTCACCGCCTCGAGAAGCCGGAGTGTCGTGGGCGACCGCGCTCTCGGGTGACCCCGACGACTTCGGCCGCCTCTACGACGCCTTCCGGCAGCGCGTGTTCTGGCACGCGCTCCGCCACACCCGCGCCCTGCACGACGCCGAGGACGTGACGGCGCTCGTCTTCCTGGAGGCGTGGCGCCGCCGGGCGTCCGTCCGGCTCGTCGACGGGTCGCCGCTCCCCTGGCTGCTCGCCACGACGAACAACGTCGCCCGGAACGCCGGACGGTCGGCACGCCGGCACCGGCTGGCTCTCGGGCGCCTGCCCGAGCCGGAGCACCAGGACGACTTCTCCGGCGACTCCGACCGGCGGATCGACGACGAGCCGCGACGCGAGGCGATCCGCCTGGCGTTCGGAGCCCTCGGCCTCCGCGACCAGGACGTGCTGTCGCTGTGCGTCATCGCCGAGATGCCCGTCGCCGACGCCGCCGCGGTGCTCGGCGTCCCCGAGGGAACGGTCAAGTCCCGGCTCTCCCGGGCCAAGGGGAAGCTCGCAGGGCTGATCTCCGATCTCACCGCCGACGCAGCCACCGATGGAGGTGCACGATGAACGACAAGCCCGTGATCGATCCGGAGCGCGACCGCGCCTTCCGTCGCATGATCGTCGAGAACGCCCGTGCCGACCGGGCTCGGCGGCCGCTACGCCACCGCGCCTCCTTCCTCGTCGGCCTCGTGACGGCGGCCGTGCTGCTCTCCGGCGGCGGGGTGGCGGTCGCCCTGACCGGCGCGTTCGACCCTCCGGAGCCGGCGCACGTCGAGACGGCGACGCCGGAGCCCGTCCCGACACCGACACCGATCGCGACGCCGACGGCCACCGCCACCGCCGCGCCCGTGCCGGCGCCGACCCCCGTGCCGGCGGAGACCGCGGCGGCCGCCGACCTGTCCGCCTGGGTGATCGGGTTCGACGGCATCGGGCCGATCGCGTTCGGCGGGAGCAGCGAGTCCGCCTCCGCCGCCCTCGACACGACCGCTCTCGTGCCGTACGACTTCGGGATCGAGGAGTGCCGCTCCGATCGGCGGGGTTCCGCGGAGAATCCTCAGGCCTGGATCATGGCGGTCTCCGACGAGCCGGGCAGGGTCACCCTCCTGAACGTCTTCGGCTACGGGACCGACGCGACGCGGGCGGCAGCCGCGTTCCCGCGCACGGCGGAGGGGATCGGGATCGGCTCGACCGAGCAGGAGCTCCTGGCGGCCTATCCGGGGATCACCCCGGCGGATCCGGTCGCCGGTGACGCCCTCTACGCGCTGAGCGACGGCTCCGGGCGGACCCTGTGGTTCCGGATCGCCGCCGACCAGGGGACCGTGGTGGACATCACGCTGAACGAGCACCCGGTGCTGACGATCGGCGGCTGCGGGGCGTGAGGCCGGTGGCGGTGCGGCTCGAGGTCGGAGCCGCGCCGCCGCCGGGGCGCCGGAGCGGCGTCCCGCCCCCGTCGGCTCTCAGTGGTGGAAGCGGTGCACGACCGCGTGGCCCCTGCCGCGGCTGATCAGCCAGCGGTTGACCGGGGTGGTGACCACGAAGGCCAGGGCGAGCGAGCCGGCGAGGGAGCCCCAGAAGAGGCCGGTCGCGAGTCCCGCGTCCATCGCGCCGGGGATCGCCAGCATCGCCGTGTTGTCGATGACCTCCATCACGGCGATCGAGACGGTGTCGGCCGCGAGGGCGATGCCGACGGCGGCGCGCCAGGAGACCCCCGCGCGGAGCACTCCGCGCATCGTCAGGGCGTAGCCGAAGGCGAAGGCGAGCACGATGGAGAGCACGACGGTGCCGAGGTTGTGCAGCCCGAGCGCGGTGCCGAGCACCATGCCGAGGACCTCGCCGATGGCGCAGCCGGTGAGGCAGTGCAGAGTCGCCGTGGCGGCGGTCCGCCAGGACGTCGTGGCGGAGGCGGAGTGGGTGCTGTGGTCGTGCGCGGCGTCGGTCATCGATGCTCCCTCGGTGTCGGTCACCGTGGTTCAACATACCCCCGGGGGGTATATTCTCAAGGCGGGCGATTCTCTGCGACCGAGGGGGTCAGAGCTGGACGGCGGCGGCCGGCAGGAGGCCGAACTCGACCAGCTCGGCGTCGGTGAGGAGGCGGCTGCGGATCATGAAGCGCTTGCCCTCGGGCGCCTCGACGCTGAAGCCGCTCCCCCGCCCGTCGACCAGGTCGACGGTGAGGTGGGTGTGCTTCCAGTACTCGAACTGGGTCCGCGACATGTAGAACTCGATCGGCTCGAGGCCGTCGACGTGCAGCGTCTCGACGAGCACGTCGGACGCCCCCGTGCGGAACATCCCGACCGGGAAGCACATCGGCGAGCTGCCGTCGCAGCAGCCGCCGGACTGGTGGAACATCAGCGGGCCGTGCAGCTCGCTCATCCGCTGCAGCATGCCGGCTGCCGCCTCGGTCACGTCGACGCGCGTGCTGTCCATGGGCCGTGTCCTCTCGGGGGTGTGTGTGTGCTGTGGTCCCTCAGGAGAGATCACTTCGTCGGTGCGGGGAAGCCCCCCATGCTGATCGAGTAGCCCGCGAAGCGGGCGTATCGAGATCCACCAGCCTCAGAAGGACGAGTCTGCAGAGCCGCTCCGCTGAAGACGGCGGGTCTCGATACGCCCCTCCGGGGCTACTCGACCAACATGAAGGTCCGCCGCCGCGTCTTTCACCGCGCCCGCGCGGCGCGGCAGCAGGGGAGAGCGCGGAGCGCGAATCCGCGTGCCAGCGGATTCGCGTAGCGCGACGCTCCCCGCTCCACTCAGCGCGACCACCTCGGAAAGCCGACCGCGGCGGTGATGACGAGCGGAGCGAGGAATCGCCGCAAGACGGCTCAAAAAAAGCCCATGGGCCCTTCCGCGTAGCTGACGAGGAGGTTCTTCGTCTGCTGGTAGTGGTCGAGCATCATCTTGTGGTTCTCGCGGCCGATGCCGGACTGCTTGTAGCCGCCGAAGGCCGCGTGGGCCGGGTACTGGTGGTAGGTGTTGGACCAGACGCGGCCGGCCTCGATGGCGCGGCCGGCGCGGTAGAGCTGAGCGCCGTTGCGGCTCCAGACTCCGGCGCCGAGGCCGTAGAGGGTGTCGTTGGCGATGGCGATGCCGTCGTCGAAGTCCTCGAACGAGGTGAGGGCGAGGACGGGGCCGAAGATCTCCTCCTGGAAGATGCGCATGGAGTTGCGCCCCTCGAAGACCGTCGGGTTGACGTAGTAGCCGCCGCTGAGCTCACCGCCGAGGTCGGCGCGGTCGCCGCCGATGAGCAGCTTCGCGCCCTCCTGCTTGCCGATGTCCATGTAGGAGAGGATCTTCTCCAGCTGGTCGTTGGAGGCCTGGGCGCCGATCATCGTCGAGACGTCGAGCGGGTTGCCCTGCTTGATCCGGCCGACGCGCTCGAGTCCGTCGCCGACGAAGTCGTCGTAGATGGACTTCTGCACGAGGGCGCGGGAGGGGCAGGTGCAGACCTCGCCCTGGTTGAGGGCGAAGAACGAGAAGCCCTCGAGCGCCTTCTCGTAGAAGGAGTCGCGCTCGGCGGCCACGTCGGCGAAGAACACGTTGGGGCTCTTGCCGCCCAGCTCGAGCGTGACGGGGATGAGGTTCTCGCTCGCGTACTGCATGATCAGGCGGCCGGTGGTCGTCTCGCCGGTGAAGGCGATCTTGCGGATCCGCGGGTGCGAGGCGAGCGGGGCTCCGGCCTCGATCCCGAAGCCGTTGACGATGTTGAGGACGCCGGCGGGCAGCAGGTCGTGGATCAGGTCCATCAGCACGTGGATCGACGCGGGGGTCTGCTCGGCCGGCTTGAGGACGATGCAGTTGCCGGCAGCGAGCGCCGGGGCGAGCTTCCAGACCGCCATCAGGATCGGGAAGTTCCAGGGGATGATCTGGCCGACCACGCCGAGCGGCTCGTGGAAGTGGTACGCGATGGTGTCGTGGTCGATCTCGGAGACACCGCCCTCCTGGGCGCGCAGGGCGCCGGCGAAGTAGCGGAAGTGGTCGATCGCGAGGGGGATGTCGGCGGCGAGGGTCTCGCGCACCGGCTTGCCGTTCTCCCAGGTCTCGGCGACCGCGAGCAGCTCGAGATTCGCCTCCATCCGGTCGGCGATGCGCAGGAGGACGTTCGCGCGCTCGGCGGGGCTGGTCTTGCCCCAGCTCGGGAACGCCTTCCAGCCGGCCTCGACCGCGCGGTCGATGTCCTCGGCGGTGCCGCGGGCGATCTCGCAGAAGGGCTTCCCGGTGATCGGGGTGATGTTCTCGAAGTACTGGCCCTTCGCGGGGGCGACGTACTCGCCTCCGATGAAGTGGTCGTACCGGGAGCGGAACGAGGCGACGGATCCCTCCGTGCCCGGATTGGCGTAGACCGTGGACTCCGGCTCCTTCGGTGCCTGGTCGGCTACCGGGTCGGCGTACAGCGTCATGTGGACCTCCATCGACGTCGTTGTCGGGTGAGTGCGGGGTGTCGCGCTCGATCCGACCGTACGTCGCGGGAGGTTGCACGCCGTTGCACGGCCGCGCGGCGCCGGAGGCGGCGGCCGGGTGCGGGTCAGCGCTGCTCGGCCTCGAGCTCCTCGAGGTGCGCGACGATGCCGGCGCGGCGGGGCGAGCGGCGCGGCAGGATCCGCAGCAGCTCGGCCCAGACCTCCGCGTCGTCGTGGCCGTCGGGCCCGTGCGCGTAGGCGAGCAGCGTCTCCGCGGCGGCGCTGGTGAGCACGGTGGCACGGACGCGGGCGCGCAGCTCGTCGGCGATCGCGCGGACGCCGGGGGCCTCGGAGCCGGGCAGCGGGGCGCCGGCGTAGGCGTCGAGGGCGAGCCGGTGCGCGCCGCGATCGAGCAGGCCGACCACCTGGCGCGCGTCGAGGTCGACCGGACTGGCGAGGCGGTACGGGCGCGAGAGCGGCACCAGCCGCGGGAGGCGCGGCTCGAGGATCCGGCGCAGGCGCACCATCTCGGCGCGCACCGTGACCACCGCGTCCTCCCGCCCGTAGAGCAGCTGGGCGAGCGCCTCGGCGGACAGTCCCGCGCGGTGCCAGGCGAGGAGGGTGAGGATCTCGGCGTGCCGGGTGGAGAGGTCGAGCTCGACGCCGTCGGCGGTGACGACGCCGGTCTCGCGGCCGAGGACTCGCAGGCTCGGCGCGCGGGCCGCCGCCGGTCGGGGTGGCGAGCGGCGGGGCTGCGCGCGACGCGGGCGCTGCAGCCGCTGCACCATCAGCTGGCTCTCGACGGCCGCCGCGGTCGCCTCCATCAGCGGAAGGGTCTGCGGGGCGACGACCTCGGCGCCGCCGGTGATGTCGATCACGCCGAGGATCTCATGGGTCTCCGGGTCGTGGATCGGCACCGCGGTGCAGCTCCACGGGTGGACGAGGGAGGCGAAGTGCTCGGCGCCGTGGATCTGCACGCCGTGGTCGAGGACGAGGGCGGTGCCGGGGGCGGAGGTGCCGACGTCGGGCTCGGCCCAGGCCGCGCCCTCGACGAAGAGCATCCGCTCGGCGGAGCTCTTCAGCGCCTGGTCGCCGTCGATCCAGAGCAGCCGCCCGAGGGCGTCGCCGACCGCGACGAGCACGCCGCTGTCCTCGTCGGCGTCGCGGACGAGGAGGCGCCGGATGACGGGCAGCACCGAGGCGAGCGGGTGCCCCATCCGGTAGTCGCGCAGCTCGTCGCTCGAGAACGACAGCGGGGCGGTGAGGCGCTCGGGATCGAGGCGGTGGCGGCGCGCCCGCTCCCAGGAGGCCTCGACCAGCGGGCGGCGGCGACCGCTGCCGGGCAGGGCGAGCCAGGGGTTGGTCATCTCATCCGCCCCCTCGTCGTCGATCGGTGAGGCGCTCGGGCGCCGCGGCAGGGCAGAGGCTACTCCGCGAGGCTCGACGGCGCCTCAGGCGCGACGATGTCGGGCCTCTCGCGACGCGCACTCCCCCGGCGCGCACTCCCCCGGCGCGCGGGCATCGCCAGGAGCAGCACGGCGAGCACCAGGACGGCGATGCCGGCGACCGCGTCGGGGGTCAGCCGCTCGCCGAGCAGGGCGACGCCGAGGAGGGTCGCGGTGGCGGGCTCGACGAGGGTGAGCGTCGAGACCGTGGCGGCGGGCAGGAGGCGCAAGCCGCGCGCGAAGAAGGTGTAGGCGACCGCGACGGTCACCACGCCGAGCCAGAGCACCGCGGGGACGGAGCCGGCGAGGCGTCCGGGGTCGCCCGCGAGCAGGACCGGCAGCGCGAGCAGCGCGGCGGTGCCGAACTGGGCGCCCATCGCGGCGGCCGGGCTGAAGCCGCGCTCGAGCAGCAGCTTGCCGCAGACGGCGTAGAGCGCGTAGGCGGCACCGGCTCCGGCCGAGCCCGCGAGACCGAGCACGGAGACTCCGCCCGCGGCGCCGCCGGTCAGCAGACCGGCGAGCAGCACGACGCCGACCGCGGCGAGCGCCGTCGAGACGAACCAGCGCGGGCTCGGGACGGAGCGCAGCAGGAGCCACTCGAGCAGTCCGGTGAAGGCGGGGGCGGAGCCGAGCGCGACGATCGTGCCGACCGCGACGCCGTTCTCGGCGGTGCCGGTGAAGAAGGCGGGCTGGTAGGCGGCGACGCCGGCCGCGCCGAGGAGGACGAGCAGGACCGTCGAGACGCGCGGCCTCCGGGCGGCGCGGCGGGGAGCGCGCGCCGTCTCGACGCCGAGCAGGGCGGCCAGCAGCGCCCCGCCGAGCACGATCCGGGCGGCGCCGAGCAGCAGCGGATCGACGCCCTGCGCGCCGAGCGACTGCGCGGTGCCGGTGGTGCCGAAGCAGACCGCGGCGAGGAGGATCGCGGCGACCGCGGACCCGCGAGACCCCATCTCCGCCCCGTCCCGCGGCCGGGCGGCGCGCGGGCTCCAGTCTGGCAGCGGCGGACCTTCCGCCGTTCAGGTTCCGGGCCCGGGATGGCGGTACGGTCGAGGCGAAGGCGGGTGGAGCATGGGCATCGCGGAACCGTTCGACGTGGAGAGCTATCGGCGCAGCGCGCACGGCAGCCTCCGCGACCACTTCTCGATCCGCGAGTTCGAGGAGGCGCCGCTGGATCGCGAGGCGATCGTCGCGTCCGCCTACCTCCGCGCCCTCGAGCACGCGGCCGTCGTCCGGGTGCTGCCGCTCGCGCGGGCGCATCCGGATCCGCGGGTGCGGTCGTTCGCGACGACCTGGGCCGCCGAGCGGCACCGGATCGCGGACGCGCTCGGCGAGGTGCTGGCGGCCTCGCCGCGGATCCGCGGCGTCGAGACCGGACCGGCCGAGCCCGTGGTCAGGAGCCGGGTGCTGCGCGACCGCTCGTCCCGGCTGCTCGCGGGGCCCGTCGCCCTCGCGCTGGCGGTCGACGCGCAGATCGCGCTGCACGCCTACCGCCGCCTCGCGCGGCTGTCGCTGCACCCCGAGATGGAGCGCCTCGCCGAGACCGTCGCCGCGATCCTCGAGCGGCACGCCGACTTCTTCGGCGAGCTCGCCGCGGACACGATCGGCCGGCCGCTGCGCCGCCGGATCGTCGCCGCCGCCGTGCTCGCCTCCGTGCGGCTGCCGGTCGGCGAGGCGGCGCTGCCCGAGGAGCTCGCCCGCGAGGGACGCGAGCTGGTCTTCGGTCGCGACGACGGCGGACTCGACGGGATCGATGCGGGCGTCGTCGCGCTCTTCGCGCTGCCCTGCACGGCGGCGCGGCGGCTGCTGCGGCCGCACCGGACGCTGCCGCTGCGCGCCGCGGTGCAGGCGGGGCGTGTCGGTGCCGACGTGGTCGCGGGGGTGCGGGAGCTGCGGTCGCTGGTCGCGGACTGAGCGGGCGGTCGCCGCTGAGCGCCACGCTGCTCGAGGACGCCCCCTGCGCTACGCGGATTCCCGCTGGACCAGGCTGACGGGCAAGATCCGCTGCCGGTCGACCTCGCGTCCCTGCAGGACGGCGACGACGGTCTCGGCGGCGATGCGGCCCATCTCCGCGAGGGGCTGGCGGATCGTCGTGATCGGCGGGTCCGTCGTGGTCGCGATGACGACGTCGTCGAAGCCCACGACCGAGACGTCCGTCGGCACGCGCCGCCCGGCGGCCCGGAGGACGTGGATCGCGCCGTGCGCCATCAGGTCGGAGGAGGCGAAGATCCCGTCGAGATCGGGGTAGCGCTGCAGGAGGCGCACCATCGCGGTCACGCCGCTCTCGACCGTGAACGCACCGTGCGCGAGGGGCGCGTAGTCGATGCCCAGGTGCTCCAGCTCGTCGCGCCAGCCGCGCAGCCGCTCACGGGCGGGCTTCATGTCGTGGGGGCCCGTGATGATGCCGAGTCGCCGACGGCCGGACTCGGCCAGCACTCGTGCGGCGAGCCTCCCTCCCCCGTAGTTGTCCGCGTCGATCACGAGCGCGTCGTCCGCGAGGGCGACCCGCGGTCGTCCCACCCAGGCGATCGGCGCGGGAGAGTCCGCCAGCTCCTGGGTCACCTGGGTCATCTCGTTCTGCAGGATCACGACGGCCCCGTCGACCGCGCGCGTGCGGAGGAGCCGGGCGACCCTGCCCCTGTCGTCGTAGTCCGCGGGCAGCAGGACCGGCTGGATTCCCTGCGCGTGCAGGCTCGCCGCGGCGCCCTTCAGGACCGCCGTGAGGATCGTCCCGGGCAGGCGGTCGAGATCCTCGAAGGCGACGATCAGCGCGATCGAGCCCGCGCGTCCCCCGCGCAGCATGCGGGCGGCGCCGTTCGCCTCGTAGCCCAGCTGCTTCGCGGCGCGCTCCACGGCGGCGGCCATGCCGGCGTCGACGTTGGTCCTGCCCGCGAGCACTCGAGCGGCGGTGGCGCGGGACACCCCCGCGATGCGCGCGACGTCCACCAGTGTCGGTTCAGCCATCGCCTGTCCTTCTGTCGAGGAGGAGCGACCGCCACGGCGTCGCGGGAGCGCCACGAGTCACCGTGCTGTGCTCCGAAGACACAGGATGTCAGAGTTCGGTCCACGCACTGCCAGGAGTGATCGGGGGCTTGCGGGCGCCGCGGGACGCGGTCCCCGCGATGCCGGATCTCCGCGCTCCGCCGAAACACCGGCGTCACCTGCCTGGGGTACGGTGACCGCCGGGGTTCGCGAGGAGACGCATGCAGGGAGCAGGACGGCTGGCACGGCGCCTCGGCGTCGGCGCCCTCGCCGCGCTCGTGCTGGTGGTCGGCGCCGGGATCCCCGTCTACGTTCTGCCCGCGATCGATCCGGTGCCGGAGCACGCCGACGCGGTGCTCGTCCTCGGGCCGCCCACCCGCGCGCGCACCGAGCTCGGCCGCGACCTCGTCGAGGCGGGCGTGGCCGACACCCTGGTGATCTCGGTCTGGGCGTCGGATCTGGCCGCGGCTCCGGGCGAAAACGACGTCGTGGCCTGCGACGAGCCGGACATGGAGGTGATCTGCTTCACCGCCGACCCCGGGACGACTCAGGGCGAGGCGCGCGCACTCGCCGACGACGCGCGGGCGGACCACTGGGACAGCGTCGTCGTCATCACGCAGACCCCGCACATCGCGCGGGCGCGGCTGCTGCTCGGCCGCTGCTTCGACGGCGAGCTGTCGATGGTGTCCTCCGGCGAGCCGTACACGCTCGGCGACTGGGCCTACGAGTACGTCTACCAGACCGGCGCGTTCGTGAAGGCGCTCGCGGACCCGGCCTGCTGACCGGACCCGCGCCGACCGGACCCGCACCGACCGGACCCGCGCCGGCCCGGGCCGCTCAGCCCAGCAGCTCCCGGACGTCCTCCGCGGTGATGCCGCCGGTCGCCGCCGCGCCGTCGTCGGACATGACGGCCGCGAACAGGGCGGCCTTCGCCTCCTTGAGCGCCATCACCTTCTCCTCGATGGTGTCCTTCGCGACGAGCCGGTAGACCATCACCGAGCGGGTCTGGCCGATGCGGTGCGCGCGGTCGACGGCCTGCGACTCCGTCGCCGGGTTCCACCACGGGTCGAGCAGGATGCAGTAGTCGGCCTCGGTGAGGTTGAGACCGAAGCCGCCCGCCTTCAGCGAGATGAGGAAGACGCCCGCCTCGCCGGAGCGGAAGCGGTCGATGACCTCGTCACGCTTCTTGGTCGCGCCGTCGAGGTAGGCGTACTCGACGCCGGCCGCGTCGAGCCGGCCGCGCACCCGGCCGAGGAAGCGGGTGAACTGGCTGAAGACCAGCACCCGGTGCCCCTCGGCGAGCGCGTCGGCGAGGAGCTCGTCGAGCAGGTCGAGCTTGGTCGACGGGACCGTTGCGTGCGCCTCGTCGACCAGGGCCGCGTCGAGCGCGACCTGGCGGAGCACGGTCAGGGCGCGGAAGATCGCGAAGCGGTTCTTCTCGAAGTCGCCGATCAGGCCGAGCACCCGCTGCCGCTCGCGGGCGAGGTAGGTGTCGTAGACCTTGCGCTGGCGGGTGCCGAGCTCGACCTCGATGGTCTGCTCCTGCTTGGGCGGCAGCTCCGTGGCGACGAGCTCCTTGGTGCGGCGGAGCATCAGCGGGCGGATGCGGCGGCGCAGCTGGCTGAGGCGCTCGGTGTCGGCGTCGCGCTCGATCGGCTTCTGGTAGTACTCGGCGAAGCCGGCCGGCGAGGGGAAGAGGCCCGGAGCGACGATCGACAGCAGCGACCAGAGCTCCATCACGTTGTTCTCCATCGGCGTGCCCGTGATGGCGAGCTTGAACGGCACGTCGAGGCGCCGCGCGAGCTGGTGGGTGGCCGACTGGCGGTTCTTCACGAACTGCGCCTCGTCGAGCAGGAAGCCGGACCACTGGATGCCGGCGTAGGACTCGTAGTCGAGGCGGAAGAGGGCGTAGGAGGTGACGACCAGCTCGGCCTCGCCGATCATCGTCGACAGCGCCTTGCGCTTCTTCTTCGAGGTCTCGTCGATGCCGACCACGCGGAGGTCCGGGGCGAAGCGCTTGGCCTCGCCGACCCAGTTGGGCACGACGCTCGTCGGCGCGACGACGAGGAACGGGCGGGGCGAGGTGCCGGCGCTCGCGGCGGCCGCGCGCTGCTCCTGCATCACCCGGGTGACGAGCGCGAGCGACTGCACGGTCTTGCCGAGGCCCATGTCGTCGGCGAGGACGCCGCCGAGCTGGTTGTCGTAGAGGAAGGAGAGCCAGTCGTAGCCGAGCTGCTGGTAGGGCCGCAGCTCGACGGCGAAGCCCTCGGGGAGGGCGCGCGACTCGAGGGCGCCGGTCGCGGTGAAGCCGGAGAGGCCCTCGACCGAGCGGCGCCAGGCCGCGGCCTGCGCCTCGACGACGCCGAGCTCGACGAGCTCGTCCCAGAGCGAGGACTGGAAGCGGCTGATCCGGAGCGTCTCGCTGGGGTCGTCGGAGAGCTCGCGCGCCTCGGCGATCAGCTCGCGGAGGCGGCCGAAGCGCTCGTCGTCCAGCGCGAAGTAGACGCCGCTCGGCAGCACCATGTACTCGTCGCCGCGGGCCAGGGCGAGGAAGATCTCGGCGAGCGGGACCGCCTCGTCGTTGACCGTGACCGAGATCTCGAGGTTGAACCAGTCGCGGCTGTCCGGCTGCGCGACCGTCTGCACGGCGACGACCGGCGCCGTCTCGGCCTCGCGGTACTCGACGCGCTGGCCGATCTCCTCGATCTCGACGGTGCCGAGCTCGCGCAGGCGCTCGACCTCGCCGGTGAGGAAGCCGACGGTCTGCATGCCGCGCAGGTCGAAGGTGGGGCGGAGGCGACGGCTCGACGGCGAGACCAGGGCGGGCGTCGACTCCGGGTCGATGCCGGCGCCGCCGAGCGAGTCGAGGATCCGCTGCTCGGCCTCGGCGTCGCGGTAGCCGGACTCGTCGTCCAGGCGCAGCGGCAGGCGCTCGGCCTCGGTGCCGCGACCGCCCTCGATGCCGTAGCGCCACCACCACGAGCCGCGCAGGCCCGCGCCCTCGGTGTGCTCGAGGGTGAGGCCGAGCCGCGGCTCGGGGACGGGCGGGGCCTCGAAGGAGCCGTCGCGCGAGACGATGTCGAAGAGGCGGTGCAGGCGCTGGTAGTGCTCGGTGAGGAACGCCGACTCCTCCTGCTCCGGGATGCGGATCGGCTCGTTGCTCCAGAGGAAGGTGCGCGCGGAGGAGACCAGCGGCGCGGCGAACGGCACGAGCGTGACGGCCTTGCCGCGCAGCTCGTCACCCTCGTCCCAGATGTAGAGGCCGACGGCGGGGTCGCCGATGAAGCCGAAGTGCTCGGGAGCCGGGTGGTCGCCGATCGCGACGAGCGAGCGCAGCTCGAGGCCGGCCGGGGTGCGGGTGACGTCGATGGACGCGGTCGCGGTGGTGTCCAGGATCTTCAGCGGGGTCTGGTCGCGGTCGCCCATGACCAGGCCGATGCCGGCCCGGACGGCGCCGTGCAGGGCCGCCCAGATCGCCTCGCTCCGGCACTGGTCGAGGTAGAGCCAGGTGTCGGGCGAGTAGTAGCTCGAGGCGCTGTGCCCCGAGAGCAGGCCCTGCATCTCGCGGACGACGTCGATCTGTCGCTCGTCGTAGTCGTGGCTGTAGTGCAGGTAGCCGAGGTCGCGCCAGCTGGTGCCGGTGCGGACCCAGCGGTCGCGGTCGCCCATCCGCACCGGGCGGACGCCGAGGCGCGGGCGCGGCTCGGGCGGCGGCCGGTAGCTGTTGTAGCGGCCGGGCGGGCGGCGCACGGGCTCGCCGGGGAGGAGCTCGAACTGGAGGCCGAGCGGGATGCCGGAGTGCGAGCGCTCGGCGCCCGCGAGCAGCGGCGCGAGGGCGCTGCGCCACTCCGGGACCGCGTCGACGGCGGCCTCGCCGGGGAACGGGCCGCTCAGAGCGCCCTCGCGCTCGCGGCGCAGCGCCTCGATCAGCACCGCGGCGACGTGCTTGCACTCGTGCTTGACCGGGCAACTGCAGGCGCCGCCGAGCAGGATCGAGTGGTCGCCCTCGTCGCGCAGCTGAACGCTCACGGCGTAGGGCGAGCGGCCGGAGCCGCGGACCTGGCCGAAGAGCCGGGTGCGCCCGCCGAACCACTGCAGCTCGGCGACCCGGCCCTCGTCGGCGTAGGCGACGCCCTTGTCGAGGGCGGCGGTGCCGACGAGTCCCCGGATGTCCTGCTCGCTGAAGGGTTCGCGGCCCTCGGCCCCGGGCGCGGCCGAGGGGGGCAGCACCTCTTCGGGGGGACTCTGGCGGGCCATGGACCTCACGCTCTCCGCGCACCGACCGGAGCGCATCCGTCCATTCAACCCGATTCCGGAGGCGCCGGGAGCCGCGGGGCGGGATCCGCGCCCTCCGCGCCCGCTCCTACGATGGACGGATGCCCCGCCTGTCGATCGTCTCGGCGCACACCTCGCCCCTCGAGCAGCCCTCGACCGGCGACGCCGGCGGGATGAACGTGTACCTCGCCGGGGTGCTGCCCGAGCTCGCGGCGCTCGGCTGGGAGGTCACCGTGCTCACCCGCGGCGAGGGCGTGCGGCGGCTCGCGCCGGGGGTCACGGTGGTCGGCGTGCCGGTCGAGGCGGCGGACAAGTACGCGCTGGCCGCCTCCGCGCCGGCGTTCGCGGCGGCGGCCGAGGGTGCGGACGTCGTGCACTCGCACTACTGGGTGTCGGGGCTGGCGGGGGCGCTGACCGGCGCTCCGCACGTGCACTCGATGCACTCGAACTCGCTGGCGAAGAACGTGCGGCTCGTGCCGGGCGACGTGCGGGAGCCGGAGGAGCGGATCCGCGCCGAGCGCTCGGTGCTGGGCTCGGCGGACGCGGTGGTGGTCGCGGGAGCGTCGGAGCGGTCGGACGTCGTGGACGGCTACGGGGTGGATCCGGCACGCGTGCTGGTCGTGCCGCCGGGCGTGGATGCGCGGTTCTCGCCGGGGGCCGGCGAGCGCGCGCGGGAGATCGTGCTGCTCGGGCGGGTGCAGCCGCTGAAGGGGCAGCTACTCGCGGTGCAGGCGCTCGCGCGGATCCCGGTGGGCGAGCGGCCGCTGCTGCGGCTGGCGGGCGGGCCGGCGCCGGGGCGCGAGGGGTACCTGGAGGAGGTGCGCGCGGCGGCGCGGGAGCTCGGCGTGGACGAGTGGGTGCGCTTCGAGGGCGTGGCCGACCGCGAGACGGCGGCGGCGCTGCTGCGCGGGGCGCGGCTCGCGCTGGTGCCGTCGGCGGCGGAGACGTTCGGGCTGATCGCGCTCGAGGCGGCGGCGAGTGCGACGCCGGTGCTCGCCCGGCGGACGACCGGGCTGGTCGACGCGGTGCGCGACGGCGAGAGCGGCGTGCTGATCGACTCCGGCGACCCGGCGGTGTGGGCGGCGGAGATCCGCCGGCTGCTCGCCGACGACGCCGAGCGCGCGCGTCTCGGCCGCGGCGGCGTGGAGTGGGCGGCGGCCCACACCTGGGCGGCCGCGGCGGCGCGCCTGGACGCCCTGTACCGCGGGCTGCTGCAGCGCTGAGGGCGGGTCTCGCTGCATGCTGATCGAGTAGCCCTCGCAGAGGGCGTGCGCATCATGCTGATCGAGTAGCCCTCGAAGAGGGCGTATCGAGATCCACCGTCGCTCGGAGGGCGGGTCTCGATACGCCGCTGCGCGGCTACTCGACCACCATGAATCGGAGCGGCCCGCACTGCATGCTGATCGAGTAGCCCTCGCAGATGGCGTATCGAGATCCACCGTCGACCGGCGGGCGGGTCTCGATACGCCGCGATGCGGCTACTCGACCAGCATGGACGAGAGGCCGTTGCGCGCCGCGACGAGCATGCAGGGCGGCTGCTCGACTGGCGTCAGTCGGCGATGGCCGGGGTGCCCGGGTCGAAGTGGGCGCCGCGGGTGGAGCGGTACCAGGGGGCGAGGCGGTCGGGCGAGACGGCGACCATGGCGGCGCCGGTGAAGCCGGCGTCGTTGCCGAAGCGGGCGGAGACGATCTCGGTGCCGAGGTCGAGGAAGCGGGCGAACTCGTCGAAGACGTGCGCCGCCGCTCCGCCGATCACGAAGAGCTGCGGCGAGAGCAGCATCTCGAGGTGCCGGTAGTAGACGTTGAGGCGGCCCGCCCACTCCTCGAGGGTGATGCCCTCGCGGCGGACAGCGGAGAAGCCGACGCGCGGCTCGAAGTCGGGACCGTCGATGTGCACGTGGCCGAGCTCGGAGTTGGGGATGACCTCGCCCTCGTAGACCAGCGCGGTGCCGATCCCGGTGCCGAGCGTGGTGAGCAGGCAGAGGCCCTCGCGGTCGCGCATCGCGCCGAACTCGCGCTCGGCGACCCCCGCGGCGTCGGCATCGTTGACGACGACGACGTCGACGCCGGTCGCCTCGGACAGCAGGGCCTGCGCGTCGATCCCGACCCACCGCTGCGAGACGTGGGTGGTCTGCCGCACGATGCCGCCGCGGACGATGCCGGGGAAGCCGACGCCGACGGGCGTGCCGGCGATCGGCGAGACGTCGCGGACGATGCCGGCGATGGCCGCGGCGAAGTCCTCGGGCTCCTTGCCGACCGGGTTCGCGACGGCGAAGCGGCGGGCGGCGCGCTCGCCGGTGGTCACGTCGACGAGGGAGGCCTTGATCGAGGTGCCGCCGATGTCGACGCCGACGGCGAAGCGCGGAAGAAGGCCGTCGTGGGGCTGGGTCACGGATGCTCCGTCTGGGAAGTGGTGGCGAGGACTGACCTCGGGCTCGCGGGAACGCGGACGGCTCGTCGGATCACGGGATCCTGACGAGCCGAAGGCGATTCTACGAGCCGGAGGTCCGAGCGGGCTCGGAGGTGGCGTCGAGGCCGTCCAGAAGGTAGGCGATCACCGGCTCGTAGAGGTGCACGGCGAGGCCGTCGTCGATCGGGACGACCACCTCGATCGAGCCCTGCGCCTCGGCGACGAAGACGGCGGGGTCGTTGCAGTCGGCGATCGCGATCGTCGCCAGGCCGCGCCGCCCGGAGGCGCCCGCCCAGCCGTGGTCGGCGACGACGAGGTCGGGGCGGATGCCGAGCGCCTCGAGCTCGTCGAGCAGGGCGTTCATCGGCTCGGCCGAGTGGGTGTGCTGGAGGCTGCCGCCGCGGTAGGCGCAGGTGACGCCGCCCGTGCACCAGAGCCGCTGGTGCTCGTCGGCCAAGCTGACCCGGATGCCGTCGGGGCGGGCGAACGGGAGGGCGTTCACGTCGATCACGCGGGCGCCCGCCGCTGTCGCGGCCGCGGCGAGCCGGCGGTAGACGTCCAGCAGGGTCGCGGGGTGCGCGGTGGCGAAGAGGATCAGCGCGCCCTCGCGCACGGCGCGGGCGAAGCGGTCGCGGTAGGCGTCGAGCGCGGCGACGGTGAGGGCGGCGTCGATGCGGTCCTGGCCGTGCTCGAACGCGGGGTCGGTGCTGATGCCGACCCGCTCCCCCATCAGGGCGAGCAGGCTCTCGACGTCCCAGTGCTCGGCGACGTCGACGCCGTAGAGGTGGGCGGGCTCGCGGGCGGCCAGGCGGCGGAGGTTGCCGAGATTGCTCGCGCGGCCGGTGAGGACGGCGCCGGTGAGGAGCGACTCGTCGAGGATCGCGGCGAGCGCGGCGGCGGACAGCGGCATGCGGAGGGGCCTTCCGGTGGGGGTCCCTCGAGCGTAGTTCGAAACTCGTGCTTGACGAGTGACAGTCGCCGATATATCGTTACTACATCGCCGACAGATCGTGAGCACTCGCTCCGACGGGCGAGACGGATTTCGAGAGGAATCCCCTGACACGAGAAGAGACACCATGAACACCAGGAACTCCTTCCACGACCACAGCGACCGCTTCGACCGCTCGCACGGCGACCACGGCCACGGCGGCCACGACCAGCCCGGCCGCCGCGAGCGCCGCGGCCCCGGCGGACACGGCCGCGGCTTCGGTCCCGGCTTCGGCTTCGGCCCGGGCTTCGGCGGCCCCGGCTTCGGCCGCGGCGGCGGACGGGCCCGCCGCGGCGACGTCCGCGCCGCCCTGCTCTCCCTCCTCGCCGAGAAGTCCTCGAACGGCTACGGCCTGATCAAGGCGATCGCCGAGAAGACCAACGGCTCGTGGCGCCCCAGCCCCGGCTCGGTCTACCCCACGCTCCAGCAGCTCGTCGACGAGGGCCTGATCACGGCCGTCGGCGAGGGCCGCGGCACCGAGTACCAGCTCACCGATGCGGGCGGCACCTACGTGCGCGAGCACGCCGACGAGCTCGCCGCCGCCTGGGAGGCCACTCCCGGCGCGAGCGACGCCGACCGCGAGTTCGTCGAGAACATCGGCAAGCTGATGGGCGTCGTCCAGCAGTTCCGCGGGGCCTCGGAGGCGCAGCGCGCCGCCGCCTCTGCGAAGCTCGACGAGACCCGCCGCGCGCTGTACCTGATCCTCGCGGACTGACGAGGCTCGGCTGCCCGATGCCGGTCGAGCGGCCCTGCCTCATGCTGGTCGAGCAGCCCCGCAGGGGCGTATCGAGACCCAGCGTGCTCAGCAGGGCGGGTCTGCAGACCCACCTCCGAACGGTGGTGGATCTCGATACGCCCGCTGCGCGAGCTACTCGATCAGCATGAAACGACCATCTGACGGCGGCCATCATGCTGGCCGAGCCGTCCCGCGGCATGCTGGTCGAGTAGCCCCGCAGGGGCGTATCGAGACCCGGCGTGCTCAGCAGGGCGGGTCTGCAGACCCGGTGTCCCGACTGTGGTGGATCTCGATACGCCCGCTGCGCGGGCTACTCGATCAGCATGGAGAAGGCCACCGCATTCCGACGGACGCCCCTCGCGCACTCGCGCGGGGGGCGTTCGTCGCGTCAGCGGTAGGAGGCGGCCAGGCGGGCGAGGCCCTCGTCGAGGGTGACCGCGGGCGTCCACTGGAGGTCGGCGTGGGTCGCTCGCTGGTCGAACCAGTGCGCGGTCGAGAGCTGCTCGGCGAGGAAGCGGGTCATCGGCGGCTCGTCCTCCCCCGGGCGCACCGCCCAGACGCGCTCCACGAGCGAGCCGGCGGCGCGCGCGACACCCGCGGGCACCGACCAGCTCGGCGGCCGCACGCCGGCGGCGCGGCAGATCCCGGCGAGCAGCTCGGCGACCGGCCGAGGCTCGCCGTTGGTGACGACGTACGCGCGGCCGTGCACCGCCTCCGCCCGGCCGAGCGCGGCGACGATCGCCGAGGCGGCGTTGTCGATGTAGGTGGAGTCGATGAGCGCCTGGCCGTCGCCGAGCAGCGGCAGCCGGCCGGTGCGGGCGCGCTCGACGATGCGCGCCACGAGCTGGGTGTCGCCCGGCCCCCAGACCAGGTGCGGACGCACCGCGACCACGGCGAAGCCCGGCGCGTCGGCGGCCAGCGCCAGCAGCTCGGCCCGCGCCTTCGTGCGCGCGTAATCGCCGCGGGCGCGGTCGGGATCGGCGGGCTCGGCGCCCTCGCCGATGATCGAGGCGCCGGCGTGCGCGACGGACGGCGACGACACCTGGACGAAGCTCCGGACACCTGCGCGAGCGGCGGACGCCAGCAGATCCCGGGTCCCGTCGACGTTCACCCGGACGAAGTCGGCCGGGTCGCCCGCGAGCGAGACCTTCGCCGCGAGGTGCACGACTCCCTCGCAGCCCTCGACCGCGGCCTCGACGGCGTGCGCGTCGGCCAGCGAGCCGCGGACGTCCTCCACCCCGCTCACTCCCGAGGGACGGCGCTGGAACGTGCGGACCTCGTGTCCCGCCGCGACGAGCCCCGCCGCGACGGCGCCGCCGAGCAGCCCGCTCGCCCCGGTGACGAGGACCCTCACGGCGCGACCATCCGGCCGCCGGCGAGGATCGACTCCGCCCAGCGCGCGAGCGCGGCCCGGTCGATCTTGGAGTTGTGCCGGATGTCGGTGGGCAGCCCCGGCACCACGAGCACGGCCGCGACCGGTGCGCCGACGGCCGCGCGGACCGCGGCGGCGAGCTCCTCGGAGGCGAGCTGCGTGCGGCGGGCGCCCTCGTGCCGCTCGACGACGGCGACCAGCTGCGCGACTCCGCGGGGCCCGACGCCGACGAGCGCGGCGCGGGAGACGGCGGCCACGCGGGCCTCGATCCGCTGCTCCGGCCCCACGGGCGTGACGACGCCGTCGGCGGTGACGATCACGTGCGGCAGTCGGCCCTCGACCCAGAGCCGGCCGTCCGCGTCGATCCGCCCGACGTCTCCCGTGCGGTGCCAGCGCTCGCCCGGGACGGCGCCGCGGCGCGCGGCGCGGTCGGTCAGCCAGAGCCGCTCGTAGTGGTCCTCGACGTGCCCGGCGGAGACGACGATCTCGCCGGTGACACCGACGAGCTCGGCCGGCTCGGCGGCCGCCTGTCCGTCGTCGTCGAGCGGCGCGATCCGGAGGCGGACACCCGCGGCCGGGACCCCGACGCAGACTCCCCCGCGCGGATCGTCGTCGGCGGCGGCCGCGCGGATGCCCTCGAGCGACGCGTCGGTCAGCAGCAGCCCCTCGGTCATCCCGTAGGGGGTGCGGGCCGAGGCGTTCGGCATCAGCGCCTGCGCTTGCGTCAGCAGCCCCTCGGCGACGGGGGCGCCGGCCGAGAGGAAGGTGCGGACGCCGGCGAGCGCGCGGTGGTCGTCGGCGTCGAGGTCGCCCGCGGTGGCGACCACGTTGGCGAGCGCGGCGGGCGAGAGGAAGAGGACGGTGGCGTCGACGCGCGACGCCGCGGCGGCCACGGCCCGCGCGGTGAGCGTCCGCGGCGAGGTGACGTCCATGTCCGGCGTCGCGGAGCGGGTGCCGAGCGCCGGGCCGAGGAGGGCGAACGGCGCGAAGCCGGCGACGAGTCCGGTCCCCGGTCCGATGCCGTACTGGCGGGCCAGGGCGTCGCGGACGCCGGCGAGCTGGCGGTGCGTGTAGACGACGCCCTTCGCGGGGCCGGTCGATCCGGAGGTGAACAGGATCGCGGCGGTCGCGTCCGCCGCGGGCGCCTCGCCGAGCGCATCGGCGGAGGCGTCGAGCTCCGCGCGGCCGAGCTCGATCAGCTGCCCGAGCGAGGTGTCGACGCCGAGCGCGCGGGCGGACGCGCGCGGCAGGGTCTGCGTCGAGACGCGGCCGCCCGGCCAGCCGAGCGCGCGGGCCACGGCGAGCCCCGGCAGCGCGCCGACGACGAGGTCCGGCCAGGCGCCGCGGACGGCGCGGGTCAGGCCGCGGAGGCCCAGGCCCGCGTCGGCGACGACCACGACGGCGCCGATCCGCAGGCACGCGTAGAGCAGGGCGGTGAGGTCGGCGCCGGGCGGCACGAGCAGCGAGACGCGGTCGCCCGGGGCGACACCCGAGGCGCGGAGCCCCGCGGCCAGCTCGCGGACGCGCTGCGAGAGCAGCCGCCAGGACACGGAGCGCGGTCCGCCTCCGCCGGGCGGCGCCATCTCGACCAGCGCGAGCGAGTCGTCCTCGACGCGCTCGTCGAGGTGCCGCCAGAGCGGCTCGATCGGCACGGCCGGGCGCTGCACGTCGGGCGCCTGGACGCCGGCGGTGACGTCGCCGAGCCAGGTGAGCACGGCGGCGGAGTAGTCGACGTCCTCCGCGAGCAGGTGGCCGGCGCCCTCGAAGCGGTGCACCTGCGCGTGCGGGAGGCGGTCGACGAGGTCGTCGAGGTAGCGGTCCGAGAAGATCGGGTCCAGCGGGCCCCAGAGCAGCAGCGCCGGGGTCTCCAGCGCGCGGACGCCCGCGGCGATCCGCTCCAGCTCGGCGTGGCTCGGGTGCGCGGGGCCGACCGGGATGTCGGCGACGAACCCGCCGACCCCGCCCCGTCGCTCCGCCGAGCGGTAGGGCGCGCGGTAGCCGTCCTTGACCGCGGCCGGGATCGCCGGGTGGCCGAGGGCGAGCGTCGTCTCGAGGAACGCGGGCGTGCCGACGGTCGAGGCACCGAGGACGCCCGAGGCGAGCGCGAGCCGCAGCGGCGCCGGGATCGGCGCGTCGGCCGGCTGGTGGATCGCGGTGTTGAGCAGCATCGTGCCGCGCAGGAGCTCCGGATGGTCGACCGCCCAGCCGAGCGAGACGACTCCGCCCCAGTCGTGGCCGAGGGTGACGACGTCGGTCAGGCCGAGGACGTCGGTGAGGTTCGACAGCTCGCGGACGCGGTCGGCCAGGGCGTGCAGCTCGCCGGTGCGCTCGGAGAAGCCCATCTCGAGCTGGTCGACGGCGACGACGCGCCAGGCCGGCTCGCCGCGGCGGGCGGCCGCGACGGTGGCGGCGGCGAGGGCGCGCCAGAGGTAGGACCAGGTCGGGTTGCCGTGCACGCAGAGGATCGTGCCGAGCGGCTCGACGCCGCCCAGCGCCTCGTGCGTGTCGAGCAGGTGCCAGCGGCGCGGGACGCCGTGCGCATCGGGCGCGTCGACGAGGCGCGACCAGGACGGATCGAGGCCGTCCAGTTCCGCCGGCGGCAGCTCCGCCGCCGAGGTCGAGCCGAGTGCGCGGCGGATCCTGGCGGCCGGGTGTCGGCCGGCGGGGGCGCTCACCAGGCGATCTCGAGCATCGCGGTGTTGATGCCGGAGCCGACGCCCAGCAGCAGGACGCGGTGGCCCGGCTCGAGGGTCTTCGACTCCTGCGCGAGGGTGATCGGGATCGACGCGGGGCCGACGTTGCCGAGGGTCGGGTAGGTGGTGGGGACCAGCTCGGGGTCGATGCCGACGGCCTTCACGAAGGCGTTGGTGTGCACGTCGGACACCTGATGCATGATGTAGCGGTCCATCCCGCCCCAGCTCCAGTCGCGCTTCGCCTCCTTCCAGGCGGAGACGACGAGCTCCATGCCGCCCTTGAGCAGCGCCTTCGCGTCGGTGAACATCCCGTCGACGCTGCCGACGCAGAGCTCGTTGAACTGGGTGGCCGCGCGGGTGATGCCGCCGAGGATCCGGTGGCCCTTGGGGTGCTCGTCGGCCGGGCCGAGGATCGCGGCCGCGGCGCCGGACCCGAGGGTCAGGCTCGCGAACTCGCTCATGAAGTCCTTGCGCTTGATGCCCTCGCGGCTGAGGCGCTCGATGGTGTTGACCTGGATCTCGTCGGCATCCTCGCCGTCGATGATCATCGCGTACTTGATCTGGCCGGAGTCGATCAGCTGGGCCGCGAGCGTCATGCCGTTGACGAAGCCGAGGCAGGCGTTCGCGATGTCGAAGTTGATCGCGGAGGAGGGCAGGCCGAGCCCGTGGTGCAGGCGCACGGCGACCGAGGGCTCGAGGTGCTTGCGGGTGACCGACGTGTTGATGATCAGCCCGATCTGGTCGGGCCGGATGCCGGCCTCGGCCAGCGCGCGCTTGCCCGCCTCGATCGCGGCCCCGTCGAAGCCCTGCTCGGGGCCCCAGTTGCGCCGCTCCTGCACGCCGGCGACGCGCTGGAGGAGTCCGGTGGGGAGTCGCAGCCGCTTCAGCGCCGGCGCCAGTCGCGCGTCGATCTCTTCCGACGTGGTCACCCGGGGGGCCATCGTGGTTGCGACGGACAGCAATGCGACGTTGCGATGCGTGGTCGTTGCGTTTCCGTCCAACGGAACTCCCTATCGAGTTGTCGATCTCGGCATGTGCCCCCGTGATTTTACGCTGTCGTTCACCCGACGCTTGCTGGACGCGGGCTGGACGGCGGCGACATGCACACTCCGGGGGTCTCGCGCGCGCTCTGGCGCGGAATCGCGCGCGTTCTCGCGGGTGTTCTCCGCGACGGCCACAGCCGACCCTCCGGTGTCAACCACCCGACGCTCGGGGCACCTCCGGCTCGCGGAACCGACTTCGGCTCGCTGGAACAGCCGGATTTCACGAGCCGAGGCCGGAATCGCGAGCCGGAGGTGTCGGCGCAGCAGCAGGCGGCCGAGGTTCGGCTCGCGGAGACAGCCCCGGCCCGCCAGAACGGCTGGATTCCACGAGCCGTGACCGAAACCGCGAGCCGGAGGTCCGGGTCACCGGCGTTCGGCTCGCGGAAACCGCCCAGGCTCGCCAGAGCAGCCGGATTCCACGAGCCGTGACCGAAAGTGCGAGCCGGAGGTCCGGGCCGCGGACGTTCGGCTCGCGGAAACCGCCCCGGCTCGCCAGAAAAGGCGTATTCCACGAGCCGTAACCGGAACTGCGAGCCGGAGGTCCGGGCCACCGACGTTCGGCTCGCGGAAACCGCCCCGGCTCACCAGAACAGGCGTATTCCACGAGCCGTAACCGGAACTGCGAGCCGGAGGTCCGGGTCACCGGCATTCGGCTCGCGGAAACAACGTGGGCTCGCTGGAACAGGCGGATCCCACGAGCGGGGGCCGGAATCGCGAGCCGGAGGTGTCGGCGGAGGAAGGGGCGGCCGAGGTTCGGCTCGCGGGACCAGCTCCGGCTCGCCGGAACAGCCGGATTCCACGAGCCGTGACCGAGAGTGCGAGCCGGAGGCCCGAGCCGTCGACGCTCGGCTCGCGGAAACCGCCTCGACGCGCCGGAACCGGCGGATCTCACGAGCCGAGGCCGGAATCGCGAGCCGGACGTGTCGGCGGAGGAACGGGCGGCCGAGCTTCGGCTCGCGGAAACAGCTTGGGCTCGCCGGAATCGGCGGATCCCGCGAGCCGAGGCCGGAATCGCGAGCCGGAGGTGTCGGCGGAGGAACGGGCGGCCGAGGTTCGGCTCGCGGAGACCGCCTCGGTTCGTCGGAGTCCGCCGGTCTCGCGAGCCGTAGCCGGTTTCGCGAGCCGGAGGTGCGAACGGAGGTGCGGGCGGAGGCGAGCAGGGAGGGAGGTGCGGACGACAGCCGCGGGCAGCGCGAGCCGGGTCAGGTGCCCATCGCCCAGGGCTCGCGGTCGCCGCGGAGGCGGGCGGCGAGCGCCATCGCCTGCTCGTCGGTGAGGGTCGCCACGTAGTCGACGACGCCGCGGGCGCGGCCGAGGCGCTGCAGCGACTCCGCGTCGACCCGCGGGCGGCCGCGCTCGCCGGCCGGCAGCCACTCGGGTCGGTCGGCGCGGAGGCGGAAGTAGCCGTCGGTCGCCAGCTCGATCAGGTCGAGCAGCTTCTGCGGGGCGCGCGGGCCGTCGCGCGGATCGTCGAGCCAGGCGTCGAGGTGGGTGACCAGCGTCCCGAGCACCTGCGACTGGCCGCGCTGGTAGGTCGCGAAGTCGGGCCGGTCGATGACGAAGCGGGTGTGCACGAACTTCAGCACCGCGACGTCGTGCCAGGCGTCGGGCAGGAGGGTCAGGTGTCCCGAGCGCACGTTCGGCTCGGCGAGCACGAGCACCGAGCGCTGCAGCCGGCCGATCCAGGAGGAGACGAACGACTCGATCGCCCGCTCGGTGCGGGTGGAGCCGTCGAACGGCACCGCGAGCAGGCCCTCGACCAGCTCGGCCGAGACCCGCTCGACGGAGGAGCGGAAGTGCTCGTCGCTGGCGATCCACGGGTCGCGGGCCACCAGCCGGCGCCGCAGCATCTCCAGCGAGTGGCCGGGGGCCCGCGCCCACAGCTCGTCGGCGTCGAGGGCGGCCAGCGCGTTCTGCTCGCGGAGGAAGGCGCGGAACTCCACGGCCACGGCCGCCTGCTGCAGCACGCCCGCGCGGTAGAAGTCGTCGAGGTCGTGCAGCGAGTAGGCGATGTCGTCGGCGACGTCCATCACCGAGCACTCGAGGGTCTGCTGCCAGGGCGCGATCGCGGTGAAGCCGGTGCGGGAGTCGAGCAGGTCGTCGAGGTCGAGGGTGTAGGCCGAGAACTTGGGCGGCGCGGTCTCCCAGCGGCTGGCGGTCGAGCCGCGCGGCAGCTCGGTCGGGTCGGCGGTCTCGAGGTCCGGCCGGCAGACCGTCCGACCCCACGGGTACTTGAGGACCGCGGCGCGCGAGGCGGCGGTGAGGTTCAGCCCCGCCTCGACCGTCTCGCAGACGTCGAGCTCGGAGAGGATCCGGAACGACTGCGCGTTGCCCTCGAAGCCCTCCTCGAGGCCGAGCTTCTCGCGGGCCAGGCGGTCGAGCGCCTGCTCGCCGAGGTGCCCGAACGGCGGGTGGCCGAGGTCGTGCGCGCTGGCCGCGGCCTGCACGACGACCGGGTCGCAGCCGCCGAGGCGCTCGACCAGCTCGCGCTGAGCGGTGTCGGTGGTGGTCAGCTGCATCGCGATGGCGCGGGCGACGGCGGTGACCTTGATGGAGTGGGTCAGCCGGTTGTGCACGACCTGGCCGACGCCGGAGGGCGAGATCACCTGCGTCACCGCGGAGAGCCGGGCGAAGTAGGGCGAGAAGCGGATGCGCTCCAGATCGACCCGGTACTCCGGGAACTCCTCGCCGGTGGCGAAGCGGTCGACGGGCTCCGGCGTGCGGCGGTCGCGGCGGGTGTCGTGCGCCCGGTCGTCCGCGTGCGCCCGGTCGTTCGCGGGGGGCAGTGCCGGTGTCGCCTCGTGCATGGGCCCACCCTACGGGCGGAGCTCCCCCGGCTCCCCGCGGCCCGGCTCGTCCCGCCCCGGCTCCTCGCGCTCGAACCGCGCCCGCGGCGCCACCGCGATCAGCACGGCGGCGGCGACCACCGCGCCGAGCACGTACGCGGCGATGTCCAGCCAGGAGAAGGTGCTGCCGACGACGAGCCGCAGCGGCGGCCACAGCTCGACCAGTCGGGCGGCGGCACCGATCGCCTGGAGCTGCTCCATCGCGATCGACCAGGCCAGCGCGATCCCCGCGGCGGTCACCGCCGGGATCCGCGGCAGCAGCACGCAGACCAGCAGGGCGACGAGCACGACGTAGAGGACGCTGCCGGCGAGGTCGGCGAGCGGGCCGACCAGGAGGAAGCGCAGGGCGAGCCCGAGCGCGAGCGCGGCGATCGCGGCGAGCGCGAACGGCAGCCGCGCCCTCATCGGGCGCCGTGCGCGCGGCGCACCCGGTCGAGGGCGAGGAGGAAGGTGCGGTCGTCGGCGACGGTCCAGCCGAGCGGCCCCGGGGACGCGACCACGAGCGGCACCAGGACTCGGCGGCGCGCCCGCGCGGCGAGGGCGGCCGCGGAGGCGCGGGCCGCGTCGGACACCAGGCCACGGAAGCCCTGTCCCGCGGCGGCCCCCCGCTCCGGCCGGGCCGCCAGAACGGCGAGCACGACGGCCCGGACGCGGAAGGCGCCGTGCGCGACCGTGCCGACCTCGACCGAGAGCACGTCGCTCCATGAGGCGATGGCCAGGGCGTCCGCGCGCTCCCCGGCGAGCGCCGGTCCGTCCGCGCCGAGGGTGACGACGCCCGTGGCGTCCGGAGCGACGGCGGCGGCCGGGGCCGCGATCCGCCGCAGCGCCCGGTCGAACTCGCGGCCGCGCAGCAGCGCGACCCCGTCGGCGACCGCCGCGAACTCGGCCAGCCGCCGCCGGTTCGCCGGGGACGTCTGGCGCAGCTGCGCGGCGAGCGCGCCCCGCGCCCGGCGGGCCTCGGCCGGCGAGGTGATTAGCGCGGTCGGCTCGAAGCGCCGGCGCGGGGGCAGTGGGTCGGAGGGCAGCGGACGTGCGGAGGCGTGCGGCGGCGGCGCGCCCCAGTCGGGCGTCGGTGCGGCGGCCATGTCCCCTCCCCCGGAGCACTCGGGACCGCGGCGCTCCTCCGTCGATTCTCCCGCCTTCCGCCTCCGCCTTGCCCGCGAGCGCGGACGGGCTTACGATGGGAGTACCCCCGGGGGGTATCCCTCCGCCGGGTCCCCCGCCCCACGCAAGGAGAACAGCATGACCGCGCACCTCGATCTCGGACTCACCGCCAAGGGAGCCGTCGGCGGGTCCGGGGGCGGCTGCGGGTCGGGCGGCGCCTGCGCCTGCGGCGGCCACGACTCCGCGCACGCGTCAGGGCAGGGCTCCGCCGCGGGCGGCGCCTCGGTGCAGAGCTTCGGCGTCGCCGGGATGACCTGCGAGCACTGCGTCCGCAGCGTCACCGAGGAGCTCGCCGCCTACCCCGAGGTCGACAGCGTCGACATCTCGCTCCTCCCCGACGGCGTCTCCACCGTCACCGTCGGCTCCTCCCGCCCGCTCGGCCGCGAGGAGATCGCGGCCGCCGTCGCCGACGCCGGGTACCGCCTCGCGCCCCTGGCCTGAGACGGCCGACGCAGAGATGGCCGACGCCGCCCCGACCGGCCGCACGGAGACACCCGCCGAGCTCGAGCTCGCGATCGGCGGCATGACCTGCGCGTCCTGCGTCGCCAAGGTCGAGCGCCGCCTGGACGCGCTCCCCGGCGTCCGCGCGAGCGTCAACCTCGCCCTCGAGCGCGCCACCGTCGCGCTGCCCGAGGGCACCACGGCCGCCGACGCGATCGCCGCGGTCGAGGCCGCCGGCTACACGGCCACGGTCTCCGGAGCGACGCCCGTCGCGGACGACGGCACGGACGACGGCGCCCCCTCCCGCGAGGAGGAGGCCGCCGAGGCCGAGCGCCGCGTCCTGCGCACCCGCCTCACGGTCTCGGCCCTGCTGGCCGCGCCGGTCGTGCTGCTGTCGATGATCCCCGCGCTGCAGTTCGCGAACTGGCAGTGGCTCTGCCTCACCCTCGCCGCGCCCGTGGCGGTCTGGGGCGCCTGGCCGTTCCACCGCACCGCCTGGCGGGCACTGCGGCACGGGACGACCACGATGGACACCCTGATCAGCCTCGGCACCACCGCGGCCTTCGCCTGGTCGCTGTACGCCCTCTTCCTCGGCGACGCCGGCCGCCCCGGGATGAGCATGCCGTTCGAGCTGCTCGGCACCCGCTCCGGCCACGACGAGATCTACCTCGAGGTCGCCGCCGCCGTTCCCGTGCTGGTGCTGGCCGGCCGCTGGCTCGAGGCCCGCTCCAAGCGCGACGCCGGCGCGGCCCTGCGCGCGCTGCTGCGGCTCGGCGCGAAGGAGGCGACCCGCGTCGCCGCCGACGGCTCCGAGGAGCGCGTCCCCGCCGCGGCCCTCGCGGTCGGCGACCGCTTGCGCGTGCGGCCCGGTGAGGTCGTCGCCGCCGACGGCACCGTCCTCGACGGCTCCAGCGCCGTCGACGCGAGCCTGCTGACCGGCGAGAGTGTGCCGGTCGAGGTCGGGCCCGGCTCCGTCGTCACCGGCGGCGTCCTCAATGCGCACGGCGTGCTCACCGTCCGAGTCGACCGCGTCGGCTCCGACACGACCCTGGCCCGGATGGGCCGCCTCGTCTCGCAGGCGCAGGCCGGCAAAGCGCGGGTGCAGCGGCTCGCCGACCGCGTCTCCGCCGTCTTCGTGCCGGTCGTCGTCGTGCTCGCGCTGGCGACCCTCGTCGGCTGGCTGCTCACCGGAGCGGACCTCGCCGCCGCCGTCTCCCCCGCCGTCGCCGTGCTGATCGTCGCCTGCCCCTGCGCGCTCGGGCTCGCCACGCCCACCGCCGTCCTCGTCGGCACGGGCCGCGGCTCGCAGCTCGGCATCCTGATCCGCGGACCCGAGGTGCTCGAGACGAGCCGCCGCGTCGACACTGTCGTCCTCGACAAGACCGGCACGCTGACCACCGGCGCCTTCACCGTCGCGGCGGCGAGCGACGACGAGTCCCTCCGCCTGCTCGCGGCCGTCGAGCGCGGCTCCGAGCACCCCCTCGCCGCCGCGATCGTGCGCGGCGCGGAGGAGCGCGGGCTGACCGTCCCCGAGGCGACCGGGTTCCGCGCGAGCGCCGGCTTCGGAGTCCGCGCGAGGGTCGACGGCCGCCTCGTCGTCGCCGGGCGCCTGCGCTGGCTCGACGAGCAGTGGGGCTACGCACCCGGCGACCTCGCCGCCCGCGCCGAGCAGGCCGCAGCCGACGGCGGGACCGTCGTCGGGATCGGCTGGGAGGGCGAGCTGCGCGGCTTCGCCGTCCTCCGCGACGAGCCGCGACCCGAGGCGGCGCGCACCGTCGCGTCGCTCCGCTCCCGGGGGCTCCGCGTGCTGATGCTGACCGGCGACAATCCGCGCGCGGCGTCGGCCGTCGCCGCCGCGGTCGGCCTCGACGAGGTGATCGCCGAGGTGCTGCCGGAGGAGAAGCTCGCGGTGATCGAGCGGCTGCGCTCCGAGGGCCGCACGGTCGCCTTCGTCGGCGACGGCGTGAACGACGCGGCAGCCCTCGCCGCCGCGGACCTCGGCATCGCGATGGGCGCCGGCTCCGACGCGGCGATCGAGGCGAGCGACGTCACGCTGGTCGGCGACGACCTCGCCCGGGTGCCCGACGCGCTCCGGCTCGGCCGGCGGACCCTGGGCGTCATCCGGGGCAACCTGTTCTGGGCCTTCGCCTACAACGTGGCGGCGATCCCGCTTGCGATGGCGGGCCTCCTCGGTCCGCTGGTCGCGGGAGCGGCGATGGCGTTCTCGAGCGTCTTCGTGGTGCTGAACAGCCTGCGGCTGCGCTCGTTCCGCGCAGAGTGACGTGCGCGGGGCGACGTGGTTGGCTGGGTCCATGCGCACCGAGACCCGCCAGGGCGTCCCCCTCCTCCTCGTCGACGACGACGGGCCCGCCCTCTCCACCTCGGAGGACGCGCTCGCGGTCATCGGCGAGATCTACGGCAGCGACGCCGAGACGATCGTCGTCCCGGTCGGCCGCCTCGATCCGGAGTTCTTCCGGCTCCGCTCCGGCATCGCCGGCGAGTTCGTGCAGCGCTTCGTGATGTACGGCAAGCGACTCGTGGTCGTCGGCGACATCACCGAGCAGGTCTCGGCCTCGAGCACCCTGCACGACTTCGTCGTCGAGTCGAACCGCGGCGACCACCTCTGGTTCGTCCCCGCGCTCGACGCCCTCGACGCCCGCCTCCGCGACTCCGCGACGGCCGAGGAGCCCGGCGCCGACGGCGGGGTGGAGCCGACCCCCGGCCCCGCGCTCTGATGCCGGACGGGCGACCCACCGCGCCGATGCTGCGGCTCGACGGCCCGGTGCGGCTGCTGCTGCTCGCCGACACGCACCTCCCCAAGCGCGCGAAGGCGCTGCCCGACGAGGTCTGGCGGGCGGTCGACGAGGCCGATCTGGTCGTGCACGCCGGTGACTGGGTCGACGAGGCGACGCTCGACGCCCTCGAGTCGCGGGCCGCGCGCCTGCTCGCCGTCTGGGGCAACAACGACCCCGCTGGGCTTAGGGCGCGCCTCCCCGAGGTCGCCCGCGCGGAGATCGCCGGGCTCGACGTCCGCGTCGTGCACGAGACCGGCCCCGCCGCGGGGCGGGAGGCGCGCGCCGACGCCGCCCACGCCGGTGCCGACCTGCTCGTCTTCGGCCACAGCCACATCCCCTGGGACTCGCGGACCGCGTCCGGGATGCGACTGCTCAACCCCGGCTCGCCGACCGACCGCCGCCGCCAGCCGGCCTGCACCTACCTCACCGCGATCGCCGAGGACGGCGAGCTGCGCGAGGTGCGCCTCGTCGCGCTCCCGGTCCGCGTCCCCGCCCGCTGACGGCGAGCCGTCCCGCCGCGCGAGCGATCCTTCCCGCCGCGCGAGCGCGGGGCTACGCTCGCCGCATGATCGAGGACGCCGTTCCGCTCGTCAGCCGCCGGATCGGCGACGGCCCCGCCCTCGTCCTGCTGCACCCGGGCGGCGCCGATTCGCGCTCGCTCGAGCCGCTGGTGGCGGAGCTGCAGGGCGACTACACGCTGCACCTGCCCGACCAGCGCGGGCACGGCCGCACGGCTGACACCGACGCTCCCCTGAGCTTCGCCGCGATGGCGCGCGACACGATCGCGCTGATCGAGTCGCTGCCCGGCGCCCCCGTGCACCTCCTCGGTCACAGCGACGGCGCGATCGTCGCCCTGCACGTCGCCCTCCGTCGCCCCGACCTCGTGGCGAGCCTGGTCTTCTCCTCCGGCGTCTTCCACCGCGACGGCTGGCTGCCCGGCGTGCTCGACGGCGAGGCCCCCGAGTTCCTGAGGGAGAGCTACGCCGAGGTGTCGCCCGACGGCGCCGCGCACTGGGACGTCGTCGTCGCGAAGCTCGACGCGCTGCACGCCGCCGAGCCGGAGCTCACCACCGCGGACCTGCGCGGCCTCGCGGTGCCGACGCTCCTCCTCTTCGGCGACGACGACGAGATCCGCTTCGAGCACGTCCTGGCGATGTACGACGCGATCCCGGACGCCGAGCTGGCCGTCGTCCCGCGCGCCAGCCACGGCGTGATCGTGGAGAAGCCGGACCTCGTCGCCCGGCTGGTCCGCGACTTCCACGACCCCGGCAGGACCGACGGCTTCGCGCCGATCCGCCGCGCCTGAACGTCCGCCTTCGAGACCGCTCAGCCGCGGGACGACCGGTTCCGGCCAGCGGCGCAAGGGGGTCACAGCGGAATACGGTCGGCCTAAGCTCTCGGAGATGACCAGCTCACACGACCACCCCGATTCCGCGCACCTGCGTCCGGACGGTCTCGACGACGCCACCGTCGCTGCGCTGGGCAAGCTCTCCGAGGCGCTCGAGACCGTCGAGCACGCGCGCGGGCTCCTCTACGGCTTCCACCGGCTGACCGGCGCCGCCGATCTGGCACTCGGCGAGGCGGTCGACGCCTTCCGCGAGGCGGGGCGCGACGCGCTGGCCGACACCCTGGAGAAGGAGCTGGTCGGCCGCAACGTCATCGAGGGCCGCTGGACGTTCCAGATCGTCGAGGACTACGACGACGGCTACTACGCCGCCTTCCGCGAGCAGGAGCGCGCCGCGCGCGACGAGCTCGCCGCCGGTCGCCGGCACCTCTTCGAGTCCGAGATGAAGGAGGACCGTCGCTCGCACGGTCTCCGCCACCACGAGTCCCGGCCGGATCCCGAATGAACTCCGTGATCCGGATGCACGCCTCCCCGATGCGCGTGCGCGCCGTCACCCCCGGCTCCGAGCGGCGCGGGATGCCGACGCCGGCCGCCACAACGCGCCGCACCAGCCTCAGCATCGACGGCCGCCGCTTCCTGCTCGCCCTCTCCTTCGACACGGAGGAGCTGGAGAAGAAGCTCGTCGAGGCGGTCCGCGAGCGCGGCGGCATGGTGAGCTTCACCGTCGCCGGCGACCGCGAGGTCTGCGTGCTCGTCTCCCCCGGTGTCGCCGTCATCCTCGAGCACGAGGACGTGCCGGTCGACGAGTTCGAGCCGGACGACGCGGTGCAGTACGACGACGTCGAGTACCTGACCTAGGTCGCGGGCCGGCTCCTCTGCGGCTCCGCTCCTGCGCCGCTCCGCGCCCTCCGGTCTTCTCGTGTTCCACGTTATTGACACGAGTAAACCCGCGTGCTGAACTGGGTCCGCCGCGCCACCGTTCGTCGTCGGCTCTAAGGAGAAATCATGACCTTCACCCTCGGAATCGTCGGCGCCGGCCAGTTCAGCCGCCACTTCGCCGATCTCTTCCACCGCCACCCCGGAGTCGGCGCGATCACCGTGACCGACGTCCTCGACGGCCGCGCGGAGACGCTCGTCGAGTCGGAGGGACTGGCCGGGACGCACGAGAGCTTCGAGGCGATGCTCGCCGATCCGGCGGTCGACGCCGTCGCCCTGTTCACGCAGCGCTGGACCCACGGACCCCTGGTCGCTCGGGCGCTCCGCGCGGGCAAGCACGTCTACTCCGCCGTCCCGATGGCGAGCGACGCCGACGAGATCGCGGAGATCATCGAGCTGGTCTCGGCGACCGGCCTGACCTACATGATGGGCGAGACCAGCCAGTACAACCCGGCCACGGTCTTCGCACGGCGCAAGCACGAGGAGGGCGCCTTCGGCCGGGTCTTCTACCTCGAGGGCGACTACCTCCACGACATGGACCACGGGTTCTACGACGCCTACCGCTACAGCGGCGGCGACGACTGGAAGTCGACCGCCAGCTACCCGCCGATGTGGTACCCGACCCACTCGATCGGCGGCGTGCTGGGGGCCGTGCCGATGCACGCGACCAGCGTGAGCTGCACGGGCATGCGCGACCACCTCGACGACGGGGTCTTCGACACCGACGTGAGCATGTTCGGCAACGACTTCTCGAACATGACGGCGCTGTTCGAGCTCGACGGCGGCGGCTCCATGCGCATCAACGAGTTCCGCCGGGTCGGCTACCCGTCCTTCCTCTGCGAGAGCCGCTTCCGCTTCTTCGGCACCACCGGCGTCTTCGAGCAGCTCGTGCAGACGAGCGTCTGGCAGACCGGCAAGGGCGTCGAGGACGTGACCGAGCAGCTCGCCACGACCGCGACGATGGCGGACGACGACCCGCGCCTCGAGAACGTCTCGCCCGCCCTGCGCGCCGCCTTCGTCAGCGGCCACGCACCGGTGCACGAGGAGGAGGCCGCACGCCTCCCCGGTGAGCTGGAGGGCGCGCCGAACGGGCACGAGGGCTCGCACCACTTCCTGGTGGACGACTTCGTCCGCGCCGTCTCGACCGGCACGCTGCCGACCGTGAACGCCTGGGTCGCCGCTCGGTACACCCTGCCCGGGCTCGTCGCGATGGAGTCCGCCCGGCAGAACGGGGCCCGACTGCCCATCCCCGACCACGGCGACGCCCCGGTCGCGGTCGGCGAGCCGCTCCCGGCGTCGGCACGGGTCTGACGCACGGAGCGGGGGGCGGGCGCCGCGCCCGCCCCCGCTCAGAGTGCCGGGTCCGGACTCCCGGCGAGGAACGGCTCGAAGGCGTCGGCACCGTCCGGGCCGACCCAGTCGTACTCGAGGACGTCGTCGCCCGCGGACCACCGGGACGGCGTCGGCGAGTGCAGCCAGTCCAGCGGAGCGACTCCCCCGGGCGTGCCGCCGTCCAGCGCCAGCCGCAGCGCCTGCGCGAGGTCGGCGTCGACGGCGTCGGTCCGCGTCGCGGGATCGACGGAGACGAAGAGCGCGGTCCCGCTGCGGGCGATGAGGTCGAGGAACCGGCGGTTCAGCGCCCAGTCGGTGGCGGTCGTGCTGGGCACGCAGTCCGCGTCGAGGGTGAAGAACGCGTCGTGCTGCGCGAGGCGGAACGCCAGCGCGTTGACGCCGACGCGGCGGGTGCGGTCCCAGTGCAGGCCGGAGGTGTCGTCGCCGACCCGCTGGGCGTGCACGAGCCCGGCGGCGAGGTGCCCGACGATGTTGCAGCCGAGCACGAGCGCCTCGCCGGCCGCCGCGCGCACCGTCGCGTAGAAGCGCACGAGCGCCTCGGCCGTGGTGACGGAGGGGTCGTGCAGCGCGGGCCCGGAGCCCGGCGCCGCGCCGAAGTCCGGTCCCCACGAGCCGAGGAGGTCGTAGGTCGAGAAGTCGTGCTTGATCAGCTCGAAGCCCCAGGCGCTGAGCCGGGCCGTGTCCTCCGCGACGAGCTCGAGCACGGCGGGCGAGCTGGGGTCGAGGGCGAGCGCCCCGTCCCGCCCGGCCCGCACTCCCTCGATCGGCTCCTCGCGCGTCAGGAGCGGCCGGAACCAGACCCCCGGCCGCACGCCCTCGGCGCGGACGGCCTCCGCCGCCTCGGCCATGTCGGGGAAGCGGTCCGGGCGACCCGCCCGCCAGGGACCCGGTGAGGCCGCGAGGCCGTCGGCCGTCCCGGCGGAGCTCCAGCCGTCGTCGACGACTCCGAACGGGCGCACCGCGTGGTCGCCGATGAGGTCCGCGATGGTGCGCGCGTCGCGGACGACGGCGGCGAGGCCGAAGTCGCGCCCGTAGGCGTAGTACCAGTTGTTCGCGCCGACCAGGGGCCCGCCCGTCGTGAGCGGCTGGGGGCAGAGCCGGCGGAGCAGCGACCGCTGGACGGCGAACGCGCCCTCCCTCCCGGAGACGACGTGCACGATCGCCGCGGTGAGCACGCGGTCGCCGGGGACGACCGCCGCGCCGCCGCTGCGCAGGTCGAGGGTCAGCGTGACTCCCCGTCGGTCGACCTGCCAGAAGGCGAACGAGGCGCCGCCCACCTCGACGCCCCAGCCGTCGGTCGTGCCCGTGCGCGGGTGGTGCACGAGGGCCGTCCAGGGCAGGATCCGCTCGGCGCGGACGCCGCGCCACTCGAGCTCGCCGTAGGAGCGCTCCCACGCGTCCCCGAGCACCAGGCAGTCCTCGGGGGTTGCCGCGGCCCAGCGCAGCCGCACCCGAGAGACGGCGGCGACGGCTCCGACCTCGACGCGCAGACCGCCGGAGCCGGTCTCGACGAGGTGGACGCGGACGCCCGAGCCTCGGACGTCGGCGAAGGCGCCGTCGGGGTCGATCTGCACGGCGATGCGTGCGGGATCCACGGGCGGAATCGTCATGATGCTCTCTCTCCGACCCGGCAGCACTGCTCGGAGCCGAGCATGACTGTAGTTATGTAAGTACATTCTTTCAACAGTTGAATTCCTCCCGGTTACTCGTGTAGCTTCCTTCGCAGCACGCTCCCTCCGCACCGCGGAACGGGCGCCACCTCACCTGCTCGGACTATGACGAAGGAGTCATCTCTTGCTGCTTTCACGACGGTCGAACGCGCGACGGACCGGGTGCGCACGATGACGGCTCTCCGCGAGGGGCGCACCCGCCAGGGCACCGGCGCGGTCCGGATCCGCCCGACGATGTCGCTCGGCCGGCGCCGGGCGCGCCGCTCCGAGCTGCTCGTCGCGCTCGCCTTCATCCTCCCGGCCGCCGTCGGCTTCGGAGCCTTCTACGTCGTCCCGACGATCCGCGGCATCTACCTGAGCCTCACGGACTACAACCTGATGAGCGCGCCGTCGTACATCGGGTTCGACAACTACGTGCGCCTGGCGACGGACCCGCTGTTCTGGAACTCGGTCGGCGTCACGCTCGAGTACGTCCTGATCAACATCGTCGTCCAGACGGTCGTCGCGGTCGGCCTCGCGGTCCTGATGCACCGCCTCACCCAGTCCGTGGTGATCCGCGGGGCGATCCTGCTGCCCTTCCTGATCTCGAACGTCATCGCGGCGATGATCTGGTTCCTCCTGCTCGACTACCAGCTCGGCCTCGTCAACAGCGTCATCGAGAACCTCGGGCTCACCCGCATCCCGTTCTTCGCCGACTCGAACTGGGCGATCCCGACGATCGCGCTGGTCAACGTCTGGCGGCACATGGGCTACACCGCGCTGCTGGTCTTCGCCGGCCTGCAGCTCATCCCGAGCTACGTCTACGAGGCGGCCGCGATCGACGGCTCGAGCGAGTGGCGGTCGTTCTGGAAGATCACCCTGCCGCTGCTGCGGCCGGTGCTCGCGCTGGTCCTCGTGGTCACCGTGACCGGCTCGTTCCAGGTCTTCGACACGGTCGCCGTCACCACCCGGGGCGGCCCGGTCAACGCCACGAGGGTCATGCAGTACTACATCTACCAGGTCGGCTTCGGCGAGAACGACTTCGGCTACGCCAGTGCGATCTCGGTCGTCCTCCTCGTCATCCTCGCCGGCGTCGCGCTGATCCAGCTCCGGCTGCTGCGCGCCGACCAGTCCGACCTCGCGTAAGGAACGCCGATGACCACTGCAGCTCCCGTCGCCCTCGATCCCGCCGCCGCCGCGTCCCCCGCGCCCGCTCCCCGGCGCACCCGGCCCGCCCGCCGGCCCTCCCTCGGCCGCGTCGTCGCCTGGATCGCGCTGATCCTCGCCCTCGTCGTCACCCTCTTCCCCTTCTTCTGGATGGTGCGCACCGCGTTCTCGACCGGGAACGCCCTCGCCAGCGACACGACCTCACTGCTGCCCGTCGACTTCACCTGGGGCGCCTTCGCCCGCGTCCTGGGCTTCTCCACCCAGGAGCAGGCCCTCGCCGAGGGCGGGTCCGGCGCCTCGGTGAACTTCTGGCTCTACCTGCGCAACTCGGTCGCCTACGCGACCCTGGTCACCCTCGGCCAGCTGCTCTTCTGCTCCCTCGCCGCCTACGCCTTCGCACGACTGCGCTGGCCCGGCCGCGACGCCGTCTTCTTCCTCTTCCTCACCGCGCTGATGGTCCCGCCGATCTTCACCGCCCTGCCCAACTTCGTCCTGATGCGCGATCTGGGGCTCCTCAACTCCTTCATCGGGCTCTCGCTGCCGACGCTGCTGATGACCCCCTTCGCGGTGTTCTTCCTCCGCCAGTTCTTCCTCGGCATCAGCCGCGAGATCGAGGAGGCGGCCGAGCTGGACGGAGCGGGCAAGCTGCGGATCTTCTTCCGCCTCATCGTGCCGATGAGCACGGCGCCGCTCGCGACGCTGGGCATCCTCACCTACATCAACACCTGGAACGACTACTTCTGGCCGCTGCTCGCCGGCAACACCGAGGACAGCCGCGTGCTCACCGTGGCCCTGGGCGTCTTCCGCTCGCAGACCCCGGGCGGCAGCCCGGACTGGGCCGGACTGATGGCCGCGACCGTCGTCGCCGCCATCCCCGTCCTCCTCCTCTTCCTCGCCTTCGGCCGTCGCATCGTCGACTCCATCGGCTTCTCGGGCGTCAAGTGACTCCCCCTGTGCCTTCGCCTTCCCCTTCCCCTTCCCCCTCCCCTTCCCCGCCCTCCTACTCCTCCTCTTCCTCCTCCCCGTCCCCTCTTCCTTCCCTCTCCCTCTCCCCCTCCCCCTCCCCCTCCCTTCCCTCCCGTGCAATGAAGCAGCAGACAGGAACCAGCACCATGACCCGCATCCTCCGACGATCCGCCGCCGTCCTGGCCGGCACCACCGTCCTCACCCTCGGACTCACCGGCTGCGTCGGCGGCTCCGGCGGCGCCGCGAGCGGCGGCGGCGACAGCGCCGACATCGACACCAGCTCCGCCTCCGGCACCATCGACTACTGGCTCTGGGACAACAACCAGAAGGCCGCCTACCAGCAGTGCGCCGACGACTTCCACACCGCCAACCCGGACGTGAGCGTCACCATCTCGCAGTACTCCTGGGACGACTACTGGACCAAGCTCACCAACGGCTTCGTCGCCGGCACGGCCCCCGACGTGTTCACCGACCACCTCTCGAAGTTCGCGGACTTCGTGAACAACGGCCAGGTCGTCTCGCTCGACGGCGTCGTCGAGAAGGACGGCGTCGACGTCTCGCAGTACCAGAAGGGCCTCGCGGACCTCTGGGTCGGCGAGGACGGCGAGCGCTACGGACTGCCCAAGGACTGGGACACCACCGCGATCTTCTACAACCAGGCTCTCGTCGAGGACGGCGGCTACACCGCCGACCAGATCGCCGGCCTGGACTGGAACCCCGACGACGGCGGCAGCTACGAGAAGGCCATCGCGCACCTCACCGTCGACGTCAACGGCGTCCGCGGCGACGAGCCCGGCTTCGACAAGACCCGCGTCGCCGTCTACGGCCTGGGCCTCGACGGCCAGTCCGGCGGCGGCAACGGCCAGACCCAGTGGTCGATGTACGCCGGCACCACCGGCTGGAGCTACACCGACAAGAACCCCTGGGGCACGAAGTACAACTACGACGACGAGCGCTTCCAGGCGACCATCGGCTGGATGGCGAAGATCATCGACGAGGGCTACATGCCCTCCCTCGCGGCCGTCACCGGCAGCGACTCGACGCAGACCTTCGGCGCCGGCAAGTACGCGATGATCACCAACGGCTCGTGGAACATCAACTCCTTCTACGGCCTCAAGGACATCCAGGTCGGCACCGCGCCGACCCCGACCGGCCCCGACGGCAAGCGCGCCACGATGTTCAACGGCCTGGCCGACTCCATCTGGTCCGGCTCGGACAACAAGGCCGCCTCGGCCAAGTGGGTCGAGTACATGGCCTCCGCCGACTGCCAGGACGTCATCGGCGCGGCCGGCGTCGTCTTCCCGGCCATCCCCTCCGGCTCGGACGCGGCCCAGGCCGCCTTCGCGGAGCGCGGGATCGACGTGACGGCCTTCACCGGCCAGGTCGACGAGGGGACCACGTTCCTCTTCCCGATCTCCGACAACGCGGCGAAGATCAACGGCATCATGCAGCCGGCGGTCGACGCGGTGTTCGAGGGCCAGGCCGACCCGTCCTCCCTGTCGTCGGCGAACGACCAGGTGAACGCGCTGTTCCAGTAGCGCTTCGGCCAGACTGGCGGAGAGGGGGCGATCGTGTCCCCCTCTCCGCCGATCGTCGCTTACTCGAGGAGACCCCGTGCCGGACATCACCACCCCCCGCAAGCGCCCGACCCGCAACGACGTCGCGGAGCGGGCGCAGGTGAGCTCGGCCGTCGTCAGCTACGTGATGACGGGGGCGAAGCACGTCACTCCCGAGACGGCGAAGCGCGTGCGGACGGCGATGGAGGAGCTCGGCTACCGGCCGAACTCCACCGCTCGCGCCCTGCGCACCGGCCGGACGCACACCCTCGCGCTCATCGTCGCCGACGTGAGCAACCCCTTCTTCTCCGAGTACGCCCTGCAGCTCGAGATCGCCGCGACGGAGCGCGGCTACGCGCTGCTCATCGCGAACTCGCACGAGAGCCTGGAGACGGAGGTGCGGCTGCTCGACGAGATCTCGCAGCGCGGGGTCGACGGCGTGATGCTCTCGAGCGTCCGCCACGCCAGCGACCGCTCCTCCCTCGACTCGCTCCCCGTCCCCGTGATGTGGATCGACGCCTTCCATCCCGCGGACGGCGCCGCCAGCGTCGGGGTCGACATCCGCCACAGCGCGCGGACCGTGGTGCAGCACCTCGCCGAGGTGCACGGCTGCCGCTCCGTCGGACTCGTCATCGGCGCGAGCTCGCAGCAGACCACCGACCCGCGCGTGCTGGGCTGGGCCGAGGCGATCGAGGAGATCGGCCTCGAGCCCGGTCCGGTGGTCACCACGACCTGGACGCGGGAGGGCGGGATCGAGGCGGCGCGGATGCTCCTGGACACCCCGAACCGGCCCGACGCCGTCTTCGCCGGCTCGGACCTCCTCGGCATCGGCGTCCTCCGCGGCGCGGCCGACCTCGGGCTCCGGGTCCCGGAGGACCTCCGCATCGTCTCCTACGACGGCACCGCGGAGTCCGCCTTCAGCGTTCCGCGGCTCACCTCCTTCAAGCAGCCGGTCCGCGAGATGGCCCGCGCTGCGATCGACACCATCATCGACTTCACGCCCGACAAGGCGCACCACACGCTGTTCCGCGGGGAGCTGCTCCTCCGGGAGTCCTGCGGCTGCACACCGTCCGCGCCCTGAGCCGGGCAGAACAGCCCTGAGCCGGGCAGAACAGGAAGAATCACCGTGACACTCGCCACCTCCTCGACCGGAGTCGTCCTCCGCAGCGCTGGAGTCGCCCTCGTGCTGGACCTCAGCGACTCCCGGCTCCCGTCGGTCGCGCACTGGGGGGCGGACTGCGGGCCGCTCGATCGGGCGGCGTTCGACGCGCTGGTGCTCTCGGGCGTCGCCCCGGTCGGCCCGAACGACATCGACGAGCCGATCCGTCTCGCGGTGCTCCTCGAGCACTCCACGGGCTGGACCGGTCGGTCCGGCCTCAGCGGATCCCGCGCGGGGGCCGCCTGGTCGCCGGCCTTCCGCACCACGAGCCTCGAGCTCGACGGCGCCGCCCTTGCGGCCGGCGAGATCGCGGACGCCGGCGCGGGCACGCTCGTGGTCCGCGCCCAGGACGACGTCGCCGCGCTCGGCCTCGAGATCGTGATCGTCCTCGACCCCTCCGGCGTGCTGCGGATGCGGGCGGCGCTCACCAACCTCGGCGAGGACGGCTACCAGGTCGACGAGCTGCTGCTCAGCCTGCCCACCCCGCCCTCGGCGAGCGAGATCCTCGACTTCGCCGGCCGCTGGGGCAAGGAGCGCGTGCCGCAGCGCTCGACCGTCACCATCGGCGCGCACCGCCGCGAGGGCCGGCACGGGCGGACGGGGGCGGACGCCGCCACCCTGCTCAGCGTCGGCGAGCCCGGCTTCGGCTTCGCCCGCGGCGAGGTCTGGGGCGTGCACACCGCGTGGTCCGGCAACCACGTCCACCAGGTCGAGCGCGTGCACACCGGCGTGCAGACCCTCGGCGGCGGCGAGCTGCTGCTGCCCGGCGAGGTCCGGCTCGCCCACGGCGAGACCTACACCGGACCGTGGATCCACGCCGTCTACGGCGACGGACTCGACGAGGTCGCGCGGCGCTTCCACCGGCAGCTCCGCGCCCGGCCGGGCCACCCGCACTCGGCGCGGCCCGTCACGATCAACGTGTGGGAAGCCGTCTACTTCGACCACGACCTCGACGCGCTCGTCGAGCTGGCCGACCGCGCCGCGGACCTCGGGATCGAGCGCTTCGTGCTCGACGACGGCTGGTTCGGGAGCCGCCGGGACGACCACTCCGGCCTGGGCGACTGGACCGTCTCGAGCGACGTCTGGCCGGACGGACTGCACCCCCTGGTCGACCACGTGCGCTCCCTCGGCCTGCAGTTCGGGCTCTGGTTCGAGCCCGAGATGGTCAACCCGGACTCCGACCTCGCCCGGGCGCACCCCGAGTGGATCCTCTCGACCGGCGACCGGATGCCGCCCGAGTCGCGCTGGCAGCAGGTCCTCGACCTGGGCGATCCGGACTGCTTCGCCCACCTCCGCGACGCGATCCTCGCGATCCTCGACGAGTACGACATCGCCTACATCAAGTGGGACCACAACCGCGACCTCACCGACGCGGGCCGGCGCCCCGACGGCGCGCCGGGCGTGCACCGCCAGACGCTCGCGGTCTACCGGCTGATGGACGAGATCCGGGCCCTGCACCCGGGGCTCGAGATCGAGTCCTGCTCCTCGGGCGGAGCGCGGGTCGACCTGGAGATCCTGGAGCGGACCGACCGCGTCTGGGTCTCCGACAACAACGACCCGCTCGACCGCCAGCAGATGAACCGCTGGACCGGCCAGCTGCTGCCGCCGGAGCTGATGGGGACCCACATCGCGTCGGGGGCCTCGCACACGACGGGCCGCGTGCACGACCTGTCCTTCCGCGCTCTGACGGCGCTGTTCGGCCACCTCGGCGTCGAGTGGGACCTGCGCTCCGCCGGCGACGAGGAGCTCGAGGAGCTGCGCCAGTGGATCGCCCTGCACAAGCGGCTCCGGCCCCTGCTGCACGGCGGCGACCTCGTCCGCCTGGACCACCCGGACGAGACGATCGCGGTGCACGGCGTCGTCGCTCCCGACCGCTCGGCCGCCGTCTACGCGTACGTCTCGCTCGCGCGCGCCGGCGTCGTCTCCCCCGGGCGGGTCCGCCTGCCCGGCCTCGATCCGGAGTCGGTGTACCGGGTCGCCCCCGTCGTCATCGGCGCGCGGGACGCCGCGGTCCGTGACGCGATCTGGTGGCCGCAGGACGGCGGGGCGTTCGAGCTGTCCGGCGCCCTGCTCGGCCGAGCGGGACTCGTCCCGCCGCTCCTGCACCCGGAGCGCGGGGTGCTCTACGAGGTGACCCGGGTCGGGAGCGTGCGGCCGCCCGCGAGCTGAGGCGGGTGACTCCCTTCGGACGGGCGCGGGCGGGGCGGGCGCTGTCAGCGCGGGCGCGGTAGGTTCGCTGCGATGAACACCTCGCGACGGGTCACTCGGCGCGACGTCGCCCGCCTGGCCGGCGTCAGCGACGCCGTCGTGACGTACACGCTCACCGGGACCGCGCCCGTCGCCGAGGCGACCGCGGCGCGGGTGCGGGCGGCGATCGCCGAGCTCGGCTACCGGCCGAACGCCACGGCGGCCGCCCTCCGGACCGGGACCTCGCGGACCATCGCGCTGCTCGCCCCGGTCGGCAGCCGGCGGGTGTTCACCAATCCGCTCTTCACCGAGCTGGCCAGCGCCGTCGAGGACGCGGCGCGCGCCCGAGGACTCGATCTGCTCGTGGTCACCTCGATCCCGGACGTCGACGCCCTGCACGCCCGACTCCGCGATCTGACCGCGCGGCAGATCGCCGGGGTGCTCCTCCTCGCGGGCGGCCCCGTCGACCGGACGTCGATCGACGCCTTCGGCGTGCCCTGGCTGCAGCTCAACAGCAGCGACGAGTCGGGGGCGAACGGCGTCGGCGTCGACCTGGAGGCCGGCGCGGCGGCGGTGACCCGCCACCTCCTCGAGACGGGGCGGCGCCGCATCGCCTTCGTCGGCGACGTCGAGCGGGACGACCGCGGCCGGTCCGAGGCCCGTCGGCGCGGCTGGGAGTCGGCGTGCCTCGACGCCGGGCGGGAGCCGGGTCCCGCACTCCGCAGCGACTACTCCCGCGAGGGCGGCTGGGCCGCCGGCCGGGTCCTGGCCGGGCTGTCGCCTCGGCCCGACGCCGTCTTCGCCGCCTCCGACCTGATCGGGATCGGCGTGCTCCGCGCGGTCCGTGACGCGGAGCTCCGGGTGCCGGACGACATCGCGGTCGCGAGCTTCGACGGCACCTGGGAGGGCGAGTACAGCGCACCGCCGCTCACCTCGCTGCGGCAGCCGCTCGAGGCGCTGGCCGAGGCCGCCCTCGACCGCCTGGTCGGCGGCGTGACCGGCTCGACCCTCCTCGAGGGCACCCTCGTCGTGCGCGCCTCCTCGGGCTAGGCGGGACGCGCCCGGGCCGGCCGCAGGGGCTCGGACCGCACAGGCTCGGACGGCACGGGTTCGGACGGCACGGGTTCGGAGGCCTCACACGGCGCCCGTCGACGCCCAGAGGTGGAACGCCGCATGGGCGCGGTGCGGACGCCACGCCTGCGAGGCCGCGTCGGCCGCCGCCGTGCTGATGCCGCCGAGCGCGCGGCGCAGGACCAGGTCGCCCGCGGGGAACGCGTCCGGGTCGCCGAGCAGCCGGAGGCCGAGGTAGTCGGCGGTCCACGGGCCGATGCCGGGGATCGCGAGCAGGAGCCGGCGCTGCTCCGGCAGGTCGCCCGCGCGATCGAGCACCAGACCGTCGGCGAAGGCCGCGGCGACGGCGCGGACGGTCGCCGCGCGGGCCCGCGTCACGCCGATCGCGGCGCGCAGCTCCTCGATCGGTCCGGCGAGGAGGTCCTCGGGCGTCGGGAACGAGCGGAGTCCCCGCTCGCCCTCGCGTCCGAGGGCGGTGACGACGCGCCCGCCGAAGGTCCTCGCCGCCGCCACCGACACCTGCTGGCCGAGCACCGCCATCACCGCGGCCTCGAACGGCTCGGGGTACTGCGTCGCCCGCAGGCTCGGCCGGGCGGCGACCATCGGGGCCAGCAGCGGATCGCGGGCGAGGGCGGCGCCGATCGCCTCGACGTCGGAGTCGAGGTCGAACCAGGCGCGGACCAGCGGGAGGACGGCGGGGTCGGTCGTCGTGACGCGGACGCCGGACGAGGTCAGCTCGAGCGCGAGCGGCACCGCCCGCGACCCGACGGTGACGAGGCGCTCGAGCCGCCGACCGTCGTCGGAGACCCGCTCGACGCCGGGCAGCGAGTGGTGCAGGAGGAGGTTCGCGGCGCCGACGACGTCGAAGGGGCCGTTCGCGACGAGGTCGACGGGGCGCGGGTCCACGGGTCGGGAGTCTGCGGCGCTGGGGTCGACGGCGTTCAGGGGAGGAGCACCACCTTGCCGCCGGCGCGGCCCGACTCCACCAGCGCGAGCGCCTCCACGGCAGAGGCGAGCGGGAAGGAGCGGCCGAGCACCACCTCGAGCTCACCCCGGCCGGCCCGCTCGAGCAGCGGCGCCCGGGCGGCGTCGCGGAGGGCCGTGCCGGGATCGGCGCCTTCGCCGCCGCCCAGCAGCAGGACGCCGAGCGCCGCGCCGCGCTCGAAGCCGGCGACGGTGGCGATCCGGGAGCGGTCGGCGACGAGCGCGACGGAGGCGTCGAGCGCCTCGTCGGTGCCGGCCGTGTCGAGCGCGACGTCGACGCCCTCGGGCGCCAGCGCGCGCACCCGCTCCACCAGCCCCTCCCCGTAGCGCACGGACTCGCCGCCGAAGCGCTCGACGATCGCGGCGCCCCGCTCACTGGACGTGCCGACGGCACGCGCGCCGCGCTCGCGCACGAGCTGGACGAGGAGGCTGCCGACGGCGCCGCTCGCCCCGTGGATCAGGACGGTGTCACCGGCGGAGACGTGCGTCGCCTCGAGCAGGTGCACCGCGGTCGTGCCGGTGAGCAGGAGCCCGGCCGCCTGCTCCCAGGCGAGGCCCGGCGGCTTCGGCAGGACCGAGGCGGCCGGCACCACCAGCTCCTCGGAGTAGCCGCCGGAGACCCGGAAGGCGACCACCTCGTCGCCGACCGCGACGGCGCCGAGGGGCCCGGCCGCGTCCTCCCCCACCGCGGTGACCACTCCGGCGACCTCGCTGCCGGGTCGGACGGGGGTGCGCCCGCGGCCGAAGAGACCGCGGAGGAGCTTCGCGTCCGCCGGATTGACGCCCGCGGCGCGCACGCGGATGCGCACCCGGCCGGGACCGGGCTCGCCGGGCTCGACCGTCACCGCGTGGAGGGCCTCGGGCCCGCCGAACTCGTCCGCCTGCATCGCCAGAACCACGGGGACCGCCTCTCGCGCGGGCCCCGATCGCCGGCGACGATCAGGAGGGGTCCGGGCGCGCCCGACGCTAGCAGCAGCCTCCGACACCGGCCGGGGCCCGCGGCCGAGGCGGCCGGGGCCGAGGCCGATGGATGTCGGACATCCGAGAACGCGCGTTCCCTCTGCGCCTACGATGGAGGGATGACGCCGCCGACCCTCGAAGCAACGCCTCCCCGCGAGGCGATCCTCGCGGCCGCCGACCGCCTCTACTACGAGCGCGGGATCCAGTCGGTCGGGATGGACGCGCTGCGCACCGCCGCCGGCGTCTCGCTCAAGCGCCTCTACTCGGAGTTCCCGAGCAAGGAGTCGCTCGTGCTGGCCGTGCTGCAGGCCCGCCACGAGCAGTGGACCCTCGGCGTGCGCAGCCGGGTCGCCGCCGCGACCGGCGCCCGGCCGAAGCTCCTGGCGATCTACGACTTCCTCTTCGACTGGTTCTCCGAGGACTCCTTCCGCGGCTGCAGCTTCATCAACGCCTTCGGCGAGTTCGGCTCGTCCAACCCGGCGGTCGCCCAGCTGGCCCGGGAGCACAAGGACACCTTCCAGCGGTTCCTCGCCGTGCTGACCGAGGAGGTCGGCGGCGGCGCCGAGCTGGCCGCGCAGCTCGCCCTCCTGGCCGAGGGTGCGCAGACCACCGCCGCCATCTCGGGCACCCCCGAGCCCGCCCTGCACGCCCGCCGCGCCGCCGAGATCCTGATCGACGCCGCGACCCGCACGTCCTGACGCCGCGCCGCATCCCCTGCTGATCGAGCCGCCCGCAGGGCGTATCGAGACCCACCGTCATCAGCGAGGCCGGTCTGCAGACCCGTCCTTCTGACGCAAGCGGGTCTCGATACGCGCGCTGCGCGCGCTACTCGACCAGCAAGAGAGTGCCCATGCCGGCCGAGCACCCCGCAGGGCAGCCGGGCATGCTGGTCGAGTAGCCCGCAGGGCGGCCGGTCATGCTGGTCGAGTAGCCCGCAGGGCGGCCGGGCATGCTGGTCGGGTAGCCGCCTTCGGCGGCGTATCGAGACCCACCATCACCGAGACATCCGGGAGCGAGCCTCCTCCACACACGCGATCCGACAGTGTTGTCCCCGGTCAGCCCATGGTTCCGACCCGGCTGTCGGTGGTCCCTGCTTCAATACGCGTATGTCAGAAGATGAGAATGCGGCAGCACTCGCGGAGGTGCGCGACTGCTTCACCGACGCCGCGGCCACCGAGCGCGCCGCGTCCCCGACGCGCCTCACGGCGGCGGAACGGATGCACCGGGGCTACCGCGTCGCGCTCACCGTCCCGGAATCCTTCGCCCGCGGCGCGACGCGCAGCGAGACCCGCGACCTCGTCGAGCGCTCCATTCGTGCCGAGCTGGCGGTGGCGTTCGGCGTGTCCGAGCGGGACGTCTCCCGACGCCTCGAGACCGCGCAGCTGCTGATGGAGCACCTGCCCCTCACCCGTGCGCTGCTCCGCGACGGCCGGATCCTCTGGGAGATGGGCGAGGCGATCTGCAAGACCGCGAGCAGCCTTCCTGTAGCTTCCCGCGCGGCACTCGACGAGCGCGCCGCCGACGCCGCGCTCACGATGACGACCACGCAGCTGCGCCGAGCCCTCGGCCGCTGGCGCGAGGAACTCCACGAGCAGCCCCTCGCCGAGCGGCACGCGCGTGCCCGCGAAGACCGCGCGGTGTGGGTCACCCCGGACGTCGACGGCATGGCGACGCTCTGCGTCCACGGTCCCGCGCCGGCGGTGACCGGCGCGTACGACCGGCTGCGGCGCATCGCCCGCACCCTCCGCGACGACGGCGGCCCCCGTACTCTCCAGCAGCTCAGCGCCGACGCGGCCGTCGATCTCCTCTGCGACGGCGACATCGCCGGCACGACACCGGACCCTCATCATCGGCCGGACCCGACGTTCGTCCCAGGAGTGCGAGCCGAGGTCCGGCTGACCCTCGCCGCGTCGACGGCCGTGGGCCTGGACGACGCTCCCGCGGACCTCGACGGCTACGGCCCGGTCCCCGCACCGATCGCCCGCGAGCTGATCCGCACGGCCGCCTCCTTCACCCGGGTCCTGACCGATCCGGAGACCGGCGCCGTCGTCTCCGTGGGCCGCACCTACCGTGTCCCGCCGCCGCAGATGCGCCTGCACCTCCAGCTGCGGGACCAGACCTGCCGCTTCGCCGGCTGCACACGGCCCGCCAGCACAAGCGAGGCCGACCACACCCTCGAATGGCGCAACGGCGGTGAGACCTCGCTCGAGAACCTCGTCTCGCTCTGCACGTCCCACCACCACATCCGGCACGGGGACCAGTGGACGTACGTCACAAGCGACGACAGGACGATCGTCTGGACGAGCCCGACCGGCCGGCGGATCAGCAACCGGCCACCGCCGCTCCCCGGCCGACCACCCGAGCCGCCACCGGGGCCCCGCTTCGCCGATGTACCCGCACCGTTCTGACGGTGGGGGATCTCGATACGCCCGCTCCGCGGGCTACTCGATCAGCATGAACAGCGCGCAAGCATGCCGGCGCACGTCCGCACATGCTGGTCGAGTAGCCCGAAGGGCGTATCGAGAACCGCCGCGCCGGAGTGCTCACGCGGGATCTCGATGCGACCGCTCCGCGGGTGACCCGATCAGGCGCGTCAGGCCTCGCCGCCGCCCGGCGGGCCGACGACGAGCAGCACGGCGAAGATCGCGGCGACAGCGGCCAGCACCAGGGCGGCCGCGAGGACCGGGCGGCCGAGCGCCCAGCGCAGCAGCCGGCTCGGGAGCCTCCGGTCGCGCGGGTCGGCGCCCGCCTCACGGCGCCAGTCCCCCTCGAGGAGCCCCCGCCGCTCGAAGCCGCGCTCCAGCGGGATGGTCGTGTACGGCACGACGGCGCTGGCCAGCGCGAGCAGGGTCGCTCCCACGGTCCAGCGCTGGTTCACCGCGAGGACGAGTGCGGCCGCCCCGTAGGCGAGGAACGCGAAGCCGTGGATCGGGCCGGCCACGCTCACGGGCCAGTCGCCGACTCCGACGGCGTACTTGAGCAGCATGCCGACGAGCAGGAGCGTCCAGGTCACCGCCTCGAGGATCGACAGGATGCGGAAGAGGCGGCGCGGGCTCATGGGATCGGCTCCGTTCGGGTCCGCGGCGGTGCAGCGGACGGTCGGCGTCGGTCGACGGTCAGCGGGTCGACGGTCACCGGGAGACTACGACAGCACTCCTGCCCACCACCTGGACGGCGCGGCACCGCGGGGACCAGGCCTCGCCGTCGACGGGCCGGCCGAGGCGGCGCGTCGACCGAGGAAGCGCTGCCGGCGCGACAGGTCAGCCGAAACGGCCGAGCAGCGCGAGCGTCGAGGCGACGCCGACCGCGACCGCCGAGAGCGCCGCGATCGCCCCGTGCACGCCGCTGCGCAGCGGTGTGGCCCGCGGCTCGTCGCGCAGTCCGGACCACAGTCGGCGCGCGACCTCGTCGGCGCTCGGGCGGGCGGCGGGGTCGAGGCGGGTCATCTCGGTCAGCAGCCCGCGCCAGCGCTCGGGCACCGAGTCGGGGACGACAGGGGCGTGGTGCATCCGCTGCAGCGAGATCTCCAGGGTGGTGCCGGTGTAGGCGCGACGCCCGGAGACCGCCTCGAGCAGCACCAGGCCGAGGGAGTAGACGTCGGACGCCGGGCCGACCGTCCCGGAGCCGAGGCTCTCGGGGCTGAGGTACGCCGCAGTCCCGACCAGGACGTCCGAGCGGGTGAGCCGCGCGTCGTCGACGGCCCGGGCGATGCCGAAGTCGCTGAGCTTCGCCTCGTGCCCAGCACCGGCGGCGACGACGGACCGCGTGCGGACCAGGACGTTCTCGGGCTTCACGTCCCGGTGCAGGACGTCCCGCGCGTGCAGGTGCGCCAGAGCGTCGGCGAGCTGAGCGCCGACCCCGGCGAGCAGCTCCTCGTCGCCCGAGGCGAACCAGCCGGCGGCGGGGTCGGCCGGGTCGAAGTACTCGAGGACGAGGAAGGCGAGCGCGCCCTCCTCCGTCGCGATCTCGCCCTGGTCGAGGATCTCGACGATCGAGGAGTGGCGGGAGTCGATCAGCAGGCGCACCTCGCGCTCGCGCCGCGACCGCTCGTTCGGAGTGTCGGCGACCTCGCGGTAGACCTTCACGGCGACGGAGCGCGCCAGGCGGAGATCGCGCGCCCGGAAGACCGTCGCGCTGCCGCCCTCGCCGATGCGCTCGAGGAGGAGGTAGCGGTCGGCCAGAGTCGTGCCGAGGAGGGGATCCGAGAGCGGGAGGACCGGTGCGGTGTCGAGCATGCCGTCCTCCGTCCTCCTGATTTCGCTAGCTCGTCTAACTAGCTTGTCCATTCGTACCGTCTGGGGTCGCCGAGGACAAGCACCAGGACGGGGTTGCACATGACTAGATCTTCTTGCTACATGACTGTCTAAGCTGTGGTGCATGGACGAGGTCGCGCTGACTCGACCGGCTGCCCTCCGGCACCCGGCCGTCCCGAGCGCGCCCGGGGCCGCCGAGGTCCTCGGCGCGATGCGGGCCTTCCGCACGGCCGAGAGCGCGATGCGCCGACGCACCCGCGGATCGATGGGCATGGGCGAGAACGATCTGCTCGCGGTTCAGTTCCTCATGCGCCGGCAGCAGGGCGGCCAGCACGTCAGCCCGAAGGACCTCGCCGCCTATCTCGGCATCTCCTCCGCCTCCACCACCGTGCTCATCGATCGCCTGGTCAAGAGCGGTCACGTCCTCCGCCAGCCGCACCCGAGCGACCGGCGCGCGATCCGGATCGTCGCCACCCCCACCTCCCACCGCGAGGTGCGCGAGACGCTCGACGACATGAACCAGCGGATGCTGGCCGCCGCCGAGCAGCTCTCTCCCGAGGAGGCCAGCGCGGTGGTCCGCTTCCTGCAGACCGTCCGCGAGATCGTCGAGATTCCCGGCGAGCAGGGCGACGTCCTCGAGGACGACGCAGACCACGAGCTCACAGTCGAGCGACGCCGCGCCTGAGCCGCTCGGCCCGGCCGCGCCCTCCGCGTTCTGTGCGGAACACGCGTCCTCGGCGTCGGTACTCGGGCGCTCCGGGCGTCACCGTCCGTTCATCCGGCCCGGCTTGACATCGTTAGTCAAACTAGTAGACAGTCTTTCTAGCGACAGGGACAGGCTCCTGTCTTCGTGCGAACGGGAGAAGACCATGGGCAGCATCATGTACGGCACTCCTCCGGCGGCCATCGAGGTCGACGACCGGACTCTGGCCCACCTGCAGATCGTCATCATCAACAAGTTCCGCCGGGACGAGCGCTTCCTGCTCACCCTCGACGCCAGCCCGAACGCCGGGACCGGCCGCCGCGGCGTCTGGATGCACCCGACCATCCCGCTGCAGTTCGACTTCAAGGGCAGCCGCCAGCCCACGATCAACCCCGAGTGGATCGAGGCCCTGATGGAGCGCGCCAACAGCGGCGCCGGTCTGCGCATCGTCCCCGAGCCCGTCGGCGCGACCGCGGTGCCGCTGCGCCGCGCGGAGCCGGCCGCCTAGCGCACACCGCCTGGCGCACGCCGCCTGGCGCACGCCGCCTGACGCGCGCCGCCTGACGCTCGCCGCCTGGCGCCGGTCGCCTCTGAAGGACCGGCCGGCATCGACTTCGCCGATATCTGTCGGACTCTCCGAACTGCCTTGCAAGCGCTTGACATTCCGCGCCACGCCCAGGGCGCAGGCCTACACTTCGAGTGCGGTCCGGGTTCGTTCCGGCGGGCTCGACCCCGTGACCGCGCGCATGACCGGATGCCGGGTAGCGAGCTCCCCCTCTCGTGGGCCCGGCATCCGGGTGCGCGGCGCACCCGAAGCGCTCCCGCGAGGCCTGCCGACAGGAGTCGGCGCCATGATCGACACGACCACCGCCCCGCGCTCCAGCGCCGGGGCCCCCGGCACGGATCCCGATGACGTCCGGCCCGGCGACGAGTTCACCGCCGTCGTCTCCGACGAGCTCGAGTGGTGGCGCGTCGTCGCCGTGCTCGGCATCCGCGTGCTGGCGGAGCGCCTCGGCGTCGGCGACCGGCACAGCTTCACCCTCCGCTTCGTCCGCTACCGCCTGGCTGTCGCGGCCGAGGGCGGCGCCTAGGCGGCCCGTCCCGCCTGCACCGGGCGCCCGAGGCGGGCGAACATCCGGTCGAACACTCGGCGGCGGTCGAACTGCAGGGCGTATTCGCGCGCCGCGACGGCCCGCTGCGCCCGGTCCTCCGCGGTCAGCTCGAGGACGACGTGGTCGAGCAGCGCGGCGATCGTGTCCGGAGCGTCGACCGGGGTGATGAACGCGTGCTCGCCGACCGCCTCGCCGATGCCGCCGGTCAGGGTCGTGATGACGGGTCCGCCGCCCGCGAGCATCTTCTCGGCGAGCGCGATGCCGAAGGTCTCGACGAACTCGGGGCGCGGCTTGCTCGGCAGCACGAACGCCGAGCAGCCGGCCATCAGGAAGGGCTTCTCCGCGTCGCCGACGTCGTCGAGGAAGCGGATGCGGTGCGCCAGCGGCGACGCGGCCGCCAGGCGGCGCAGCTCCGCCTCCTGCGGTCCGCGGCCGGCGATGACCAGCTCCCGATCCGTGTGCACGGCGCTGCGCTCGTAGCCGGCGATGAGGTCCTCGACGCCCTTCGCCTCCGTCAGCCGGGAGAGGAAGAGCACGTAGCCGTCGGTGCGGAGCCCGCGGGCGCGCACCACCTCGTCGACGACGGCCGGGTCGAGCCCGGTGTAGGCGTCGGAGTCGATCGCCGGGTAGGAGATCTCGATGCGCGCGCGGCACTGCTCGGCGAAGCGGGTGCCGTGCACCGCGTCGATCCGCTCGGCCTCCTCGACGATCAGGTCGCGGGTGTACTCGGAGACGGCGACGCAGTGGTCCTGCGAGAGGTACGAGGCAAAGATGTGCGCGGCGGCGCCGAGGCGGCCCTCCTCCACCGCCCGGCGGACGACGTTCGTGACGTCGGAGCCGACCGCCTCGGCGATCGTCGTGACGTCGACCGGGAGTCCGGTGCTCCAGGCGGCGCGCAGGGCGTCCGCCACCGCGAGGGTGTGCGGGCTGAGGTAGAGGGAGAGGCAGACGGTGGGCACGCCGTCGGTGAACAGCTCCACCAGGCGGCCGACCATGCCGGCGAGGAAGCGGCCGTCCGGCACCTTGTAGTCGCCGACCGGTTCCGGGCGCTCGACGATGATGCCGTCGCTGTAGGGGAGGACGGCGTCGAGCGGCTTGAGCGGGAGGCCGGCGGCCTGGAGCCGCTCGATCGGCCAGGTGACGATCCGCACCTCGTCGAAGCCGCGCTCCAGGGCGGTCTCGGCGAGGTTGCGGGCCTCGACCGAGTGCCCGCAGATCACCGGATCCGCGCGGACCACGATGACGAGTCGGTTCTGCACGGTGTGGGCGTGCGTGCTCTGGTCCATGGTGCTCCTTCAGGGGTGATCGGTGCGGGTGGGTCGGGCGTGGTCAGGGCGTGGTCAGGGCGTGCGGGGTGCTCAGTGCCGCGGGAACGACGGCGGGCGGTGCTCGGGGGCGCTCCCCCAGCCAGCCGGCTCGGGGCCGAGGTGCAGCGTCAGCTCGCCGCCGCGGTGCAGCTCGGCGGCGGTGATCCAGCTCGCCTCGAGCGGTGCGCCGTTCAGCTCCGCGGACTGCACGTACTGGACGGGGCCGCCCGGCACCGGCTCGACGAAGCCGGTCGTGCGGAGCTCGACGTCCGCCCCGCCCACCGCGATCGACGCCCGCGCGAAGGCCGGCGCGTTGACCAGCAGCAGCCCCTGGCCGGCGACCGGGAAGAGCCCGAGGCTCGCCCAGACGTACCAGGAGCTCAGGCCACCGGAGTCGTCGTTGCCGGGCAGACCGCCGCGACCCGCGCCGAAGCGCTGGTGCAGCACCCCGTGCACGATCTCGGCCGTGCGGTCGGGCCGGCCCGCGTAGTGGTACGCCCAGGGCGCGTCCATGTCGGGCTCGTTGTTCAGCCCCTCGAAGCGGCCGAGGGCGGAGCCCGCGAGCATCTCCGCGCGGTCCGGGCGCAGTCCCGGCTGCACGACGGGCTCGGCGCCGTAGCCGAAGAACTCGTCCAGCTGCGCGACGAAGGCGTCGTCGCCGCCGCTGATCGCGATGCGGCCGGCCATGTCGTGCAGCAGGCGGAAGGAGTAGTTGTGCCGGGTGCCCTCGTAGTAGGTGGAGTCCTTGAGCAGGCCGGAGCGCAGGTCGTAGGCGTTCACCCACTGGGCCGCCCGCTCCTCGAGCTGGTCGGCGAGGAGGTGGTCGCCGACGTGCCGCGCCACGACGGCGGTGCACCAGTAGCCGTGCGCGAGGTCGAGGGTGTGGCTGATCGGGTGCGCCTCCCCCGCCGCCAGGAACTCCTCGCCGTAGGTGCGCTTGAGGTCCTCGCCCATGTGCACGAGGGCCGCCTCCCAGTCGATGCCGGGCAGGCCGAGGCGGCAGAGGTCGGCGAGGAAGGTGTGCGCGAGCGCGCTGCCCTGGCGGGAGAAGCGGTCGCTGCCCTTGGCCATCCGGTAGCCGATCGGGAAGTTGCCCTCCTCCTCGCAGATGGTGAGCAGCGCCGCGCCGATCTCGACGGCGCGCTCGGGAAGGAGCGCGGTGAGCAGCGGAAGCTGGGTGCGGTAGATGTCCCACATGGTGCTGAGGTCGAAGACGAACGGGCCGTCGGTCGGCCAGAACGGGCTCTCGTCCGGCGCCAGGCAGGGCTTGATCAGCGAGTGGTAGAGCGCCGTGGCGAAGACGGTCTCGCGCTCGGGCGAGGGGGTGTCCACGGCGATCGTGCGCAGGCGCTTCCGCCAGGTCTTGCGGGTGCGGTCGCGGCGCTGGTCGAAGCCGCCGGTCGTCGGCGGCACGTCGCGGTGCAGGTTCTCGCGGGCACGCTCGGTGCCGCGGAGGGAGAAGCCCATCCGCAGCTCGACGGTCTGGCCGGCCGTGCTCGGCCCGGCCCACATCAGCCCGAACGGGCGCAGGGTCGTCGGGCGGATGTGGTCGAAGTCGAGCCGGGTGCCGCCCGGCATCAGCCGGCGGTCGTACCAGAGCATCTGCCGCCACTGCAGGGCGTCGCACTCGAGGTGGACGGCGAGCGGCGCGCCCTCCATGACGACCTCGCCGGCTGCGACGCCGGGCGAGATCGAGTGCAGCTGCGCGCGGAGCGGGATCGTCGCTCCGGACGGGATCGCGAGACCGCCGAGCGAGAGGTCGACGACCACGCGGGCGCTGCGGTGCTCGGGGAAGGTGTAGCGGTGCACGACCGAGGCGGGGCCGACGGTGAGCTCGGCGCGGATCCCGGAGGAGAGGGTCGCGGCGTAGTAGCCGGGCTCGGCGACCTCGTCCTCGATCGCCCAGCTGCGGCCGAGCTCGTCGAGCGGCTCGAGCATCGGCGTGACGCGGAGGTAGTTGTAGTACTTGCGGATCGCGCCGGTGCCGGACTGCTGGAAGTGCGTGAAGCCTGAGGCGACGAGGCCGTCCTGGATCGTCGGCGGGACGCCCTCGAGCGCAAGGTCGTAGCGGCCGTAGCCGGTCGGGTAGGCGCCGGAGTAGGAGCAGGCGGACACAATCCCGAGCGGGAAGGTCGCGCCCGGGTGCGTGTTGCCGATCTGCGGCTTGGGCGACCACCAGGTCGCGGCGAGCCCGGTCGCGTCCGGGAGCAGGGTCGCCTCGGTGCCGAGGAACGGGTCCACCCGCTCGATCACCGGGTGCCCACCCGTCCGTACCCCGCCGCCGCCATGCCGTGACGCTAGGCAGCGCGGGGGGACGCAGGGTGTCGCCCGGGTGTCGTGCGGGCGACGGGTCGGCGACCGGACGGGGCCGCCGACCCGTCGCCGCGGGCCTCTGGGATCCAGCGCCTGCCGGATCGGGCGCCTAGGGGATCAGGCGCTCCGCGCGGTAGCGGTCGAACAGGGCCGTGAAGGAGTCGACGGTGCGGTGGTGCACGCCGAAGCCGGCCAGGCGCGATTTGCTGATGTCGGTGACCACCTCGATCTGCCGGCCGAGGTCGGCGTCGGTGTGCCACCAGGAGGCGACGCGCTCGAGGTCGGGCTCGATCAGGTCGTGCTCGCGGACGAGGCGCTGCCAGACCTCGTCGGCGCCGGCCATCTGCTGCTCGAGGGGCTGCGGCTCCTCGCCGGGGCCGACGGGCTCGACGCCGAAGTGCTCGGCGATCCGCGACCACATCCAGCGCCAGCGGAAGACGTCGCCGTTGACGACGTTGAACGCCTCGTCGCGGCCCGCCTCCGACGTCGACGCCCAGAGCATCTGCTCGGCGAGGACGGTGGAGTCGGTCATGTCGGTGAGGCCGTTCCACTGCGTGAGCGAGCCGGGGAAGACGAACGGCGTGCCCTGCGCGCGGTGGATCGACGCGGCGACGGCCAGGGTGAGGCCCATGTTCATCGCGTTGCCGACCGCGTGGCCGATCACGGTGTGCGAGCGGTGCACCGACCAGGTGAAGCCGTCGCGCTCGGCGGCCGCGAACAGCTCGTCCTCCTGCGCGTAGTAGAAGTTGGGCGCGTCGAGGCGCTCCTCCTCCTCGTGGAACGGGGTGTCGGGCATCGCGCCCTGGCCGTACGCCTCGAACGGGCCGAGGTAGTGCTTGAGGCCGGTGACCAGCGCGACGTGCTCGAGCGGCGCGTGCGAGAGCGCGGCGAGGAGGTCGCGGACCATGCCGCCGTTGACGGCGATGTTCTCCTCCTCCGTGGCCTGGCGCGACCAGGCGGTGAAGAAGACGTGGGTCGGCTTCTCGTCGGCGAGCACGCGCTCGAGGTCCTCGGCGGAGCGGAGGTCGGCGGAGAGCGGGGTGACGCCGGGGCGCTCGGCGATCGGCCGACGCGAGAGGGCGGTCACGGGCCAGCCGCGCTCGGCGAGCAGGTCGACGAGGGCGGAGCCGCCGATGCCGGTGGCGCCGACCACGAGGGCGCGCTGCTCGGGAGCGGGGGCCTCGGGAGTGGGGGCCTCGGACGTGGGGACGGTGGACGGGTCTGCTGCGGAAGTCATCCCTGAGGACAACGCGCGTCCCGGCCCGGCATTCCTGGGCGCGTCAGCCGACGGCGGGCAGCGGTTCGCCGTGGCCGTCGAAGGAGAGGTCGACGCCGGCCTCGGCGCACTCGCGGGCGATCAGGTCGAGGGCGTTCCAGAAGGACGGATTCCGCACCGGCTTCCGGGCGAGGGTGCTCTGCAGTGCATGCTTCGCCGAGCGCGCCGCGTCGACCGCGGTCGAGGTGGAGGACTCGTACTTCAGCGCGTCGAGGGCGGCCTCGAACGCCTCGCGGTTCGCCGTCGCGGGGTCCGCCGCGAAGGCGTTCCACGACTCCTCGACGGGAGGGCAGAGGGCCGGGTCCTGCGTCTGCCCGGGGAGAGCGCAGCCGGTGAGGAGGAGGACGTGCGCGGTGAGGAGCACTGCCGCCGCCCTGCTTGTCCGCCTCATCCGAGTGAGGGTACCGTCCGTCCGGGATCGCGGTGTCGGAGGCACGGGGTAGCGTCGGTGGGTGCGTGCTCCGTGGAAGAACAATGAACCCGGGGCGCGGCTCCCCCGCGACGTGAAGGTCCTCGGGATCGTCGCGTTCTTCGTGATGCTGGGGTTCGGGGTCGTCGTGCCGGTGCTGCCGGTGTACGTGCGGAGCTTCGGGGTCGGCTACGTCGAGGTCGGCGCGGTCGTGTCGGCCTTCGCGCTGATGAGGCTGGTCGCGAATCCGTTCGTCGGGCCGCTGGTCGACCGGGTCGGCGAGCGCATCGTGCTGGCGGTCGGCATCGGGATCGTCGCGGTCTCCAGCGCGCTCGTCGGGCTCGCCGGCGACTACGCGCACCTGCTGCTGCTGCGCGGGGCCGGCGGGATCGGCTCCGCGATGTTCTCGGTCGCGGCGATGACGCTGCTGCTGCGGACGGCGGATCCGGAGCGGCGGGGCCGGTCGATCGGCTTCTACCAGGGCGGCTTCCTGCTCGGCGGCATGGCGGGACCGGCCGTCGGCGGCGTGCTGACGGCGATCTCGCTGACCGCTCCCTTCTTCTTCTACGCGGGCACGCTCGCGATCGCCGGGATCGTGGGGCTGGTGCTGCTGCAGCGGCCGGACCGGGACGCGGAGGCGGCGGTGACTGCGGTCGCCAAGCCGATGCGCGAGGTCGCGCGCGACCGGCGGTACCAGAGCGCGGTGCTCGCGAACTTCGCGCTCGGCTGGTCGGCGATGGGCGTCCGCGCGACGCTCGTGCCGGTGCTCGTCGTCGAGGGGCTGGGCGACGAGCCGGCCTGGACGGGCATCGCCTTCGCGATCGCGGCGGTGGTGCAGACGATCGCGCTGGCGCCGGCCGGGCGCTTCGTCGACACGGTCGGGCGGCGGCCCGCGCTGATCGGCGGGTTCGCCGTCGCGGCCGTCGCGATGCTGGCGATGCCGCTGGTGCACGAGCTGTGGCTGCTGATCGCGCTGCTCTGCGTGTACGGGGCGGCGGCGGCGTTCATGGGGACGGCGCCCGGCGCGCTCGTGGGCGATGCGGCGGGCGAGCGCGGCGGGAAGCCCGTGTCGTTCTTCCAGGCGGCGTCGGACCTCGGCGGGGTCGTCGGGCCGCTGCTGGCGGGGGCGCTCGCGGACGCGGCGTCGCCGACGGCGGCGTTCGCGTCGGCCTTCGTGCTGCTCGGGCTGACCGCGGTCGTCGGACTGCGGGTGCCGCGGCGCTGACCGCCGCACCATGCACTCCGGCACGCCGGTGAGGCGTCCTGCACTGGTCGAGGCGTCCAGCAGCACCGGGACGCTTCGACCGTTCGAGGACGTCTCGGCGCGAGCGGGGGCGGTCAGGTGTTGCGGCCGCGGGCGTCGACGGGCCAAGTGGCGGTGGTGCCGTCGGCGCGGAGGACGCGGTAGTCGTCGGCGAGGTTGACGGCGACGCAGACGTGGTTGGGGGCGATGCGGATCCGGGTGCCGAGCGGCAGGTCGACACCGGTGATCGTGGCGTGGTGCTCCGAGAGGACGGTGATGCGGGCCTCGGGGTGCTCGAGGAGGCGGCCGAAGCCGGTCGAGGCGGCGCCGCGGTCGGAGGAGAGCACCTTGCTGCCGGCGTCGGCGATCAGGTGGTCGTCGCGGCGGGCGACGATCGTCGCGAGCACGGTGACGGCGATCGACTCCGGGCCGATGGTGCCGATCTCCCACTGCTGCGCGTCGCCGAGGGCCGAGACGCCGGGGCGCAGCTCGGTGAGCACCGTGGCGTCGGCGAACTCGAGGGACGGGGTGGAGCCTCCGCTGATCACGCGGGCCGGGACTCCGGCGTCGGCGAGCGAGACGGCGGCGGCGCTGAGCGCGACGGCCTCGTCGCGGGCGGCGGCGCGGCGGCCGTCGAGGGCGTAGCTGTGCCCGGGGAAGGTGAACACACCGACCACGTCGAGCCCGGCCTCGGCCGCGGCAGCCGCGACGGCACCGGCCTCCTGCGGCGGCACTCCGCTGCGGTGGTGGCCGGAGTCGACCTCGACCACGACCTCGAGGCCGGCGGGGATCGCCGCGGCGAGGCGGCGCGCCGACTCCGCGGAGTCGACGCCGACCCGGACCCGCGCCCGCTCGAGCACACCGCGCAGCCGGGCCGCGCGCTCGGCGTCGAGCCAGAGCGGGTAGGCGATGAAGAGGTCCTCGACACCGCCGGCCGCGAACACCTCGGCCTCCGACACCGTCGCGACGGTGAGGCCGACCGCGCCGGCCGCCAGCTGCCGCCGGGCGATCTCGATCGACTTGTGGGTCTTGGCGTGCGGGCGCAGCGCGACGCCCCGATCGCGGGCCGAGCGGGCGGTGGCCGCGATGTTGCGGTCGAGGACCGCCTCGTCGAGCACGAGCGCGGGCGTGGGGACGCTGTCCGGGATGCGAGGCACGGGGCGATCCTAGGGCGGCTCTCCTCTACGGTGAAGGGGACGACGAGCGGCGGGGGCGGCGACTCGACCGAGCCGCAGACCCGAAGGAGTGCCGCATGCGCGAGCAGGACGCCCGATCCCACCACGAGGAGTCCGCGGCGCGCGCGGCCTCCTTCGGTCAGGGCATGCTGACCGCGACGTACGCGCTCCGGCACGAGAAGGGGCTCGACGTCGTGTTCCTGCTCCGCGGCACCGGCCCCGACTTCCTGATCGGCATGGGCGCCGCCTCGGACGACTTCCGCTCCGTCCTCTCCATCGGACTCGACAGCCGGGACGGCGTGCTCCGCCCCACCGCGAGTCACACGATCGACGGCCGCCGCCGCGGCGTCCCGGCGCGGGTGGTCTTCCGGAGCGACGGAGCGCTGGTCGTCGAGGCGAGTCCGCTGCCGCTGCGCGACCGGCCCGCGTCGCTGAAGTGCTGGTCGTTCGTCCGCTCGGGCGAGGAGGAGCACTACTCCGACGTCGTCGGCTTCGTCGCGCCCTCGCTCGCCACTCTGCCGCCCGTGCCGCTGAAGACGCGGCCGCGGGCGCACAGGCCCTAGGGTGTGGTCAGACCGGTCCGCCGCCGGTCGCCCGCGCCCGACGGAAGGCCGAGCTCTATGGATCCCGACGACTCCCCGACCCTCGAGCAGGCGCCGCCGCAGCGGCGGATCGTCACCACCCGCACCGGCGCCGTGGTCGCGGTCGGCGTGCTCGGCGCGGTGATGCGCACCGAGGGTGCGATCTACGGCACGGTGCTCTCGATCACGCTGATCGCGGTCGGCTGGGACAAGGACACCGACCTCGACGTCCTGCTGTTCCTGCTCGGCTCGGTGACGGTGTTCTGGGTCGCGCACCTCTACTCCGGGACGATCGCGCGTCTGCCCGAGTCGGATCCGACTCCGCGCACGGTGCTCGCCGCCGTGCGGGACACCGCCCGGCACTCGATCGGGATGATCGCCGCGATGGTCGTGCCGGCGCTGCTGCTCGCGCTCGGTCCGCTCGGGGTGCTGGACGAGTGGACGGCGTACTACCTCGCGCTCGGAGCGGGCGTCGTGATCCTCGCGGCGCTCGGCTACCTGATGTCGGCGCGGCGCGGCAGCTCGTGGAAGCGTCGGGTGCTCAGCACGCTCGTGACGACGCTGCTCGGGTTCGTCGTGGTGTGGCTCAGCACGCTGGTGCACTGAGCTGCAGGTGCACTGAGCTGCTGGTGCACGGAACTGCCGGTGCACGGAACCCTCGACGGGCGACGGGCGCGGCTGCCAGGCTGACGGGATGACCTCTCAGCCCTCCGCGCTCCGCCCCTTCGGCCCGTCGGGCGCCCTGGTGACCCGGCTCACCCTCGGCACCTCCTGGAACCCCGACCGCGTCGGCTCGCTCGACACGGTGCCCGCGCTCGAGCGCGTGCTCGACTCCGGCGCCGGCCGCCCCGTCTCGGTGATCGACACCTCCAACGAGTACGCGCTCGGACACAGCGAGCGGCTGATCGGCGAGGCGCTGCGGGCGCGCGGCGGGGTCCCGGAGGGGATCACCGTCGTCACGAAGCTCGACCGCGACCCGGAGACCGGCAGCTACTCGGCCGAGCGGATGCGCCGCAGCCTCGACGAGAGCCGCGAGCGCCTGGGCATGGACGTGCTGCCGCTGCTCTACCTGCACGACCCGGAGCGGATCTCCTACGACGAGGCCTTCGCCGAGGACGGCCCGGTGCGCGCGCTCGTCGCGATGAAGGAGGCGGGGGTCGCGCTCTCCATCGGCATCTCGGGCGGGCCCGCGCCGATGCTGCGCCACTACGTCGACACCGGGCTCTTCGACGCGGTGATCACGCACAACCGGTTCACGCTGGTCGACCGCTCCTCCGAGGAGCTGATCGACGCCTCCGTCGCGCGCGGCGTCGTCGTGGTGAACGCGGCCGTCTACGGGGGCGGGGCGCTCGCGCGCTGGCCAGAGCCGGTCCGGACCTACGCCTACGCGCCGGCGCCGCGGGAGATCGTCGACGCGGTCGCCGCGATGGGCGAGGCCTGCGAGCGGGCGGGCGTGCCGCTCGCCGCCGCCGCCCTGCAGTTCTCGACCCGCGACCCGCGGGTGACGACGACGGTGGTCGGTGCGACGAGCGCCGAGCACTACGACGCGTTCGTCGCGGACGACGCGCTCGACATCCCGGACGCGCTGTTCGAGGAGCTGGAGTCGCTCGCGCCGCCGAGCTCGGTCTGGCAGGAGGCACCCGGGGCGACCTGGCCGCGCTGAGCGACGGCGCGGGGACGGCCATCGCGCGACAGCGGGCATACGGGGGCCGCTCCGTCGGTTGGCCCTGAGATGACCGACGCACCTCGCACCACCACCGACTCCCCCGCCCTCTTCCAGCCGCTGACCCTCCGCTCCCGCACGGCGCGCAACCGTGTCTGGGCCGCGCCGATGTGCCAGTACTCGGTGGAGGCGCAGGACGGCGTGCCGACGCCGTGGCACCTCGTGCACCTCGGCTCGCTCGCGCGCGGCGGGGCGGGGGTCGTGATCGTCGAGGCGACCGGCGTCGTGCCCGAGGGGCGGATCAGCCCCTGGGACACCGGGCTCTGGAACGACGCGCAGCAGGCGGCCTGGGCGCCGATCGTCGACTTCGTGCACGGGCAGGGCGCCCTCGCCGGCATCCAGCTCGCGCACGCGGGCCGCAAGGCGTCGACCTATCGCGAGTGGAGCGGGCGCGGCTCCGTGCCCGTCGACGAGGGCGGCTGGGAGACGGTCGCCCCCTCCGCCGTCGCGTTCGAGGGCTACGCGGTGCCGCGGGCGCTCGACGTCGAGGAGCTCCCGGGCCTCGTCGAGGCGTTCCGCGCCTCCGCCCGCCGTGCCGTGGACGCGGGCTTCGACGTGATCGAGCTGCACGCGGCGCACGGCTACCTGCTGCACCAGTTCCTCTCGCCGCTCTCGAACCACCGCGAGGACGCCTACGGCGGATCGCTGGAGAACCGCGCGCGGCTCCTGCTCGAGGTCGTCCGCGCGGTGCGGGCCGAGATCGGCGAGCTGCCGCTGCTGGTGCGCTTCTCCGCCACCGACTGGGCCGAGGGCGGTTGGACGCTCGAGGAGACGATCCGGGTCTCGGAGTGGGCGCGCGACGAGGGAGTCGACCTCTTCGACGTCTCGACCGGCGGGCTCGTGAAGGGGACCGACATCCCGGTGGCGCCGCTCTACCAGGTGCCGTTCGCGCGCGAGGTGGGCCGGGCGACCGGCGCTCCCGTCGGGGCGGTCGGGCTGATCACGACGGCCGAGCAGGCCGAGGGCGTGGTGGCGGGCGGTGACGCGGACGTGGTGCTGCTGGCGCGCGAGCTGCTGCGCGACCCGCACGCGCCGTCGCGGATGGCGCGCGAGCTGGGGGCTCCGCTCGGGCTGGTGCCGCCGCAGTACGCACGGGCCTGGCGCTGACACGACGAAGGGCCGGGGGCGTCACCGCCTCCGGCCCTTCACATCGTTCTGCTACTTCTCGTCGGCCTCGCCCTCGGAGTCGCTCGGGGCGTCCTCCTCGGGGTTGAAGTGCGAGTCGCCCGAGACGCCCAGGGCGATCCCGTCCTCGGAGTCGGGGATGGTGCCCTCGGTGCCGAGGCCGCCGTCCTCAGGAGTGCCGGTGTCCGGGGTGCTGTCGTCCGACATCGGGCTCAGGCCTCGACGTCGCCGCGCCAGGCGCCGTCCGGCGAGCCCTTGGACTCGATGTACTCCTTGAAGTTCTTGAGGTCCTTCTTGACCGCGTGGCTGCCGGCGCCGACGAGCGAGCCGACGGTCTCGAGGAAGCCCTCGGGCTCCCAGTCGAGCTGCACGGTGACGCGGGTCTCGGTGTCCGAGAGCTTGTGGAAGGTGACGACGCCGGCGTGGTCGGTCTCGCCGCCGGTGCTGTTCCAGGCGACGCGCTCGTCGGGGTGCTGCTCGGTGATGTTGGCCTCGAACTCGCGCTCGACGGGGCCGACCTTCACCTTCCAGACGGTGAGGACGTCGGTGACCTGCTGGATGGACTCGACCTCGTCGAGGAACTTGGGGAACTCCTCGAACTGGGTCCACTGGTTGTACGCGACGGACACGGGGACGTTGACGTCGACGGTCTCGATGATCTGCGACACGGTAGTGCTCCTTGATGTCTCACTCGGTGTGCGGCAGGCCGCTGCTGCGGTCGCCTCCCTCGACGGTAGAGGCGAGCCGCCTGGGAGTTCACGTGGTTGCGGCTGGACGCAGACGTGGTACAACCCGGGAGCGGGCGACCGCATGCTGGTCGAGGAGCCGCGGAGCGGCGTGTCGAGACCCGACGTCTGCAGAGCGGTGGATCTCGATACGCCCTCTGCGAGGGCTACTCGATCAGCATGGGTGGCCCGCTCCGCGGGCTACTCGATCAACATGGGGCGCGGGCCGCGACGCGGGCTGCTCGATCGGCATGGGCGCGGGTCAGTCGTCGGTGCCGGCGTAGCGGTAGGCGGTGAACGTCGGGGTGCCGGTCGTCGCGTAGAGGCCGAGGACGCGGCCGGTGAAGGAGGTGGCGGTCTCGGCGGTGAAGGAGCGGCCGTCGATGCGGGCGAGGGTGCGGGAGACGCCGCCGGCCTCCGCGCGGAGGACGAGGAAGTCGCTCGTCATCTGACCGGGACCGAAGCCGACGCCGCCGTCGCGCTCGGACTCGAGCATCAGCGTCACCGGCCCCTCGGGCAGCTCGGCGGTCCACTCCTGCTCGAAGGAGGGGATCACCGCGCGGGCGGTGATGCGCGTGCCGGAGCCGGTCGACTCCGCCTCGACCGACGCGAAGGTCGTCTCGTCGTAGCGGACGGCGAGCCCGCCGACGCCGGCCGAGACGTCGACGACGACCGAGGCCTGCATGGTCTGGGTGAGCTGGCGGCGGCCGACGAACGTGGGCTGCGGGTGGCGCAGGGTGCGCCCCTCCCCCGGCAGCGACAGCCGGCCGTCCGCCACGGTGGCGAGCGCGGTCGGGAGGCGGCGCACGCCGATCCAGCCCGCGTCGAGCGGACCGGTGAAGTCGACGTCGTCGCGCAGCGGACCGCGCGGCGCGAGCGCGACCGGCTCGGCGACCGGCCAGCCGTCGACCCAGGAGACGCGGGTGACGAAGGTCTCGCGGCCGAGCGCCGAGAAGGCGCGCGTCGCTCCGCGCGGGCGCACGCCGAGCAGCACGATCAGCGTCGAGCCGTCGGGGCCCTCCACCAGGTCGCCGTGGCCGATGTTCTGCACCGGGCGGGTGGTGCCGCGGGCGGTGAGGAACGGGTTGCCGGGCGCGGTCTCGAACGGGCCGGTCGGCGCGTCGCTCCGGGCGATCGAGACCCCGTGGCCGCGCTCCGTGCCGCCCTCGGCGATGAGGAGGTACCACTGCTCGCCGCGCCGGTACAGGTGCGGCGCCTCCGGGAAGCCGCCGCCGGTGCCCGACCAGAGCGAGCGCGGCTCCTCCAGGATGCGGCCGGCCGCGAGGTCGACCCGCACCTGCTGGATGCCGAGGTGCGCGCCGGCCTCCTCGCCGCTCAGGATCAGGCCGGAGTAGGTGACGTAGGCAGTGCCGTCCTCGTCCCAGGCGAGGTCCGGGTCGATGCCCTGGAGGGGGCCGCCGTCGGCGTCGGTCAGGACGGTGCCGTCGCTCCACTCGCCGGCCGGGTCCGCCGCGGTGAAGACGACGGTGCCGACGCCCGCGGGGACCGAGACGATCACGTGGAAGAGGCCGTCGTGGTGGCGGATGGTCGGCGCCCAGACGCCGAGGCCGGTGGGCACCTCCTCCACACCGATCTGCTCGGCGCGGGTCGCGACGTTGCCGACGCGCTCCCAGGTCTCGAAGTCGGTGCTGCGGTACACGGGGATGCCGGGCAGGTACTCGAACGTCGAGGTGACCAGGTAGTAGACACCGTCGACGCGGACGACGCTGGGGTCGGGGTTGAAGCCGGGGATCAGCGGGTTCGGGAACGGCGCGCCGACCCCGCCCTGCGCGACTCCGCCCGGCACGACGCCGCCGCTCACGCGCGCAGCTCCAGCTCGGTCACCAGCGGGACGTCCTCGAGGGAGGTGCCGAGGCGGATCGTGAACGCTCCGGCCTCGTACTCCCAGCCGTCGTTCCAGGTGGCGAGCAGGCGGGTCGGCACGGTCACGGCGATCTGCGCGCTCGCGCCCGCCTCCAGCGTCGCGCTCTCGAAGCCGACCAGCCAGCGCACCGGGCGCTCGACGGCGGAGTCGCGGCGCTCGGCGTAGGCCTGCAGCACGACCTTGCCGGCGCGCTCGCCGGTGTTGACGACGTCGACGAGGAGCGCGACGTCCTCGCCGCCGCGGACGGGCTCGGGGGTCGAGACCGAGACGAGCTCGAACGAGGTGTAGCCGAGGCCGTGGCCGAAGACGTAGGCCGGCTCGACCTCGCTGCGCAGCCAGGCGCGGTAGCCGATGTGGATGCCCTCGTCGTAGTGCAGCTCGCCGTCGGTGGGCAGCGTGGAGAGGACGGGGACGTCCTCGATCGCGACCGGCCAGGTGGTGGGCAGGCGTCCGCCGGGCTCGACGCGGCCGAGCAGGACGTCGGCGACCGCGTCGCCCATCTCCTGGCCGCCGAAGTAGCCGACCAGCACGGCCGCGACCTCGTCGCGCCACGGCAGCAGCACGGGGGCGCCGGCGTTGACGACCACGACGGTGCGCGGATTGACCGCGGCCACGGCGCGCACGAGCGCGTCCTGCTGGCCGGGCAGGTCGAGCGAGCTGCGGTCGTAGCCCTCGGACTCGACCGCGGAGTTGGTGCCGACGACCACGAGGGCGACGTCGGCGTCGCGGGCGAGCGCCACCGCCTCCGCGATCAGCTCGTCGGCGGGGGTGGCGTCGGGCTCGAGGCCGTAGGTGAAGCCGAGCGCGCCCTCGAGGTCGCCCTCGGCGTGCACGATGTCGTACTCGATCCGGATGTCGACGGGAGTGCCGGCGGTGACGGTCAGCGGCGCGGAGACCGACGGCGGCGCGAGCAGCGCGGCGCCGAGGTCGGAGCCGACGGCGGCGAGGGTCTCCTCGAGGAAGAGCGCGCCGTCGACGTAGACGCGGGCGGTGCCGGCGACGGCGAAGCCCAGGCGGACGGTCGCGTCGGCGGCGGGGGTGAGGATCGTCGAGAACTCGACGCGGGCCGAGGCGGCGATCGGGGCGGTGCCGCCGAACCAGACCAGCGAGGTGGCGCGGCGGTCCTCGACGAACAGCTCGGCGCCGTCCTCGGCGAGGAAGCGGACGCGCTGGCCGGGCTCGCCGGTGACCGGGTTGCTGATGGTGTCGAGGACCAGCGGGGCGACGCCGTCCTGCACGACCGCGCCGAGCGCGTAGTCGACGCGGGCGTGCGGCAGCGCGGCGCGGACGCCGTCGAGCGGAGTGACGACCTTCTCGGGCAGGACCGTCGCGGATCCGCCGCCCTGGGTGCGCGCCTCGCGGGCGTTGTGGCCGATGACGGCGACGGAGCTGAGCGCCGAGGCGTCCCAGGGCAGCTCGCCCTCGTTGCGCAGCAGCACGCTGCCGGCGGCGGCGGCCTCGCGGGCGAAGGCGCGGCCGTCCTCGACGAGCACCGGCTCGGCGACCGCGGGCGCGAAGCCCTCGAGTGCGCCGACGCGGGCGGCGAGGCGGAGGATGCGGCGGACCTTGCGGTCGACGACGGACTCCTCGATCGAGCCGTCCCGGACGGCGGCGACGAGCGCCGCTCCCCACGGGCCGTCGGGGCCGGGCATGACCAGGTCCTGCGCCGCGCGGGCGCTGTCGACGGTGCGGACCGCGGTCCAGTCGCTGATGACGACGCCGTCGAAGCCCCACTCGCTGTTCAGCGGCGTCTCCAGCAGGTCGCTCTCGGTGGCGGTGGTGCCGTTGATCGAGTTGTACGAGCTCATCACGAGCCAGGCGCGGGTCTCGACGATCGCGCGCTCGAAGGCGAGCAGGTAGAGCTCGCGGAGGGCGCGGTCGCCGACGCGGACGTCGACGGTGAAGCGGTCGGTCTCGGAGTCGTTGGCGATGTAGTGCTTGGGAGTGGCGCCGACGCCGTTCTCCTGCACGCCGGCCACGTAGGCGGCGGCGAGGTCGGCGGTGAGCACCGGGTCCTCGCTGAAGCCCTCGAAGTGGCGGCCGCCGAGCGGGGAGCGGTGCAGGTTGATGGTCGGGCCGAGGACGACGTCGACGTCCTTACGGCGCGCCTCGACCGCGGCAGCGGCGCCGTAGCGGCGGGCGATCGAGCGGTCCCAGGAGGAGGAGAGCGCGGTCGCGGAGGGCAGGTTGAGCGAGGGCGAGCGCTCGTCCCAGACCTCCCCGCGCACGCCCGAGGGGCCGTCGGAGACGAGCATGCGGCGCAGGCCGATCTTCTCGATCGGCCAGGTGGTCCAGAAGTCGCGGCCGGTGAGCAGCTGCACCTTCTCCTCGAGGTCGAGGCGCCCGATCAGCTCGGTGAGCAGGGCGTCGGCGTCGGGTCCCTCGGCCGGGATGCGGGGAGCAGTGGAAGTGTCGGTCACGGTGACTCTTTCTCTCTCGGGAGGCGACGTCGTCGTCCCTCAAAACCTAGCATTAGTGGGTTTCTGACGATGCACCCCGCCCCGGCCCCCTCCGCGAGATGCCTCTTCGGTACGCGACACGCCGAGTGAGGCGTACCGAAGAGGCATCTCGCGGAGAGGGGAGGGACGCGCGCGCGTCCGGGGGGCGGGCGTCAGGGGTGGGCGGCCACGAAGGCGCGGCGCTCCTCGCGGCGGGTGGCCTGGCGGACCGGGTCGGCGACCGGGGCGGCCAGGAAGAGGCGCTGGGTGTAGGCGTGCTCCGGGCGGGAGGTGACCTGGTCGCCGTCGCCCCACTCCACGATCTCGCCGTGGTACATCACGGCGACGCGGTGCGAGAGGTGCCGCACGACGGCGAGGTCGTGCGAGACGAAGAGGTACGCGACTCCGGTGCGCTCCTGGATCTCGGTGAAGAGGTCCAGGACGCGCGCCTGGGTGGAGAGGTCCAGCGCCGAGACGGGCTCGTCGCAGACGATCAGCCGCGGCTCGAGGGCGAGCGCCCGGGCGATCGCGATCCGCTGGCGCTGACCGCCGGAGAACTCGCGCGGCAGGCGGTCGGCCGCGGACTGCGGCAGCCCGACCTGGTCGAGCAGCTCGCGCACCCGCTTCGAGGCGACCTTGGCGTCGACCTTCCGCACGGTGAGCGGCTCCACCAGGATCTGCTCGATCGTCAGCGACGGGTTGAGCGAGGTGTACGGGTCCTGGAAGACGACCTGGATCTCGGAGGAGAGCCCGCGGCGCTGGCGCCGGTCGAGGTGCGCGATGTCGCGCCCGTTGTAGAGGATCTCGCCGCCGGTGACCGGGGCGAGCCCCAGCACCGCGCGGCCGAGCGTGGTCTTGCCCGAGCCGGACTCGCCGACCAGGCCGACCGTCTCGCCGGGGCGGATGTCGAGCGAGACGCCCTTCAGCGCCTGGAACGGCTTCGCGCGGAAGCCCTTGCCCGGGTACTCGACGACGACGTCCTTGACGTCCAGCAGCAGCTCGGAGGGTGCGGCGGGTGCGGCGCTCATCGGCTCGACTCCTTCACGGCGGTGGTGGCGACGAGCGGTCCGCGGGCGGGCCCCTCCTCGAGGATCGCGTCGAACAGGGCGCGGGTGTAGGGGTGACGCGGGTCGGCGAAGATCGAGCGCACGGGCCCGGTCTCGACGATCCGGCCGTCGCGCATGACCGAGACGCGGTCGCACAGGTCGGCGACGACGCCGAAGTTGTGCGTGACGAGGATCATGCCCATGTTCAGCTCCGACTGCAGCTCGCGGAGCAGATCGAGCACCTCGGCCTGCACCGTGACGTCGAGCGCGGTGGTCGGCTCGTCGGCGATCAGCAGGTCGGGGTCGCAGGAGACGGCGCCGGCGATCAGCACGCGCTGGGCCATGCCGCCCGAGACCTCGTGCGGGTAGGCGTCGAAGGTGCGCTGCGGGTTGGGGATGCCGACCCGGGCGAGCAGGCCGAGCGCCCGCTCCTTCGCCGCCGCCTTGGAGAGGCCGAGGCAGATCCGCATCGGCTGCACGAGCTGCGTGCCGATGGTGAAGGACGGGTCGAGGTTCGACATCGGCTCCTGCGGGATGTACGCGATGCGCTTGCCGCGGAGCTTCGTCATCTCCTTCTCCGACAGGTGCGCGAGGTCCTTGCCGTCGAAGACGATCGAGCCGCCGGTGATCCGGCCGCCCTCGGGCAGCAGGCGCAGCACCGACCAGGCGGTCTGCGTCTTGCCGGAGCCGGACTCGCCGATCAGGCCGTGGATCTCGCCGCGGCGGACCGCGAGCGAGACGTCGTGGACGACCGTCTTCACCGAGCCGTCGTTCTGGCCGTAGCCGACCGAGAGGTTCGTGACGCGGAGGATCTCCTCCGCACTGCGGGCGCCGGCCTCCTCCTCGTGCACGACGGTCTTCGGCGCCGCGGCGTCCTCGTCGAGCATGGTCTGGATGCCGATGGTGGAGAGGCTGGTCGGCACCGTCGCGGGCGCCGAGGCCGACTTGCGCTTCTTCGAGCGCTTGGCTCCAGAGGCGCTGCGCTCGAGCTCGTCGCGCATCGCGTTGCCCAGCAGGGTCAGCGCGATGGAGGTGAGCGCGATCGCGAGGCTCGGCCAGAGCATCAGGATCGGGGCGTTGAAGACGTTGGAGAAGCCGTCGTTGAGCATCGAGCCCCAGGTGGGGATCGACAGGTCGCCGAGGCCGAGGAACTCCAGTCCCGCCTGAATCGCGATCGCGATGCCGGCGACCAGCGAGGCCTGGATGATGACGGGAGCGCGGACGACGGTGAGGATGTGCCGGGCGATGATCCGGCCGTTGCTGAGTCCGGAGACCCGGGCCGCGTCGACGAAGAGCTCGCCGCGCACCGCGGTGACGGAGGCGTAGACCAGGCGGTGGAAGGCCGGCGAGAGCAGGACGCCGAAGATGGCCATCGAGAGCCACATCGACGGGCCGATGACGGCGCGGGCCGCCAGCAGGACGACGAAGCCGGGCAGCGCCATCACGAGGCCGGAGGTCCAGGCCGAGACGGAGTCGAACCAGCCGCCGAAGTAGCCGGCCAGCAGTCCGCTGGTGACGCCGATCACGACGGCGACGGCGAGCGCGACCAGGGCGCCGGCGAGGCTGAACTGCGTGCCGAAGAGCAGTCGCGAGAGGACGTCGCGGCCCGCGCTGTCGGCGCCGAGCAGGTGCGCGGCACCGGGCTCGGCGAGCACATCCTGCAGCGAGGCGCGGTTCGGGTCGGCCGGGGCGAGCAGCGGCGCGAAGATCCCGGAGAGGACGACGATCGCGAGGAAGACGAGCGAGACGAGCCCGACCGGGTTGTGCAGCAGGCGGCGGAAGAGGTGCGTGCGGGCGGCGCGCTCCTCCACTCCGACCGACGGGGTGCTGGCGGGCAGCGGAGTCGTGGCGGTCATGAGAGTCGCACCTTCGGGTTGAGCCAGCCCTGGAGCAGGTCGATGAGCAGGTTGACGATGACGACGATGATCGCGGTGACGAGCACGAGGCCCATCACCAGCGGGATGTCGCCCTGGGTGGTCGCGGTGACCGCGACCTGGCCGAGACCGGGGATCGCGAAGATCTGCTCGACGATGACGGCGCCGCCGAGGAGGCCGATGAACTGCACGGCGAGGACGGCGAGCGCGGGGCCGCCGGCGTTCCGCAGCACGTGCTGGAAGACGATCCGGTTGGCCGGCAGGCCGCGCGAGCGCAGGGTCCGGACGTAGTCCTGGCGGAGCGCGTCGATGACGGAGCCGCGGACCTGCTGGGCGACGCCGGCGATGCCGCCGATCGCGAGGGCGATGATCGGCAGGGTGACCGTGGCGATCCAGCCCGAGAACGAGTCGGTGAGGTTGACGTAGCCGGTGGGCTTGAACCAGCGGAGGTTGATCGCGAAGACCGTGACGAGGCCCAGCGCGATCAGGAAGCCGGGGATCGCGAAGCCGAGGATCGACACCAGCTGCACGAGCTTGTCGGCCCAGCCGCGGCGGACCGCGGCCCAGACGCCGAGCACGACCGCGACGATCGCGGAGATGATCGTGGCGCCGATGACCAGGGAGAGCGTGACGGTGACGCGGGTGGAGATGGCGGTGGTGACCGCCTGCCCGGTGAACCAGGAGCTGCCGAGGTCGCCGGTGACGGCGTGGCCGAGCCAGCCGAGGTACTGCGACCAGATCGGCTGGTCGAGGCCGAGCTGCGCGGCCCGCTGGGCGACCGCCTCCGGCGTCGCGTTCTGCCCGAGGATGCGGCGGGCGATGTCGCCGCCGCCGAGATAGAGGAGTGCGTAGGCGACGACGGAGATCAGCACCACGAGGATGATCCCCGAGACGACGCGTCGCAGGATGAACCTGGTCATCAGTGGTCCTTCGAACGGAGGAGGGCGCGGGCCTGATCAGCGGATCGGTGACGCGCGGAGAAGAGGGGGCGGAGGCCGGCCGTGAAGCCGGCCCCCGCCGATCCGGATCAGGCAGGGGTGCCGATCACGCGGGAGTGATATTCCAGAGGTACGGGTAGGCGTTGCCCGTCTGGGTCTCGACCTTGGTGTTCGCGTCGGTCACGAAGCTCGACTGCTGGCGGTACCAGGGGGCGAACCAGGCGTTCTCGACCGTGTAGGCGTTGACGGCCTGGACGGCGGCGCCGTAGCCGGACTCGTCCGCGGTGCGGACGGCCTCGATCAGCGTCTCGAGCTCGGGGTCGGCGTTCTTGAAGGGGTTGAAGATCGCGTTGGGGCTGAGCTCGAAGTTGATCAGGGCCCAGTCGGGGTCCTGCTGCAGCGTGAGCCAGGTCGCGGCGTACTTCGGGGCGAGGACGTCGGCGATGAAGTTGTTGCCGGCGTCCGTGTAGGTGACGGTGATGCCGACCTCGGAGAGCTGCTGCTGGATCAGCGTGAAGGTCGAGGAGCCGACGAGCGAGCTCGAGGGCATGTTCAGCTCGAAGCCGTCCGGGTAGCCGGCCTCGGTGAGCAGCTCCTTGGCCTTCTCGGGGTCGTAGGGGTAGTCGTCGTCGAGCGACTCGTCGTAGCCCTCCGAGGAGGTCGGGAAGATCTGCGTGGTCGGGGTGCCGTAGCCCTGGCCGATGGCCTTCAGCAGCGACTCCTTGTCGAACGCGTAGTTGATGGCCTGGCGGACGCGGACGTCCTTCAGGGCCGGCGCGATGGTGCCGTCGCGGTCGAGCAGCAGCAGACCGGTCCAGTTGAGCTCGAAGGCGTTGACGGTGAAGCCCGACGCCTCGATCTCCTTGAGGTCGTTGTTGTCGACCGTGTTGGCCGCGTTGACCTGACCGCCCTTGATCGCGTTCACCAGAGCGGTGGAGTCGCTGTAGACGTTGATGTTCAGGTTGTCGTAGTGGACCGAGTCCTCGTCCCAGTAGCCGTCGCGCTTGGTGAAGGCGTAGGAGGTGCCGATGACCGTCTTGGCCGCATCGAGCTCGTAGGGGCCGGAGCCGACCGGGACGGTCTGGATGTCGGCGGACTCGAAGGCGGAGGGCGCCTCGACGAGGCCGGCGTTCTGGGTCAGGTAGAAGAGGAACGTCGGGTTGGCCTGCTTGAGGGTCACCGTGACGGTCGAGGCGTCGGTCGCGACCGCGTCGGCGAGGTCGGCCATCTTGTTCGTGTCGGGCGAGTTGCCGTCGCGGAAGCGGATCAGGTTCTGCGCGACGGCGTCGGCGTCGAGCGTCGATCCGTCGGAGAAGGTCACGCCGTCGCGGATCTTCAGGGTGAGGACGGTGTTGTCCTCGTTGTAGGTCCACTCGGAGGCGAGGCCCTCGGTGATGGTGCCGTCGGGCTCGGCCCGGAGCACGCTGTCGTAGACGGCCTGCATGTAGGGCGACTCGTTGGCCCAGTACGAGTCCGCCGCGGCGAACGTCGACAGGGTCTGGATCGCACCCAGCGTGAGCGTCTCGCTCGAGCCGCCGGAGGCGCCTCCGCCGGAGTCGGCCGCGCAGCTGGTCAGGCCGACCATCGTGGTGACGGCGATCGCAGCGGCCGCCAGCCTCTTCCATCGGAACATCTTCGGTCTCCAGGTTCTCCCGGTTCTCCCATGAACCGGTGCCGAGGAAGCTAACACGAAAAACAGACGACCCCTAGGTTTTTGAGAGAAAAACTTCGGGCCGTTAGGTTTTCGTGATTCTCGTGACCGTTCACATCCGGGACCGCCTCCGGAACTGCGCTCTGACGGGGGCGTCTCCGAAAGCCGAATCCGCCCGGGGTTTTTGACTAAGAAACCTCAAAGGGTTAGGTTTCTCGCACCGGAGGCTCCGTGCCCCCTCGCAACGATGCGCCTGGAGGCACTTCATGGCACTCCCCACCTCTCCCCCGCGGCGACCGCGCGGGCAGTACGCCAAGACCGCCGCCCGGCGCGCCGAGATCGTGGCCGCGGGCCTGGAGGTCTTCTCCGCGAGCGGCTACCACGCCGCGTCGCTGCGCGAGATCGCCGAGAAGGTCGGGCTCAGCCAGGCCGGCGTGCTGCACCACTTCGCCAACAAGTGGGAGCTGCTCTCCGCGGTGCTCACCCTGCGCGACGACCACTCGATCGTCCGGGTGCCCAGCGGCGACGCCGTGCCCGGCATCGACACCGTCCGCGCGCTGATCGACCTGGTCGCCTACAACACCGAGATCCCCGGCCTCGTCGAGCTGCAGTGCGTGCTCTCGGCGGAGGCGACCCACGCCGACCACCCGGCGCACGAGTACTTCGCGAACCGCTACCGCTTCATCGTCGACCTGTTCACCGGCGCGTTCGGCGACATGCTGACCCGCGGGCAGCTCGTGCCGGGCGTGGATCCGCGCAGCGCCGCGATCCGCGTCATCGCGACCATGGACGGGCTGCAGGTGCAGTGGCTGCTGCAGCGCGACGCCCTCGACATGCAGGCCGAGTTCCGGCGCACCGTGCAGACCCTGACCACCGTGGAGGTGTGACCGTGGGCTTCTCCCGCGAATCGACCCTGGCCGCCGTCCTCGACCACGGGGAGGCGGGCGACGTCGTGCGCCGCTTCGTCCCGGGTGTCGTCAACTCGCCGCTGCTGGTGCAGCTGCGCTCCGCGCCCGTCGGGCTGGTCGTCGGGATGGATCCGCTGCTGAAGGCGGATCCCGAGCGCGAGGCCTCGTTCTGGGCAGCGCTCGACGCGGTCGACGACTCCGGGGTCGCGGCGCCGCGTCCGGAGCGGGTGGCCGTGCTGCCGCGCACGGACTACGAGGGCGAGGACGTGGCTGTCGCGTCCGCGGTGGTGCGACCGGTCGCTCCGGGCACCGTGTGGGCGCCGGCCGAGGTCGTCGTCGACGGGCCCTCGCACGGCAACCCGTTCGTGGACGTCGAGTTCTCGGCGGAGTTCTCGCTCGGCGGCGAGACGGTGCGGGCCGGCGGGTTCTACGACGGGGACGGGGTGTACCGGGTGCGGTTCCTGCCTCCTGCCGCCGGCGTCTGGAGCGTGTCCACCGCCTCCACCGCGCGCTCGCTCGACGGGCTCACCGCCTCCGTGACCGTGGAGGCCGCCCTGCCCGGCGCGCACGGGCCGGTCCGGGTCGCCGACACCTTCCACTTCGCGCACGAGGACGGCACCCGGCACCTGCCGCTCGGCACGACCGCCTACGCCTGGACGCACCAGACCGAGGCGCTGCAGGAGGCGACCCTCGCGACGCTCGCGGACGCGCCGTTCACCAAGGTGCGGCACTGCGTCTTCCCGAAGGCCTACCTGTACAACACGAACGAGCCGGAGCTGTACCCGTTCGAGCGCGACGGCGACGGCTGGGACCTCGATCGGCCCGTGCCCGCGTTCTTCCGCCGGCTGGAGGAGCGGGTCGCGGATCTCGACGCGCTCGGCATCCAGGCCGACGTGATCCTCTTCCACGCCTACGACCGCTGGGGCTTCTCGGACATGGGCCGCGCGGCCGACGACCTCGTCACGCGCTACGTGGTCCGGCGCCTGGCCGCCTCGCCGAACGTCTGGTGGTCGCTCGCCAACGAGTACGACCTGCTCTGGTCGAAGAGCGTCGACGACTGGGAGCGCCTCGCCGCGCTCGTCGTCGCCGAGGACCCGGTGGGCCACCTGCTCTCCATCCACAACTGCTTCGGCTTCTACGACTACTCGCGGCCGTGGATCACGCACGCGTCCGTGCAGCGGATCGACGTGTACCGGACCGCCGAGAACACCGACGCCTGGCGCGAGCAGTGGGGCAAGCCGGTCGTGATCGACGAGTGCGCCTACGAGGGCGACATCGACCAGGGCTGGGGCAACATCACCGGCGAGGAGATGGTCCGGCGGTTCTGGGAGGGAGCGGTCCGCGGCGGCTACGTCGGCCACGGCGAGACCTACCTCAACGACCGCGAGGAGCTCTGGTGGTCGAAGGGCGGCGAGCTCGTCGGCGACAGTCCGGCGCGCATCGCGTTCCTGCGGCGGATCACCGCCGAGATGCCGGACGGGCGGATCGACCCGCTGCCCTCCGACTGGGACGCGCCCTGGGGCGGGGGCGGCGGCGTGCAGCTCGTGTACTTCGGCTTCAACCGGCCGCGGTTCCGGCAGATCGTGCGGGACCCATCCGACTCCTGGATCGTCGACGTGATCGACACCTGGGGGATGACCGTGTCGCGGGTGCCGGGGGTGTTCTCCGGGTCGTTCCGGGTGGAGCTGCCGGCGCGGCAGTTCATGGCCGTGCGGCTGACGCGGGTGGTGTCGTGAGCGGGGGCGCTGGCGGCGCCGTCGGCGGGGTCGCGGGCGGGGTGCCGCCGCGGGTGCGGGTGATCTCGGACAACGACTACTCCGGCGACCCGGACGGGCTGGTGCAGCTCGCGCAGCACGCGCTGTCGGAGTCGGTCGAGCTGGCGCTGGTCGTCGGCTCGCGGCTGCGGCCGGGCGACCCGTTCGATCCCTCCGACCGGACCGCGGACAACGCGGCCGCGGCGGCGCGCGAGGTGCTCGCGCTCTGCGGGCGCCCGGACGTGCCGGTGGTGGCGGGGTCGAACGCTCCGGATGCCGATGTGTCGGAGGCGGCGCGTGCGATCGTGGCGGAGGCGCTGCGGGACGACCCGCGGCCGCTGTACCTCTGCGCGGGCGCCGGCCTGACGGAGGTGGCGGCTGCGCTGCGCCTCGAGCCGTCGATCGCCGCCAGGATGACCCTGGTCTGGATCGGCGGACCCGAGCACCCGGGCCTGGCCGTCCCTCCGCCCGGCGCGATGCTGATCGAGTACAACCTGCTGATCGACGTGCCCGCCGCCGCCGAGGTCTTCGCGTCCTCGCTGCCGATCGAGCAGTTCCCGCGCGACGCCTACCGGCAGCCGCTGGCCTCCGTCGCCGAGCTGCGCGTGCGGATGCGCACCGCCGGCGAGCTCGGCCGGCACCTCTTCGACGCCCTCGACGGCGTCTTCCGGATGGGCGCCGCGCACGGCCTCAGCTTCGGCGAGACCTACGCCCTCGGTGACAGCCCGCTCGTCCTCGCGACCGCCCTGCTCTCCGCCTTCGAGCCCGACGCCTCCTCCAGCCGCACGGCGCGCGTCCCCCGCCCCTCGATCACCCCCGACGGCCAGTACGGCCCCCGCACCGGCGACGGCCCGGACCTCCGCGTCTACACCCACCTCGACACCCGCCTCCTCCTCGAGGACCTCTACGCGAAGCTCGCCCTCCGCGCCCAGGACGCCTGACCGCGAACGCGTCGCCGCGAGCGGACGCGTACGGGGATCTGCGGAGGCACGTACCCCCGTTCCGCGTCCACTCGACGCACCCGAAGTCGCCGACTGGACACCTATCGGGTCCCGAGCGGCAGCTGGAGCCCGAAACGCGTCCACTCGTGGAACGCGCACCCACCCCTGCGGGTCGAGTAGCCGCGCAGCGGCACCCCATGCTGGTCGAGTAGCCGCGCAGCGGCGTATCGAGACCCACGCTCGCCGAGGCGCCGGACTCATGCCCCCGTCCCTGCCACGCCGGATCTCGATACGCCCTCTCCGAGGGCTACTCGATCAACATGAAGCACATGCTGGTCGAGTAGCCGCGCAGCGGCGTATCGAGACCCATGCCCGCCAGCGCGAAGGCGTAGGTCTCCGGCTGATCCGGCTCGCGGTTCGCCACTTTCTGCGGTTCTGAGCCTCTGGAACCAGCAGAAAGTGTCGAATCGCTACCAGCGGCGTCCGCGATCCGGCGCGAACGGTCGTGCGTCGGCGCGGAGGACGACCGTTCGTGACGGATGGGCGGGGGCCTCGCGGGTCAGTGCTGCGGGTCGCCGCCGAGCTGGCCGATGGGGGGCAGCGGGCCGCCGTCGTCGGCGCCGGTGCGGCGCCAGCGGGCGACGGCGTTGCCGAGGTGGTAGATCACGAGGGCCGCGGCCGCGCCGAGGACGATGCCGCCGAGCTCGAAGCCGCCGGAGCTGAAGGAGAAGCCGGCGATCGCGATGACGAGGGAGACGGCGGCCGTGTACTGGTTGACCGGGCGGGAGAAGTCGACGCGGTTGTCGATCCAGATCTTGATGCCGATCACGCCGATGAGGCCGTACAGCGCGGTGGTCGCACCGCCCAGGACGCCGGCGGGGATCGAGTTGAAGACGGCGCCGACCTTCGGCGAGAGGCTGAGCAGCACGGCGGTGACGCCGGCGACCCAGTAGGCGGCGGTGGAGTAGACGCGGGTCGCGGCCATCACGCCGATGTTCTCGCCGTAGGTGGTGGTGCCCGAGCCGCCGAACGCGCCGGAGACGGTGGTCGCGATGCCGTCCGCGATCAGGGCACGGCCGGTGTGCTGGTTGACCGAGGAGTCGGTCATCGTCGCGACGCCGCGCACGTGTCCGACGTTCTCGGCGATGAGCACGAGCACGACGGGCAGGAACATCGCGATGCCGGACCACGTGGATCCGGACGCGAAGTCGGGGAAGCTGAACGGCGGCAGGCCGACCCAGGCGGCGTCGGCGACGGCGGAGTAGTCGATCTCCTGGCGGATCAGCGCGACGACGTAGCCGATGACGACGCCGACGAAGATCGAGACGCGGCCGAGGAAGCCGCGGAAGAAGACGCTGCCGAGGATGATCGCGGCGAGCGTGACCGTCGCGGTGACCGGCGCCTGTTGGAAGCTCGACCAGGCGGTCGGGGCGAGGTTGAAGCCGATCAGCGCCACGATGGCGCCGGAGACGACCGGGGGCATCAGGCGGTCGATCCAGCCGAGGCCGGCGAACTGCACCACGAAGCCGACGAGCGCGAGCAGCACGCCGACGGCGACGACTCCGGCGAGCGCCGACCCCGTTCCGCCGACCGCCGTCGCCGCGGTGACCGGGGCGATGAAGGCGAAGCTCGAGCCGAGGTAGCTGGGCAGCTTGTTGCGGGTGATCAGGAGGAACAGCAGCGTGCCGACGCCCGAGAAGAGCAGGGTCGTGGCGACGGGGAAGCCGGTGAGCACGGGCACGAGGAAGGTCGCGCCGAACATGGCGACGACGTGCTGGATGCCGATCGCGACGGTCGCGGGCCAGTTGAGCCGCTCGGCGGGGCCGACGACGGCTCCGGGCGCGACGGTGCGGCCGTCGCCGTGCAGGGACCAGATGGGCATGGGGCTCCTCGGCGGAAGGGGGATGGGGGCGCTTCAGAGTAGCGAGGCGGCGGGCGGGCGGCGGCGGCGGCCGGCGGACCTCCGGCACGTGGAATCGGCTCCGGCACGCAGGAACCCCGCAGAACCACGAGCCGGAACCGGAACTGCGAGCCGAAGGTGGGCGGGGCGGCCGCTGGCGGACCTCCGGCTCGCGGAAACGGCTCCGGCACGCGGGAACCCCGCAGAACCACGAGCCGGAACCGGAATCGCGAGCCGGAGGTACTCGGCGTGGACGAAGGAGCACCCCCGGCACGCGGCAACGGCTCCGGCACGCAGGAATCCAGCAGAACCACGAGCCGAAGCCGGAACCGCGAGCCGAAGGTGGGCGGGGGGGCCGCTGGCGGACCCCCGGCACGCGGAATCGGCTTCGGCACGCGGGAACCCCGCAGAACCACGAGCCCGAACCGGAATCGCGAGCCGAATGCACTCGGCGCGGACGAAGGAGCACCCCCGGCACGCGGAAACCACTCCGGCACGCGGGAATCCGACAAAACCACGTGCCGGAGCCGGAACCGGAACCGCGAGCCTGAGGTGCTCGGCGCGGGCGGCGGCGCACCTCCGGCACGCGGAAACCACTCCGGCACGCGGGAACTCCGCAGAACCACGTGCCGGAGCCGGAACCGCGAGCCGGAGGTGCTCCGAGCGAGCGGCGCCGCCCTCGCCGTGACGCAGCCGGGAGCCGGGTCGGCGCGCCGGTGAAAGAACGGCGGGCGTGCCGGACAGGAGGGAGCATGAGGCACATGCCAGCTCCCCTCGCGGGTCCCGACCGCTTCGCCGCGCTCGCCGGCGTGGTCGCCGACCCCGTCCGCCGCTACCTCTGGCGCCGCACCGACGAGGCCACGGCCGACGACGTGCTCGCCGCCACCCTCGCCGTGCTCTGGCGCCGCGTCGCCGACGTGCCGGAGGACGACCCGATCGCCTGGTCGATCGGCGTCGCCCGGCTGCAGCTGCAGAACGCTCGCCGGATGCAGCGGCGCCAGGTCCTGCTCACGCACCGCATCGCCGTGGTCGACCCGCCGCAGGAGGTGCGCGACCCGGACGGCCCGTCCGCCACCGACGACGCCGTGCGCTTCGTGCTCTCGCGGTTGCGCGAGTCCGACGCCGAGCTGCTGCGGCTGTGGTCGTGGGAGGAGCTCGACGCCCGCGGGATCGGCGAGGTCCTCGGGATCACGCCGAACGCGGCGTCGATCCGGCTGCACCGCGCGCGCCAGCGCTTCGCGGAGCTCTACGAGAGCCGCGCCGCCCAGGACCCGACGACCTCAGAAGGAGGAGCACGATGACCGCGATCGAGGACTCGGAGCTGCGCCGGCTGGTGCGCTCGACCGACCCGGCGGAGGGGCTCGCCCCGCTCACCCGGGCGCAGCTCGCCGAGCACCGAGAGCGGGCGATGGGCGGGCAGGCGACGGGCGGGCCTGGCACCGAGCCCGACCCCCACGACTCCGACCCCGCCGCCGTCCGCCGCCGCCGCTCCCCCTGGCTGATCGTCGGGGTCGGCGCGCTCGCGGTCGGCGCCGCCGCGTCGCTCCTGCTCCCCTTCGCCCTCGGCGTCACCACCGGCGGGTCCGCCTCCGCGCTGCGGCTGCCCGCGACCGGCGGGCCGATGGACATGTGCGCCCCCGTCACCGCCGAGGCGCTCGCTCCGTCGCAGCTCGCCTTCCGCGCCGAGGTCGCCTCGATCGACGACGACACCGTCACCCTGCGCGTGATCGACCGGTTCGCCGGCGACGTCGGCGACGCGGTGACGGTGACCCAGGCGGCGGAGTCGGCCGTCGACGGCGCCCCGATCGTCTTCGAGCGCGGCGTCGACTACCTGATCGCCGCCGACGGCGACACGATCCTCACCTGCGGGCTGAGCGCGGCCGACTCCCCCGAGCTGACGAGCCTGTACCGGGAGGCGTTCGCGCAGCGGTAGTCGCGGACCTCAGGCGGTAGCCGCGGGCCTCAGGCGAAGAGCCCGAGCACCCACCCGAGCACCAGCGGGCCGAAGGCCACGGCGAGCACCCCGAGCCCCAGCACGAAGCCGACGAGGCTGACTCGTGCGCCGCGGAGCGTCTCGTCCGCGCGCAGCCGGTCGCGCGCGCCGAGCGCGAGCACGATCGCGACAACGGCGAGCGCCGACGCGAGCAGCGGGACGCCGACCAGCAGCGCGCCGAGCACCGCGACGCCCGCGCTCGCGAGCGCGCGGGAGTCGACCGGTCGCGGAGTCGTGCGCGTCTGCTCGGTCATCTCTCGAGCCTGACACAGAGCGGCGGACCGGGGCGAGCCCCCGCCCGGTCGCACGCGCACCCCCTCGGTGGCAAGGGGCTCTGCAAACGCCCGGAGCGCGGCGGAGGGTGGGAGCACCGACGATCCTTCTGGAGGCAATGGTGTTCTTCCACGTCCAGCGACTCATCACCGACATCGAGCAGGACGAGCCGGATCCGGCCGCCGCGAACGCGCTGCAGGAGGGCCTCGGCGGGCAGTTCGGCGAGATGCGCACGATGATGCAGCACCTCTTCCAGGCGATGAACTTCCGCGGCGACCTCTCGGCGAACGAGCAGGCCCCCGAGGGCGTGCCGTCGACGATCGCGCCGAAGCGCTTCGAGGAGTTCTCGCCCGGGCTGGACCCCGAGCTGCGGAAGCTCATCCAGACCACCGCCGAGATGGAGCTGGACGAGATCACCTCGTTCTACCGCCCGACCGCGAAGTAGTACGACCCCTCCGGTCCCGCGCGGTCGCTTCCGCGCGGGACCGGTCCGTACCCAGGAGACAGGCCCATGCCGACCTTCCGATTCCTCGAACCCCACCGCGTCGCGGGTGTCCCGCTGCGCGAGCTCATCGACGGACTCGCGCTGATCGGCGACGGCGACGTCCTGATCCGCAGCGTCACCCTCGCGCACCGCGAGATCTCGCCCGGCGCGCTCTTCGCCGCGCTGCCCGGCCGGCGCCGCCACGGGGCGGACTTCGCCGACGAGGCCGCCGCGGCCGGAGCGGTCGCCGTGCTCACCGACGAGGCCGGGCTCGCGACCGCGCGGGCGAGCGGCCTGCCGGTGCTGGTGTCCGCGGATCCCCGGGCCGACCTCGGCGCGATCGCCGCACGCGTCTACGCCACCGACCGCGACCGGCCGCAGCTGCTCGGCGTCACCGGCACCAACGGCAAGACCAGCACCGTGCACCTGCTCGACGCGGTGCTGCGCCGGCTCGGCGTGCCCTCCGGCCTCAGCTCGACCGCCGATCGCCGCAGCCGCGACACCGTCGTCGCCAGCCGCCTGACCTCGCCCGAAGCGCCCGAGCTGCATGCGCTCCTCGCCCGGATGCGCGAGGACGGCGTCGAGTCCGCCGCGATCGAGGTCAGCGCGCAGGCCCTCATCCGCTCGCGGGTCGACGGCCTCGTCTTCGACGTCGCGGGCTTCACCAACCTCAGCCACGACCACCTGGACGACTTCGGCGACCTCGGCAGCTACCTCCGGGCCAAGCAGCGGCTCTTCCGCCCCGACCGCAGCCGGCGCGGCGTCGTCGTGGTCGACACTCCGGAGGGACGGACGGTCGCCGCGGAGGCGGAGGTCCCGGTCGTCACCGTCGGCTCCACCGCGGAGGCTGACTGGCGCGTAAACGTCCTCGCGCTGAGCGCCGCGGCGACCCGCTTCCGACTGACCGCGCCCGACGGCTGGACCCTCACCACCTCCGTCCCGCTGATCGGCCGGCACATGGCCTCGAACGCGGCGCTGGCGCTGGTGATGCTCGTGACGGCCGGGCACGACCGCGACGCGCTCGCCCGGGCTGTCGCCGACGGCATCGACGTCGCCGTTCCCGGCCGCACCCTGCTCGTCTCCGGCGAGGCCGGGCCGCGCCTCTACGTCGACTTCTCGCACACCCCCGACTCCGTCGCCCGCACCGTCGACGCCCTCCGCGAGGTCACGCCGGGCCGGGTGCTGGTGATCCTCGGCGCGGACGGCGACCGCGACCCGAGCAAGCGCGCGCCGATGGGCCGCGCCGCCGCCGAGCGCGCGGACCTGCTGATCGTGACCGACCACCACCCGCGCTTCGAGGACCCGGCGCGGATCCGCCGCGCCCTGCTCGACGGCGCCCGCGACGGTCGCTGCGAAGTGCAGGAGATCGCCGAGCCCGCGCAGGCCGTGCGCGCCGCCGTCGGCCGGGCCGGGGCGGACGACTCGATCCTCTGGGTCGGCCCGGGCGACACCGACTACCGCGTGGTGCTGGATCAGGACCTGCCGTACTCGCCGCGCGCCGATGCGGCGCTCGCCCTGGCGGAGGCGGGCTGGGCGGTCTGAGCCGCCGCCTCCCGCGGCCCCGTGCTTGACTGGCCGGGTCGTCGCGACCGGAGGGGGTGCAGGTGTTCTCCTCCCTCCCCGTGCGCCGGGTGCAGAAGCACCCGTCCGCGCTCGAGTCCGTCGTCTGGCCCGCGACCCTGCCGCCGGTGCGCCAGGTGCTCGACGAGGGCTGGGACCTCGGTCCCGTCTCGGTGATCACCGGTGAGAACGGCTCCGGCAAGTCGACGCTGCTCGAGGCGATCGCGCTCGCCTACGGGCTGAACGCCGAGGGCGGCTCGACCGGCGCGATGCACTCGACCCGGGTCTCGGAGTCGGACCTCTCGCAGCAGCTGCAGCTCGTGCGTGGAGCGGGCGCCTCCAAGCGCGGCTTCTTCCTCCGCGCGGAGACGATGCACGGCTTCTTCACCTACCTGGAGGACATCGGCCTCGGCGACGCGGACTACCACGAGCGGTCCCACGGGGAGTCGTTCCTCGACATCGTCGTGAACCGCTCCCGGATCCGCGGGCTGTGGCTGCTCGACGAGCCGGAGTCGGCGCTGTCGGTCTCGGGCTGCCTCGCGCTGATCGGCCAGCTGCGGTCCCTGGTCGCGGGCGGCTCGCAGGTGATCCTCTCGACGCACTCGCCGGTGCTGGCGGCGCTGCCGGGCGCGGACCTCTACGAGCTCGGCGAGTGGGGCCTCCGCCGCGCGGAGTACGACGATCTGGACCTCGTGCGGACCTGGCGCGGCTTCCTCGGCGACCCGCAGCGGTACCTCCGGCACCTGGACTGACCGCGGCCGCGCACAACATCAGCTGAGAAGGGTGGGCCTCCTCTGTGGGGGGAGGGACCCCCGTCTCAGCTGATGTTGTGCGGGGCTCACCGGCAGTCCGGCGCCGTCAGGCCGTTGAAGGCGAAGCTCTCGCCGGGATGGGCGGGGCGGATCGACGTGCGCAGGTGCTCGAAGGCGGCACGCGTCGTCGCGCCCGCTCCGGGCGTCGCCGCGCACTGCAGCGACGACGAGGCGAACGAGTCGACGACCGGGCCGGAGCCGTCGGCCGCCTCCGCCGCGATCTCGGCGCCGATCGCGTAGCCGCTCCCCCGGCCGGTCAGCGCCGTCATCGTGCCGAGCACGCGCGACCAGACGACGGAGTCGCGCAGCGAGCGCGGGGCGGACGGTCCGGGAGCGCCCGCCAGCGCGACGGTCAGCACCGCGCCGTTCAGGTGGACCGTCGACTCCCGCACCCCCGAGAAGGAGCCGTCGATCTCGCGGGCGAGGCGCACGATCTCGTCGGCCGGGCGCCCCTCCTGCACGCGGATCACGGCGGCGCCGCGCGAGTCGGTCGCCGGCTGCTCGATCGTCCAGTCGAGGTCGCCCTCCGTGAGGGCGGAGCGCTGCTCGAGGAGGAGATCGAGCGCGTCGAGTGCGGTCGCCGCACTGGTCGGGGCGAGGACGATCGCGAGGACGGGGTAGGACTCGACCGTCCGCACCGAGAGGCTCCCGTCGATGCCGCGGCGCAGGGCGTCCCAGGCCTCGACCGGTGCCGTGCGCTCCCGCGGATCCGCGATCGCCAGGGAGTCGTCGCCGGCCCGCAGCACCAGCTCGCTCGAGCGCCGCCCCGCTGGGGCCGTGCCCAGCGCCGCGTCGATCGCCTCGGACGCCGTGGCCGCGACGGCGACGAGGCGCTCCGCCGGGCAGTCCTCCCGGGCGGTGACCTCGACGTCGAAGACCGCCTGCTCACCGCGCACGAGGAGCGGCGCCGGCCGCCAGTCCACCCTCTCGCTCTCGACGCAGTCGTCCGCCGACAGCGCCCGCTCGAGCCCCTCCGCCGGACCCGTGCCGGTCGCGACGACCGCGACCGTCAGCAGTACCGCCGCACCCGTGAGCGCTCGTCCCCGTCGTCCCACGCCGTTACCCCCGCCTCCGCTTGCTGCCTCGTGTTCGAGGTGACAGTATCGACTTTCGATACGAAGCGCACGACTTTCGATACGTCCGGCCGCTTTGCCGCCCGACCCTCCGACCCAGGAGCCCCGCATGCCCCGACCCGTCCTCCTCGCGCTCCGCACCCTCCTGCTGGTGCTGCTGCTCGGCTGCCTGCTCGTGCAGCTCGCTGTCGGCCCGGTCGCCCGCGAGGCGCTCGACGGCGGGCCGGTCGACGCGGTGCTCGTCGCGGTCGTGGTCGCCGGGCTGCTCTGCGTCGAGGCCGTGCTGATCGCGGTCTGGCGGCTGCTCAGCCTGGTCCGCGACGACACGCTCTTCGCCGGCGACCACCGCTCCGACCTCTGGGTCGACCTCGCGATCGGCGCCTTCGTCTCCGGCGCGGTCCTCGCCGTCATCGGCGCCGTCGCCTCGCTCGTCGCGGTGCCCGCGCCCCTCCCCGCCCTCGCCTTCGGTCTCGTCGCCGTGGCGAGCGCGACCACCGCGCTGATCGTCGTCGTGATGCGGCGCCTCCTGCACCTCGCCGTGGCGCAGCGCAGCGAGCTCGCCGAGGTCGTCTGATGGCGATCGTCCTGCACCTCGACGTCGAGCTCGCCAAGCGCAAGATGTCGGTGACCGACCTGGCCGCCGCGGTCGGCATCACCACCGCGAACATCTCGATCCTCAAGAACGGCCGCGCCAAGGCCGTCCGCTTCTCCACCCTCGACGCGATCTGCGCGGTCCTCGACTGCCAGCCCGGCGACATCCTCAGTCGCGTCCGGGACGAGGAGGGGAGCGATGCCGAGCTCGTCGGCGGCGCCGCCCGCTGAGCGACCGGCGCACCTCGACCGCCGGATCTTCGCAGCGGGGGCCTGGCAGCTCGTGGCGGTCGTCGTCCTCGGCGTGCTGGGGCCGATCGCCCCCCTCTACCGCGTCGCCGGCACGAGCGGGCAGGAGGCGCTGGCCTGGGGGACCATCGTGGTCGGCGACGTCGTGCCGTCGCTGCTCGGGATCGAGCTGGTGATGCTCGCCGGCGGTCCGATCTGCCTCCTGGCCGGCTGCATCCTCCCCGGGATCCCGCGGGAGCCGTCGAGGGCCAGGACCATCCTCGGCGTCCTCAGCGCCGTCCTCCTGATCATCTGCGTGCCGTGCGCCGTCTTCTTCTCGCTGCTGTTCAGCACCAGCACCTACTCCGTCCTCCCGTCCGCGAGCGACGACGGCTGCCGCGTCGTGGTGCGCGAGTTCGGGTTCCTCCGCGCGGCGGGCGGCTCCCTCGGCCTGGTGCGGCCGGGCTCGGTCGTCGCGGAGTGGGTCGAGGACTACTCGGCGTCGGACGGCTATCAGCCCTTCCGTGCGGGCAGCTACGAGCTGCGGTGGAGCGGGGAGACCGCGCGGCTGCGCGTAGGACTGACCCCCGCCGACCCGGTCTCGCTGGAGGGCGACGGCCTGCTCGACTGCTCCCGCTGAGAGCGCTCCCTCGACACCCCGCGAAGGGGGACATCGGGCGCGCTCGATCGTCTCCGCGCCGAAACAGGCGTGCAACATCCGGCTCCGAGACTGGGGAGGCTCCAAGCCCCCTCCCACTCGATCCGAAGGTTGTCGCTTGTCCACCACCCCCTCGTTCCGGAGGGTCGTCCGACTCTCCGCCGCCACCGCCCTGTGCACCGGACTCGCACTCGGCACCGCCCTCGCCGCCCCCGCGGCGCTCGGCGCGACCACACCCCCCGTCGACGCGGTCGCCCCCGCGGTCGTCGACCTGAGCATCACCGACGCCCTGGCGCTCCTGCAGTCCGGCGCGACGACGTCCGTCGCCCTGACCCAGCGCTACCTCGACCGCATCGCCGCCTACGACGACCCCTACGGCGACCAGCCCGGACTCGCCGCGGTCATCCTGGCCAACCCGGACGCGCTCGCCACCGCGGCCGAGCTCGACGCCGAGCGCGCGGCCGGCACGATCCGCGGCCCGCTGCACGGCATCCCGATCCTGGTGAAGGACAACTACGCCACGTTCGACATGCCCACCACCGCAGGCAGCGCCTCCCTGCACACGTACCAGACGAAGCTCGACTCGACGGCCGTGCAGCGCCTGCGCGACGCCGGCGCGATCATCCTCGCGAAGACCAACATGGCCGAGTTCGCCTGGCACGGCACCTACACGCTCAGCTCCGAGCGCGGCCGCACGAACAACCCGTACAACCAGGCCAACAGCGCCAGCGGCTCGAGCGGAGGCACCGGCGCGGCCGTCGCCGCCGGCTACGCCCCCGCGGGCCTCGGCACCGACACCTGCGGCTCGATCGTCGGACCGAGCGCGCACCAGAGCCTCGTCGGCTACCGGCCGACCATGGGCCTGACCAGCGTCACGGGCATCGTCCCGCTGTCGCCGCGCCAGGACGTCTCGGGCCCGATGACGACGACCGTCACCGACGCGGCCCTGCTGATGGAGGTGCTGGCCGGCTACGACCCGACCGACCCGCTGACCGTCATCGCGGATCAGCAGGACAGCTCGACCTACGTCGAAGGGCTCAGCGACACCGCGCTCGAGGGCAAGCGCATCGGCTACGTGCGCTGGGACTACGAGGAGGACCCCGCCCGCCCGGGCCTCGCCGAGACCACCGGGCTCGTCGACCAGGCCGTCCGCGACCTGGCCGCGCAGGGCGCCGAGATCGTGCCGGTGCCGACCTTCACCCGCGAGTTCGTGTCGGAGACGCTCGTCAGCGGCGGCTACCTCGACATGCGCCCGAGCATCGACGCGTTCTTCGCGGACACCGACGCGACCTGGCCCGAGGGCCTCGCCGGACTGACGGAGCCGGCCGACGCGCTGACCTTCTCGGACGTGATGGCGGACGGGAAGACCTCGCTGCTGCCCGGCGACGTCGACTTCTTCAACAGCAACGCGGACATCCCGAACCCCGCGTACGACGCGGCGATCGCGGCGCAGGACGCGGGCAAGCTGGCGATGGACCAGTTCTTCATCGACAACGACCTCGACGCCCTGGCCATGCCGACCAGCGCGACGGCGGCGACCCCCGACTGGGCGGGCACGACGTTCTGCGACGTCGGCGCGAACACCGGCGTGCCGACGGTCTCGCTGCCCGCGGGCTTCACCTCGACCGGGACGGCCGCCGGCCTCGAGCTGGCCGCCCCGCGCAGCCAGGACGCCGCGCTGCTCGCGATGTCGTACGACTACGAGCAGGCGACGCTGAACCGCGTCGCCCCGGCGTCGACCCCGGAGCTGGCCGCCGCGCCGACCCCGGAGCCGACGGCCACGCCGACCGCGCCGCCGGTCGAGCCGACCGCGGAGCCCACCGTGGCGCCGACGGGCGAGCCGACCGTGGCGCCCACCGTCGCGCCGACCGCTGAGCCGACCGCGACCGCCGGTCCCGTCGTTCCGGCGCCGAGCACGACGCCGAAGCCCACGGCGAAGCCCGGTGCCGCGCTCGCGCACACCGGCGCCGAGGGCACGACGGGCCTTGCCGCGCTGGCCTTCGCCCTGATCGCCGGCGGCGCGGGAGCTCTCGCACTCACCGCGACGCGCAGGCGCACCGCCCAGAAGTAACCACCGCACGGTAGGCGGGGTCGGCGGAGTCCCGCCGGCCCCGCTTCCGCGTGCCCGGCCGCACAACATCAGCTGGGAGCACGTCTCATCGCCGATGAGCGATGAGGCCCAATCTCAGCTGATGTTGCGCCGAACTTCTGCGGCTCAGCGGCTCGGCCGGCAGTCCATGCTGATCGAGTAGCCCGCGCAGCGGGCGTATCGAGATCCACCACCGCCGAAAGTCGAGTCAGCAGACCCCGCACCCTCAGGCCGCCACCGCGACCGGCTCGATCCGCGCCCGCGGCGCCCAGCCGACGGCGATCGCCGCGACCGCGAACGAGAGCTGCCCCACCCATGGCAGCACCGCGGACACGACCGACGCGTCACCGCCGCTGGTCGCGAACGAGTCGGCGATCGACATCCCGATGCCGAAGCCCGTGAAGAAGCGGAAGAAGATCGCTGCGCCGACCAGCGAGAGCATCACGCTCACGAGCCGCCGCGGCGTGAGGGCGTCGCCCGCGCGGTGCACGGCGAGCGCCGCCACGAACAGCGCGGGCACCGTCCAGAAGGCCGCCCAGATCGCGGTCGCGACGAGCGTGCCCGTGATCGAGAAGCCGTCGCGCTCGGCCAGCAGCCGGTAGATCGTGGCGAGGTCGGTGCCCGGCACCTTGGTGAGCGGGTTCCAGACCAGCAGGTCGACCCCGCCGACCACGACCACAGCGACCACGAGCGCCGCCCCACCCAGCGCGATCGGCACCCGCTGCGCCCGCGTCGCGGTCCGGTGCTCCCACGCGATCGGCCGCGTCCCGCCGATCACCGCGACACCGGTCGCCAGCCCCGCGCTCGACACCAGGAAGCCCAGGAGCGGCAGCCACCACGGCGCCCCCGGCACCAGCACGCCGCCCGCCACCATCGCCGGCCCCGCGATCGCCGCGAGCAGCGACACCCGCGCCGTCCGGGTCTCGGCGGCCCGCGCAGCCCCCGCCATGTGCGCGGCGCCCACCAGCCCGACGACGAGCGCCAGCCCGATCAGGACCCGGCCCGTCGCCTGCATCACCGTGAGCACCCCCGCGGAGACCCCCTCCGGCACGACTCCCCCGCCGGTCAGGTACCCGCCGATCAGGATCACCGCCGCCGCCGTCAGCAGCCCGAGTCCGCGCCGCGCCAGCCGTCGCGGCCGCAGGAACCGCGGCTCCCCCGAGTGCATCGGCAGCCCGCGGTCGAGGGTCGCGCTGAGCACGAGCGCGCCGAGCACGACGTCGCGGCGCCGCAGCCCCGCCTCGCCGGCGCCGGCGACATCGGCCCGCCACTCCTCGAGGTAGCGCTCGCGGGCGAGCGGCGGGAGCAGAAGGGCCAGGAGCCGCAGCAGCAAGTCGATCACGCGCCGGCCTCCGCCCCGGAGAGCCGGACCGGCCGGGCGGCGACCGCCTCGAACCGCGCCACGGCGCTCGTCGCTGCCTCCGCCCCCTCGCTCGTCAGCTCGTACAGCCGGCGCCGCGGACCGCTGCGCTCCGTGTCCGCCTCCCACGCCGACGACACCCAGCCGGCCCCCTCGAGCCGCTCCAGGATCGGGTACACACTGCCCGCCGGACGCCCCGTGCCCTTGATGACGAGCATCCCCCAGGTCGGCCCGGAGGCGTCGAGGAGCGCGCGGAGCACGTCCGCGGTCGCGGCGGTCATGCGGCTGAGCGGAGTCATGCGCCGAGGCTACCTATATAGAGATAGGATGGTCAACCGCGCTGCTGCGATACTCGCGGCATGACCGCCTACAACCCCGCCGCGTATCCCGAGCCCACCCCCGGCACCGGCCCGCAGCCCCCGAAGACCGGCAACGGCCTCGGGCTCGCCTCGCTGATCATCGGCATCGTCGCGCTCGTCGGCGCCGTGATCCCGATCGTCAACTACGTCTCCGGCTTCGTCGCCTTCGTCGGCCTGGTGCTCGGCGTGATCGCGCTGTTCCTCAAGGGCAGGAAGAAGGGAACGGCGATCGCCGGCGTGATCCTCAACGCCCTGGCGATCGTGCTCGCGATCATCCTGGCGATCGTCTACACCGCCGGCTTCGCGAGCGGCATCTCGAACGCGATCGCGACCGCGCAGGCCTCGGCCACCTCCGGCACTCCCCAGACCCTCGTCTACGAGGTCACCGGAGCGGGCACGAGCACGTCGATCGTCTACTCCACCCTCGACGGCGCGAACTCCGGCGTCGAGCAGGCCGCTGCGCAGCCCCTCCCCTTCACCAAGGAGCTGCAGGTCGACAGCACCGCCTTCCAGGCGTTCTCCGTCACCGCGACGAACGGCGCCGACGACGAGGGCGAGATCACCTGCCGCATCACCCTCGACGGCGAGGTCCTCGCCGAGGAGACCGGCACCGGCGCCTTCGGCTCGGCCGTCTGCATCGCCACCCCGCAGTAGCCGTGTCGTCCGAACCGTTCGAGCAGCCCGCCGCCACAGCAGGGCTGCGCGGCAACGAGGCGTTCGTCGGGATCGACGCGCAGGTCCTCGACTTCTGGCGCTTCGCGATGAGCGATCTGCGGATGAACAACACCCGCGGCTACCTCGCGGAGTTCCTGGTCGCGAGAGCCCTGGGCCTCCAGGACGTCCACCGGGTGGAGTGGGAGGCGTACGACCTGCTCTTCGAGGGCATCAGCGTCGAGGTGAAGTCGTCCGCCCTCCTGCAGGCCTGGCCGCAGCAGCGGCACAGCCGATTGTCGTTCGGCGGGCTGCGCACCGGACCGCGGGGATCCCGGACTCTAAATGCGGACGTCTACGTCTTCTGCACGCAGACGTCCGTCCGCCACTCGGAGTACGACCCGCTCGACCTGACGGAGTGGACCTTCCACGTGGTCTCTCGGACGGCGCTCGACGCTGCAGCCGGCGACTCGATCGGTCTCGCGGGAGTAGAGAGGGTCTCGCAAGGCGCGACACCCTGGGCCGGGCTCGCCGATGCCGTCCGCGAGGCTCACCGAGGATCCCCGGAGCGCTGACCCGGACCCCGTCTTCGGGGCGAGCCGACAGCATCGCCCCGCACCGAGGACCGGCTACGCCCTAGCCTCCGAGCATGGAAGAACTCTTCGCCGCCGTGCTCGGCGCCGTGGTCGGCGCCGGAGCGACCCTTTACGTCGAGTCCCGTCGGCAGTCCTCCGCTGAGAAGAAGGCGGAGTGGAACGCCCTGGACCTGCTGCTGCTCGACCTCGGGCGGCGGCGGGTCTTCCTCGTCCCAGGACGGACACTCGTCCCGGGCGCCGACACGTCGCCCGGCTCGGACTTCGACCGGATGAAGCGCTCCGTCCTGTCGATGCGGACGCAGATCGCCGAGGTCATGCGGTCGCTGCGCCCGAAGTCCCCTGCCCGAGGACCCGTGCGCGCGATGTACCGCGCGTGCAACAGCTTCCTCGAGACGGCGGAGCGCTCGCCCGACCGGCACTGGATCACGGCCGACGACCTGCGCATCGCGCTGGGTGAACAGGCGGAGATCATCGCCAGCTCGTCGAAGGGGAACGTGGAGCTGGTGCTGCCGGGATCCGAGGCGCTCTGAGCGGGCTCGATGCCGGTCCTTCCAGGTGCTCCGAGCAGAAGTGCTCCCCCGCAGCCAGGACACGCGCCGCTGTCTGCCAGCATGAAGACCTGCACTCGACGAGGGGGAGGGTCTAGACCTCACCGGGCTCGCCATCGACGCGACGGCGGGATTCGAACCCGCGTCAGCGGTGTTGCAGACCGCTCCCTGGCCTCTCGGGCACGCCGCGACGGCGGCGGAGAGTGCGCTCGGGGAACGCGTTCCGCCTCCGCCCAGGGTGGTGCGGGCCGAGGCGGAACGGAAGGCGCGTGACGCCGTGCGGCCGACCGTTGCGAAGAGTGACGGCGCCGCGAACGCCTGAGGCGGATCCGCCGCGGTCGACGGATCCGACATGGACGGCTACTTGCGGAACATCCGGGCGGTCGTCTCGAAGAGGCCGGCGACCGGGCGCTGCTGCTCGCCCTGCTGGGCGCCGAGGATGATGATGACGGCGGTCAGCACCGGGATCGCCCACTGGGTGACCTTCTGCACGCGGAGCGCGGTGGTCAGCTCGTCGGAGTTGCTCGAGGACGCCTCGGTGACGCCCTTCGCGCCCTCGTCGGCGTGCTTGGCCCGGGTCGCGCCGGCGATCGCGGCGGTGACGGAGGCGGCGCTCGCGAGACCGGTGACGATCGTCTTCACGACCGTGTTGGTGCGGCTCTCCTGCTGGTTCGCCAGGCGGGTCTTGTTGGCGAGGATCAGGCCGATGCCGCCGACGCCGTGCGCCGCGATCGCGGCGAGCTGCACGGGGGTCCAGCGGGCCCAGCCGTTCGCGGCGAGGCGCAGGCGCTCGGACGGGTCGGAGGAGGTGGACGCGGCACCGTTCAGGCCGACGGCGCCCATCAGGGACCCGCCGAACCAGGCGGCGGCGCCGAGGTCGTGGAGGCTGCGGACGAGCGTGTTGCGTGAGGGCATGGAGGCCTCTTCCTGTGCGTGGGTGATCTCGGACGGCTGACTCCCGACGCTACGCGCGTGCCCGCGGATGGCACGGGGCTTGACCTCTCGCCCGCGGGGCGCTCGAGTGGAGCGGTACCGACCCGAGGAGCGAGCACGATGAGCGACGACACCACCGACGACGAGAAGCGCGGGATCCGCGACGACTTCCACGACGCCGTGAACATGACGGCCAAGGAGATCGAGTCCTGGCTCGAGAAGGACGAGTCGAAGGAGGTCGGCCAGAAGCCGGCCAGCGGCGGCGAGTCCGTCGGCCACCACAGCGGGCGCCGGATCATCGACATCCTCGGCACCAAGCAGGCCGACCTCAGCGAGGACGACTACGCGCACATGAAGAAGGTCACCGGCTACGTCGCCCGGCACTCGAAGCAGCGTCCCTCCGGCGACGTCACGGAGACGAAGTGGCGCTACTCGCTGATGAACTGGGGCAACGACCCGCTGAAGGGGTGACCGGGCGGGGCCTTCGCTGCCGAGGCGTCCCTGAACCGTCGAGACGTCCCTGTACAGCGGGACGCTTCGACGGGTGCTGGACGCCTCGGCGGCCGACGCGCCTGCGGTGGGTGGATCTCGATACGCGCGCTGCGCGCGCTACTCGATCAGCATGAACGGGCGGCAGCCGGGGAACGCGCGGCCCTCTGCATGCTGGTCGAGTAGCCGGCGCAGCCGGCGTATCGAGACCCGCCCGTCAGCACCGCCGCCGCAGGCGCCCGCCGATCATGCTGGTCGAGTAGGCGCGGAACGCGGCGTATCGAGACCCGCCCCGTCAGCACCGCCGCCACAGGCGTCCGACCCGCGGCCCCGCCGTCAGTCGACCGCGCAGCTCGCGTCGATCGGGCCGATCACGCCGTCGGTCACCGGGACGATGCCGCAGTTCGGGAAGCCCGCGCGCGGCCGGTGCGCGGGGTCGATGGCGCGCAGGAGGCTGCCGAGCACCGTCCCGTGGGTGACGACCAGCACGTCTCCGTGCTCGGCCGCCGGCAGGATCAGCGCGAGCGCCGCCTCCACCCGCTCCCGCACCGAGGCGGCCGTGTCCGCGCGACCGGAGGGGTCGTGCCGGTGGATCGCGTCGATGACGCTGTCCAGGCCCGCGTCGGTCATCCGCGGCCAGTCCGCCGAGGCCGGCACGTAGGAGTAGCCGTGGTCCGCGAAGACCGGCTCCCAGAGCGACGCGTTCGGCTGCCCCTCGAAGCCGCCGAAGTGCCACTCCCGCAGCGTCGACGTCGGCACCGGCTCGATCGACGGATGCCCGGCGAGCGCCGCCGCGGCCGTGGTCCGCGTCCGCGTGAGGTCGCTCAGGAACGCCGCGACCAGCGGCACCCCGCGCATCCGCTCGCCGAGGGCCGCGATCTGCCGCTCGCCGCGCGCGGTCAGCGGCGAGTCGCACCAGCCCTGCAGCTGGCCGTTGACGTTGAAGAGCGTCTGGGCGTGCCGGACGAAGTGGACGGTGCCGCGGGTCATGGTGCTCTCTCCGTAGTGACTGACAGGACTGTCGGGACCGACAGGACGGGAACGCGCCCTACTCCGGCGCCGCCCGCGCGATGTGCAGCGCCAGGAACGCCACCTCCTCGTTCGGCAGCTCCGCACCGTACTCCGCCCGCACGAACGCGCGCACCCGCTCCGCCGACGCGACGGCCCGCGGATACCGCGTGCTGAGGCTGGTGAAGAGGAAGTCGTCCGAGCTGACCAGCAGCCCGCCCGAGAAGAACCGCTCGGCGAAGTACTGCAGGTGCGCCACGAAGCGCGCCGAGCGCAGGTCCTCGCGGTCCAGCGCCGCCCCGCTCGTGTGCTGGATGATCGCGGTGACCGAGCGGATCAGCTGCACGATCCGCAGCGAGTCGATGCCGACCTTGCCCAGCTCCGCGTTGGCCAAGTGGAAGGCCACGTTCGCCGCCTCGTCGTCCGGCACGTCCACCCCGAGCCGCGCGCGCATCGCCGCGACCGCCCGCTCCCCCACCGCGTACTGCACCGGGTAGACCGAGCGCATCTCCCAGGCCAGCCGGTTGGCGACCGCGAGCCCGCGCCGCTGCCGCTCCACCGCGAAGTGCAGGTGGTCGGTCAGCGCGAGGTACACGTGCGGGTCGAGCTTCAGCCCCTGCTCCTCCGCGTCGGCGACGACCGCGCGGGTCAGCTCGACGAACTCCGGCGGGATCTGCGCCAGCAGCTCGACGAGGTTCCGCTGGTCGGCGTCGTCGAGCGCGACGAACACCTGGTCCACCGCGGACGCCTCGATCACCTCGCCCGCCTTCGCGCCGAAGCCGATCCCCTTGCCGAGCAGCACCCGCTCGGCGCCGCGCTCGTCGACGACGAGCACGACGCTCGAGTTGAGCACCTTCTTGATGGTCTGCATGCGTGTCTCCGTCGACGGCGTCTGCGCGGCCCGGCGGGCAACTGGAGCGAGGAGGGTCATCCCAGGTCGGCGCCGTTGGACGCGATGACCCGCTGGTACCAGTAGAAGGAGTCCTTCCGGTACCGGTCCGTGCTGCCGTGGCCGAGGTCGTCCATGTCGACGTAGACGAACCCGTAGCGCTTCGAGATCTGCGAGCTGGAGGCGCTGATCAGGTCGATCGGCGCCCAGCTCACGTAGCCGAGGAGCTCCACTCCCTCGTCCACCGCCTGGATCATCTGCTCGAAGTGCGCGCGGAAGTAGTCGATCCGGTAGGGGTCGTGGATGCGAGGATCCTCCCCTTCATTCTGCGGGGCGACGAGCTCGTCCCGCATCCCGAGCCCGTTCTCGACGATGAACAGCGGCTTGCCGTAGCGGTCGTAGAGGTCGATCAGCGAGATGCGCAGGCCGACCGGGTCGATCTGCCAGCCCCACTCGCTCGACTCCAGGAACGGGTTCTTCACGCCGAGCACCGTGTTGCCGGGGGTGCGCTCGGCGTCCGGGCGCACCGACTCCGTCATCGACATGTAGTAGCTGAACGAGATGAAGTCGACGGGGTGCTCGCGCAGCAGCTCGGCGTCCCCCTCCGCGAACGGGATCTCGACGCCGCGCGCAGCGAGCGCGCGCAGGGCGAGGCGCGGGTAGGCGCCGCCGGCCTGGACGTCGGTGCAGAGGTAGAGCATCCGCTCCTTGGCCTGGGTGGCCGCGACGTCGTCGGGATGGCAGGTGTTCGGGTAGGTCGTCAGCATGGTGAGCATGCAGCCCATCCGCGCCTCGGGCCAGAGCTCGTGCAGGATGCGGGTGACCGACGCCGACGCGACGAACTGGTGGTGCAGCGCCGTGTAGCAGGCCTGCTCGACGCTGCCCTCGACGGTCTCCTCGATGATGCCGCCCGAGGTGAACGGGTGGCGGATGATCCCGTCGATCTCGTTGAACGACAGCCACATGTCGACCAGGTGGCCGAAGCGCTCGAAGCAGGTGCGGGCGAAGCGCTCGAACAGCTCGATCGTGCGGCGCTCGACCCAGGCGTTGTGCTTGAGCGCGAGGGCGAGCGGCGGGTCGTAGTGCGAGAGGGTGACCAGCGGCTCGATGCCCAGGCGCCGCATCTCGGTGAAGAGCGCGAGGTAGTAGGCGACGCCCTCCTCGAGCGGCTCCGCCTCCTCCCCCGTCGGGTAGAGCCGGGTCCAGGCGATCGAGACGCGGAGGGTGGTGAAGCCCATCGCCGCGAAGAGCGCCAGGTCACCCGGGTAGCGGTGGTAGAAGTCGATCCCGCGGCGCTTGGGGTAGTACTCGGTGTCGTCGTCTGCCATCGCCGCGGTGATGCTCGCCACCGTGTTCTGGTGGTGGATCGCGTACTCCTTGGGGTCGGCCTTGGGCTTGTAGGAGGCGACGTCACTGACGGCCGGCCCGCGCCCGCCCTCGCGCCACGCGCCCTCGACCTGGTTGGCGGCGAGTGCGCCGCCCCAACGGAATCCCTCAGGCAGCGCCATCGGCGAGCTCCTTCTCTTTCTGGGTGACGGTGATGATCGCATCGCCCACCGACACGCGGTCGGCGGCCTCGATGAGCACGGTGTACTCGGCCGAGTTGGTGATCAGCACCGGGGTGGTGGTGTCGTAGCCCGCGGCGGTGATGGCCGCGAGGTCGGCGGTGAGCAGCAGCTGCCCGGCCTCGACGCGCTCGTCGACGGCGACGTGCACGTCGAAGGGCGCGCCGTCGAGCTGGACGGTGTCGAGGCCGACGTGGATGAGTGCCTCGACCCCGTCGTCGCGGCGCAGGCCGATGGCGTGCTTGGAGCTGAGGACGGCGATGACCGTGCCGGCGAACGGCGAGCGGACGACGCCGTCGGTGGGGCGGATGGCGATGCCCTCGCCGAGGACGCCGGCGGAGAAGACGGGGTCGTTCACCTCGCTGAGCGGGATGACGTCGCCGCTGAGCGGGGCGGTGAGGGCGGTCGCGTCGTCGGCGTCCTTCGCGACCACGTCGCCGAGGGCCTGGACGCTGGCGGAGGCGTCGTCGCGCCAGATGATGAAGGAGACGACGAACGAGACGGCGACCGAGATCAGCAGGCCGATGACCGCGTTGAGCAGGTTCCAGGGGTTCAGCCCGTCGATGAACATCGAGATGCTCGCGACGCCCGGGCTGACCAGCGCGAACGCGGCGACCTGGGTGGCGCCGATGTAGGCGCCGCCGACGACGCTGCCCGAGATGACGGAGATCAGCGCGCGCTTGTTCTGCAGCGTGACGCCGTAGAGGGCGGGCTCGGTGATGCCGAAGAGGGCGGAGAGTCCGCCGGAGAAGGCGGTCGCGCGCAGCGCCGCGCTCTTGGTGCGCAGGGCGATCGCGAGGCTGGAGCCGGCTTCCGCCGCGTTGTGCGCGAGGGAGGAGGCGAGGTAGAAGGTGTCCTTGCCCGCGCTGGCCATCGTCGCGATGGTCGGCGGGATGAAGGCCTTGTGCATGCCGACCGAGATGATCAGCGGCAGGACGCCGGCGAGAAGGGCGACGGCCACCCAGCCGAGCGCGCCGTAGAGGCCGATCAGGGCGCCGGTGAGCATCGAGCCGAGCCAGTAGCCGAGCGGTCCGAGCAGGAAGATCGTGGCCGGCGCGACGATGACGAGGCACATCAGCGGCACGTAGAAGGTGCGGATCGGTCCCCAGGAGTGCTTCGTGAAGAATCGCTCGACGACCGAGAGCAGGAGGACCGCGAGGATCGCCGGGAACACCTGCGCGTTGTAGGCGATCACCGGGACCGGGATGCCGAAGAGGGCGACTCCGCCCTCCTGGTTGAGCAGCGCGGTGAAGGCCGGGAAGACCAGGACTCCGACGAGTCCGAGCGCGAGCGGCCGGTTCACGTCGAGCTTCTTGGCGCTCGTGTACGCGACGAGGAGCGGCAGGAAGCCGAACACCGCGTCCGGGATGGCGGACAGCAGCCTGAAATTGTCCGAGGCCGGGTCGAGCCAGCCCACCGCGGAGGCGAGGACGAGGAACGACTTGAAGATGCCGGCGCCGGCGATGGCCGGGATGATCGGCGTGAAGACGCTGACGACGAAGTCCATGATCGTCGCGCCCAGGCGCTTGAGCGACCGGGGCTGCTTGGCCTTCGGGGCTGTCGCCTCGGTGCCGCCGCGCAGCTTCTCGACCGCCGCGTACATCTCGGCGACGCCGTTGCCGACGATGACCTGCGTCTGCGGCCCCATGACGACGCCGATCACGCCGGGCACCGCCTTGAGGGCGTCGACATCGGCCTTCTGGTCGTCCGCGAGCGCGAAGCGCAGGCGGGTCGAGCAGTGCTGCAGCTTCGAGACGTTGCCGGCGCCGCCGACGTGCTCGAGGATCGCCTTCGCGCTGTCCTGGGTACTCATCGGTACTCCTTCGGGTGTGTGGGGGACGCGCGCTTCCCTGCGCTGTGCTGCGTGTTGTCCTGCCGTCCGTCGCTGTCCCCGCCCCGTCATCGGGGCGTCAGGAGGCGTCCGGGCACAAAAAAAGGACCCGACGACGCTTCGTACGCGTTTCGTCGGATCCTGCCTGCACGACCAGTCACATGTCCGAGAGCGAACGTAACACGGGGGTGGCGGGGGCGTCAAAGTGCGGGGCGGAGGCGCTGCATGCCGGGCGGCTTGGCCTCAAAACCAAGGATGAGCGCTCAGAAGCGCTGGACTATCCGACGGAGAGCGCCCTCAGCCTTGGTTGTGAGGGTGCCCCATGATGGTGTCGTGGATGTCCTCGAGGTTGTTGCCGCTGTCATCGAGAGCGACGGCCGCATCCTGGCCTGCCGCCGCCGGCCCGAGAAGGACGCCGGCGGCAAGTGGGAGTTCCCGGGCGGCAAGGTCGAGGCCGGCGAGACCCACGAACAGGCGCTCGCGCGCGAAATCCGCGAGGAGCTCGGCGTCAATATCGAAGTAGGCGAGCTTTTGACGGTCGACGACACCGCAGGCTCTACGGGCGTGATCAGGCTGTCGTGCTTCTGGGCGGCTCTCTCCTCAGAGAGTCCTACGGCGAGCACCGACCATGACTCGATGCTGTGGGCGACTCGCTCTGAGCTCACACGACTGGACTGGGCACCCGCCGATCTGCCCGCCGTCGCTCTCCTGACGGCTTAGGGATCGACGAGGTCGAAGCCGTCGTCCGTGCGGATCGCGGTGATGATCCCGAGCCGTCCGATCAGTTCGAGGAGATCTGACTCGGGACGACCCGGCAGCAGGATGACGGGAACAGCTGCCCAGCCGAGGCCATTGGCGACGTGGGCGTAATCGAGAACCTGGCCGATAGCAGTGCGCACATAGGCGCGAGCAGTCGACTTCTTGGCCTCGACGATCCAGCCGCTGGACTTCACGTACAGATCAGGTTCAATCCGGGTGGAGCCGACGGGAAGGGTGAGCCGACTCGGCGGTGTCCCATTTTCCGACAGCCACTCGCCGAAGGCCGCCTGCAGCTCGAATTCCACGCGGGAAACAACCCGCTCCTCGATCGGGCTGAGGTCCGCACCCGCGATGACGACATCAGACGATTCCGGAGCCGACCACTCAGAGAGCTCCGCTGACGCCACCGGGTGACCGCCGTACGCAGGGAGGGTCGAGACGTCGGCGCTGATCGGGACGAGGGTGAAGATGATCCCCTGCCGAAGGGTTCCCTCGGTGTCAGGAATGGTCTCGAAGCGGTAGGTGGGGGTTCCCGTCGTAAAGGCTCCGATGTAGGTAACGCTCGTTCCCTGCACCGTGAAGAGCCGAATGACACGGTTCTGAACCGCGGCGTTTCGGAGAGCAAGGTTGCCTCGTAGGAAGACCTGGTCGCCGATCTGACCCTCACCCGTGTACGAGTAGGAGCCGTCCTCGCGCAGGCCCTCGAAACGGTCGTACCCGTACCGAGCCCCCTTCGCCGGGTCGGTGAAGATCAGGATCTCTCCTAGCGATTTCGGCGTAGAGATACCGCCCTGCTGCTGACCGCCATACGCGGCATGCACCAATCTTCTTCGGACCTGGTCACCGGGAACGAGAGTGAAGCGCGCTCCTGTTGCACGACGGGAAATTCGGGTCCGGACGAGATTGGCCTGCTCGTCTGTGAGCGCCCATCGCGTGGTACCGGGATCGAGATTCCCGAAATTTTCTCGGAGAACGGAACGAATGCGCTTTTGAGACACTCCCAGCTCGAGGGAAAGATCAGCGGGAGTGAGATCGGGCATAGCCCGAGAGTAGAAACATCAACGGGAAGAACTAGCGAGAGACGCTCGTGTCTGGGCTTGAGTCTCAATATGCCCTACCTCTCGCAGGCGGAGGACAACGAGATTCTTGCCTAGCCCGGTCGAGCGTGCTCGGACCTCATCCCGGAATTGCGCAAGAGGAGCGTCGCCGTTTTGCGGTCACCGCCCGGCGAGAATCACGATCCCTGACGCGACCAGAAAGGCGGCGACAGTGACTGCCGCGCCGCCTACGGGGATCCACCAGATGCGGCGGGACTTGTCGGGGCGGAGGAGTGCGACGAGCGTCGCGAGGGCGGACAGGCCCACAGCTCCGGGGACGATCCACATCGTCTCGCCCAGAACCGAGACGCCAGCCAGGCGGTCGTTCACCCGGTTCGCATCGAAGGTCAGGTTCTCGATCAGGACGAGGACGAAGAGGATCGCGCCGAGCACGAGCAGGAAGACGAGCAGCAGGATCGCGGTGACGCGGTCCTCGCCGGCCGGCAGGCGGCGCGTGGGCCGCCGGCGCGGTGGCCGGTCGAACGGATCCGGGTCGTCCCAGTCCGCGTCCGAGTCGAAGGCCATAGCGCCGCTCAGGCTATCCGAGCAGGGCTCGCAGGCACCGCGGGCGGCGCAGCCGCGGCGCGCATCAGCACCCGACCAGCACCGCCTCCGCCGCCTCCCGGTCCCTCGCCCCGACCGCCAGCCCGTACGCCCCCAGCACCCCCACGAACTGCTCCACGTACCCGCAGCGCAGCTCCGAGGCCGGCGGCAGCCACTCCCCCGGGCCGGCGTCGCTCTTGGACTGGTTCGTGTCGTCCGAGGCGGCGACGAGGTTCGCCGGGTCGTTCGCGAACAGCAGGCGCTGCTCGTCCGTCCACGCCCACGCGCCGTGGTGCCAGGCCCAGCCGAGGGCGACGACGTGGTCGATCTGCACCAGGCGGGACGTGTCGCTCCCGGAGACGAAGGACACCGCGGTGCCGTCGTACGGGTCGACCAGGGTGCCGGAGAGGACCTTGCAGTCGCGGGTGCCGGGCTTGAAGACCGGGTCGAGCAGGTCCCGGCCCAGGATGTCGTTGCGGGTGTCGCAGCCGTTGCGGTCGACGTCCTTCCAGGACTCGCCGAAGAGGTCGCGATCGTAGGGGACGTCGGCGCGGCCGTCGTCGACGGGCAGCGCGGCGAGGGCCGCCAGCGCGAGCGCGGCGGGGTCGGCAGGGTCCGCAGTCGGCGACGCAGGGACGGACGCGGACGCGGTCGGCGCGGCAGCGGCGGACGGCGTGGCCGTCGCGGGAGGGGTCGAAGCAGGCGAAGTCGAAGCGGGCCCAGCAGCGACACCGGACGACGCAGACCCCGCCCCCGGAGCCCCGACCGTCTCCCCCACTCCCACCACCGCGAACGCGACCGCAGCCACACCGACGGCCGCGACGATCCACCCCCACCACGGCGCCCGCCGCGCCCGCCGATACGGAGCACTCGCCCCCGGTCGCACGCCGAGCCCCGGAGCCCCCACGCGCCGCACCCCACCGGGTCGCGGCGGCGGCGGCCTGCCGACCACCGACTACACCCCCGAGTCGCCGTCAGCCGGGACGACGGGCGCCGAGGCCCGCACCGCCCCGTCCCACAGCCGGATCGCGGCGCGCGGCACCGGCCCGACCACATCCACCCGCCACACCAGATCCACCGGCGATCCGGTCGACGCCTCGAACGGCACCACGTGGATCGGCGCCGACGGATCGAACCGCAGCCGCTCCTGCAGCCGCGACGGCGCGACGAGGAAGCTCGTCACGCGCTCGTGGTAGCGCTCGCCCACCTGCAGCTCGGTCAGCACCGTGGCGCTCACCGGGGTCATCGGGTCAGCGCGGGTCAGCGAGTCGAGCAGGAAGTCGTCCCACGGGACATCGAGTTCGACGCCCTCGAAGTCCTCGGGGCGGCGCAGCGCGTTCAGCGGATTCGTGCCCATCGGGCGGACCCGCGGGCGGGCGATCGCCTCCTCGTCGCGCTGCACGGAGGCGACGATGTCGGCCAGGCGCGGGGCGGCGATCCGGGTGAGCAGCGACTCGTCGTCGAGGGCGCGCAGCAGCATCCGCCGGGTGTGGTTCGACGAGTGCGGGAGGTCCTCGTCCAGCGCCGACAGGCCGAAGCCCTGGCCGGCGCCGTAGTCGGCCGCCATCTCCTGCACGAGCGACTCGAAGGCCTCGTGCCGCCAGCCGCGGCGGACGAGCTTGGACGTCATCGCGGCGCGCATGCGGGCCACGGCCGCGGTCTCCTCGCCGCTGACGGTCGCGAGGCGCACGGCGAACGGCATGGCTCCGCGCTCGACGTCGAAGGTCTCGTGCTGCAGCCAGACGGGCGGCACGTGCCACGGACGGTGCACGGCCTTGGACAGCAGCACCAGCCACTCGACGGCCTGGCGGTGCACCGAGCGCAGGCGCGCGGCCTCCTCGCGGGCGCGGCGGGCGCTGCGGCCGTAGTGCGCGAGGCGGGTGCGCTCGAGCTGGATCCGCCGCTCGAAGCGCGACCAGCCGGCGTGGTACCGGACGAGCGAGATCAGCGTGATCAGCACTCCGGCGCCGGCGAGGCCGACCAGCACCCACAACAGCACAGAGGTGATCAGCCCGGGATCGAAGGTGCCCGCGGGCTGCCGCGAGGCGTAGTCGTTGACGAACCAGATGCCGACGCCGACCACGATCGCGAGCGACAGCACGGTGACCCAGCCGACGAGCAGCGTGCGGTGGAACTCGCGGCGCAGGCCCAGCAGCTCGCCGGGGCGCTGCGGGCGGATCGCGTCGATCTCGCCCTTCAGGTACGCGACCTCGTCCTCGGCCCGGCGGCGCTCGGCGCCGATCCGGTCGAGGAAGCGCCAGACGAACGAGGAGCTCTGCCGGCCGGCCCAGAGGTCGTACTCGCCGAGCGCCTGCAGTCGGCTGGAGCGGCGCGCCTCGGCGTCGTAGGCGGACACGGGCGGCTCGACGGGCTCGGGAGCCTCCTCCGCGGGGACCTCGATCTGCACGACGGTCCTCGGCTCGGCGGCCTCGCCCTCGACGAGCGTCTCCTGCGCGGGCGGCGCGAACGCGACGGGGTCGGTGGACCCGGCCTCGGACTCCTCCGCAACGGGCGCCTCAGCAACCTCGGGAGCGGCACCGGCCTCGACCGGCACCTGCGCGGCAGCCGCGACGGCCGCCGCCTCCGACGCCGACACCCAGTTCTGCAGCCTCTCCCGCGGATCCGCGAGCGCCAGCGCGTACCAGTCCACCTTCTCCGGGAACCCCGGCGGCACGTCGTACCCCGACGACACCCACGGGTCGTCCGGCAGCGCGAGCACGTCGCCCACCCGGCCGAACACCGGCACGGCCCCCTCGACGGGTGCGAAGCCCGCGTCGCGGAGGTCGGCGCTGCCGTCGAGCGCGCCGAAGACCAGCTCGCGCAGGCCGGCCCAGAGCCGCGGCGTGGTGCGGACGTGCGCCATCGCGGCGGGCGCGTCGGCCTCGGCGCGGGCGCGGCCCTCGTCCTCGCGGAGGTGCTCGAGGTCGGCGACCAGGAGCCGGTCGCGGACGTCCAGCACCTCGTCGTAGTCGGCCCCGACCACGGCCGAGCCCTGCGAGGTGTGCAGGGCGCGGGTCACTGAGCGGTTCGCGCTCGAGGTCACCCAGAGCACGGCCCAGCGCGGGATCTGCACGAGCTTGCCGGCCGAGAAGGCGAAGAAGCGGCCGATCTGCGCCCAGAAGCCGATCCGCTCGGGCTCCGGCACGTCGAGCGAGCCGGCGGAGTCGTAGGTGAGCGCCCCGCCGTCCAGGCGCAGCGCGCCGGCGACCATGCTGTCGACGTAGCCGGCGATCTGGCCGTCGTCGATGTAGGCGGTGCCGGGCGGCGGCGGGCTGACGCTGGGGTCGATCAGCAGCGAGTCCGGGCGGGCGGCGTTCTCGAGCACCCCGGCGGCGACGCGGCGGCCGAGCGACTCGGTCAGCACCGCGTTGAGGAACACCCGCGAGATCCAGACGGAGTCGCCGCCGTCGGACTCGCGGCTCATCAGCTCGACGCTGCCGTCGGTGACGCCGTTCCACAGCCCGGCGACGCTCGCCAGGTGGGTGAGCGTGAAGCCGGTGAAGCGCTCGTCGTCGCGGACGAACGCGTCGCCGGACCACGGGCTCGAGCGGTCCTCGGGCGAGGCGATGACCACGAAGCCGTGCTCGTGCGCCTCCACCCGCTCGCGCAGCTGGAACGCGGTGGGCGCGCAGATCAGCGTCACCCGGCGGAGCTCCGTGGTCTGGTCGGCGAGGGTCGCGGAGGGATTCGGCAGCGGCATCGAGGTGCGGACCCAGCGGCTGACGAGGTCGGCGACCGCGTCCTGCGCCTCGTCGGTCTCGCGCTCGGGCAGGGCCGAGCGGAGGGTGACCAGGCGGACGAGGGCGAGCGGCTCCTCCGCGAGCGCCTCGAACAGGTCGACCGCGATCGCGACGGACTCGAGGTCGGCGCCCACGCCGAGCACCACGGCCTCGATCTGCGGCGGCGCGTAGGGCGAGGTCTTGACGTGCTCGGGCAGCACCCAGAGGGCCTGGCCGAGCAGGCCGGTCTTCGTCCACTGCGCCGCCAGCTCGAGCAGGGTCTCGCCCTGCGCGCCGCTGGGCAGCAGGACGATCGCCGCCTTGCCGTCGGGCCAGAAGCCGTCGGGCCCGTAGCCGTCCGGGCGGATCTCCGGGGGCACGCTCAGACTCCGGAGTCGCGCGGACCGGTCGAGACGACCGACGACACCAGCCCCAGCAGCGCCTCGCGGAACTGCTCGCGCATCTCCCAGGTGACCGGGTAGTCGTAGACCGAGACCATGTCGTCCTGCTGCACGATGTCGCTGTCGAAGCGGGCGAGCTCGGCGGTCAGGTAGGCCTGGACGGCGGAGCGGCGCGACGCGAGGTCGCCGTCGGCACTGCCGGCGCGGGACGACTCCGGCACCGGAGCACCGGTCGGCAGCGCGCCGGTCTGCAGCCACTCGGCCAGCTCGGTCTCCTCGCCGCGGCTGCCGCCGAGCGAGATCAGCACCCGGTAGGCGGCGAGCGGCGCGAGCGTGCCGTCGACGTTGCAGAGCGCCATCGCGATGGCGAGCGACTGCAGCACGACACCGGGGAAGTCGGCGGGCCGGGCGTTGCGCTCGCTCAGCAGCGGGTGCGGGAAGTCCGCCAGCGCGCGGGTCGACGGGTCCCAGACGGAGAGCTTGGGGCCCTTCTCGCCCTGCGAGGCGTCGACGGCGAGGCGGCCGAGGGCCTTGGCGACGTACCAGCCGCGGATCATCGACTCGATCGCGCGCGGGTCCGCGGGGATGCTCTCGCCGAGCAGGCGGGCGCGCTTGAACTTCCAGAACGCCTCGCGGCTGTCCTGGGTGTTCGACTGCGCGAGCCAGCCGCGGGCGATCGGCTCCATCACGGAGTCCATCACGATGGGCTCGTAGGGGAAGCCGGACATCGCGAAGACCTCGATGCCGTCGACCTTCTGGTCCTGGAACCACGACTCGCTGGTCGCGTCGTCCCAGACGCCCATCTGGCCGAGCACGCCCTTGGTCACCTCGTACATCTCGGTGCCGGCGCGGAACGGGATCGAGCTGAAGACCAGCGAGGTGTCCTCGTTGATCGCCTTGCCGTGCACGGCGCGCAGCAGCGCCGGGTTGAGCTTGACCAGCGGCTCGCTGGCGCCGAGGGCGGCCTGGAGCTGCTCGCGGTAGCGGTCGCGCCGGGCGGCGAAGACGTCGGGCGGCAGCACCTCGGAGTCGAAGAAGCCGAGCAGGTCCTCGCCGATGTAGGCGGCGAACGGCGTGCCGTCGCGCTTCATCCACGCGCGGGCGCGGCCGACGTAGACCTCCGGGTCGGTCGCGAGCTCGAAGGAGGCGCGCTGGGCCGGGTTGGCGACGGCCGGGTCCGCGGTGACGGTCGGCTTCCAGGTGCGCGGGTTGCCGACGAGCGACCAGGCGCCCGCGTCCGACTCGCTGTCCGGGCTGACGCCGACGAGCTGGTCGGCGAGGACGCGCAGGACGGCGTCCTGGTACTTGGCGTCGCCGTCGACGGAGGCGCGCACGAGCTTCTGGAACTCGGCCGGGTACTTCTCGGGCTCGACGAGCATCCGCTCGTTGGGCGCGGGCGAGTACTTGCGCGGGACGGTCTCGTCGACGCGGCGGGGCCAGAACTCGTAGGCGTTCTCGCGGTCGTCGCTGGTCTTCCGCGAGTGCACGCGCTGGAGCAGCGCGGTGCGGGAGCCGTCGAGGTAGTCGGCGAGCGGGCCGAGGAACGTCTCGCGCAGCTCGGCGAGCAGCGCCCAGGCGGAGTCGCGCAGGGCGGCCTCGGAGGACCACTCGAGCGCCTGGCCGAGGCGCTGGATCGCGAACTGCACCGCCTCCTGGTCCGGGCGGATCGACTGCTGGTTGGCCGAGGTGCGCAGCTCGTCCGAGACGAGCGAGCTGAGGGTGCCCACCCACTCCTCGTGCTGGCGGGCCTCGACGCGCAGCGCGTCGACGGTGCCCTTGAGGCCGCGCTCGAGGCGGCGGAGCATCGCGGTGACGACGGGCAGGCCGTCCTGGGCGACGTAGCGCGAGACGGTCTCGAGGATGTGGCCGGGCATCGTGCGCGTCCACTCGTCGAGGCGGCGCTGGCGCGCCTCGCGGTCGCGCTGGAGCAGGCGCGGGCTGTGCCGGGTGAACTCGTTGACGAGCCGGTCGGTCCAGGTGGTGATGTCGGTGCCGCCCTGGCGGTCGAGCGACTCGGGGCGGGCCAGCTCGTCGTCGGCGCCGCGCTGCAGCTCGGCCTTGATCAGGTCGAGGGTGCTCTGGTCGCGCAGCGCGTCGGTGACGTCGTTGTGCTCGGCGGTCTCCTCGTTCAGGCGCAGCTCGCGGAGGAAGCGCTGGTACTCGCTGTCCGCGGACTTCTCGATGTACTCGCGCTCGGTCATCCGCTCGAACTGCGGGTCCTCCTCGGCGTGCGCGAAGAGCATCCGGTCGATCGCGGAGCGGGCGAAGCGCTCGGCGGAGTACTCCAGGAAGCGCTCGCGGCCCAGGGTGACCCGGCCGAAGCCGATCGAGGAGAACGGCGGCGAGTGGTGCGCCGGGCTCATCAGTCCGGAGTTGTCGGGCAGCACGTTGGCGGCCGAGCGGGCCTGCCAGTTGCCGGACGAGTAGGCGATCATGTCGTCCTGCACGCGCTCGTCGATCATCCACGCGGTGAGGCTGGTGGCGACGGCGTCGTAGACGGCGTTCTGGTCCTCGAAGGTGACCTTGCTGTTGCTGCGGCCGACGATGAAGGGGTACGCGGCGCCGACGCGGTCCATCGCGGCGCCGTAGGAGGGGGCGACGCCCTTGGTGCGCAGCAGCTCGAGGGTCGCGGCGGAGGGGGTGTCGGTCCAGAAGCCGTTCATCGTCTCGGAGATCGCGGCGAGCGCGTTGCCGGGCATGCCGGCGGTGACCGAGAGCTGATCGAAGACGTCCGGCGCGTAGAGCATGCTGAAGAACTGGTTCGACCACGGGTACTGCTTCGCGGTCGACTTGATGATCTCGATGATGTCGAGGAACTGGCCGGCTCCCGAGCCGCCGGCGACCGACGAGATGACGATGACGATCGGGCTGCCGTCTCCGCCGTCGTCGCGGGCGCGCAGGCGCTGGCCGAGGGTCTGCAGCTCGGCGAGCGACTCGGCGTCGTTCATCTTCCCGATGGCGAGGCGCGCGGCCTGGGCGATCTCCTTGGTGGCGGCGAGCGCGACGGCGCGGCCGACGGCGCGGTACTGGCCGGCGCCCTTGGTCACGTCGACCTTGACCAGGCGCGGGTCGGGCAGCTGGCGCTCGATGTCGTGGCGCATCGCGTTGTTGGTCGCGTGGGCGCTCGTGATCGAGCCGTGCACGATGTCGAAGGTCGCCGCGGTGCTGACCAGACCGCGGTAGTCCTGCCGGGGCAGGAACGGCGCCTGGTACTCCATGCCGTCCTGGACGGTGGGGGTGTCGAAGTGCAGGAAGCGCCAGGCGGCGGGGATGCCGCCCTCCCAGCCGAGCTGCTGGAGCTTCAGCTCGAGCTGGTACTTGATGCCGCGGAGGGTCTTGCCGCCGGAGCCGCCGACTCCGATCAGGAGGAAGGGTCTGAGCATGAGGTCCTGCTTTCGTCTGGTCGCGCGGTGTTCCTGCGGTAGCGCGGTGTGTCGTGTGTCGTCGTGCGGGCGGTGCCGGGAGGCGGAGCGCCGTCAGCGACTGCGGGGCGGAGGGGTGCGGGGGCCGGCCCGGCCGGGCGGCGGCGGGGGCGGGGTGGAGCCGCCGGGCCGCGGGGGCGGCGGTCCGCCGGGGCGGCCGGGCGCTCCCTGCGTCCGGGGCGGCGGGCCGCCGGGGCGCGGGGGTGAGGAGGGGCGGGGCGGGGTCGCGGTCGGGGTGCCGCTCTGGGCGCTCCGCGGCGGCACGGAGGAGCGGGCCTCGGCGGCAGCGGGCTGGGCGGCGGGCACGGGCTGCTGCGGCTCCCGGCGCTCGGGGCGCTTCGCCGCTCGCTCGCGGCGGAGCACGTCGACCGTCTTCCAGGCGGGCTCGCCGGAGTCGCGGAGCAGATCCTCGAGGCGTCGCTCGTACTGGCGCTCGTCGTCGCGGTCGACGCGGTGGTAGAGCACGGCCGTGGCGCGCACGGGCTCGTCGCCGCGGGGACGCTCGAGCTCCTGCTCCGAGACCACGATCGCCCAGAAGACGTCGAGCGGAAGCGCGGAGAACTCGACGCCGCCGTTGCCGAGCGGTCGCCCGGCGGAGGTGCCGCGGGTGCCGGTGCGGGAGGCGACGATCTCGCCGCCGGCGGGCGGGCCGACGCGGTAGCTGGGCGCCTTCAGCGGCCACCACGGCACGTGCGCGCGGAGCCGGCCGAGCTCGGGGTCGGGCAGCTCGCGCACGCCGGTCTCGCTGCGGAGGTAGCGGAAGCGCTCGTCGAGGCGGCCGTGGGTCAGCGCGGAGCGGACGCCCTCGGGCGTGATCTCGACGGGGATCGTGCCGCGCTGGAACGAGCCGTTCATCGCGATCTTCGCCTTCGCCCGGTTGAAGAGGTACAGGCCGAGCAGCGGCAGGAGCACGCCGAGCAGCAGGAGGACGAGCGCGACCAGGCCGATCGCCGCGGCGTTCACCGGGAAGGTCGACGGGAAGGAGAGCGCGACGGTCTGCGGGGCGCTGCTGCCGCCCGCGGTGCGGAGGTCGAGCGGGAGGGTCGCGGCGACCGAGGAGTCGGCGGCGACCGGGTTCTCGGCGGAGACGGTCACGGTGCGCGCGGCGCCCTGCGCGACGTCGAGGCAGGCGCCCGGCGCGAGGGCGGTGCCCGACTCGTCGGTGAAGCTCCACTGCCAGGCGTCGGCGCGGTCGGCGTTGTCGCTGGTGACGGTCGGCGCGGCGGAGAGGCAGACCTGGCCGTCGCCTCCCGCGGTCGGCCCCTGGATCGCGAGAGTGCCCTCCGCGCGGCCGTCGGCACCGGTCAGCTCGCTGAGCACGAGCGGCGAGGCGACGCTCGGGAAGGCGGCGGGCAGCACGGTCCTGATCCGCTGCTGCGTGGTGACCGGGGCGAGCTCGATCGCGTGCTCGGCGGTGGTCAGCGGGTCGAGCGAGGCGGTGACGAGCAGCTCGGAGGCGGTGACGTCGGAGGGCAGCGGGATCGTGATGACGCCGGAGGCGGCGTCGATCGCGGCGCCGGACAGGTCGGTGGTCGCGCCATCGGCGGTGCTGGTCGCGGTGAAGTCGGCGCGGCCGAAGACGGAGAGGTCGACCGGCTGCCCGTCCGGGTCCTGGACCCGCGCGGTGAGGGTCGCGGAGAGCGTGCCGTCTTCGCCGCGCTGCACCTGGTTGGCGTCGTCGAAGACGATCCGCAGGTCGCTGAACGCGAAGACCTCGGCGGTGCCCGGCGAGGTCAGCGTCCACTGCCCCTGCAGCTCCGGCCGGTCGACGGTGATCTCGAGCCGCGAGACGCCGGAGGACTGCGTGACGCTCACCTCGGGGGCGGTGGCGGAGGCGGAGAGAGTGCCGAGGCCGGAGGAGGCGGGCGCCTGGAGCGTCCAGCCGTCCTTCACGACGGCCTGGATCCGCGCGACGCCCGGGTCGATCCAGAAGGAGCCGTCGGCGGCGAGCGCCTGCGAGGCGCCGCCGGCGATGCGGGCGCCGAGCTGGAGGAAGACGGAGGCGAGCGCGTCGGGGTCGGAGGCGTCGACCACGGCGCCGCGGACGGAGCCCTCGGGAGCGACGGCCGGTCCGCAGGTCGCGGTGCCGCCGCCGTAGGCGCCGCTGCCCTCGACGAGCGGCCACATCACGCGGGCCTCCTCGCGCTGCTCGCCGTCGGCCAGGAGCGTGCCGAGCACGACGACGCCGGCCTGGCGGAGCGCCGCGAGCAGGCCGTTGCCCTCGGGCTCGTCGCCGTCGGGGTCGATCCGGACGCCGCAGAGCGCGTTGGTCGCGTCGGCGGTGGCCTGCGCGGAGCCGAGATCGATCTCGCCGTCGGTCAGCCAGATGACCAGCTGGCAGGCGGAGCCGGCGCTCGGCTGGCTCTGCAGCGCGGTCTGCACGCCCTGGAGTCCGGCGAGCCAGTTGGTGCCGCCGCCGGGGGTCTTGTCGCGGATGACGCCGGCGAGCGCCTCCGGGCTCTCCTGCGACCACTGACGCCAGTCGACCGCCGGCTCGAAGGCGCGGCTGAAGAAGGCGGCGCCCCAGTTGACGGTGAGCGAGTCGCGGAGGCCGCCGAGCTCCTGCAGGCTGCCCGCGAGGATGCCGGCGCGCGCGACGTCCGGGTCGGAGCCGCGGCCGTCATCGCCGCCGGTGTTCAGGGAGCCGGAGCTGTCGACGAGGTAGTAGACGTTGAGGACGTCGGAGGAGGAGAGGCAGGTGCGCAGGTCCTCGATCGCGCCGCGGCCGATGTCGGTGAGCGAGGCGGTGCTGGCGGCGGTGCCCGTGGTCGCCGCGCTCGCCGGCTGCGCCGCAGCCCCGAGTCCGAGGACGAGCAGGAGCGCGGTGACCGCGATCGCGAGGGCGCGGCGAATCACGTGCCCAGCCACTCGGAGATCGGCACGCTGATGTTGAGGACGTGCCAGGCGCCGAGCACGAGCGCGGCGGCCGACAGCCAGTAGAGGGCGCGGGTGAAGCGGGCGTCGGGCACGAAGCGGCGGGCGTCGCGGAGGGAGTGCGCGCGCTGGGAGGAGAGGTCCCAGCCGGTCGCGAGGAAGACGAGCAGCGGCGTCAGCACGTAGCCGGCGACGCTCAGCCAGACGGCGCTCCCGCGCACCAGCGGGAGCGGCAGCCCGAGCACGCGGACGGGCGCCGAGGCGACGGAGGCGGCCACGACGGCCAGCACGAGGCTCACCACGAGCCCCGCGGCACCCACTGCAAGAGGCAGGATGCTGGCGGTTCGTCGGGCCGCGAGGGCCCGGTCACGCACGGTCGACACCGCTCCACCCTCCGCTGTCGCAGCTGAACGCTCCCTGTTGGGGGCGGTCCTCCAGTATGCGGACCCCGCCACGAGCCGCCAAACCCCGCGCTGGGGCGCCCGGGTGCCGAGCATGCTGATCGAGTAGCGCGCGGAGCGCGCGTATCGAGATCCACCCCGGCCGCCCGCCGCCGCCCGCCCCCGCCCGGATGGTTGACTGGGCCCATGGAGATCGTTCTCGGAGTCGTCGGCCTGCTCGGCGGTCTCATCGTCGCGGCCGCCGCCGTGGTCGCCGTCGTCATCGGCCAGCGCCGCGCGAAGCCGGCCTCGCTGGTCGACATCGACGTGCGCCTGTCGCACGCGGGCGACGACTGGTGGCGGGTCACCGCGACGGTCCGCAACCTCGGCCGCAGCGACCTCCCCCCGACGACCTTCGTCGCCGACCGCCCGATCTCCTTCGTCCTCGCCGGCTCCTCCTCCGCCGATTGGTACGGCGCCCCGCCGCAGACCCCCGAGTGGTCGATCGACCCGTCCGGCTCCCTGCTGCTCGCGCCCGTCCTCCTCCTCCGCGGCGTCCCCGTGAGCGCGACGGCCGTCGTCCGCGGTCGCCCGGAGGTCCGCGTCGACGCGCCGCTGCGCTACATCCCGGTCCGCGAGAACGTGGTCGAGACGACGGGAGCGGCGCCCGCGTGGGGCGAGCCCGCGGCCGCCTCCACCACTCCCGCTCCCGCCTCCTCCGCCCCGCCCGCTCCGCAGCGCCTCGTCGACGCCCCCCTCGAGCCGCGCCCCGAGCGCGAGAGCGTGCTCCGCGGCGGCTTCGGCATGTGGTCGGCGATGGCGGCGGGAGGGCTCGGCGCCGTCTTCATCGGCGTCGGCATCGCTCTGTCGCTGGCCGGCCTGAACTCGACGCCCCTCGGCTCCGCCGGCGTCGTGCTGATCGGCGCCGGCCTGACCGGCCTCGTCGGCACCCTCGTCGTCCGTCTGCTCCGCCGCTGGCTCGAGCCGCCGGCGCTCTGGCGCACCCCGCGCCAGCGCCTGCGCCGCCCCGGCACGATCATCGTGCTCGTCCTCGCCTACGCGGGCCTGGCGCTGTTCTGCCTCGAGTTCCTGGTCGAGGACGTCAGCGGCGACACCACCTGGGTCGCGGGAGTCGCCGTGCTGCTGCTCCTCGCCGCGCTGCTGGGCACGGGCCTCGTCGGCTTCCTCCGCCTGGTCGTGCTGGTCGGCGTGCGGCGCGCCTCGCGGGGCGCCACGACCTGACCGCCGCAGCGAGCCCGCTCACCGCCGCAGCGCCTCGATCGGCTCGATCCGCGCGGCCCGGATCGCCGGCGAGAGCCCCGCGAGCACCCCGACGAGCGTGCCGAGCAGCGGCGCACTCGCCGTGACCAGCGGATCGAGGATCGCGGTCCACTGCTGCAGGGCGGCGTTCGCGACGACGACCGCGATGCCGGCGGCCGTGCCGAGCAGACCGCCGAGGGTCCCGGTGATCCCGGTCTCGAGCAGGATCTGCAGGAAGACGTGGCGCGGCCGGGCGCCGATCGCGCGCCTCAGTCCGATCTCCGGAGTCCGCTCGAGCACCGCCACCAGCGTCGTGTTCGCGATGCCGACCGCCCCGATCAGGAGGATCACCGCGGCGAGGGCCAGGAAGAGGTCGGCGAGCGAGGCGGTCACGCTCTCCGCCAGCGCGAACCGGTCCGGCGGCGCGGAGGTCTTCATCGTCGCGGGAGCATCCGGCCGCAGCGCGAGCGGGAGCTGCTGCGCGACGACACCGGCGGCACCGACCTCCGTCTCCACGAGCAGCACGGCCGGCGCGCTCGTGCTCGGCGGCCCGTAGACCTGCCGGGCGACCGAGGCGGGCAGGTAGATCGTCGAGGCCGCGAGCGGGTCGCGCCCGGCCTCGCCGAGGATCCCGACCACCGTGTAGCCGACCCCGCCGAGGAAGACGCTCGCCTCGCCGGCCACTGGCGGCAGGCCCAGCTGCCTCGCTGCTCCCGCGCCGACCACGGCGACCGGGACGCCCCGCTCCTCCTCCCACGCCTGGATCGCGCGGCCCGAGCGGAACGACGCATCGGCGGCCGTGAACCAGCCCGGCGTGGCCGCGGCGACGGTCATCGGAACGGCGGAGCCGAGACCGTCCGGACGGGAGGAGACGGGCGTGGACCCGCTCGGCAGCGTCCAGCTCACCCCGGAGGCGACGACTCCGGTCAGCCCGTCCGCCCGACTCTCGGCGTCGGGCGGGAAGCTGTCCACGGTGTCGGAGGCGTCGCTCCCGCCCGCGTCGGTGACGGTCACCTGCGTCGCCTGCAGCAGCGAGAACTCCTCGGAGATCTGACCAGAGGCCGTCGCCGTGAGCCCGAGGACGACCACGAAGGCGCCGACCCCGAGCAACGGTCCGAGCAGGGTCAGCACCGTCCGGGTCGGGCGCTGGACCAGCCCGGCCAGCGCCTCGCGCAGGAGGTCGGCGGCTCGCAGACCGCTGGTCGGGAGCGACGGCGCCATCAGCGCAGGCGCCCGTCGCGCATCCGCACCGTTCGGCCGGCGCGGGCGGCGGTCGTCGGGTCGTGGGTGACGACGACGACCGAGACCCCGTCGGCGTGCAGCTCGTCGAAGAGGTCGAGCACGCGCTCCGCGGAGCCGGAGTCGAGGTTGCCGGTCGGCTCGTCGCAGAGCAGGAGGCTCGGCCGGATCACGAGCGCGCGCGCGATCGCCACCCGCTGCCGCTCGCCACCGGACAGCGTCCGGGGCAGCGCATCGAGGCGGTGGCCCAGGCCGACGCGCTCCAGCGCCTCCCGAGCTCGCGCCGTGCGCTCCGCCGCGTGGACCCGGGCGTAGAGGAGACCGAGCGCCACGTTCTCGGTCGCGGTGCGATGGCTGAGCAGGTGGAAGTCCTGGAAGACGAAGCCGATGCGCAGCCCCCGCAGGGAGGTGCGCTGCACCTCGGTCAGGCCGGTCACCTCGATGCCGTCGAAGCGGTACTCGCCACCGCTCGGGGTGTCGAGGAGGCCGAGGAGGTGCAGGAGGGTCGTCTTGCCCGAGCCGGACGGCCCGACGAGCGCCAGGTAGTCGCCGCGCGCGACGGTGAGGTCGATTCCGAGGAGCACGGTCGTCTCGGGCGGGCCGGGGAAAATGCGGCGGACGTCGACGAGCGCGATCACGGGAGTGCCGGCATCTGCCTCAGCCCCGGACTCAGCCGACGACGACACGGGCGCCCTCCTCGAGCACGGCGCCCTCGGCCGGAGTGACCTCGACCTCGCCCTCGGCGATGAGCCCCGTCGAGACCGCGACGGTCACCCGCTGGCCCCCCTCCGACTGCAGCACGGTGACGAAGGTCGTTCCGTCGTCCGCCGACTGCACGGCGACGACCGGCACGACGAGGACGGGCTCCGGAGTCTCGCCGACGGTGACCGTCAGGCGGACGTTCCGGCCGCGCCAGTCCGCGGGCAGTGCCGGCGACGGCGTGACCGTGAGGGGGAAGCCGGGGGCGGACTCCGTGCCCTCCGCCGCGCCCTCGGCGGCGCCTCCCCCGCTGTAGGCGCCGAGCGCGGTGACGGTCCCCTCGGCCTCCCGGCGGTCGACGTCGTCCACGACGGCCACCTTCTGGCCGGCGGCGAGCTGCTGCTCGCGCCCGGCCAGAACGATCGCGGAGACGATCGGATCGCCGACGTCGAGGGTGATCAGCGCTCCGGTCGCGCCCGCCAGCGGCGCTCCGACCGGGAGGTCGAGGCTGCCCACGGTGACGGGGAAGGAGGGGACGAAGACGGTCTCCGCGAGCGGCATCTCGACCCCCGTGCGCGCTCGGAGCGCCGCGAGGGCGTCCTCGGCGTCGGCCTCGGCGCGGGTCGCGAACTCGACAGCGAGCCGCGCCTGGGCCTGTGCGACCTCATCGACGGCCTGAGCGAACTCGAGCGCGGCGCTGGCGCGCTGCTGCTGGGCGACGACGACGGCCTGCTGGGCACCGCTGAACTCGGCCGCCTCGCCCTCGTTCACGTCGGCGGTCGTCAGCGCGTCGAAGCCGCGATCGGAGTAGAGGACGGCGACCGCGTCCTTCGTCGCGGCGCCGAAGTGCCCGTCGACGTCGTCGGCCGCGAGGTGCCCCAGCGCGACCAGCGCGTTCTGCAGCTGCTCGACGTCGGCTCCCTCCGCCCCGGGCTTCAGGTCGCGGTAGGCGGGGGTCGCCCCCGGCAGCGCGAGGACCGGGCGACCCGAGACCTGCGCGAGGACGTCCCCCGCCTGGACGGCGGCGCCGACCGCCTTGGGCAGCGCCGTGACGATCGCCGCTCCGCCCGCGGTGGCGACCGCCGGCAGCACCCTGATCGTGCTCGCCGCCGCGACGGTCCCCCGCACGGTGACCGTCCCGGTGAGGACGCGGCGCGCCACCGGCTCCGTGAGCGTCGTCGGCGGAGGTGCGGCCTGGTCGGCCGCCTGCTGCGCGGGCGAGCGGATCGAGAGCGAGAGCACCAGCCCGGCGGTCGAGAGGACCGCCGCCGCGATCGCCGCCCAGAGCAGCAGCCGCTGCCGCCGCTCCACCGGGGTCCGTCGGGGGGCGCGCGAATCCGTCACGGTGCACTCCCCCTCTCGCTCATCGATCGTGCTGATTCCTCTCGACCACGACTCTCTCCTCGCCTTCACCAGAGGCACACTGATCCATCGGAAGAAGGCACAGTGATCCATCGAAAGAAGGCGCAGAGATTCTCCGGGAGAAGGCCACCTGGAGAATCGTCCGATAGAGCGCAGATATCGTCCGTCTCGACGATTCTGCGGACCCCTGCGAGATTACCGACGCCGATCATCGGACGGAACGGTCGGCGCGGATCGTCGCCTGCCGCCCGCCCCTCATCCCGCGTGTTCTCGGGGAACCGAGTGCCCGATCGAAGCAGCGGACCCGCGATAACGCGCCGCCTCTGGCCGTGGCCACCACGGCCGCCCTACCGTTTCCCGCATCACCCGCTCATGGAGAAAGAATTCCGACCTTCGGTCGGCTTCTCGCGCGTCGATCCGCATTTCATCGTCGCCTTCCACTGCGCATCTCCACTCGAACTCGAAGACGACAAGAACGGATCATTCATCATGAAAAAGCAGTCACTGACCAAGGCCATGGCCGCTGTCGGCATTGGAGCCGCCCTCGCGATCACCGCGTCCGTCCCCGCCCACGCGATCACCCGCCCCGACTGCGGCACCCGCACTGACTTCCTCAAGTTCCACACCGGGAACCACTGCTACGCGAACAGCGGCACCGCCGCGGATCGACTCACCTCGCAGCAGACGGTGGGTGCGGGGCACAACGCGGGTTTCTTCACCACGGATGCTTACGGAGACGTCCCCTTCACTCGCGATTGGGGTTTCAGCTACGCGAGACAGCTGACCGTGAGTGTCGAGCACATCAGGTAGATCCTGAGACCACCGACGGAACTCGACCGATGACGACGATCTCAGCTCCGAAGACGGTTTGCGCTCGTGCGCGACGACGATCGCTGCTCGCAGCCTCCACGGCGCTCGGTCTGGCCGTCCTGCTCACTGGCTGCTCCACGGAGTCGCCGAGGCCTCCTGACGACGAACCGTCCGCTGTCGAGCCTCAGCTCGGCCCCATAAGGTCCCCGACCGAGCCTTCGCAGATCGTCCGGCCGATCGACCAGTACGTGCCGAGCACGCAGCTCGTGCTGCAACTGGTCCGCGCTGAACGCGCGAAGCAGTCCGAGTGTCTGCGTGGTTCCGACGAACGGACCATCGAATGGCCGCTCGACGAAGAAGGCGCGGTCCCCTTCATCGAGGGCGCCCGCCGGGACGAGGTGGTGCGCTCAGAGCTCTGGGGGTTCTTCGATCCTGGGAACGCGGCGGTCCGGGGGTACTCGCGACCCGCCGACGTTCCGGGGGCCCTCCCGAGTGGCATACCGGCGGGCGTCACCTTCGACGAGTTCACCGAGTGCTCACTCTCGGCGCACGGTGCCTTCCCTCTCGGCAACGGAGGGGGTGCCTACTCCGCTGCCTACATCTCCTCGCTGCCCGACGGCGGACCGCCCGTCCCCACGGCCGACAGTCGGGTCGAGGCAGTCGTCGCTGCGTGGAGTGCGTGCATGGCATCGCGGGGCTTCGCGTCTCCGGATCCCATCTCAGCTCTGATCGATCCGAGATGGCAGTCCGGGCTCGCCTCCGTCGGCCCCGAGCAGATCGCGACCGCGACCGCTGACATGGACTGCAAGGCCGAGACGAACCTCGTCGGGATCGAGCTCGCCGTGCAGTCCGCGTACGACCAGGAGTACATCGAGACCCACCGGGATGCGCTCGACGGCATGGCGGACCTTCTGGCGGCCTACCTCGGCGAGGAGGCTGCGGGCTGATGGCGGCGCGACGGGACGAGGAGGAGCCGTCGCCGCGCTTCGGCCACCAGTCGATCGTCAGCCGCGAGCGGCGTCCCAGGCCGACCCGGATGCTCGCGCTCGTGGCGGTACTCGCCGCGACCGTCGGACTCGGCGGATGCACGACGCAAGCGCGAGCACCCGAGGACGGCCCTGCGACCACCGCCGAGCCCCGGCTCGGACTGATCCGCGTCCCGACGGATCCGTCGCAGATCGTGCGGCCGATCGATCAGTACGTCCCCGATACGCAGCTGATCCTTCAGCTCGTGCGCGCCGAGCGCACGAAGCAGATCGCCTGCCTGCGCGAAGACGACGACGAGCGGTCGATCGAGTGGCCCCTCGACGAGGAGGCGGTCCTCGCTTTCCTCGGCGACGGCCAGGTCGAATACGAGCACTCGAAGCTCTGGGGGTTCTTCGACCCGGAGAACGCGAGCCGGCACGGTTACACGCGTGCGGGCGACGACGTGGGCGCTCTGCCGAGCGGTGTACCGGCCGGAGTCGCGCCCGATGAGTTCGCGAAGTGCTCGATGTCCGTGCACGGGTCCTTCCCTCTCGGCGACGGGGGCGGGGCGTTCTCGGCCCGGTACCCGTCCGCTCTCCCGGACGGCGGTCCGCCTGTCCCCTCTGCCGACAGCCGAGTCGAAGCGGTCGTCGGGGCGTGGAGCACCTGCATGACGAAGCGAGGCTTCGACTACCCGGACCCCATCAGCGCGGAGTTCGATCCGCGCTGGGGAGGCGGCACGTCGCCTGTCACTCCCGAGCAGATCGCGACCGCGACCGCTGATATGGACTGCAAGGCCGAGACGAATCTCGTCGGGATCGAGCTCGCGGTGCAGTCCGCGTACGACCAGGAGTACATCGAGTCCCATCGGGAAGCGCTCGAGAACATGGCGGAGGTCATCGCCGACTACATCGGCGACGTTCCGGACGACGAGAAGCGCTGAGCGGGTTCGCCGCTCACCCTCGCGGCGGGGCCGTCGACTCGCGGACGACGAGGCTGGTGGCCAGCTCGATGCGGTGCGAGAGGGGCGGGATGCCGTCGTGCATCCGGACGAGGGTCTCGAGGCCGAGGCGGCCGAGGTCGTGCATGGGCGTGTGCACGGTCGAGAGGAGCACGGCGGTCGGCAGCGCGGCGAAGGTGTCGTCGTAGCCCATCACGCTCAGGTCCTCGGGGACGCGCAGGCCGGCTGCGATCGCGGCGCGGATCGTCTGCAGGCCGTCGATGTCGTTGGTCGCGACGACGGCGGTCGGCGGATCGTCCAGTGCCAGGAGTCCCGGAACCACGTGCTCGGCCGACCCCATCCCCTGCTCGGAGACGAGGGCCGGGTCCTCCGGCAGGCCCGCCGCGGCGAGCGCCTCGCGGTAGCCGCCGTAGCGGGCGCGCAGCCCCGGGTTGCGGGCGTCGCCGCCGACGAAGGCGATCCTCCGATGGCCGAGCGAGACGAGGTGCTCGGTGGACTGCTGCCCGCCCACCCAGTGGTTCGAGCCGACGCTGACCACGGACGGGTCGAGCGGGTTCGGTGCATCGACGGCGACGAGCGGCAGCCCTGCCTCGGCAGCGGCCGACACGATCTCGGCGTCGATCGCGGTGGTGACGGCGAGGATCCCGAGGTGCCCCTTCGCCGCGACGGAGCGGACGAACGCGGCGTCGAAGCGGAGCGACTCGTCGGCGGAGCCGCTCGGCGCGAGGACGCCGGTCGTGACGTCGACGCGCTCGCTCTGCGCACCTCCGACGACGCCCTCGAGGACGCGCAGCGAGTAGACGCTGAGCAGGGTGTCGAAGACGACGGTGACGCCGCCGCCGACCCGGGGCGCCCGGGTGCTCGGGCTGTAGCCGAGTTCGCGGAGGGACTGCTCGACCCGCGCGCGCGTCGCGGCGGACGCGCCGGGCCGGCCGTTGAGGACCTTCGACGCGGTCGCCTTCGAGACGCCGGCGTGCGCCGCGACGACGTCCAGCGTGACGCGGGTGTCCGGCGTGCGGGCCACAGGCCCTCCTCTCAACGGTGCCCCGACCCTACCGAAACTGTTTCCTCCCCGCCCCCTGACCTGGTGCGCGCCCCTTCCCCCGCCGCGAGATGCCACTTGCGTACGCGACACGCCGACAGAAGCGTGCACAAGTGGCATCTCGCGGAGGGGAGGGAGGACTCGGGGCGTCATATCGATTCGACCGACAGGGGCCCCGCTGGTTGGATACCGAGTATGAGTAGGCATGTCGTCGTCGTCGGGGCCGGGCTCTTCGGGGCCGCCACCGCGCTGCACCTCGCGCGCGGGGGCGCCCGGGTCACGCTGGTCGAGTCGGGGGACGCGGCGCGCGGCACCACGGCGGCCGGCGCGGGCTTCGTCGGCCTGTGGGCCGCGGGCTACGCCTGGTACTGGAACGAGTCCGAGCGCGACCTCGAGCAGTACGGCCTCGACTTCTACCGCGCCCTCGCCGTCGATCCGGACCGCGGCGGCGTCGACATCCTCCTCCGCGAGACCGGCAGCGCCTGGCTCGCCGTCACCGAGGAGGGCGTCCGCGACCACCTCGGCCCGCTCGCCGAGCACCCGCTGCGCCCGGAGGGCTCCCGCGAGCTCTCGCCACAGGAGGCCGCCGAGCTCGTCCCCGGCCTCGACGCAAGAGCGGTCACCGGCGGCTTCCTCCAGCCCGACGGCATCCAGATCAGCGCCCCCGACGCCGCGCTCGCCCTGGTCGCCGCGGCCCGCGCGGCCGGAGTCGAGATCGTCGAGCACGCGCCCGTCACCGAGGTCCTCGCGACCGACGGCCGCGCGAGCGGCGTCCGCACCGCCGACGGCCGCATCTTCTCCGGCGACAGCGTCGTGCTGGCGGCGGGGTCCTGGACGAACGAGCTGCTCGCCCCGCTCGGCCGCCGCCTCCCGCTGGCCCGCGTCGTCGCGAGCCGCCTCACCACCGCGCCCTTCGGCCTCCCGCACCTGCCGACACTGATGCTGCCCGAGCTCGGCGGCCTCTGGGTCCGCGAGCACCTCGGCGGCCTCACCTACGGCAACGGCGTCGGCTACGAGCCGCTCGGCGAGTCCGCCGCCGACCGCCGCCCGCAGCGCACCGACCTCGTCGAGGCGATGGACGCGCACCTCGCCCCGCTGATCGCCCGCCTGATCCCCGCCTCCGCCGACGCGCTGCGCGAGACCGAGTGGACGCAGGGCGTCGTCTCCTACACCGCCGACCGCCGCTTCCTGGCCGGCCCCGTCCCCGAGCTGCCGGGGTTGTTCGTCGCCGCGGGCGACAACGAGTCCGGAGTGACGCACGGGCCCGGTCTCGGCCATCTCGTCGCCGAGCTGGTCCTCCACGGCCGCACGACCCTCGGCGACGCCGAGCGCTACGCCCCGGCCCGCTTCGCCGCTCGGCAGTTCCCCGACGAGGCCGCCGTGCGCGCGGCGATGCCGGCCCGGCGCCTGGTCGACGCGGTGCCCGCCCGATGAGCGACCGGGACGTCGTCGTCGTCGGCGCGGGCCTCGTCGGCGCCGCCGCCGCGCGCTCCCTCGCCGAGCGCGGCGACCGGGTGCTGCTGTTCGAGCGCTTCGAGCGCGGCCACGACCGCGGCTCCTCGCACGGCGAGACCCGCATCTTCCGCCGCGGCTACGCGGAGGACGACTACCGCGCGCTGACCGGCCGGGCGGCCGCCGAGTGGGCGCGGCTCGAGCGGGAGTCGGGCCGGAGCCTCTTCACCGCGACCGGCGCGATCGACCACGGCGACGCCTCCGCCCTGCTCGCGATCGAGGAGGCCTTCGCCCGCGACGGCATCCCCTGCGAGCGCCTCGACGCGGAGGAGGCCGCCGCACGCTGGCCCGGCCTGCGCTTCGAGACCGACGTGCTGCTGCACCCGGAGGGCGGCCGGCTCGACGCGGCCGCCGCGATCGAGGCGCTGCTCGGCTCCGCGGAGTCGCACGGCGCCGTCGTCCGGGCGAGCACCGGCGTCCGGGCGATCGAGGAGCGCGAGGGCGGCGTCCGCGTCGTCACCGACGAGGGTCCGCTGCTCGCGGACGCGGTCGTCGTCGCGGGCGGCTCCTGGACCCCGGGACTCGTGGGCGGGCTGGTCGCCGCGGCCGGCCGCTCGCTCCCGCCGCTGCGGATCACGCAGGAGCAGCCCGCGCACTTCACGACGGACCTGCCGCTCGACGCCTGGCCGAGCTTCGTGCACCACCGCGGCGACGAGCCGACGATCTACGGCCTGGCGACCCCGGGCGTCGGCGTGAAGGTCGGCGAGCACGGCACCGGCCGCGTCGTCGATCCGGACCACCGCGACTTCCGCGCGGAGCCCGAGCGACTCGCCCGGCTCGTCGAGTACGTCGCCGACTGGCTGCCGGGCGTCGATGCTGCGAGCGCCGATCCGATCTCCTGCCTCTACGACATCACGCCGACCGAGGACTTCGTGCTCGACCGCGTCGGCCGCGTCACCCTCGCGACCGGCTTCTCCGGCCACGGCTTCAAGTTCGGGCCCGTGCTCGGCGAGCTGCTGGCCGACCTGGTCGACGGCGCCGGCGCGCTCGACCGCTTCCGGCTCGCGACCCTCTAGATCTCCACCACTCCCCCGCACCACGGACGAAAGCAGCAGCATGCAGACACTCCGCGCCCTCGGCGCCCTCGCCGCCCTCGGCACCGCCGTCGCCCTCGCCGGCTGCACGGCCCCCGGCGCCTCGACCGGCGACTCCGCCGCGGGCGAGCGCCTCGTCATCGGGACGACCGACTCGATCGTCTCGCTCGACCCGGCCGGCGCCTGGGACCGCGGCAGCTTCACGCCGCAGAACCAGATCTACCAGCACCTCCTGAGCTACGCGGACGGCTCCACCACGCCGGTCCCCGAGGCCGCCGAGGAGTGCGGCTTCGACGACGCGACGACCTACCGCTGCTCGATCGCGCCCGGCCTGACCTTCTCGAACGGCGACGAGCTGACCGCGTCGGACGTCGTCTTCTCCTTCCAGCGCGTCGTCGACATCGCCTCGGACAACGGCCCGTCGCCGCTGCTCGCGAACATGGAGTCGGTCGCGCAGGACGGCGACGACGTCGTCTTCACCCTCGCGGTGCCGAACGACCAGACCTGGCCGTACGTGCTCTCGAGCATGGCCGGACCGATCGTGGACGAGGAGGTCTTCCCCGCCGACGCGCTGCTCGACGACGCCGACGTGATCGGCTCCGGGCCCTACTCCGTGCAGAACTACGAGGCCGGCGGACTGCTGCAGCTCGCCGCGAACGAGTCGACCTCGAGCCCGGCGCCGAAGACCGCCGACGTGGTGCTGCGGCCGTACACCTCGTCGACCAACCTGCGTCTCGACGTGGAGAACGGCGCCGTGGACGTGGCGTACCGCTCGCTCACCGCGACCGACGTCGAAGACCTCCGCGGCAACGCGGACCTCCAGGTCGTCGACGGCCCCGGCGGCTCGGTGCGCTTCCTCACCTTCAACGTGAACACCCAGCCCGGCGGCACTCCCGAGCAGAAGCTCGCGATCCGCCAGGCCGTCGCCTCGCTGGTCGATCGCGACGAGCTGTCGGAGCAGGTCTACCGCGGCACCTACACGCCCGCCTACTCCGTCGTGCTCGACGGGCAGACCGGTGCGACGCAGGCCTTCGCCGACGCGTACGGCACGACCCCCGACGCGGACGCCGCCGCCGCGATCCTCAGCGCCGCCGGCGTCTCGACCCCGGTGACCCTGCCGCTGCAGTACACCTCCGACCACTACGGCCCCGACTCCGACCAGGAGTACGCGCTGATCAAGTCGCAGCTGGAGTCCTCGGGCCTGTTCACCGTCGACCTGCAGTCGACCGAGTGGACCAGCTACGTGAAGCAGCTCTCGCCGGACGCCGGCTACCCGGCCTACCAGCTCGGCTTCTTCCCGGACTACCCGGACCCGGACAACTTCCTCCGCTCGGCCTACTCGACCACCGGCGCCTCCGTCGCGAACGGCTACTCGAACCCGGCCGTCGACGCGCTGATCGACACCGAGGCGACCGCGACCGAGCCCGCCGCGCGCGCCACCGCGATCGAGCAGATCCAGGCTCAGACCGCGACGGACGCGCCGATCATCCCGCTGCTCCAGGGCCGCGAGACGGTCGTCGCCGCCTCGGGTGTCACCGGCATCGAGGACACCCTCGACGCGACCTACCTCTTCCGCTTCGGAGCCCTCGCGAAGTAGCAGCGGAGCGGCCCCTGCATGCTGGTCGAGCAGCCGCGCAGCGGCGTATCGAGACCCACCCTCCATCCAACGGTGGATCTCGATACGCGCCCTCCGGGCGCTACTCGATCACCATGAAGTGGGCGCTCCGTCCTTGCAACGCGACCGTAGAAGGAGTGCGGCGGTCCCTCGCATGCTGGTCGAGCAGCCGCGAAGCGGCGTATCGAGACCCACCCTCCAGGGCACGGTGGATCTCGATACGCGCCCTCCGGGCACTACTCGATCACCATGAAGCGGGCGCTCCGTCCTTGCGACGCGACCGTAGAAGGAGTGCGGCGGTCCCCTGCATGCTGGTCGAGTAGCCGCGCAGCGGCGTATCGAGACCCCGCGCCGTCAGCGCTCGACGAGCTCGCCCTCGACCCACCCGTCGGGGGCGTCCTCACTGTCCGCGGGCGCGGGCCGCACCCGGCGGTGCTGTGCCGCCGCGACGGCGAGCACCACCAGCAGCCCGAGCGCCGCGGTCGCCAGGGGGCCCGCCGCCTGCGCCAGCGCCGACCGCCAGACGATCTCGATCGGGGCGGTCAGTGAGTCGCCCTGCCACTGGTTCGGCAGCACGAGGATGATCGCCGGGATCGCCAGCAGAGCTGCCCACAGGACGACATCGAGGAGGACGGCGCCCATCCACCAGACGCGAGCACCGCTCACGCGCGGGACCGCCGCACGGCCTGCAGCACGACCGCTGCGGCGAGCGCGAGGAGGCCGACGGTGAGAGCGGGCGACGCCACGAATCCGAGCAGCATCCGCAGGTACTGCTCGGGTTCCAGCCGCTCGTAGACGACGTTGTTCGTGTACGACGCGAGCGTCGACCACCACAGGGCTGCGAGGCCGAGCGGGATCAGCACGAGACCCGCGACGGCGAGCGTCAGCGGCACCCGGCGCCCGAGCGGACGGACGACCGCCGGTGCCGCGGGCGGCGGCTCCTCCGCGACGGGCCGGTCCTCGGCGGCCTCGACGTCAGCGGGATCCGGCACGAACGAGAGGCCGGCGAACGGGGACTCCGGCTCGGCCGACTCCACGCGCGGACTCGGATCAGCTCGCGATACCCGCCCGCCCGCCCGCCGCGGGCGCCGGTAGGCCTCCTCCTCACGGCGGCGCACCTCCGGCGCCGGCCCCTGGTACCCGCGCTGATACGCCGCGTGGAACCGCGGATCCGTTCTGCTGCTGTCGGCCATGACCGCCCCCGCCTCGTGCACTCGGAGTCTCATCCTGTCGCACGGCCCGCGGCCGAGCGAGGCGCGGCGTCAGGAGCGGCGCCCGGCGCCTCCCGCGGGCAGCAGCTCGACGAGGACGCCCTCGCCGAGCTCGACGTCCTCGTCCTCCGGTCCCTCGTCCTCCGCGACGGGCCTGCCCCGGCCGGCGCGCACGAGTCCGAGCGCGAGGGTCGCCGCGGTCATCGCGAAGGTCGCGGTGCCGAGTGCCGTCGCGACCGGCCACAGCAGACTCGAGACGATCGCGGCCAGCGGAATCTCGTCGCCGTCGGTGTAGCTCCAGTTGTCCGGTTGCACCGCCGAGACCCAGCAGGCCCCCAGCGCCAGCGCCCAGAGCAGGGCGGTGTAGCCCAGCAGCAGGCCCCACCAGCCCCCTCGCCCGGTCATGAGCGCGCCGCCCGCACGGCGATCGCCGCGCCGATCGAGAGCAGGCCGATCGTAACGGCCGGGCCGGCCAGATAGTTGGTGACCGCGCTGACGAACCGGTCGAGTTCGCTCGGCTGAGCGCCGTAGCCCCCGTACATCGCCGAGGTGGCGGACCAGAGCAGTCCCACCCCGGATACCAGGAACAGCACGCCCAGCACGGCGAGCGCGAGCGGGACGCGCCGATCGAGCGCGGAGGGCCGGAGCGCCGCAGCCGCCGCTGTCTCCGTGTCGACCCCGCCCACCGGAGCCTGCGCGACGTGAGTCTCGACGGCGCCGGCGTTCGGCAGCGCTGTTGAGACGGGCATCGGCGACGGTTCGGGCGCCGGCGCGGGTCTCGGGCGTCGCGGACGGATCGGCCCGGGCTCCTCCGACCTCGTCGAGCGGCGCAACTCGGCCGCCTCGGCTCCGCGCGGGCGGCGGAACAGCTCCTCCGCGGGCGTCGCGGAGACTCTCGGCGCCCCCTGCCCCTGGTACCCCCGCTGGTAGGCGGGGTGGAACCGCGGATCCGTCCGGGTGCTGTCGGTCATGAAGTCCCCCACTCCGTGCGCGAGCCCCCATCCTGTCGCAGAAGCGCGACGACCGGCCAGGCGCTCAGCGCGCGGAAGCGACGCTCGCGCGGCTCGGCAGGCTCACGCAGCCGGCGCCGACGAGCAGCAGGGCGATCATCACCGCGGTCAGCGCGCCCCAGCCGCCCGCCTCGACCATGAAGCCGAGCAGCCAGCCGCCGACGCCCGAGCCCACGTAGAAGGCGATCGTGTAGACGGCGCCGGCGTGGCCGCGGAGGGCGGGGGCCGCTCGCGCGCCGGTCCAGGCCGCGCCGGTGGCGTGCACGGCGAAGAAGCCGGCCGAGAAGAGGACGAGCCCGATGACGACGACCACGATCAGCTCGGAGAGCATCACGAGCAGGCCGAGGATCATCGCGGCGACGCCGATCCGCATCACGACCCGCGGGCCCAGGCGCGGCGCCCAGACACCGGCGAGCCGGGAGGTCGCGGTGCCGGCGAGATAGGTGAGGAACAGCAGCGAGACGAGCGCCGGCGGCAGCGCGAACGGCGCGGCCTCGAGCCGGAACGCCAGGTAGTTGTACACCGCGACGAACACGCCGACGACGAAGAACGTCTGCGCGGCGACCGCGAGCAGGACCGGATCGCGGAGCACCTGCGCGATCTTGCCGCGCCAGCCGCCCTCGCCCCGCGGCGCCCGCGCGACACCGCCCCGGGGAGCGAGCAGGACGAACGCGACGGCCGCGAGCGCGCAGACGATCGTGACGGCGAGCAGCGCGCCCCGCCAGCCGACCACCGCGGCGAGCGGACCGGCCAGCAGGCGACCCGCGGCCCCGCCCAGCGTCGTCCCGGAGACGTAGGCCGCGGCGGCGGCGGTCGCACCCGCCCCCCCGACCCGGTCGTGGATCGCCGCGACGGCGAGCGCCGGCACCGCGCCCAGTGCCGCTCCGCTGAGGAAGCGCAGCACGAGCAGCACCTCGAAGGACGGTGCGACGCAGGCGAGCAGAGCGAGCACCACGGAGGAGAGCACCGCGATCCGCATCGACTCCAGCCGTCCGATCCGCTCGGCGATCGACGCCCAGGGCAGCACCATCAGCGCGAGTCCGACGGTCGCCGCCGACACGGTCAGGGCGGCGTCCGACGCGGAGATCCCCCACTCCCGGGAGAACTGCGGGAGCACGCCCTGCACGGCGTAGAGCTCGGCGAAGGTCGCGACCCCGGCGGCGCGGAGGGCGATCGTCAGCCGGCGCTGCGAGACGGGAGGAGCGTCGACGGCGGGGCGGACGCTGGTGCTCATCCTCCGAGGCTAGAACCGCGGCGAACGCATGACCAATGCCTGTCGCGCGCTGACCTATACGCTGAAGGCATGGATGAGCCCGCGATCCTCCGGCTGCTTCCGACGCTCGTCGCCGTCGCGCAGACCGGGAGCGTCACCGCCGCGGCGGCCGAGCTCGGCGTGCCGCAGCCCACCGCGAGCCGCTCGCTCGCGCGCCTGTCGGAGCTGGTCGGCGCTCCGCTGATCCGCCGTGAGGGCCGCGGTGTCGTGCTGACCGAGGCCGGCCGACGGCTCGCGGACGTCGCGCAGGACGGCCTGGCGCTGATCCGCGCGGGCCTGACCGAGGTGCAGCAGGCCCGCGACCTCGAGGACGGCCGCATCGCGATCGCCTTCCAGACCCTGCTCGGCGAGACGTTCGTGCCCGACGTGATCCGGCGCTTCCGCCGCCGCTGGCCCCGCGTCGGCTTCGGCCTCCGCCACGGCTCGCGCGCGCTGTGCCTCCGGGCGGTCGCCGACGGCGAATCGGAGCTGGCGATCGTCGCCGACCCGCCGGAGCTGCCGGGCACCACCACGACCACCCTCTACACGGAGCCGCTGCTCGCCGTCGTCGACGACCGGCACCCGCTCGCCTCCCGCCGCTCCGTGACGGTCGAGGAGCTGCGCGGCCTCGACCTGATCATGCTCTCGCCCGGCTACGGCCTGCACGAGTCGGCCCGGCGACTGCTGTCCTTCGAGGGACGCGACCCCGAGCCGGCCTTCGAGGTCGGCGACTACCGCGCCGCGCGCGGACTGGCCGCGGCGGGACTCGGGCTGACGATCCTGCCGCCGAGCCCGTCGTCGATCGAGGACGGCGTGCGCGAGATCCCGATCGACGACCCGCGGGCCGTCCGCGAGATCGGCGTGCTCGTCCGCGACACCGGGAATCCGGTGGTGCCGGAGTTCGTCGAGGCCCTGCGCGCGGCGGCCGGAGCGCGCGCCCGGGTGCGCTGACGCGCGAGGACTCTTCTGTCAAGCACAGGCACACGGGGCTCCTGTGCAGGATGCTCGGAGAGGATCGACTTCCCCCCTCACCGCGCACCACCAGCAGCCAGGACGGTCCCGGTCATGATCCTTCTCCGCACCCACTCCAACCGCTGGATCGCCCGCGCCCGCCGCACCGGTGTCGTCCACGGTCTGATCACCTTCGCCGACGACCTGCCGCAGCCCGTCTTCCGCACCCTGCGCCTGGACACCGCGACCGGCGAGCGCGTCCTGCTGCGCGACACCGACACCCTCGAGGTCGCCTTCGCCGTGCTGATCGCGGCCGTCGAGCGGGCGCGCCTGGCGGAGGTCGCGGCACCGGCGGAGGACGACGTGGACTCTGCGGCGCAGACCCCTCTGGCGCCGGTCGCGATCCTCGCCGAGCCGGACTCCTTCGAGCCGGACGAGCCCACCGACCCGCTGGAGGACGCCGTCGCGGCGTGACCCGCGCGACGAACCGCGCCGTTTTCTAAAACCTTCCGAACGATTTAGTCCGCATGGTTTTGGACTGAGGACATGAGCCGCGACGACCACTCCGCACGTCTGAGCGAGCTGCTGCTCGACGCCGGGCTCAGCACGCGCATCACCGGCTTCCGCGAGCTGAGGATCACCACGCCGTCCGGCGCGGACCTGCACGTGCGCCTCGTGATCACCCCTCGGCCGCCCACCGCCTCCGAGTTGCGCGACCAGGCCTCGCGGGCGATCGACGGCGCCGTGACCGGGTTCGTCGTGGCGCGAGCGAATGCGATCGCGCGCCGACTCGCTCTCGACGAGCCGCGGCTCGCGTTGTTCGGCACGGACGACGGCACGGTCATCCTGGACAGGCAGGACCTGTCGTACCCCACGAACGATCGATTCGCCGTCCCCTTGCGTGTGCCGTACGCGCGCTTCGCCCTCCTCCGCACCCTCGTGCGGACCCGCGAGCCCCGCTCGCAGATGGAGCTCGCGGCGGAGTGCGGCGTCTCGCAGATGGCGATCTCGAAGCTGCTCCGCGCCGACCCGCTCCTCGCCGAGCGGACCGAGCACGGCTGGACCGCCCGCGACCCGCAGGCGCTCGTCCGGCACTTCCTCACGGAGTACCCGGGCCCGGGCGGGCTCGCTCAGTACTGGTACTCCCTTCGGCCCGTGATCGCGCAGGGAGAGCGAGCCCTGACGACGGGAGTTCCAGCGCTGCTGTCCGGCGACTCCGCCGCCGATCGTCTCCAGCCGTGGAGAGTCCCGCGTCTCGCCGTCGTCTACGCCGACCGCGGACTCCCACTCGAACCCGCTGACTTCACGGAGTCGGATTCGCGAGAGGGCACTCTCCTGGTCACCGTTCCGAGGGACCGGACGATCCGGCCGACGGCGACCGCGTGGTACCCGGACGGCCGCACCGTCGACCCGCTCATCGCCGCCTGGGATCTCCGCCGGAGCGGAGGTCCCGACGCCGACGAGGCCGCGGATCACCTGCTGATGCGCGAGACACTCCGCTCACCTTCCGCACCCGAGTCCCGGGAGTCGAACGCGCCTTGATCGTGAAAGCCCTGTCCTACGAATCCCGCAGAAGCACGAACGACATGATCGACCTCTTCAACCTCCTGCAGATCAGGCATTCGAACGAACCCGCCGAGATCGGAGGCTGGCGGATCGGAGACCGCGCAGACGCCGGAGCGCGACGGGACGCGGCGACCGCGCTGAACCGACTCGCCGGCGCGCCGGGTCTCCGCCTGAGTCTCAGAGGGTCTGACGTCCCGCCTTCGGAGTTCAGCGCACTGCTCCGCAGATACATCACCGCCGTCTGAGACCTCGGCGGCGGACGCGAAGGGGGCCGACCCTCCACAGGTCGGCCCCCTCCGCGCTCAGAGCGTCAGCGTGTGCGCGCCCGAGGCGAGCTCGCGGTCCTCGGCGCCGGCCGTGCGGACGACGGCCGTCGCACCCTCCGGGACGGTGACGGCCAGCTCGATCGCGTCGCCGCGGCGGTCCCAGCGGACGGAGGCGAGGCCGTGCGGGGTCTCCAGCGTGGACTCCGCCCAGTCGAGGTCGGTGCCGGGCTGCGGCGCGATCAGGAGGCGGGAGTAGCCGGGCTCCAGCGGCGCGAGACCGCCGACGACGCGGTGCAGCCAGTCGGCGACCGCACCGAGCGCGTAGTGGTTGAAGCTCGTCATCTCGCCCGGGTTGATGGTGCCGTCGGGCAGCATCGAGTCCCAGCGCTCCCAGACGGTCGTCGCGCCCATCGTCACCGGGTACAGCCACGACGGGCACTCGCGCTGCAGCAGCAGGCGGTACGCGGCGTCGATGTGCCCGGTCGAGGAGAGCGCGTCGGTGATGAAGGGCGTGCCCGCGAAGCCGGTCGAGATCGTGTAGCCGCTCTCGGCGACCAGCTCGGCGAGGCGGTCGCCCGCCCAGCCGAGCTCGTCGTCGTCGAGCAGGCCGAAGACGATCGCGAGGGAGTAGACAGTCGTGCAGTCGCTGAAGACGCGCTGGTCCGCGACGTACTTCGCGCGGAAGGCCTCGCGCAGCTGCGCCGCCATCTCGGTGAACTCCCGCTCGTCCTCGGTGCGGCCGAGCACGGCGGCGCTCTCGGCGACGATGCGGGCCGTGCGGTAGGCGCAGGCCGTCGCGACGACGCCGGTGTCGGCCTTCGCGTCGGCGGGCTTGTCGGGCGCGGCGTCGGGGTCGAGCCAGTCGCCGAACTGGAAGCCGGTGTCCCAGACCCCCGAGTCGGAGAGCTTCGAGCGCACCCGGCGGGCGTGCGAGGCCATCGACGCGAACGACTCCTCGAGCACCGTCGGGTCGCCGTACGCCTCCCAGACCGCCCACGGCACCCAGGCCGCGGCGTCGCTCCACAGCGCGGTGGAGTCCATGGGAGGGAAGCTGGTCTCGGCCGCGCGGCGCTTCAGCACGTCCGGCACGACGAACGGGACGGCGCCGTCGTGGTGGGCCTGCTCGAGGGCGAGGTCGCGCAGCCAGTCGCGGAGGAAGTCCTCGGCGTCGGCCAGGTAGACGGCGGTCGAGGCGAACGCGGCGATGTCACCGGTCCAGCCGAGGCGCTCGTCGCGCTGCGGGCAGTCGGTCGGCACGTCGAGGAAGTTGCCGACCATGCCGCGGTAGACGTTGTCGTGCAGCTGGTTGACGAGGTCGTCGGAGCTGCGGAAGGTGCCGATCCGGCGCAGGTCGCTGGAGACCACGACCGCGGTGAGGGCGCCGTCGGCGATGTCCCCGGGCCAGCCCTCGACCTCGGCGTAGCGGAAGCCGTGGAAGGTGAGGGTCGGCTCGAAGACGTCCGCGCCGCCCGAGAGGGTGAAGCGGTCGGTGGCCTTCGCCTCGCGCAGCGGGCGCACGCCCAGCTCGTCGTCCTCGAGGACCTCGGCGTGGCGCAGCGTGACGACGCTCCCCTCCGGGCCGGTGACCTCGACGCGCAGCCAGCCGACGAGGTTCTCGCCGAAGTCGACGAGGGTGCGACCGGACGGGCTCGTCCAGATCTTCTGCGGCGCGACCTCGCGGAGGCGGCGCACCGGCGGCGCGATGTAGGGCTCGAGCTTCGAGAGGTCGACGTCGATCTCGCGGGTGGCGGTCCAGGCGGAGTCGTCGAAGCCGGCGCTCCTCCAGCCCTGCGGCTCGAGGCGGGCGTCGATGTCCTGGCCGTCGTAGATGCTGTCGGCGGTCGTCGATCCGGTCGCGGCGCGCCAGGAGTCGTCGGTCGCGACGACCTGCTCGGTGCCGTCCGCGAAGGTGATCCGCAGCTCGGCGAAGCCGGCGATCTCGGTGCCGTAGGGCTCGGCGCCCTCGCCCCAGGTCAGGCGGCCGCGGTACCAGCCGTCGCCGAGCGCGAGGGCGAGCACCACGGAGTCGCCGGAGATCAGGCTCGTGACGTCGTGCTCGGAGTAGCGCAGGCGCCACTCGTAGCTGGTCCAGCCGGGAGTGAAGAGCTCGTCCGAGACGGGCTCGCCGTCGATCCAGGCCTCGACGATCCCGAGCGCCGAGAGGCGGAGGGTCGCGGAGACGACGTCGCCGTGCCCGGTCTCGAGGGCGGTCTCGCGGCGGAGCAGTGGGGCGGCGTCCAGGGCAGCGGCGGGCGCCGTGAAGCGGGCGGTCCAGTCGGTCATCATCGTCCTTCTGTCAGGAGTGGTCGGGGTGGTCAGGAGTGGGCGGGGTCTCGGGAGTGGTCGGGGTGGTCAGGAGTGGGCGGGGTCTCGGGAGTGGGCGGGGTCTCAGGAGTGGGTGGGGTCTGCGGTGAGCGCGGAGGTCCGGAGCGCGGCGGAGGAGTCGCGGGCGCGGAGCACCGGGTCGACCTCGAAGTGCACGGCCTCCGTCCGACCGGCGATCCGCTCGAGCAGCAGCTCGACCGAGCGGGCGCCGAGGGTCTCGCCGTGCTGGTCGATGGTCGTCAGCGACACCCCGGGGTGGGCCGCGATCTCGATGTCGTCGTAGCCGACGATCGACAGCTGGGAGGCGTCGAGTCCGGCGTCGCTCCGGGCCCAGAGCGCGCCGAGCGCGAGCGAGTCGTTGCCCGCGAACAACGCGGTGGGCCGGTCCGGTGAGCGGAACAGCTCGAGCGAGCGGACCCGGGCGTCACTGCGGGCCGCGTCGACGTGCACGATGCGCGTCTCGCTCTCGAGGCCGGCCTCGCGCATCCGCTGCTCGTACCGGACGCGCCGGACGAAGTGCGGCGCCTCCGCGAGCCGGTGGGTGACCTGGCTGCTCTCGGTGAGGTGCACGATCCGGCGGTGCCCGAGCGCGAAGAGGTGGTCCATCAGGAGATCGGTTCCGGCGACGTCGTCGTTGGTGACGGTGTCGTAGCCGACGGAGGCGTCGTGCCGGCCGAGCATGACGATCGGGATCCGCGTCGACTGCCGCTCGAGCCAGGCGTGGCTGACCACGGGCGAGACGGCGATGAGCCCGTCGACCTGGCGGTCGACCAGCGCCTCGATGGCGCGCAGTCCGTCGTCGCCGAAATCGCTCTGCACCGGCGCGACGACGAGCTGGTAGCGGGTCCCCTCCAGGGCGGTGCTCGCGCCGGTGACGATGCGGTTGAAGAAGGCGTTGTCGAGCGAGGGCACCTCGACGCCGAGGGTGAAGCTGGCGCCGCGCATCGCTCGCGCCGCGACGCTCGGCCGGTAGTCGAGCTCCTCGATCGCGGCGGTGACCCGCTCCCGCATCGAGGCGCTGACGCCGTAGGCGTTGCGGATGACCTTGGAGACCGCGGCGCGCGAGACGCCGGCGTGCAGCGCGACGTCCTGGATGGTCGCGGGGCCGGTGTGACCGGTCTCGATCGAGCTCATCATCGCCTCCTCGCGCTGTCGCTGCTGCCGTGCTGCCGTGCTGCGTTGCTGCCGTGCTGTGACGACGCCCCGATCGGGGCCTCCGCGAACGCCACTGTAACGGTTCATTCTCGATCGTGTAGATCGATCCACGAATTTGCCCGATTTCGTTGACACGTTTCACGACACGGACGTAGGTTCTCCCTGCGTCGCCCCGCGGCCCGGCCTTCCGAACGGTCCGGCGAGCAGGACGACAGCCCCCGGGCACCCCCGCAACGAAGAAGTTGTCCCTACATGGAGGTAGTGATGTCGACCCGACAGAACCGGCGAGCAGTGCTCGCCCTCGGCGCAGGAGGAGCGGCTCTCGCTCTCGCGCTCACCGGCTGCAGCACCGGAGGAGGCGGCGGCGATTCCGCCGACGGCTCCACGCTCAGCGTGCTCATCGACAACCAGACGGCGACGGTCGAGCTCTGGGACGCGCTGAAGACGAAGTTCGAGGAGGAGAACGACGGAATCACCCTCGACATCGAGACCCGGCCGCAGGGCAGCGAGGGCGACAACCTGATCAAGACGCGCCTCGCCACCGGCGAGATGAACGACGTCTTCGCCTACAACTCTGGCTCGCTCTTCCAGGCGCTGAACCCCGACCAGAACCTCGCGCCGCTCTCGGACGAGCCCTGGGTCGACTCGCTCGACGAGGGCTTCCGCACCGTGGTCTCGACCGACTCGGACCTCTACGGCATCCCGCTCGGCCAGGCGATGGGCGGCGCGGTCCTCTACAACAAGGACGTGTACAGCAGCCTCGGCCTGACCGTGCCGAAGACCTGGGACGAGTTCATCGCGAACAGCGAGAAGATCAAGGCCGCCGGCGATGTCGCGCCGATCATCCAGACCTACGGCGACACCTGGACCTCGCAGCTCTTCGTGCTCGGCGACTTCGCCAACGTGCTGGAGCAGGACCCGGAGTGGGCGACGCAGTACACGGCCAACGAGGCCAAGTACGTCGACGAGCCGGCGCTGGCCGGCTTCGAGCACCTGCAGCAGGTCGCCGAGTCGGGTCTCGTGAACGAGGACTACGCCTCCGCCACCTACGACGACGGCGTGCGCATGGTCGCGACCGGCGAGGGCGCGCAGTACCCGATGCTGACCTTCGCGGCCGGCCCGCTGATCCAGAACTACCCGGACTCCCTGCAGAAGGTCGGCCTGTTCCCGCTGCCCGGCGAGTCGGCCGACTCCAACCCGCTGACCGTCTGGCAGCCCAACGCGGTCTACGTGCCCAAGTCGACGGAGGGTGCGAAGCTCGAGAGCGCCAAGAAGCTGATGGCCTTCCTGGTCACCCCCGAGAGCTGCGACATCCAGAGCGAGGTCGCGGCGCCTCAGGGTCCGTTCGTGATCGACGGCTGCACGCTGCCCGACGACGTGCCCGCCCTCGTGTCGGACATGCAGCCCTACTTCGACAGTGGTGACACGGGCCTCGCGCTCGAGTTCCTCTCGCCGATCAAGGGCCCGGCGCTCGAGCAGATCACCGTCGCCGTCGGCTCCGGCATCACGCCCGCCGCGGAGGGTGCTCAGCAGTACGACGACGACGTCACGAAGCAGGCCAAGCAGCTCGGCCTCGACGGCTGGTGAGCCTCGGGGGCCGGGAGCGGAGGCAGCCCCTCCGCTCCCGGCCCCTTCCCCCGGGCGCACCGCCCTCCCACCCCTCCCCCGGCCGATCGACGGAGATCTGATGACCGCAACGATGGAGAAGCGCCCGGCCCGGCGCTCCGAACCCTCCCGCTCCCCCGAGCCGCCGAAACGACGCAAGGCCATGAAGAGCCCGTACCCGACGTGGTTCTACCTGCCGGCCGGCGTCTTCTACGTGGTCCTGTTCCTCGTCCCGACGGTCGCCTCCCTCTACTTCTCCCTCACGCGCTGGACGCTCTTCGACTCGACCTTCATCGGCTTCGAGAACTTCGTCGAGTTCTTCCAGGACCCGGCGCTGACGACCGGCTTCGTCAACACCTTCATCTACGCGGCGATCACCTCGGGCCTGAAGATCGTGCTCGGCATGGCCCTCGGCGTGCTGCTGAGCTCGCAGATCATCGGCCGCGGCTTCCTCCGCAGCGTGGTGTTCTTCCCGGTGCTGGTGTCGACGATCGGCATCGGCATCACCTTCAAGGTGCTGCTCGACCCGTTCGACGGCCTGATCAACCAGGGCCTCGCGACGATCGGCCTCGCCGGCCCGGGCTGGCTCACCGACCCGCAGTGGGCGCTCTTCTCGGTCGCGCTCGTCGACGTCTGGAAGGGCGTCGGACTCGCGACGCTCATCTACATCGCCGGCATCGTCGCGATCCCGCAGGACTACTTCGAGGCCGCCCGCGTCGACGGCGCCGGCGCCTGGCACAACTTCCGGCACATCACGCTGCCGCTGCTGCGCCCCGCCACCGTGACGGTGATCCTGCTCTCGCTGATCGGCGGGCTGCGCTCGTTCGATCTGATCTGGGCGATGACCAAGGGCGGGCCCGGCTTCACCAGCGACGTGGTCGCCTCGGTCATCTACAAGCAGTACCAGGCCGGCTTCTACGGCCTCTCGACCGCCGGCAACGTCATCCTCTTCCTCGTCGTCGCAGCGCTGATCTTCCCGCTGTCGGCCTGGCTCAACCGGAAGGACAAGGAGCTGTGACCACCACGCCGCTCACGCCCGCCCCGCTCTCGCCGACCCCGCTCCAGGACGACCCGCTGCGCGCGAAGGTGCGCCAGCGCGGCGTCGGCCGCGGCTCCCGGACCTGGCGCTACGGCGGCGGGATCCTCGCCATCGTCCTCGCGGTCATCGTCTTCATCGTCCCCTTCCTCTTCATCGTGCTCACCGCCGCGAAGACGCAGCAGGAGTCGTCGCTGCTCGGCTTCACCCTGCCGACGCAGTGGGTGTTCCTCGAGAACCTGCAGGAGGTGGTCTCGGCGCGGAACTTCGTGCTGCTGCGGGCCTTCGCGAACAGCGCGATCCTGACGATCGTCTCCGTCACGGTGATGGTGGTCCTGGCCGCGATGGTCGGCTACGTCCTCCAGCGCCGCCGCTCGAAGTGGAACCCGCTCGTCAACGGCTTCGTCCTGGCCGGCCTGATCATCCCGCCCGCCGTCGTCCCGACGATCTGGGTGCTCCAGGGCCTCGAGCTCTTCAAGACGCTGCCCGGCTTGATCGCGGTGCACGTCGCCTTCGGCCTCTCCTTCTGCATCCTCCTGTTCCGCGCCTTCGTCTCGACGATCCCCCGCGAGCTGGACGAGGCGGCGACGATCGACGGCGCCGGTCCCTTCCGGCTGTTCTTCACCGTGGTGCTGCCGCTGCTGAAGCCGGTGATCGTGACGGTGATCGTCGTCCAGGCCGTGACGGTGTTCAACGACTTCACCTACGCGCTGTACTTCCTCCCCGGCGACGACAACGCGACCGTGCAGCTGACGCTCTACAACTTCTCCTCGCAGTCGGTGTCCTCCTGGAACCTGCTCTTCATGGACGTGCTGCTGATCACCATCCCGCCGCTGGTGATGTACATCTTCTTCAACCGCCAGATCGTGGCCGGCATGACGTCGGGAGCGGTCAAGGGCTGAGCGGGGCCGCCGCGCCGCCGCGCCGCTCCGGAGCCGCCGTCGAACTCCTCCCGTTCCACCGGGAGAGGTTCGGCGGCGGTTCCGTCGTGGGGGGGGTGTCTCCCCGCAGAGCCCTGTTGTCATATCCGTATGCTGTGTCTCGCGCCAGTTGCATCATTGGGTGATGAGCATCGAGGCGGTCGCTCAGCGCCGCAGAAGGACTTGGCCACCAGCGGAGCCGGCAGGACGAACGACCGGCAGACGTCCGTACTGGCGCGGATCGCGCGTCCTTCGAGGCGGCGCTCACACACACCCGCCGCAGGAGACCCCTCTCCGGGCCGGAGCGCTCGGCCTTCACGGCCGGGCGGGGCGGATGCCCCGTCAGGCGCCATCGCACTCGGACCAGCCGTTCGACCCTCCTACTCTTCATCGTCAACCGCAGAGCGCGGATACCGAACGGTCTTCTCACGCTCGAAGACGTCGGTCATGACGTCACGAAGGAGTGCACAGAATGGTCATGCGAACGAAGTCGACAATCCATCCGACCATCGTCGTGTCGAGCCTGGTGAGCGATCATCGATGCCATCGGCGACCCGGCAGGGGAAGTGACCGGCATGGCCGCGCTCAGGGCGGCCTGCTGTGACCCGTCAGAGCGAAGCGGGCGTTTCTACTGCGCTCGTCGCCTTCACGACCGGCACTGTGTTCGTCTTCATCGCCGCCGCCGAGAACCGCCCCGTGTGGTGGAACATCCTCATGGCGACGACGTTGCTCCTGACGGGATACAGCACTTTCGTCGACTTCCGCCGGCGTGGGCGCTAGACGGAAAGCCGGGGCATCGGCTCAGGAAGATCAGGCCGGCTGCTCGTCCTCACTGATCATGTTCAGCATGGGGACGTTCTTCATGTTCTCTGCTGCCGCCGAGGACAAGCCGACGTGGTGGATCATCCTCGCCGCGATCGGCCTCCTCGGAACCGGTATCGGCGCTTTCGCTGATCTTCATCGGCGCGGACGCTAGGCGTCGAACGACGACATCACCCCTCGACACCCGAGCCGGAAGGTCACGGGCTGCGCGGCCCTCCGTCCTCGTCCGTCGGGCCCTCCCCCGGCGGGCGCCGCTCGGTCCAGCGGGCGACGTCCGACGGGGGCTCGGTCGTGGGGAGGTCCCGCGGGCCGACGAGTCGGCGCAGCCCGGCCGGTCGGCGCGAGCGGGTCAGCGCGGTGCGCCAGCGGACGTCGACCACCGCGCGCTGGAGCGGATCGATCGGCTGGAGGACGCCGTCGATCCGCTCCTCGATGCGCACGAGCGGCGGGCGCACGAGGTGCAGGCGACGGCCCGGCTCGCGCTCCGGATCGGCGCGGCCGACCCGGGTGCGGAGCTGCTGCTCCAGCTGCTCGGGATCGCGGGCCGACCAGGCACTGACTACGACCCGGCCGTCGGGCAGGTCGAAGCGCTCGGTGATGCGCAGGGGCAGCTCGTCGTGGGGGTGGGTCATCGTTCGTGCCTTTCCGAGGGAGGGTGGTGTCGAGCGGATCTGCGCCGGGGGGACGTGGCACGGGGCCTGCGCCGGGCGGTGGTCCAGCTGCATCGGGAGGAAAGTACTGCTCGCTTCCGCACGGCAGAGGGTCACGGGAGCGAACTGTGGAGAGCTCCGCGATCCGCACGTTGGGGAGGAGTGGCGTCTCCTGCGCCGGACCGCGACGGCGCGCGGGATCCGTGGCACGCTCGTGGAGACCGAAAGGCCGTGATGACCACCGCACCTCCCTCCGCTCCGACTCCCTCTCCCGCTCCGCTCGCCGGCGTCCGCGTGCTCGAGCTGGGCAACTTCATCGCCGCCCCCACCGCGGGCCGCCTGCTCGCCGACTTCGGCGCCGACGTGATCAAGGTCGAGCGCCCCGGCACGGGCGACGAGCTGCGCAAGTGGCGGCTGCACCCCGGATCGACGACGTCGATGCTCTTCCACACCCTCAACCGCAGCAAGCGCTCGGTCGCGCTGGACCTCCGCACGGAGGAGGGCCGCGACGCCGTCCGCGGGCTCGCCGCCGAGTGCGATGTCGTCCTCGAGAACTTCCGCCCGGGCACCCTCGAGCGCTGGGGCATCGGACCGGACGTGCTGAACGAGGCGAACCCCGAGCTGGTCATCGGCCGCATCTCGGCGTTCGGCCAGACCGGTCCGCTCTCCAGCCGGCCGGGCTTCGCGGCGGTCGCCGAGGCGATGGGCGGCTTCCGCGAGCTGGTCGGCGATCCGGACCGCCCGCCCGTCCGCGTCGGCGTCTCGATCGGCGACTCCATCGCCGGCCTCTACGCCGGCTACGGGGTGATGATGGCGCTCTTCCAGCGCGAGACCCGCCGCGCGGCCGGACTCGGCCCGGCACCGCTGGTCGAGCGAGTGATCGACGTCGCGCTGAACGAGGCGATGTTCTCGATGATGGAGTCGCTCATCCCCGACTACCAGGCGCACGGCATCGTCCGCGAGCGCGTCGGCGGCCGGATGGAGGGCATCGCGCCGACGAACGCCTACGTCTGCGGCGACGGCTCGAGCATCGTCGTCGCGGCCAACGGCGACGCGATCTTCCAGCGGCTGATGGCGATTATCGACCGCGCCGACCTGGCCGAGGACCCGGACCTGCTCACCAACGACGGCCGCTGGCGCCGCCGCGACGAGCTCGACGCCGCGATCGGCGCCTGGACCGCCACGACGACCTCGGACGCGGCGCTCGCGATCCTCGACGAGCGCGGCGTGCCGTCGGGCCCGATCCTCACCGCCGCCGACATCAGCACGAACGAGCAGTACGCGGCCCGCGGCATGATTCAGAAGTTCGACGTCGACACGGGCGCCGGGATCATCGAGGGCGTCGGCTTCCCCGGCATCGTCCCGGTGCTCGGCGACCGCTCGCTCCCCATCCGCACGCTCGCGCCCGCGCTGGGCCACGACACCGAGGAGGTCCTGGCGATGCTCGGACGCAAGCCGATCCACGACGCGGCGGCAGCGGAGGAGACGCGATGACCGGCGCCGACCGCACCGTCCGGCTGCGCGACGTCACCCTCCGCGACGGACTGCAGCTGACCGGCAAGCTCCTCTCGACGGAGCGCAAGGTCGAGCTGGTCCGGGCGCTCCTCGCGGCGGGCGTCCACGAGCTGGAGATCGGCTCGCTCGCCCGGGGCGATCTCGTGCCGCCGATGGCCAACACCCTCGAGGTCGTCGCGGCGCTGACCGCCGAGGAGCTCGAGCACTGCTGGGTCTGGGTGGCGACCCCGCGCCACATCGAGCGAGCAGCGGCGGCCGGCGCACGCAACTTCCAGTACTGCTTCTCGGCCTCCGACTCCCACAACCGCGCCAACATCGGGCGGAGCACCGAGGCGAGCCTCGACGCGATGCCCGAGGCCGTCGCCCTCGCCCACGCGGTCGGCGGACGCATCCAGCTCTGCATCGCCACGTCCTTCACCTGCCCCTTCGAGGGCCCGGTGCCCGAGGAGCGGGTGCTCGCGATCGCGAACGACCCTCGCGCGGCCGGCGCCGAGGACGTCGTCATCTGCGACACCCTCGGCCAGGCCCACCCCGAGCAGGTGTTCTCGCTCGTCTCCCGGGTCGCCGCCGAGACGCCGCCCCGAGAGATCGTCTTCCACGGCCACGACACCTGGGGCGCCGGCGTGGTCAACGCGCTGACCGCCGTCCGCGCCGGGGCGACCGTCGTCGACGGCGCGCTCGGCGGGCTGGGCGGCTGCCCGTTCGCGCCCGGCGCGAGCGGCAACACCGCCACCGAGGACCTCGTCTTCGCGATGCGCCCCGACTGGCTCGACACCGAGCGCTTCGCCGAGCTGGTGCGCCAGTCCGAGCGGCTGCTCGCCGACGTCGAGGAGCCGAACCGCTCGAAGGCCCGCCAGGGCGCCCGCTCGAAGGCCGAGGCCTTCCCCTGGGTGGTCGCGGACGCGACGACCTGAGCCCGGGCCTGCCGGCGGATGCACGTGGAAGAGCTGCCCGCAGCCTTTACTGGTCGAGTAGCCCCAAGGGGGCGTATCGAGACCCGCCGGCCTCCGCTCCTGTCGTCAGATCTCGAGCGCGACGTCACGCCCATTGACCGAGATGACGATCCTCGGGTTGGTCGCCCCGGTCGCGACGAGGTAGCCGCGAAGCGTCGACAGGAGCATGTCCGAACGGTTCTCCAGCTGCGACACGGCTCCCTGGCTGACGTGCAGTTCTCGGGCGATGTCCGCCTGAGTGCGCTTCCCGGCTTCCCTCACCATGGCGAGACTCATCGCGTGAACGCGATCCATCTCATCGGCCTCGGCGTCCAGAGCGGCGACCGCGTCCTCGACCCCTGGTAGCCGGTGCAGCCGGTCGATGCGGTCGTTCCCACTCACGAAGTTCTTCTCAGCCATCATCGATCCTCGTTCTCCATCAACCACAGCTCGATGATCCGGTCGGCTCGAGCGCCGACCGAGTCGTAGAACACGTCTCCCATGCGAGCCTTCTCCCCTGCGAACAGGGTGACCACGGTCCGATCCTCCCCCGGCGGGAACCAGCAGATCAACCGAACCGCGACACCTTCCCGATACGGATGGGAGACGCGCCAGACGGTGAATCTGCCGGACTGCCGAACCCGTTTGAACATCGCGGACTCCTCGGCAGGCTCGTCCTCGAGCGCCCGCAGGCGGCCCAGCATGAAGGCCAGCAGCTGAAGCACCTGCCGACCGCGCTCGGACTCGTCGGACTCCATCCGGTCCAGTTGACGGTCGAAGTCGCGCGACCACTCGATATCCATCCCGTGAACATTAGTCCGACCTTATACCAGGTCCACCTGATGTCGCTCGATGCTGGCTGTCTGCGTCCTCGACGAGCCGACCTTCTTGAGGTCGAGAGGTGCGCGTGGCCGATGCGCAGGGGATTCAGAGGGCTGCGAGTGGATCCGGATACGCCCCCTCCGCGGGCTGGTCGATCAGCAGGGGCGGGCCCGCTGCGCGGGCTCCTCGATCCGCTTGCGCGGGCCCGCTCGGCGGGCCGCTCGATCGGCGCCGGGTTCGCTGCGTGATCGGCGCCCGAGGGCGGGCGGTCAGGCCGGGACGCGCTCGCGCGGGACGCGGGGCTTCGCGGCCGAGGTGAGGAGCGAGGCGAGGGCGACCAGCACGAGGACGACGGCCATCGCGCCGCGGAGGCCGAAGTGCTCGCCGAGGAAGCCGAGCAGGGGCGGGCCGACGAGGAAGGCGATGTAGCCGGCGGTCGCGACGGCGGCGACGGCGGAGGTCGGGTCCTCGCTCTCGCCCGCGGCGGAGAGGGTGACGGGGAAGCCGAGGGCCGCGCCGAGACCCCAGAGGACGACGGCCGCGCCGGCGACGACGGCGTTGTCGGCGAAGACGACGATGCCGATCCCGACCGCCGAGACGAGGGTGCTCGCCAGCAGCACGGTCGCCTTGCCGAAGCGGGCCAGCAGCGGGGTGCCGAGGAAGCGGCCGACGGTCATCGCCGCGGCGAAGGCGGTGAACACCACGGTGCCGACGGTGGCGGAGACGCCGTGGCCGTCGACCATGAGCAGCGGCAGCCAGTCCGTCGCCGAGCCCTCGGCCAGCGCCAGGGCGAGCACGATCAGGCCGAGCATCAGCACGCGCGGCTGCTGCCAGACCGGCGTCGAGCGGACCTTCTCGCGGGGAGCGCCGGCGACGGCGCGCTCGACCCGACCGGTCTCGACCGGGATGGAGCGGATCACGGTGAGCAGCAGCGCCAGCGCGACGACCGCGACTCCGACGAGCTGCCAGACGACGGGGAAGTCGATCGCCGTCAGGCCGATGCCCGCGACCGCGCCGGTGACGGTGCCGAGACTGTAGAAGCCGTGCAGCGCGGGGAGGACCGAGCGGCCGGTGAGCGTCTCGAGCGCGGCGCCCTCCACGTTGAGCGCGATCTCGGAGATGCCGATCCCGAAGCCGACGAGGGCGAGGCCCGCCGCGACGCCGAACGGGGTGGAGAGCTCGGCGAAGACGCCGGTCAGCGCGATGCCGGTGACGAAGGAGGCGCCGCCGATGACGACGGTGAAGCGCACCCCCTGCCGACGCACGACGGCGGCCGAGGACAGGACTCCGCTCATCGAGCCGACCGAGAGGCCCAGCAGGACGAGGCCCATCTCCGCGGTCGAGGCCGCGAGCAGGTCGCGGACCGCCGGGGTCCGCACGACCCAGGAGGCCATCCCGATGCCGAAGACGAGCATGAAGGCCGAGATGGCCAGGCGGCGCTTCACGGCGGAGACGGGGCGAGACGGCATGACTACGACGGTATCGCCCGGGGGTGGACGGCAGTCGCCGCCGGACGGACGGGGCGCCCGTCAAGCTCCTCCGTCGGCACGCGGGCCGCGACTAGCGTCGAGGAGCGCCGGTGCCGCGGAACGACGGCACCCGCCCGCTCGACGACCCGGAGGACCCCATGCCCGACCAGTACACCTTCACCAACCCCGCCACGCAGTACCCGAACGTCACGCCGCCGGTGCAGCAGCAGCCCGAGCCCGGCCTCCAGTCGCGGATGACCCCGGTCCCGGACCTCGGCGAGGACAGCTACCGCGGCACCGGCCGCCTCACCGGGCGCCGCGCGCTGATCACGGGCGCCGACTCCGGCATCGGCGCGGCGGTCGCGATCGCCTTCGCCCGCGAGGGCGCGGACATCGCGCTCGCCTACCTCCCCGACGAGGAGGAGGACGCGCAGCACGTCGTCGAGCTCGTCCGCGCGGCCGGCCGCACCGCCGTGACGATCCCGGGCGACCTGACCGACGCGCAGTACTGCCGGGACCTGGTCGCGAAGGCCGTCGAGGGGCTCGGCGGCCTCGACACGGTCGTCAACGTGGCCGGCAAGCAGGTCTGGCAGGACGACGTGCTCGAGCTCAGCGACGAGCAGTTCGAGACGACGTTCGCGATCAACGTCTTCGCGCCGTTCCGGATCATCAAGGCGGCGCTCCCGCACCTCCCCGCGGGCTCGACGATCATCAACACGGCCTCCGCCGAGGCGCACACGCCCGCGCCCGACCGGCTCGACTACGCGATGACCAAGGGCGCGATCAACAACCTGTCCAAGGGGCTCGCTCAGCAGCTCGCGGCGAAGGGCATCCGGGTGAACGTCGTCGCACCGGGACCGACCTGGTCGGTGCTGCAGGTGACCGCGGGTGTCGACCCCGAGAGCCTTCCCGAGTTCGGCTCGAGCGAGGCGCCGATGGGTCGCGCGGCGCAACCGGCCGAGCAGGCGCCCGCCTACGTCTTCCTCGCGTCGGCGGAGTCGAGCTACGTGGTCGGCGAGACGCTGAACGTCAACGGCGGGATGGTCTCGCCGTAGCCGGTGCCGCCGGGCGGCGCCCGCCCTCTACCGTGGAGGCATGAGGACGAGGCGCTGGCTTCTACCGGCGGCGGGCGCACTGCTCGTCGTGATCGGGATCGTCGTGGCGGCGACCACCCCGCGCGAGGTGTCGTTCGGCTGGTTCGCGTACGCGCCGCTCTCGGAGACGATGTTCTCGCCCGTCGGGACGATGGTCGTCACTCCCGGTCTGGCGACCGCCGCCGCGCTGATCGCGCTCGGCCTGCTGGTGCTGGCGTTCTGCGCGGGCTGGGCTGTCGCCCGCCGGCACCCGCAGACCGCGAGCGGAGCACCGAGTCAGGGCGCCTGACGCCTCGGTTCGCGCGCCTGCGCTGTTATGCGGTGACGATGCGACGCGAGTCGGCGACGGACCTCCGGCTCGCGGAACGCGGTTCGGCTTGCTGAATCGGGCGGATCCCGCGAGCCGGAGGTGATTCCGCGAGCCGGAGCTGGACGTCGGCGGTGGCGCTCGCGACGTTCGGCACGTGGATCCGGGTCCGGCTCGTGGGATCGGCCGGTTCTCACGAGCCGAGGCCGTTCCTGCGAGCCGAGGCCGGTGCGGGTGGACCTCCGGCACGTGGAAAGAGGCTCGGCTCGCCGGATCGAGTCGATTCCACGAGCCGGAGCCGACTCCGCGAGCCGGAGCAGATCGCAGAAGCCGAAGCTGACTCCGTGAGCCGCCGCGGAGCAGGAGACCCTCACGCGAACGGACCCGAAACGAGCCCTGTGCATGGAGGGGAGCCCGATTTCCGTCCACTCGCACGCGGCTCCGACTGCGAACGGACCCGAACCGGGCGCTGCGCCCGGAGCGGAGCCCGATCCGCGTCCGGTCGCACGCCCGGATACGGGCCTCGCGTGGAGGCCAGGGCCCGTTCCGCGTCCGGTCGCGGAGCCGCCGCCCCAGGAGCCGGCCCGCCGCTAGGGTGAGCGCACCCGCCGCCGCCGCGATCCCCGCGCGACCGGGACACCGAGAGGCGGCCGCCGTGGTCCCCGACATCAACCCGTGGGCGGTCGGACTGGCCACCCTGTCGACGATGCTCGTCGGCTCGATCTGGTACACCCCGAAGGTCTTCGGCACGCTCTGGATGCGGCTGGCCGGCATCAGCCGGGAGCAGATGAGCAGCCGCAGCGCGGTCGTCCCGATCCTCGTCACCGTCGTGGTCAGCCTGGTCACCGCGCTCGTCCTGGCCGGCTGCGTCGACATCGCGCACGCCTTCTACGGCGGCAGCTGGTTCGCGAACTCGGTGGTCACCGGGCTGTTCCTCTTCGTCGGCTTCACCGCCGCGCGGATGATCACCCACGACGCCTTCGAGGGCCGGCCGGCCAAGCTGACGATCCTGAACATCACGCACGAGCTCGTCACGATCCTCGTGATGGCCGTGATCATCGGCCTGCTGCCCGCCTGACGCCGGGTCGCCCCCGGCGCCGGCAGGGTCAGCCCTCGGGCAGCTCGGCGAACGTGCGCTTGGCGCCGTTGTACCAGCCCATCGACTGCACCGGATGGCGCCAGCGGTTCTTCATGTCGTTGCGCGCCTCCTCGTGGACCGCGTCGCCGGCCTTCACCGCGTCGCGCAGGTGCCGGTCCTGCAGATTGATGACGACGTCGGCCGTCTCGCCGCGGTGCTCGAGATCGCAGGGTCCGCCGAGCTGGCGGCAGGTCATGGTCTTCATCGGGTGCTCCTTCTGTCGGGGCCCGAGTGGGCCTCTCTCCTGTTCGACGGCCGGGGAGCCGCCGATGTGACACGACACGCCGGAGCGCGTCAGCCTGCGTGGGCTGAGCCGCCGTCGCGCCGGACGATCGACGCCAGCACGCCCGGGTCCGCCCGGAAGACGACGGCGGCCACCCGCCCGTCGAGAACGGTGAAGTCGAAGGCGACCTGCGGGGCTCCGCGGTGGAACCAGGCGGCGCCCGGCCGCCCGTCGACGACCGCGGCGAGCGCCGCATGAGCGCTGCCGTCGAAGAAGGCGGCCACGGCCTCGCGACCGTCGATCCGCTCCGGGGTCCCCGCGGCGAGCGCGTCCGCGTCCGCGCGGATGCTCGCGCCCGGTGCGAGCAGCTGCAGCAGTCGCGCGAGATCGCCGCCGCGCGCCGCCGCCAGGAAGGCGTCGACCACCTGCCAGTCGGCGACCGGCCCGTCCGCGGCTCCGGCCGTCGTCTTGGCGCGCGCCCGCGAGGCGAGCTTGCGCGCCGAGACCGCGCTGCGGCCGAGGATCTCGCCGATCGTCGCGAAGTCGACCCCGAAGCTGTCCGCGAGCACGAACGCGACGCGCTCGTTGGGCGTCAGGGTCTCGACGACGACGTGCAGAGCCTGACCGACGGCCTCCGCGCGCTCCAGGCCCGCACCCTCGGTGCCTCGGCCGGTCTCGACGAGCTCGGCGGGCTCGGGGATGCGCGCGCGCAGCCGGTCGAGGCAGAGCCGGGTGGTGACCGTCGTCAGCCAGGCCGGCAGGTTGTCGATCGCGGCCGTCGTGCCGTGCAGGCGCAGCCACGCCGACTGCACCGCGTCCTCGGCCTCGTGGTGGTCGTCGAGCAGCCGCGAGGCGAGCCGGGCGAGCCGGCCGCGCTCCGCCTCGAAGGCGACGGCCTGCTCGTCGTCGGAGCGGGACACGCGTCCTCCTGACCGGACCTGCGGCGGCCGCAGCTCGCGCCCCTGTCGCCGGTCCGGAGAGGACCGCGCGGTGAGGGACGCCCCCAGTGTCGCGGCCGGCCGCCGCCGCGACAAGAGCGACGGCGGCCGGCCCCCGCGTCAGCGGTCCGCGCGCGCGTCCTCCGGAGCCTCCGACCGCACCCCGGTGGTCGGCGCCGCGAGGCTCTCGCGGTGCAGGCGCTCCGCCTCCTCGCCGCCGACGGCCTCGCCGCGGGCGACCATGCCGGACTGGTCCGACAGCGGGATCTGCTTGAGCAGCAGCGCGAGGACGAAGGCGATCGCGATGAAGGGCAGGAGGTACCAGAACACCGGCGCCAGCGACTCGGCGTAGGCGCGGACGACGCCGTCGCGGACCTCGTCCGGCAGGGCGTTCAGCGCCTGCGGGTCGAGGGTCGCGGTGGCCGCTCCGACGTCGGCGACGCCCGCGTCGGTGAAGACGCCGGTCAGCTTCTCGGCGAGGGAGTTGGTGAAGATCGTGCCGAACACGGCCACGCCGAGCGAGGCGCCCACCTCGCGGAAGTAGTTGTTCGTGCTGGTCGCCGTGCCGATCATCTCGGGGGCGACGGCGTTCTGCACGACCAGGACGATGACCTGCATGATCAGGCCGAGCCCGGCGCCGAAGAAGAAGAGGTAGACGCAGATCAGCGGGATCGGGGTCTCGGCGGTCAGCGTGGTCATCGCCGCCATCGCGAGGCCGGTGAGCAGCGCGCCGACGATCGGGAACGCCTTGTAGCGGCCGGTGCGCGAGATCGCGATGCCCGAGTAGATCGACGTGCCCATCAGGCCCGCCATCATCGGCAGCATCAGCAGGCCCGACGCGGCGGCGGAGGTTCCGGACGCCATCTGCAGGAAGGTCGGCACGAAGGCGATGGCGGAGAACATGCCGAGGCCGAGCGTGAGGCCGATCGCGGTCGCGTTCACGAAGATCGGGTTGCGGAAGAGGCTGAGCGGGATGATCGGGTCCTCGGCGCGCGACTCCACCCAGATGAAGCCGGCGACCGCGGCGATCAGCCCGGCGCCGAACGCCCAGGTCTCGAGGGCGCCCCAGCCGTGCGCGGCGTCGCCGCCGAAGTCGGTGAAGAAGATCAGGCAGGTGGTGGCGATCGAGAGCAGCAGCACGCCCGGGACGTCGATCCGCTTGGTCGCCCGCTTGCTGGGGAGGGTCAGCGCGAACCAGGCGATGGCGAAGGCCGCGATGCCGACCGGGATGTTGATGTAGAACGCCCACTGCCAGGTGAGGTGGTCGACGAAGAGGCCGCCGAGCAGCGGGCCGGCGACGGCGGAGAGGCCGAAGACGGCGCCGAGCGGGCCCATGTACTTGCCGCGCTCGTTGGCGGGGACGATGTCGGCGATGATCGCCTGCGAGAGGATCATCAGCCCGCCGCCGCCGAGGCCCTGCAGCGCGCGGAAGACGACGAAGGACCAGAAGTCGCCGGCCAGCGCGCAGCCGACCGAGGCGAGGGTGAACAGCGCGATGGCGATCAGGAACAGCGTGCGGCGGCCGAGGACGTCGCCGAACTTGCCGTAGATCGGCATCACGATCGTGGTCGCGAGCAGGTAGGCGGTGGTGATCCAGGCCTGGTGCTCGACGCCGCCGAGCTGGCCGACGATGGTCGGCATCGCGGTCGAGACGATCGTCTGGTCGAGGCTGGAGAGGAGCATGCCGGCGATCAGCGCGGAGAAGATGATCCAGATCCGGCGCTGCGTGAGCAGGAGCGGTGAGGCGGTGGCGGGGGCGGGGGCGGTCATGGTGTCCTCGGGGTCGGGTGGGGCGAGAGGGAGCGGGGCCGGCCTGCGCGGCGGGGGCCGGGTCAGCCCAGGAGCAGGCGCGTCACGGCCGCGATGCGGTCCTGCGCGAGGCGCTCGAGCGGCACGGAGCCGTCGGAGTCGAGGTAGGCGCCGACGGCGCTGCGGATCACGGTGCCGGCGGTCTGCACGGCGAGCAGCACGGCCGGGTCGGCGGGGTCGAGCCGTTCGCGCCGCGCGACGAGGTCGGCGACGAGCCGGTCGCGCTGAGTGCCGACGTCGAGCAGGGCCTGCAGGAGCTTCGGCTCGCGATCGGCGACGGCGACGAACTCGCGGACGCTGTCGGCGTTCAGGCCGATCGCGGCGAAGTGCACCGCGCCGAGGGCGACGAGGGCCTCGAGCAGCGAGACACCCGGGCGGCGGGTCAGGAACTCCGCGACGCTGTCGTCGTCGAGGCCCTCCTCGGGCCGGCCGACGATCGCGTACTCCTTGCTCGGGAAGTAGTTGAAGAAGGTGCGGCGTGAGATGCCGACCTCCTCGCAGAGCTCCTCGACGGTGAAGCCCGAGAAGCCGTGGCGGATGGTCAGCTCGCGGGCGGTGCGGGCCAGCTCGCTGCGCCGCTCGGCCGCGCGCTGGTCGCGCCGGGTCGCGGTCGCATCTGCTTGCATACTGTGCATCATTGCACCATCGGGGTCAGGGTGCAATGCAACGAGTGTCGCGCAGCTGTGACCCCCGTCCGGGTGACTAACGGCCCTCAGCGGCGACCGGGGGCGCACCGTTCGATACCGTCATCGCGGAGGCGAGACACCGTCTCCGCACGCAGACTCGGGGGGACGATGTCGCAGCAGACCAGCCAGGACCCGGCGATCGGCGCCGACGCACCGCTCGGGGCGCCCGACGACCGGGACCGCCGCGCCGCCGTGATCGAGGCGCTGGGCCTGATGGGCTCCGGCCCCGAGGAGCGCTTCGACCGGATCACCCGGATGGCGCAGGAGCTCTTCCAGGTGCCGGTGGCGGAGATCCACATCCTCGACGAGACGACGCTCTTCACGAAGTCGCCGCAGCCCGAGGGGCCGGTGTCCTACCCGCGCGCGGGGACGTTCTGCGATGCGACGCTCGCCCAGCGGAGCACGCTCGTCGTCCCCGATCTGGGCGCCGACGGAGCCTGGGCGCAGCACGTGCACGTCTCCGGACCGCCGCACGTGCAGTTCTACGCCGGGCGCCCGCTCACGGTGGACGACGGCCTGCAGCTCGGGACGCTCTGCCTGCTCGACTTCGTCCCCCGCGCGCTCAGCCCGGAGGAGGAGCTGCTCTTCGAGGAGTTCGGCCAGTGGGTCGAGCGCGAGCTGCGCGATACCGCGGAGTGGGACCGCGCCGCCGACGTGCAGGCCCGCCTCTCCCCCACCGCGTTCCGCCATCCCGCCGGCTACGACCTGGCCGGGGCGTCGCTGCCCAAGTGGCAGATCTGCGGCGACTTCTACACCTGGACCGCGACCGAGGCGGTCGTCGATCTGACCCTCGTCGACGTGATGGGCAAGGGGACCGGCGCCGCAATCCTCGCCGCCGGGATCCGCGCGGCGTTCCGCGCCCGGGCCGGCGGCGCTCCGGACGCGGTGGTCGCCGCGGTCAGCGAGCAGCTGCAGCCGGACTTCTCCGCCACCGAGACCTTCGCGACGCTCTTCCACGGCCGGCTCGACACCGCGACCGGCCGGGTCGACTTCGTGGACGCGGGCCACGGGCTCACCGTCCTGCTCCGCGCCGACGGGACCTTCCACCGCCTCGCCGCGCTCGGCCTCCCCCTCGGCATCGCGGAGGACGGCGGCTGGGTCACCCAGACCGTCGATCTCGCCGTCGGCGACTCCCTGGTCTCCTTCACCGACGGGGTGCTCGACCTCTTCGACGGGACCCTGCAGTCGCTCGTCCTCGCGGCGGACCTCGTCCGCACCTCCGAGGGCGCCATCGGCTTCCTCACCGCCCTGACCGCGCTCGCCGGCTCCGGCCGCGCGCTCGACGACATCACCGCGCTCCTCGTGACGCGGACCCACGACACTCCGCGCCCCGCCGCGGACACCGACCAGGAGCAGGCATGACCTTCAGCACCGAGACGATCGCTCCCGGCGTCGCCGTGATCACGGCGGCGGGCCGGCTCAATCTCGCCGCGGCACGGGATCTGCGGACGGAGGTGCGCAGCGCTCTCGACGAGGGCAGCAGCCGCATCGTCGTCGAGCTGAGCGAGGTCACCTTCATGGACTCGTCCGGGCTCGGCGCGCTCGTCGCCTGCCTCAAGAGCGCCCGCCAGGCCGGGGGCGACCTCCGGATCGCCGCCCCGAGCGAGCAGGTCACCATGGTGCTCGAGCTCTCCAACCTCGACCGCGTGCTCGTCGGCTACGCCTCGGCCGGCGACGCGTACCGTGACTGAGCGCACCCTCGCCTTCCGGACGCCGCCCGACGACATCGAGCTCGTGCACGACCTGCTCGACTCGCTCTTCGGCGAGCGCGCCGACGTCGGCGCCCGCGACCGGATGGAGTTCGAGACGGCGCTCGTCGAGCTCGTCTCCAACGTGATCCAGCACGCCGTCTCGACCACCGCGGTCCTCTGCCGCCTCGTCGTCACCGTCGACGACGAGGCGCTCCGGGCCGAGCTGGTCGACACCGCGGATCCGCCCGGCGTCGACGCCGGACCGCGGGAGATGCCGGACGCGTTCGCCGAGTCGGGTCGCGGGATCGCCCTCATCCAGGCACTGGTGACCGACTTCGACTACGAGCGCACCGCGAGCCGCAACCTCTGGTCGATCCGCAAGGACCGCGCCCTGCAGGCCTGACGCGCGGGGTCGCCCGCGCTCAGCCGATCGTGTGCGCCGTGATGACCGCCGCGGCGCGCGCGAGGTCCTCGACGACCTCCTCCTCGCCCAGGCGGGGGGACGCCCGCAGCACCTCGACGCTGACCGCGCCGTAGCGCTCGTCGACCCCCGCGAGCAGCGCGGTGCCGGAGTCGGTCAGCTGGAGCAGGACGCTGCGCCGGTCCTGCGGGTTCGAGACGCGGTCGAGATGGCCGGCCTTGGCCAGGCGGTCGAGCAGCGCGGTCACCGCCCCTGTCGTCAGCGACAGCTCGAGCCCCAGCCACTTGGGCGTCAGCCCGGGCGACTCGGCGAGCGCCTCCAGCGCGCTCAGCTCCGAGATCCCGATCCCGGCGTCGAGGGCGACCGCGGCGCGCAGGTGGCGCTGCGCCGTCTCGAGCTGCCGCAGCGCCTGCCGGAGGGCCGCGCCGGCGGTCTGCTCGCCGCCGTCGGCGGGGGGTGTGGTGTCGGGATCCATGCGGCCTTCTCGGGTGTCGGAGCGGGGGTGGGAGCGAGTGTCGGAGCGGCGACGTCGCCGTCGGGATGGCTGTCCCCACAACAGGGGGTATTAGGACGATTGCAAAGTATCTTTGCCATCAAGTAACTTACTCGACAAGCCAGAAAAACACCCACAGCGAACTGCACGGCAGTTCACCTTCTACCCGATCAGGAGTCCTGTCATGTCGAACCACACCGCAAAGCGCAAGCGCGTCCGTTTCGCCCCCCTCGTCCTCGCCACCAGCGTCGCCGCCGCCGCGCTGCTGTCGGTCTCGATGTCCGGAACCCTCTCCGGCTTCGTCGCCAGCATCACCAACACCAACAACACCGCGGCCTCCGGCTCGCTCGTCATGGAGGAGAAGTCGACCGGCACCACGCCCGTCACCTGCCTCAGCACCGACGGCGGCTCGGTCAGCACCAACACCGCGACCTGCTCGACCATCAACAAGTTCGGCGGCTCGACCACCATGGTCCCCGGCCAGACCGTCAGCACCTCGATCACCATCAAGAACGCCGGCACCGTCTCGGCCAACACCTTCACGCTGACCCCGGGCGCCACCTGCGCCCAGTCGGTCAACACCGCCGCCGGCTCCTCGGGCACCGCGACCGACTTCTGCTCCAAGCTGAACGTCGTCATCACCTCCGGCAGCACCACCGTCTACAGCGGCACCGCCGCCGCGCTCGCCGGCACCGCCGCCAAGTCGCTCTCCGCCGCCCCCGTCACCGCCGGCACCAGCACCCCCTTCACCATCGCCGTCACGCTCGACTCCTCGGCCGGCAACACCTACCAGGGCCTGTCCGCCTCGCTCCCCCTCACCTGGACCTTCGCCAGCTGATCGAGCCTCCCCGGCTCGCGCCGATCGAGGAACCCTCGATCGTCACCTGATCAGCTCATGCTGATCGAGTAGCCCGCAGAGCGGGCGTATCGAGATCCACCACCGAAGACCGCTTCCCCCGAAGCACCCGCCCCACCCCGAGAAACGCCCCCGCAACACCCGACACCCGCACCCCGGGGGCCGCCGCCCAGGCGGCCCCCACCCCGCCGAGGAGGTGGACCCGTGACCACGCTGCAGACCCGCCCCGCCCCCGCGCTCCCCGGATCCACCGCCGTCCCCACCGGCACCGCCTCCCCCCTCACCCCCGCCACCACCGTCTCCACCCCCGAGCCCCGCTCCCCCCGCTCCCGCCTGCGCACCGTCGCGACCTGGACCGTCACCGCCCTCGTCGCTGCCCTGGTCGTCGCCGCCTTCCTCTTCCACGCCTCCGGCGGACGCTGGTTCATCGTCCAGACGCCGTCGATGGGCACCGCCGCTCCCGTCGGCACCCTGGTCCTCACCGCCCCGACGCCCCTCGAGGACATCCGGGTCGGCGACGTCGTCAGCTTCCACCCCACCACCACCCCCGACGAGACCTACACGCACCGCGTGGTCGACCTCGCCGAGGACGGCACCCTGGTCACCCGCGGCGACATCAACGGCGCGACCGACCCGTGGGCGACCGGCGCCGAGCAGCTGATCGGCGAGGTCGTCGTCGCGCTCCCCGGCGCCGGCTGGCTCGCGAAGGGCCTGCCGATGCTCCTCGCCGGCACCGTCCTCGTCCTGCTGCTCACCCGCCTGCTCTCCTCCCCCACCCACCGCGCCGCGATGCGGGTGCTGGGGATCTCGCTCGTCGCCTCCTTCACGGTCTTCGTGCTCCGCCCGTTCGTCGGCATCGTCGTCCTCGAGGCGACCGTGGAGGACGGGCAGACGGACGCCTCGCTCGTCTCGGTCGGCATGCTCCCGATCCGCGTCACGGCCGTCGGCGGCACCCATGCCGACCTCGTCTCCGGCCAGGTCGGCAGCATCCAGGTGCCGGCCAACGGCGAGGACTTCTACAACGTGTCCTCGGCGCTGCACCTGCCGCTCTGGGGCTGGATCCTCTTCGGGGCCCTCTGCGCCACCCCCGTGCTCTGGACGATGCTGGTCGGACTCCCCGCCGAGGCCGAGCCGCGCGGCGAGCACGGCCGCCGGGCCCGCGCCACCGAGACCGCGCCGACCGAGACCGAGCCGGCCGAGACCGCCGAGACCGCCGAGACCGCCGAGACCGCCGAGACCGAGTCGGCCGCCCGATGAGCCGCCACCGCCGCACCCGCTCCGGCCTCCTGGCCCGCCTCCGCTCCGCGGCGCCGCGGACCCCGCGCACCACCCTCGCCGCGCTGCTCGTCGCCGCGCTCTCGGCCGTGCTGTTCCTCGCCCCCGCCACCTCCGGCGCCTACGTCGCCTCCATCCGCAACTCGAACAACACCGTCGGCAGCGCGGCGGCCTTCTTCACCTGCGACTCGGCGGTCGCCGCCGACAGGGGCGACGCGCTGTTCTCCTACACGCTCGCGCAGGCCACCGGAGCGACGACCGCCGTCGACACCGACTCCGGCGCCTACCCCGGCACCTACCGTCCGGCGATGACCAGCTCCGCGACCACCCCGAAGGCCTGCCCGCGCGACGCCGGCGGCTCCTGGCTGCTGAACGGGACGAACGGCTACCTCAGCACGCCGCTGCAGCTGGCCAACCCGACCACGTTCAGCACGGAGATCTGGTTCAAGACCACCGTCGCGGGCGGCAAGCTCTTCAGCTTCAACAGCAGCCGCGACACCGCCGGCAGCCAGTACGACCGGCACACCTACATCGGCGCGGACGGCCGCCTCGTCTTCGGCATCTACAACAACGGCGTCCAGTCGATCACCAGCCCGAACCCGGTCAACGACGGAGCCTGGCACCACGTCGTCTCCACCCTCTCGCCGACCGCCGGGACGAGCCTCTGGCTCGACGGCGTGAAGGTCGCCGGCAACACCGCCTTCCGCAGCGCGGAGAACACCACCGGCTACTGGAAGATCGGCTACGACACCCTCGGCGGCTCCTGGACGAACGTCGGCCCCGCCTCCTTCTCCGGCAGCCTGCGCTACGCCGCCGTCTACTCGACCGCGCTCACCGCGACCCAGATCCAGAATCACTACAACGCCGGCCGCTGAGCCGCCGCTCCGCCCCGACCTGCACCGCCCTGCCCTGCCCTGCACCGCCCTGCACCCGCACCGCTCAGCCCTGCTCCGCCTCGCCCGCTCCCCTCCGCACCCGAACGGATCCCGCCATGACCAGCACCCCCGCGCCCGGACTCTCCCGCCGCTCGCTCACCACCACCGCCCTCTGGACCGTCCCCGTCGTCGCCGTCGCCACGGGCGCGCCCCTCGCCGCCGCGTCGACCACCCCCTGCACGAGCGTCACGCAGTTCGCCGCGACGAACGCGAGCGGCAACCCCGCCGTCCTCGGCGCGACCTCCGCGTCCGGCCGCACCTCGACGGTCCGCATCACCTCGACCCTCGCCGCGGGCACGACCGACCTCTCCGGCGGCACGCGCTACAACATGAGCCAGAACGGCTCGGGCTGGGCCGGCAACGCTCCCGGCGGCGTCCCCTCCGAGTACTCCTTCGCCGGCTTCGGTCCGGCGGGAGCGCTCGTGCTCAATCAGCGTCGCGAGGGCGACCTCGCCGTCCTGCCCACCCCCGGATCCGACGCGCAGACCCTGACCTTCGAGTTCCGCGACGCCGACGGCGCGCTCTTCGACCCGGTCGACTTCCAGCTGACGGTCTTCGACATCACCTCGAACACCGACGCGAACTCCTGGGTGCCGACCTACTGGGACGCCGTCGGCTTCAGCACCGAGCCGACCTCGATCGCCACGTCCGGCTCCCTCCCCGGCGCCGGCGCCGGCACCCTCGCCGACCCCTTCCGCCGCGCGACCGGGAACGAGTACACGACGGCGGGCGTCACCCGCTCCGACACCTTCCGCTTCGGCGTCTTCCCCTCGGGCAGCACCCTCACCTACACCCAGCACGACGGCCGCCAGGGCTGGCACTTCGTCTCGCTCACCGACCTCCGCTTCGGCGCCGACGACTGCTAAAGTCGTCCCGGACGCGTTGCTTGCGACGCTCCACTTCCGAGGCCCACGCGAGAGCGTGGGCTTTCGGCGTCTCCCCGCCGCGCTGCCAGGATGAGGGCATGCGCGCTCTCGTCCTCGACTCCGTCCGCGGCGAGCCCGAGGTCCGCGAGGTCCCGACGCCGGTCGCCCCGGCCGACGGCGTCGTCGTGCGGGTGCTGGCCACCGGGCTGTGCCGGAGCGACTGGCACGCCTGGGCCGGGCACGACGACATCGCCTTCCCGCACGTCCCGGGGCACGAGCTCGCCGGTGTGATCGCCGAGGTCGGGCCCGAGGTCCGGAACTGGGCGGTCGGCGACCGGGTGACCGTGCCGTTCGTCTGCGGCTGCGGCCGCTGCGAGTGGTGCCTGCAGGGCGACGCCCAGGTCTGCCCGGACCAGGAGCAGCCCGGCTTCACGCACTGGGGCTCGTTCGCCGAGTCCGTCGCGCTGCACGCGGCCGACACCAATCTCGTCGCGATCCCGGGGGGCGTCGACTTCGCGACCGCCGCGAGCCTCGGCTGCCGGTTCGCCACCGCCTACCGCGCGCTCGTCGGGCGGGCCCGGGTGCAGCCCGGCGAGTGGGTGACGGTGATCGGAGCGGGCGGCGTCGGCCTCAGCGCCGTCATGGTCGCGCACGCGCTCGGCGCCCGCGTGATCGCGGTGGACCGCAACGCCGCGGCGCTCGAGGTCGCGGCGAGTGTCGGCGCCGAGCACGTCCTCCTCGCCGACGGCCGCGATCTGCCGGCCGCCGTGCACGCGCTCACCGGCGGCGGGAGTCACGTCGCCGTCGACGCCGTCGGCAGCGAGCAGACCTGCGCCGACGCCCTCCTCAGCCTGCGCCGGCGCGGCCGGCACGTGCAGATCGGCCTGCTGCCGCCGGTCGAGGGCCACCCGCGCGTGCCGATGGCGCGCGTGATCGCCTGGGAGCTCGACGTCCTCGGCAGCCACGGGATGGCGGCCCGCGACTACCCGGGGATGCTGCGGCTGATCGAGCAGGGCGTCCTCGCCCCCCAGCGCCTGATCGAGCACACCATCGGACTCGAGGAGGCGGCCGAGCTGCTCCCCGTCTTCGACCGCGCGAGCCCGGCGGGCATGACGATCATCGACCCCGCGCGCTGATCTGCTCACTCCGCGGCGGGACCTCCGAGCACTCGCAGCACTCGCGCCCTCTCCGCGACGTCGTCCACGATGTAGCGGTGGCGGGGAAGCAGCAGCGCATCGGAGTACGTGCGCCTCAGAAGCGCCGCTCCCTCCTCCGCGGTGGTGTAGCCCGAGACGTTGTACAGCGTCGCCGCGTCGGACAGGTCGCGCTCGTCCCGTGCGGCGTGAAGCTTCATCGCGAGGAGGTACTCCGGCGAGGGGACCTGGACCAGGAGGGACTCGGAGTCGAAGACCGTCCGAGCGTCATCGTCCTGGCCGGGCAGGAAGCCCTTCGCGGCGTCGTTGATCCAGTCGGGCTCGAGGCCGTGAAGCTCGCCGAGCTCAGCGGCGATCTCCCGGACGGCGGAGGCCGGAGCGAACGCGGCATCGACGTCACGCGTCACCCGCCCTCCGTCGTACTCGAGTGCCATCGCTGCCCCGCCGACGACGAAGAGCTGTGCCTGCTGGCCGCGGTCCTCCAAGCGGTCGGAGAGCTCCTGGAACAGCGCCCGGAGTTCCGAGGCGTCGAGCTCTCCGTCGCCGGTCATGCGCGCGCCAGGGACCGTCCAGTGATCAGGATCCCGCGCTGGCGGAAGGCACGAGGGCTGTCCCGTTCGGCCTCCTCGCGGAAGATGCTCGGCACGGAGGGATACCAGGCCTCGACACGACGCTCAGCAGCCGACGCCCACGCGGGAGTCTCCCACCCGTCTCGTCCGGCCAAGTGATCCGCCAGAGCCGCGAACGCCGCATCGAGCTCGGCGGCACCTGTCCGCCCGGGCTCTTCCGAGAACACCCCGGAAGCGACCTCGGTACCGGCCCGCTTCGCCGTCGACACGTAGTCGTCGAGTGTCTGCAGGATCCCGAACCTCCAGCAGGTCTCGAGCGACTCACCCTCGGCGAGCAGCTGCTCGACTCGGCGCGCGTTCCCCGCCGCAGTGTGCAGGACGCCTGCTCTGCGCCCGACCGGCGAGGAAGGCTGCTCGTCCTCGAGCTCGAGGAGCGCCCCGATCGACAGCACGTGACCTGTGAACTTCATTCCGTGACCTCGTCTCAGCGTGACCAGAGTAGTCCGGCACCGGCGGCCGCCTCCAGACGGCCGGCCCGCAGAGGGGCGTAGGTAACCGCTTTCCGATACGCTGGCCGGATCATGCAGCGCAGACGAGACGACCGCAGCCGCCCGCTCTCCGGAGTCCGACCGTGATCCCCCGGATCGGGCTCGTCGGCATCGGCGGCTACGGCGCCTCGCACCTCGGCGCCGTCCTCGCGGCGCACCGCGACGGCCGCGTCAGGCTCATCGGCGTCGCCGACCCGCGGCCGCCGGTCGAGGGGCTGCTCCCCGACGGCGTCGCGCACCACCCGGACGCGACCGGCCTCTTCGCCGCCGGCGGCACCGACGTCGTCATCATCAGCACCCCGATCCACACCCACGCGGCGATCGCGCTCGCGGCGATGGACCACGGCAACGACGTCCTGCTGGAGAAGCCGCCCGCCGCCTCGCTCGCCGAGTTCACCGCCATCACGGAGCGCGCCGCGGCGACCGGCTCGCTCGTGCAGGTCGGCTTCCAGAGCCTCGGCTCCTCCGCGATCCCGGCGATCCGCGCGGCCGTGGCCGACGGCGAGATCGGCGACGTCCTGCGCTACGGCGCCTCGGGAGTCTGGGTCCGCGACGACCGCTACTGGTCGCGCTCCCCCTGGGCCGGCCGCCGCACGCTCGACGGCGCGGTCGTCGCCGACGGCGTCCTGACCAACCCCTTCTCGCACGCGACCGCCACCGCCCTCGCGATCGCCGGCGCCGACCGGCTCGAGGACGTCGTCGACGTGCGGCTGGACCTGCGCCGCGCGAACGACATCGAGGCCGACGACACCTCGGTCGCCGTCCTGACCCTGGCCGACGGCCTGCGGGTCACGACCGCGGTCACCCTCTGCGCCGAACGGCCGGAGGAGCCCTCCGTCGAGATCGTCGGCACCCGCGGGACGCTGCGGTTCTACTACACCCTCGACGTGGTGCAGCTCGTGCGCGAGGACCTGCCGCCGCGCACGCTGCAGTTCGACCGGATCACGCCGTTCGAGGGGCTGCTCGCCGCCCGAGAGCTGGGCACGCCGCTGCACGCCGGGATCGAGCGCACCGGCGGCTTCCTCCGCCTGCTCGAGGCGGTGATGGCGGCTCCGTCGCCGCGCGCGCTGCCCGCGGACGCCTGGCGCGAGGTGCAGGACGTCGAGGGGCGCCACCGCGTGGTCGACGGAGTCGAGCACGCGCTGCAGGAGGCGCTGCGCCGCGAGACGACGTTCGACGCGCTGGATCTGCCGTGGAGCTGAGCGCGTCGCTCCTCTAGAAAGAAGAAGCCCGGTCCGCCGCTCACCCTCCAGCGACGGCGGACCGGGAGTTCAGGGGTGCGCCTCTCAGAGGTGCGGCGACACCGTCTCGGCGAAGGACGCGACGACGCGCTCCGCGACCTCGGGGTACGCCGTGTCCCAGACCTCCTGGTGGAAGATCTCGACCTCGACGTCGCCGGCGTAGCCCGCCTCGACGACCGCGCGGGTGAGCGATTCGAAGTCGATGACACCCTCGCCCGGGTAGCGGCGCGCGAGCAGCACGTCGGCCGGCAGCGGGGTCGCCCAGTCGCAGACCTGGTAGCTCGCGATCCGGCCCTCCGCTCCGGCGCGGGCGATCTGCGCGAGCACCTGCGGGTCCCACCAGACGTGGAAGGTGTCGACGACCACGCCGACCGCGGCCGCGTCGAACGGCGCGGCGAGGTCGAGGGCCTGGCCGAGCGTCGAGACGACGGCGCGGTCCGAGGCGTACATCGGGTGCAGCGGCTCGATGGCGAGCTGCACGCCCGCCGCCGCGGCGTCGTCGGCCAGCTCGGCCAGCGCCTCCTGCACGCGGGCCCGGGCGCCGATCACGTCGCGCGAGCCGGCCGGCAGCCCGCCGGCGACGAGCACGAGCGCGGGGGCTCCGAGCGCGGCGGTCTCCTCGATCGCACGGCGGTTCTCGTCGATCGCCGCCCGCCGCTCCGGACCCTCGGGCGCGGTGAAGAAGCCGCCGCGGCAGAGGGAGGAGACGCGCAGGCCGGAGTCGGCGACGAGGCGCACGGCCTCCGCCAGCCCGACCTCGGCGACCGGCTCGCGCCAGAGGCCGATCGCGGACATCCCCGCGGCGACCGTGGTGTCGAGCGCCTCGGCGAGCGAGGCGTGCTTGATCGTGGCCTGATTGAGCGAGAGGCGCGGGTCGGCGCTCACGCGGTGACCGCCTCGACCAGGTGCAGCGCCTCGACGCCGCGGGTGACCTCGACGCCGTTCAGCGCGAGCAGCCCGGTCCAGCGGTCGGCCGCGAGCTCCGGCCGCTCCAGCGCACCGGAGGCGTTCGCGAGCCGGACGATCTCGGACAGGTGCGGCAGCGAGCGCGCGGAGTGCAGCCCGCCCACCATCGAGAAGGCCGGCTGGTGGCCGTTCAGCCAGGAGAGGAAGGCGACGCCGGTCTTGTAGTACTGCGTCGGCGCGGCGAAGACCTGGCGTGAGAGCGCCTCGGTAGGGCCCAGCACGCGGCGGTACTCGGCGGTGTCGCCCGCGTCCAGTGCCTGGATGGCGGCGGAGGCGCTCGGTGCCAGCGCGGCGAAGGCGCCGAGCAGCGCGTCCGACCAGCGCGGCGTGCCGTCGGCGTCGGGGGCGCCCTCGATCAGGCCGACGTAGTTGAAGTCGTCGCCGGTGAAGAGGGTCGCACCCTCGGGCAGCCGGGAGCGCAGCGCGATCTCGGCGTCCGCGTCCAGCAGCGACATCTTGATGCCGCGCACCGAGTCGAGGTTGTCCTCGATGATCCGCTGCACGACCGGGAAGGCGTCGACCGGGTCGGCCGCGCCGAAGTAGCCCTCGAGCACGCCGTCGAAGGCGGTGCCGAGCCAGTGCAGGACGACCGGCTTCGTGGCGCGGGCGAGCACGGCGGCGTAGACCCGCTCGTAATCGGCGGCGGTCTCCGCGGCGCGGGCCAGGTGACGGCTGGCCATCAGCACGACCTCCGCCCCCGCGTCCTCGGCGAAGGCGAGCTGCTCGACGTAGGCGTCGATGACGGTGTCCAGCGGGACGACGTCCTCGGTGAGCTGGTCCGTGTTGATCCCGACCACGAGCGCCCCGCCGACCGAGGCGGCCTCGGCGGCGCTGCGGCGGATCAGCTCCTGCGTCGCGGTCCAGTCCAGGCCCATGTTGCGCTGCGCGGTGTCCATCGCGTCGGCGACGCCCAGCCCCCAGGACCAGACGTGGTGGCGGAAGCCGAGCGTGGCGTCCCAGTCGATCTGGGCCGGGTGGCCGGGCCGGTTCTCGCCGTGCACGAGCGGCACGACGTGCGCGGCGGCGTAGGCGGTGCGCGAGCGCAGCGGAGCGGTGGGCCGCGTGTGCGCGGGAGCGGGCAGCAGCTCGATCGAGCGGGTCGCGCCGTCGGCGCCGAGCAGGGTCAGCCCGCTCACTGGACGGCGCCCGCCTGCACGAGCACCTCGGCGTCGGCGGCGGCGTCGAGCGCGGCGACGTCGATCCGCCGGCCCTCGCGGGAGGACTCCAGGCCCAGCTCGGCCAGGCGCACGCCGCGCGCTCCGGCGAAGAAGTCGTACTCGTGCGGAGCGTCCTCGACCACGTGGCGGATGAACTGCTCCCACTGGGTCTTGAAGCCGTTCTCGAACACGTCGTTGACGGGCAGCTCCTGCCAGTCCTCCGCGTAGTCGTGCGTCTCGGGCAGGTCGGGGTTCCAGGTGGGCTTGGGGGTCGCGACGCGCGGCTGGATCTTGGCGCCGAAGAGGCCGACCACGGCCGAGCCGAGCGTGCCGTCGACCTGGAACTCGACGAGCTCCTTGCGGTCGACCCGCACGACCCAGGAGGAGTTGAGCTGCGCGGTGATGCCGCCGGCGAGATCGAAGATCGCGTAGGCCGCGTCGTCGGCCGTCGCCGTGTAGGGCGCGCCGTTCTCGTCGACCCGGGTCTCGATGTGGGTGGTCGCCTTGGCGTAGACGCCCTCGATCGGTCCGAAGAGGTTCTCCAGCACGTAGTTCCAGTGCGGGAACATGTCGACGATGATGCCGCCGCCGTCCTCGCTGCGGTAGTTCCAGCTCGGGCGCTGCGCGGCCTGCCAGTCGCCCTCGAAGACCCAGTAGCCGAACTCGCCGCGGACGCTGAGGATGCGGCCGAAGAAGCCGGAGTCGATCAGGCGCTTGAGCTTCTGCAGGCCCGGCAGGTAGAGCTTGTCGTGCACGACGCCGTTCTTGATGCCGGCCTCCTTGGCCAGTTCGGCGATCTCGAGCGCCTCGGCGTAGGACTCCGCGGTGGGCTTCTCGGTGTAGATGTGCTTGCCGGCGGCGATCGCCTTCTTGATCGCGGGGACGCGCGCCTTCGTCACGAGGAAGTCGGCGTAGACCTGCCACTTCGGGTCGGCGAGCGCGGCGTCGAGGTCGGTGGTCCAGTTCGTCAGGCCGTGCTTGCCGGCGAGCTCGGCGAGCTTCGCCTCGGAGCGCCCGACCAGCAGCGGCTCGACCTGCACGCGGGTGCCGTCGGAGAGCAGCACGCCGCCCTGCTCGCGGATCGCCAGGATCGAGCGGACGAGGTGCTGGCGGTAGCCCATCCGGCCGGAGGCGCCGTTCAGGATGATCCCGAGGGTGGGGGTGGTCGACTCTGACACGGTGCGCCTTTCGGAGGAGTGGGAAGCGTTTTCCTGATGCTAGCCGCGGACCGGTCCTGCGGGCAAGCGCTTTCCCATCCAGCGGAGGAACGGCAGTGGGCGGGTCTCGATACGCGCTGCGCGCTACTCGACCAGCACGTGCGGACCCGCGCCGACACGCTTGCACGTGTTCCATGCTGATCGAGTAGCCCGCGCAGCGGGCGTATCGAGATCCACCACCGTTAGAACAGGGGTCTGCAGACCTGCCCTTCGGGGGACGGCGGGTCTCGATACGCCCCTGCAGGGCTACTCGACCAGCATGGCGCGCGCTACGCGGCCGGCGCGACTCGCGGCGGGGTGCTCGCGCGCAGGACGACGCGGGTGGGCAGCTCGACCGAGGCCCCGTCGGCGTCGTCGCCGAGGGCCGCGGCGACGGCGCGCTCGCCGAGCGCTGCGAGCGGCACCGCGACCGTGGTCAGGCCGGGGTGCACGTCCTCCGCGATGGGCGCGTCGTCGAAGCCCGCGACGCCCATGCCCGCGCCGGGCTCGACTCCGGCCGCGCGCATCGCGGAGGCGACGCCGACCGCCATCAGGTCGGTGACGGCGAAGACCAGGTCGATGTCGGCGGAGCGCCCGGCCAGCAGCGCGGCTGCGGCGTCGAACGCACCGTCCCGGGTGAGCGGCGCCTCGACGATCAGATCCGGATCGACGCTCACCCCCGCCGCGGACAGCCCCTCGAGGAACCCCGCGACCCGGTCGGACGACGTCAGCACCGCCTCCGGACCGCGCACGATCGCGCAGCGCCGGTAGCCGGCCTCGGCGAGCGCCGCCGCGAGCGCACGCGCTCCGGCGCGGTTGTCCACCTGCACCGAGGGGAACGGCAGCCCGCCCTGGCTGATCATGGCGACCCGCCCGCCGGACGCCTCGTAGGCCTGCAGCTCGGCGATCAGCGCGTCGCGGTGCCGGTCGGCGGCGAAGCGGCTGCCGGCCAGGACGATCGCCCGCGGCCGCCCACCGCGCAGCGAGCGGACCAGGCCGAGCTCCTTGTCCGGGTCGCGGTCGGTGACGGCGATCCGCACGTCCAGCCGCGACGCGTCGGCCGCGCCGATCACCCCGGAGGCGATGCCCGAGAAGTACGGGTCGGTGATGTCGCTGACGAGCAGCGCGATCGTCGAGGTGGTCCCGCGCGCGACGGCCTGCGCCGCCGGATTCGCGGAGTAGCCCAGCTCGGCCGCGGCCGCCTCGACCCGCTCGCGGTACTCGCCCTGCACCTTGCGGGCGCTGCCGTTGAGCACGCGCGAGGCGGTGGCCAGGGACACTCCCGCCGCCCGGGCGACGTCGTGCAGCGTCGCGGCGGCGGTCGTTCGTCGTGCTGCCACGGTGCTCCTCGGGGTCCGGCGGCGGCTTCCCGCGCGCTCGCCAGTGTACGGAGGAGCCGGGACGCGGAGGAGGCGGGTGTCCGCGGAAGGGCGCTTCGCTCAGCCCTCGTCGAGCGGCGACACCCCGGTCAGCTCGACGGCGCGGTCCCAGAGCCGGCGCGCGGCGTCCCGGTCGCGGGCGGCGCGGTTCGGGTTCACCTGGCGCGGCGCCCCGCGGACCTCGCCGAGGCCGCCCGGTCCGTAGTAGGCGCCGGAGCGCGCGTCGGGCGAGGTCGCCGCGAGCAGCGTCGGCAGCGCGCCGTCGTCACCACTCTGCCCGACCGTGCGCATCAGCGCGCCCATGATCGCGCCCTGCCCGTCGCCGGTGTGCGTGTGCAGCTCGGTGACCGACATGCCGGGGTGCGCGGCCATCGAGCCGACGCTCGAGCCGGCCCGGCGCAGGCGCCGGTGCAGCTCGAACGCGAAGACGAGGTCGGCCAGCTTCGACTGCCCGTATGCCGGCCACGGGCTGTAGCGGCGGCGCTCCCAGTTCAGGTCGTCGAAGTCGAGCGCGCCGAAGCGGTGTGCGAGGCTCGAGAGCGACACCACGCGGTCCGCGATCCGCGGCAGCAGCAGCCCGGTCAGCGCGAACGGGCCGAGGAAGTTCGTGCCGAACTGCAGCTCGAAGCCGTCCGCGGTGCGCCCCTCCGGGACCGCCATGATGCCGGCGTTGTTGACCAGCACGTCGATCGGCCCGGTCGCCTCGGCGAACTCGCGCACCGAGGCGAGGTCGGCGAGGTCGAGCCGCCGGACGACGACGTCGCCGCCCATCCGCTCGGCAGCCCGCTCGCCCTTCTCGACGGTCCGGCAGGCGAGGACCACGCGGGCGCCGTGCTCGGCGAGCGCCCGCGCGGTCGCCTCCCCCAGTCCGCTGTTCGCGCCGGTGACGACGAACGTCCTGCCGGTCTGGTCGGGGATGTCTGCGGCGCTCCAGGAGGTCATCCGCCCACCCTAGATTCCGGGCGTGCACGCCACCTGGACGCTCGTCAGTCCTCGGTCCAGCGGTACCAGTGCGCCACGACGACCGGGCCGAGCTCGAGAAGAGGAGAAGCGTCTCGTCGCCGGCGCTCCTCGGCGCTCCCGGTCAGGCCGATCCGGGCCTCGGGCGACATCGGCAGGATCTCCAGGACGACGTCCCCGGAACCCGCGTTCAACTCGTCCAGGTCGAGCACCCACGGCCCACCGTCCCAGAACTGATCGGCGACGACCTCGCCGTCGACGAGGATCCGGGCGACGTCGCCCGCCCAGTGGATCTCGAGCTCGCGGCGCTGCGCCGCCGGATCGGTCTCCGGCAGCTCGAGCCGGTGCGCGGCCGCGGCGGCGAAGTCGGCGTCCCGGGGTGCGGAGGCGCGCCCCGCGGACTCGCCGTAGGACACCGGCACGGCGTCGCTCGCGCGGAGCAGGGGCGCCTCGACCGCCTCCGTCTCCGGCCGCATCGACGCCGCTGATCCGGCGACCGGGACGAAGCGCTGCCCTTCCGGGTCGTAGGCGCGCGGCAGGCGGCTCCCCGCCCGGACGTCCCCCGCGATCCGCCCCGCTCCGTCGAGCCAGACCGGGTCCTCCGACAGCACGAGGCGGCGCTCCCCCGAGCCCTGGTCGACGAGCACCGACGCCTCCTCGCCCGCCTCCGCCGACAGGACCAGCACCGAGCACGCCCCGCCGTCGCCCTGCGCCCGTACCAGCACCGGCTCCTCGACATCGAGGCGGAGGAGCGCGCCGTCCCGCCGCTCCCCGTCCACCGCCAGCCGCGTGCCCTCGGCGAAGGCGAGCTCGGCGACGACGCCCGCGGCCGCCACCAGGACCAGCGTCGGCTCCGCCCCGTCGAGGAGCGTCAGCGGCGTCGCGGTCGCCCAGTCCAGCCGGACCCCGCCGACCGTCAGGCGCACCGGCCAGACCATCAGCGTCCCGGCCGGCACGGGCGTGCTCACCGAGGGGAACCGCACGACCTCGTCGTCGAGACCCACCTCGAGCACCACGCCCGGGTGCTCCGGCAGCGGCTCGTGCGGCTGGTGCCAGGTGACGAACACGAAGCCGCTCGACCCGTCGCTCCGCAGCGCCCAGCGCAGCGTGTCCGTGTCCTGCTGGTCGACCGGCAGCTCGTCCGGCAGCGTCGACGGCATCTGCGCGAGCCGCTCGCCGAAGGCCTCGAGGAAGGCGTGCTGGCGCCGCAGCAGCGCGAGGGTCGGCGACGGCCGGCCGCTCGCTCCGATCGGCGCGCGGAAGTCGTAGTCGAACCGCGGCAGGTCGTTCGGGTAGCCGGTCGCCTGCGACTCCTGCAGTCCGTCGGCGGCGGCGCTGCGCGGGTTCGTCCCCCCGGTGTACATGTAGTAGCCCTGCCAGGCCGAGCCGTTGCCGATCTTGGTGTGCGCGACCGCCGCGATGTCGAGCGGCTGCACGGCCGGGCGCCGGTGGTAGGCGGTGGCCATGCCGCCGCCGAGCTCGCAGGTCGCCGGCGGGTAGTCGAGCGAGGGGGCGCGGGGCGTCACCGCGTCCGTCGTCGCGCCGCGGACGTCGGCGCCGATGCCCGGGTCGTCCCACTGGTGGCTGAAGAAGAAGTGGTCGCGGAACGTCGAGTCCCACGGCGAGTCGGACTCGACCCAGAAGCCGTCCGCGTAGCCGCCGAACAGCGGCAGCACCTCGTCCAGCGGCAGGTCGGCGCCGCCCCAGCCCGTCGACGTCCAGATCGGCGCCGTCAGCCCCGCCTCCCGGGCCAGGCCCTTGAGGGTCCGGATGTGCCCGGGCTGGTCGTAGATCTCGTTCTCGATCTGGATCGCGACCACGTTGCTGCCCGGTCCGCACCGCGACGCCAGCTCGCCGCCGAGCGCGCCGAACCAGTCCCGGACGAGCTCGAGGTACTCGGGGTCGTCGGTCCGGTGCTCCACCTCGGCGGCCTGCACCCAGTCCGGGAAGCCGCCGTTGCGGACCTCGCCGTGGCACCACGGCCCCACCCGCAGGACGACGTCCAGCCCGACCTCGGCGCAGAGGTCGACGAATGCGCCGACGTCGAGGTCCCCGTCGAAGCGGCGCTCTCCGCGCACCTCCTCGTGGTGGATCCAGATCACGTAGAACGCCACGACCGTCACGCCGCTCGCGCGCATCAGCCGCAGCCGCTCCTCCCACCGAGCGCGCGGCACGCGGCTGTAGTGCAGCTCACCGGAGACCGGGATGAAGGGCCGACCGTCGCGCAGCACCGAGCGGCTGGTCAGCCGCCAGCGGCCGTGGCGGTCGACCGCGGTGCTCATCGCGGGCTCCCGCGCGGGCGCGGCCCACGGGAGGTGCCGCACAGTGGCGGTGCTGACGGTGTCCTGGCGTGCTGCGGTCATCGAGATGCTCCTTCGGATCCGGTCGACGATCCCGTCCACGCTAGCGGGAGGCCGATCCGCAGGTGCCGCCGTCAGCGCCGCGCCCGCGTCGACGCCCGCGCGACCAGCTCCGGCAGGAACACCGTCTGCCGCGGGATCAGCTCCGGGTCCGCCGCCTCCTCCAACAGCACGCGCAGCGCCGTCCGCCCGATCACGGAGCTCGGCTGCCGCATCGAGGACAGCGGCACGGCGGCGGCCGCGGCGAACGAGATGTCGTCGAAGCCGATCAGCGCGATCTCGTCCGGCACCAGCATCCGCCCGTCCACGGCGAGCGCCTGCAGCAGCCCGAGCGCGACCAGGTCGTTGGCCGCGAAGAGCGCGTCGGGGCGGTCGCGGCGCGGCCGGGCCAGGATCCGCATCCCGGCGGCGACCCCCTGCGCGACGGTCAGCGCCGTGGTCGCCACGACCTCGAGATCGACCGACGCATCGCTGTTCTCCACCGCGACCCGCGCGCCCGCCAGCCGGTCGGTGACCTGGCGGATCTCGAACGGCCCGCCCACGAAGGCCAGCCGGCGCCGCCCGGTCGCGATCAGGTGCTCGGCCGCCATCCGCCCGCCCGCGACGCTGTCGACCGAGACCGAGCTGTAGCGGCCGTCGCCGCTGAAGCGGTCGACCAGCACGACCGGCACCCCGCGCCCGCGCAGCTTCTCCAGCCGCTGCGAGATGTCGCCGTACGGCGCGATCAGCACGCCGCGCACCTGCTGCTCCTCGAACAGGTCGAGGTACTGCCGCTCGCGCGACGGGTCCTCGTCGGTGTTGCCGTAGAGCACGGCGATCTGGTGGCGGGAGGCCTCGTCCTCGGCGCCGCGCACCACGTCGTTGAAGAACGGGTTCTGCCCGTCGAGCACCACGAAGCCGACGGTCGAGCTCACGCCGTTGCGGAGCTTCCGGGCCGCGTCGTTCCGCACGTAGCCGAGCGACTCGACGGCGGCGTTCACCCGGGCGAGCGAGTCGTCGGAGACCTCGTCCGGCCGGTTCAGCACGTTGGAGACCGTGCCGACCGAGACGCCGGCGCGCAGGGCGACGTCGCGGATGCTCACTCGCGCCACATCGCCTCCCTTGGGACGCCGAGCCGCATCTCGCGTTGACCGCTCCGGCTCAGCGTCCCTATAGTAGCGATGAAGCTGGATGAATCGATTCAGGTCCTCTTCATCCGAAGCCGGGACCTGACCGCGATTCCCCTCGATGAGGAGGTACCACCCGTGGCATCAGATCCGCCACCCGCACTCGAGCTCGCCCGCGTGGTCAAGGCGTTCGGCGCCGTCGTCGCGCTGCGCTCGGGCACCATCGCCGTGCACCGCGGGTCGATCCACGCGCTGGTCGGCGAGAACGGCGCCGGCAAGTCGACGCTCGTCAAGATCATCGCCGGAGTGCACCAGCGCGACGCGGGCGAGTTCCTCCTCGACGGCGAACCGGTCGACTTCTCCTCGACCGCGCAGTCGAAGGCCGCGGGCATCGCCGTGATCTACCAGGAGCCGACGCTCTTCCCCGATCTCAGCGTCACCGAGAACATCTTCATGGGCCGGCAGCCCCGCGGTCGCCTCGGCCGCATCGACCGCAAGGCGATGCGCACCGAGGTCGTCGGCCTCTTCGAGCGCCTCGGCGTCCGGATCGACCCCGACCGCCCCGCCGAGGGTCTCTCGATCGCCGACCAGCAGATCATCGAGATCGCCAAGGCCATCTCGCTCGACGCGAAGGTCCTCGTGATGGACGAGCCGACCGCCGCGCTCTCCGGCGTCGAGGTCGAGCGCCTCTTCACCGTCGCCCGCTCGCTCCGCGACGAGGGCCGGGCGCTGATCTTCATCTCGCACCGCTTCGACGAGGTCTTCTCGCTCTGCGACGCCATCACCGTGATGCGCGACGGCGCCTACATCTCCACCACCGCCACCGAGGACGCCACCGTCGACGGCATCGTCCGCGAGATGGTCGGCCGCGACATCACCGAGCTCTTCCCCAAGCAGGCGACCGAGATCACCGACGTCCTGCTCGAGGTGAGCGGCCTCACCTCGGCCGGCGTCTTCCACGACATCTCCTTCACCGTCCGCGCCGGCGAGATCGTCGGCCTGGCCGGCCTCGTCGGCGCCGGCCGCAGCGAGGTGGCCCGCGCCGTCTTCGGCGTCGACCCCTACGACTCCGGCTCCGTCACCCTCGTCGGCGGCCGGATCCCGGCGGGCAGCCCCTCGGCCGCCATGCGCGCCGGGCTCGCTCTCGTCCCCGAGGACCGCCGCAAGCAGGGCCTCGTGCTCGACTCCTCCGTGTCGCGCAACATCACGATGGCGATCCAGAAGTCGCTCTCCAAGGGCGGCCTGATCACCGGCCGCCGCGAGAACACCGCCGCGCGCGACTGGGCCGCGCGGCTCGAGGTGAAGACCGACGCGCTCGACACCGTCGCCGGCACGCTCTCGGGCGGCAACCAGCAGAAGGTCGTGCTGGGCAAGTGGCTCGCCACGAACCCGAGGGTCCTGATCATCGACGAGCCGACCCGCGGCATCGACGTCGGCACCAAGTCCGAGGTGCACCGGCTGCTCTCGCAGCTCGCCGGGGAGGGGATGGGGATCCTGATGATCTCGTCCGAGCTGCCCGAGGTGCTCGGCATGGCCGACCGCGTCCTGGTGATGCGCGAGGGGCGGATCACCGCCGAGCTCGACCGGGCCGAGGCCACCAGCGAGACCGTCATGCTCGCCGCCACCAGAGGAGCAGCCGCATGAGCACCGCCCAGGCACCGACGCAGAAGCGCGTGCCCGCTGCCAAGCCCAACGCCTTCGCCTCCGGCTTCGGCTCCTTCGTCCGGGCCCGCGAGACCGGCATCCTGCTCGCGCTGATCCTCGTCGTCATCGCGACGACCGCGAAGAACCCGACCTTCCTCTTCTCCCCCGACGGCTGGCGCGACCTGCTGCTGACCCCGTCGATCCTCATCCTGATCGCGGTCGGCCAGGCCATCGTGATCATCACCCGCTCGGTCGACCTCTCGGTCGGCTCGATCCTGGGGCTGACCGCCTACCTCACCGGCCGGCTGTTCCTCGACGTGCCGGGGATCCCGATCCTCGCCGTCTTCGCCGCCGGCATCGTCTTCGGCGGACTGCTCGGGCTGATCAACGGCGCGCTCGTCGCGTTCGCGAAGGTCCCGGCACTGGTGATCACTCTCGGCACGCTCTACGCCTATCGCGGCATCAACGTCGCCTGGACGGGCAGCGATCGGATCAACGCGTCCGACATGCCCAAGGACTTCCTCGCCCTGGGCACCGGGCAGTTCCTCACCATCCCGTACCTCACGATCATCGCGCTCGTCGTGCTGATCGCCTCGGGCTGGTACCTGCGCAACCAGCGCGCCGGCCGCGAGTTCTACGCGATCGGCTCCGACCCGGACGCGGCGCGGCTCTACGGCCTGCCCGTCACCCGGCGCATCCTGGTCGCCTTCGTCGTCTCCGGCGCGCTGACCGGCCTGGCCGGCGTCCTCTACGCGGCGCGCTACGGCACCGTCAACTCGCAGGCCGGCTCCGGCTACGAGCTCGACGCCGTCGGCGCCGCGGTGATCGGCGGCGTCGCGATCTTCGGCGGCTCCGGCACGGTCTGGGGCGCAGCGATCGGCGCGGTGCTGCTGCTCACCATCAACCGGGCCCTGCCGATCCTGGGCGTGCCCGACTTCTGGCAGCGGGCGGTGGTCGGCGTGCTGATCATCGGCGCCATCGTGCTCGACCGCGTGCTCTCCCTCCGACAGTCCCGCAAGCTCCTCGAAGAGAGGGACGACTCCTGATGAGCCTCGTCACCGACACCACCGCCGTGCGCACCGCGCGCGAGTACCGCGACTACGCCCGGCCGGCCTGGCAGCGGATCCTCTTCAGCCGCGAGACGGCGATCGTCCTGCTGCTGATCCTCGTGATCGTCGTCGCCTCCGCCTCGGTGAAGAGCTTCGACAAGCCGATCACCATCACCTACCTCTTCCTCGACATCGCTCCGACGCTGCTGATCGCGCTGCCGATGACGCTGATCATCATCACCGGCGAGATCGACCTGTCGGTCGCCTCCACCGTCGGGCTGGCGAGCGTGCTCACCGGCACGCTGCACCAGGCCGGAGTGCCGTTCGAGGTCGCAGCGCTGATCGCGATCGTGGCGGGCGCCGTCGGCGGAGCGCTGAACGGCTTCCTGGTCACCGTCGTCGGACTGCCCTCGCTCGCCGTCACGATCGGCACGCTCGCGCTCTACCGCGGGCTCGCGGTCGGACTGCTCGGCACCACGGCCGTGACGGACTTCCCCGAGTTCTGGACCGACCTCGCGAAGGCGAAGCTCGTCGGCCCGGTGCCGCTGGTGGTGCTGCCGTTCGCGATCCTGGCGATCGTCTTCGCGGTGGTGCTGCACTCCACCCGCTTCGGCCGCGGCGTCTTCGCCATCGGCCTGAACGACGAGGCGGCGATCTTCTCCGGCGTGAACGTGAACCGCACCAAGTTCATCCTGTTCGTGGTCTCCGGCGCCGTCTCCGCGCTGGCCGGCATCTACTACACGCTCCGCTACGGCTCCGCCCGCGGCGACAACGCGACCGGGCTCGAGCTGCAGGTGATCGCGGCCGTCCTGCTGGGCGGCGTGTCGATCTTCGGCGGCCGCGGCGCCCTGCACGGCGTGATCGCCGGCGTGATCCTGATCGGCGTGATCGCCTCGGCCCTGCGCCTCGCGAACGTCACCTCCGACGTCATCAACATCATCACCGGAGTGCTGCTCGTGCTCTCGGTGGTGTCCACCAGCTTCCTGGCCTGGCTGTCGCGACTGCGGCGCTCGGGCAGGAGACGCCCCTGATCCCGCATCACCGGCACAGCACCCGCACCACCCCGCACCACCCCCACAGCACCTCGACGAAAGGCAGACGATGATGTTCTCCTCCCGTGGGCGCCGCCTCGGCACCCTCACCGCACTGGCCGTCTCGGTCGCGCTCGTCGCGACCGGCTGCTCCGCCTCCGACGGCGACTCCAGCTCGGACGCCGGCGGCGACTCCGGCTCCGGTGACTACTCGATCACCTTCCTGCCGAAGAACCTCGGCAACGCGTACTTCGACACCTCCGACGCCGGCGGCGAGAAGGCCATCGAGGAGTTCGGCGGCACCTACGCCGAGGTCGGGCCCGCCGAGGCCTCCCCCGACGCGCAGGTCTCCTACATCAACACGCTCACCCAGCAGGGCGCCGGAGCGATCGTCGTCTCGGCGAACGACCCGAAGGCGATCTGCGACGCGCTGAACGAGGCGCGCGACAACGGCACCAAGGTCGTCACCTTCGACTCCGACACCAACGCCGACTGCCGCGACCTCTACATCAACCAGGCCACCGCCGAGGGCATTGCCAAGGCGCAGGTCGACCTGATCACCGAGCAGATCGGCGACAGCGGCGAGGTCGCGATCCTCTCCGCCTCCGCGAACGCCACGAACCAGAACGCCTGGATCGAGCTGATGGAGGAGGAGCTCACCGCGAACCACCCGGACGTCACGCTCGTCGACACCGTCTACGGCGACGACGACGACCAGACCTCGTTCGACAAGACCGCGGCCCTCCTGCAGACCCACCCCGACCTCAAGGGCATCATCTCGCCCACGACGGTCGGCATCGCCGCCGCCGCCCGCTACCTCTCCACCTCGGACTTCAAGGGCAAGGTCGCGCTGACCGGTCTCGGCACGCCGAACCAGATGCGCGAGTTCGTCGAGGACGGCACCGTCACCGCGTTCGCGCTGTGGAACCCGGGAGACCTCGGCTACCTCGCCGCCTACGCCTCGAAGGCCCTGATCGACGGCGACATCACCGGCGCCGAGGGCGACACCTTCGAAGCCGGCGACCTCGGCTCCTTCACCGTCGACGCCGACAACACCGTCCTGCTCGGCGACCCCTTCACCTTCACCGCCGACAACATCGCCGACTTCGACTTCTGACCCGTCGCAGCCCTGCTGATCGCGGCATGCTGATCGAGTAGCGCCCGCAGGGCGCGTATCGAGATCCACCGTCCCTGAAACGGTGGGTCTCGATACGCCGCTCCGCGGCTACTCGACCAGCATGTTTCCTGCTGGACCAGCATGTTCCTTGCTGATCGAGTAGCGCCCGCAGGGCGCGTATCGAGATCCCCCACCGAAAGGCCCCACCCCATGCAGCGCGTCTGCTTCCAGCTCCAGGTGCGACCGGAGCGCATCCCCGAGTACACCCGCCGCCACGCGGCCATCTGGCCCGACATGGCCGCCGCCCTGAAGGCCACCGGCTGGAACAACTACTCCCTCTTCCTCCGCCCCGACGGCCTCCTGATCGGGTACTTCGAGACCCCGTCGCTCGAGGCCGCCCGCGCCGGGATGGCCGCCACCGAGGTCAACGCCCGCTGGCAGGCCGAGATGGCCGAGTTCTTCGTCGAGCTCGACGGAGCCCCCGATACGGGCTTCCTGCAGCTGACCGAGGTCTTCCATCTCGAGGACCAGCTGCCCTGACTCCCTCCTCCTCCCCGACACCCATCGGACAGAGCCGCGGCTCCGAATGATGCACGGGGTCGATCGAGGAGGTCGCAAGGATGTCGTTCAACAGTCGCCGCTGGCAGGTGCGCACCATCGTGGCCCGCGTCCAAGCCACCGCCGCCGTCGGCACCGCGGGTCTGGACACGGCCGCCCGCGCCGACCGCAAGCTCGAGATCCTCCGCATCGCGGACGGCGTCGACGCCGGCCGGGTCAGCAACGACGAGGCCGTCGCCGCGTTCGAGCGCCTGGCGGAGGAGCTCCGTCCGCACTCCGAAGGCAGCCTGGGGTCCGCCGGGTGCTGAGCGCTCCGTGACCGCCGACGCCCTGTCCGCTCCGGAGGGCCTTGTCCCGGGCCTCGCCGACGGCGACCACGCCGCGTTCCGCCGGCTCTACGAGCGGACCGTGCGCCGCGTCCGCTCGATCACCGTCGGCATCCTGCAGGACCACGCGCAGGCCGAGGAGGTCGCGCAGGAGACCTACTTCGAGCTCTGGCGCTCCGCCGGCCGGCACGCGGTCCTGGAGGAGCAGCAGCACCTCGTCGCCGTGATCGCCCGCCGCCGCGCGATCGACCGGGTCCGCGCCTCTCAGTCCTCCCGCGAGCGCGACCACCGGTACGCGATCCACAGCTACCTCCGCGAGATCGACGAGGCGGAGTCGCACGGCGAGATCGTCGGCGAGTTCAGCCGCGCCGCCGCCGAGATCCGCCGTCTCGCGCCGAAGCACCGCGACCTGCTCTTCCTCGCCTACGTCCGCGGCCTGACCCACGCCGAGATCGCCACCGAGCTCGGCCTGCCGATCGGCACCGTCAAGACCCGCCTCCGCGACACCCTCGCCCGCCTCCGCCGCGAGCTGACGCCCCCGCCCCCCTGACGCGCACTGCACGCCGGCCGAGCAGCCGCGCAGCGCCCCCCTCCATGCCGGTCGAGCAGCCGCGCAGCGGCCCCTGCACGCTGGTCGAGCAGCCGCGCAGCGGCCCCTCCATGCCGGTCGAGTAGCCGCGCAGCGCCCCCGCATCCTGGTCGAGTAGCCGCGCAGCGGCGTATCGAGACCCACATCCTCAGCACGGCGGCCCTGCAGCGGCCCCTCCGATGTCGTCATCGTCCGACGCGGACGCAGAACATCAGCCAGGAATCCGTCTCATCGCCCATCAGCGATGACAAGCGCTTCCAGCCGATGTTCTGCCGCCGCAGCCGCGCACAACATCAGCTGAGAAGGGGGTCCCTCGGCTGACAGAGGAGGCCGGTTGCTCTCAGCTGATGTTGTGCGCAGCACCGTAGCGAGACCCACCCACGCCGAAGCCCCCGCCCTCCGAGAGTGGAGAGCGGGGGCCACGGCGAGACCGTCAGCGCGTCAGAGCGTCTGCGCGAACGGGTCGAAGTCCACCGGCACCGCGGGTACCGGCGCGGACAGCGTGCTGTCGATCGCGACGAACTCGCCGCTCTCGGCCGACTCCTGCGCCGACAGCATGACGTCGAGCACGTGGAAGCCGAGCTCGCCGGTGGCCACGTGCGGGCGGTCCTCGGCGATCGCGCGGACCATGTCGAGCAGGCCGAGTCCGCGGCCGACGACCGTGCCCTTCTGCTCGATCTCGGTCCACTCCTGCTCGCCCCACTGGCCGTCGGCGATCGAGGTGCGGGCCTTCACGTACGCGGTGCGCCCCTCGAACTGGTTCGGGTCCGGGATCACGATCGACCCCTCCGTGCCGTGGATCTCGAAGACGCCGTGGCGCTCGAGCGCGGAGTCGAAGCTGAGCAGGCTCGACGCCTGCGGCCCGGCCGCGAACGAGGTCAGCACCTGCAGCGAGGTGGGCACCTCGACCGGGAACGTCGTCCCCGCGTCGGGGCCGGAGCGGATGACCCGCTCCTCGAGCTTCTTCCGCCCGAGGGCCGCGACCCGCTGGACCGGTCCGAACAGGCTGACGAGTCCGGTGAAGTAGTACGGACCCATGTCCAGCAGCGGGCCCGCGCCCTGCGCGAAGAGGAACGCCGGGCTCGGGTGCCAGAGGTCCGGTCCGACCGTCTGGAAGACGGTGGACGCGAACATCGGCTCGCCGATCACGCCGTCCGCGATCGCGCGCTTCGCGGTCTGGAAGCCCGGGCCGAGCAGCGTGTCCGGCGCCGAGCCGACGCGCAGCCCCTTGGCGGCGGCGTCCTGCAGCAGCTGCGCGGTGCCGGCGCGGTCCAGGCCCAGCGGCTTCTCGCTCCAGACGTGCTTGCCCGCGGCGATCGCCGCGGCCGAGACCTCGACGTGCGCGGCGGGGATGGTCAGGTTGACGACGACCTGCACGCCGGCGTGCGCGAGGACGTCCTCCGCCGAGCCCCAGGCGGGGACGCCGTGCTTCTCGGCCTGGCTCTTCGCCCGGTCGAGCAGCAGGTCGCCGACGATGAGCACCTGGACGTCCGGGAAGGACGCGAGGTTCTCGAGGTAGGTGTCGCTGATGACGCCGACGCCGATGACGCCGATGCCGATGGGCCCGCTCATGCCGCGTACCCGCCCTTCACGAGGAAGTCGTAGCTCGCCTGGATGTCCGCGAAGACGTCGCCGGGGGCGTTGTCGTACTCGATGACGGCGTACTTGATGGCGCCCTCGCCGGCCTTGAGCGCCTCGACGAGCGGCACGTCGCCCTCGCCCGGGCGGCGCTGGTCGAGGGTGTCCGAGCCGAAGGCCGCGGCGCCGGGGGCGAACGGGTTCTCGGCCGGGGCGATGCCGTCCTTGACGTGCACCGCGACCAGGCGCGAGCCCAGCTTCGACACCAGCGCGGGGCCGTCCTGGCCGCCGGTCAGCGCCCAGAACAGGTCCAGCTCGATCTCGACGCGCTCGTCGGTCGTCGCGACGAAGCGCTCGTAGGCGGTCTCGCCGTCGAAGGAGGCGATGAACTCCTGCGCGTGGTTGTGGTAGCCGACCTTCAGGCCGAAGGTCGCGGCGACCTCGGCGGCCTTGTTCAGGCGGTCGGCGATGTCCGCCACGCCGTCCTCGGTCAGCCAGCGCTCGGCCGAGACGAACGGGTCGATGACCGTCTGGATGCCGATCTGCGCGGCCGCCTCGAAGACGACCTCGGGGGCGGGCGTGGGGATGGAGCCGTCCGGCGTCCACAGCTCGTCGGAGAGCAGCGGAGCGTGGCCGGTCGGCGAGGCGAGACCGCTCGCGTCGAGTGCGGCGCGGATCTCGGCGGGGCGGCGGACGAAGTCGAACGCCTCGACGTTCTTCAGTCCGATCGCCGCGAGCTTCTCGAGTGAGCCGTTCGGGTCCTCGGAGAACTCCTTGGCCAGCGTGTACAGCTGGATGGAGGCCAGGGGCAGAGTCATGATCGATGTCGCTTTCACTGGTGATGGTGGTGCGGGCAGGACTGTCGTCTCCGACCAGCCTGTCCTATGGACGTCCGAGAAAGGCCTATCGGACTTTCTTGATGGGGAGGATGACGAGCGCGCCGACCACCGCGGCCAGTGCGCAGACCGTGAACCACAGCCCGTAGTTGTTGCCGGTCGGGTCGCTGACGTAGACGAGGATGCCGCCGACCAGCGGCGCGAGCGTCTGCGGCAGCGCGTTGGCGATGTTGAAGACGCCGAGGTCCTTGCCGGAGTCGTCGGGGTTCGGCAGCACGTCGACGACGAGCGCGAGGTCGACGCCGACGTAGATGCCGTAGGCGAGTCCGAGGACCGCCTCGAGGACGTAGAAGGCGCCGATGTCCTGCACGAAGATCAGCGCGAAGGTGCCGACCGCGAAGAGCGCGGTCGAGCTCCAGACGAACACCTTGCGGCGCCCGATCCGGTCGGAGAGCCAGCCGGCGAAGTAGCTCGCGCCGACGAGGGTCACCGTGTAGATCAGCACGCTGGTGGTGATCACGGCCGGGATGCTCCCCTCCTCCACGCCGATGTGGTTGAGGAGGTAGAAGAAGCGGAAGGTGGTGAAGCCGAAGCTCGCGAAGATGATCAGGAAGCGCGACCACCAGGCCAGCGCGTAGTCGGGGTTCTTCACCGGGCTGACCCAGAAGGTCTCGGCCCAGTCGCGCAGCGTCGCGCGCGGCGGCGCCTGGGGCAGGCGCTTGTCGGGCAGCACGACCGCGAAGACGATCATGGCGACGATCGCGAGGATCGACGGGGCGACGAACATCACGACCAGCTGGCCGGCGAACGCCTGGGCGACGTAGGTGCCGCCGAGGATGCCGACGTTCTGCGCGATGCCGAGCGCTGCGGTGATCTTGCCGCGCTGGAACTTCGGCACCTGGTCGGCGAGCGTCGCGGTGAAGGGGGCGAGCGTCATGTTCGCGCCGAGCTGGGCGAGCGACCAGCCGACGGTGGCGACGAGCAGGGTGGGGGCGAGCGCCATGATGGCGAAGGCGACCGTCATCAGCACCGTGCCGGTCACGATCCAGATCCGGCGGCGGCCGAAGCGGCTCGTCGTGCGGTCGGAGAGCCGGCCGACGACGACGTTCGCGATCGTGGCGAAGAGGGCGCCGAAGCCGCCGAGCACCGCCGCGGCGCCGGTCGCGCCGTCCTGCGCGATCTCGCCCGACTCGACGAGCGACTGGATCTTCAGGCCGATGCCGACGACCGCCGGCCCGAGCAGCGCGATGAAGAAGATCAGCTGCGCCGCGAGCAGCCAGAAGACGTAGCCCTTCGACGCGGGCTCGGTCGGCTCGGAGAACGCGTGGTGCCCCCGCACTGTCGCCGTCGCGGTGGTCATGCCCGAGGGCATCCCCGCCGCGGATCCGCTGGACGTCGTCATGATCGTTCCCTCTCGTCATCGAGTGTGCGGAATCGAGCGGTCGCGCCCAAAACCTTGCGTCGTGTGGTTTTGAGTATGCAGGGCCGCCCGCCCCGCCGCAACCGTCCACCGCACGAGACCGGAACCCGGGTTGCGCAAGATCCCGCCCCGACGACGCTAGCCCTCCCCCTCGCGCCGCCGCCGCCCCGCACCCGAGCTGGCGCGCGACGTCCCGCGAGCAGCCCCCGGACGTCGGACTGCACGCCCCTCGGCGCCGAACCGCGGATGCCCCGACGGCCGAACGTACGCTCGAAGCATGTCGACCATCAGCGTCACCGACGCGTGCGCGAACTTCTCCGAACTGATCATCCGCTCACGCACCGAGACCGTCGTCATCATGCGCCGAGGACGTCCGGAAGCCGTGCTCATCAGCCCCGAGCAGTACGAGCGGATGAGGGACGCTCTCGAGGACGCAGAAGATGTGGAGGCCTTCGACGCCGCGCTGGCGGAGGAGGGCGACAGCATCCCCTGGTCCGAGGCGGAGGCTGCATCGTGAATGAGCCGTTCAACCAAGAACGGCCCGCCGAAGCGAGCCGTCCTGTTCTGTCTCAACCAGAGTGCGCCCGGAGGGATTCGAACCCCCAACCTTCTGATCCGTAGTCAGATGCTCTATCCGTTGAGCTACGGGCGCAGTCCATCGCGTGGCCTTGGGGGGCGCACGCAACGAGGTACGACTATACACATCGGGGAGCCCCGCCGCGAATCGAGCGGGCGCCCGCCCGGGCCCGCGTACCGTGGCAGTCATGGAGGCCGCCGCGATCGAGCTCGTGCGCTTCGTCGTCTCGCCGCTGCACCGGTTCGAGGGCCGGCCGGCCGACGGCCCGATCCCCTCCGAGGGCAACGAGCAGCCCGAGCGGATCGAGATCCGCGCGGGACTCGGCATCGTCGGCGACCGCTACTTCGCCCAGCGCGCGCATCGCACCGCCGCGGTCACCCTCTTCGCGATCGAGTCGCTCGAGCACGTCGCGGCGGAGCTCGGCCGTGCCGCGTTCGACCCCGCCGACACCCGCCGCAACATCATCGTGCGCGGCGCCGACATCGACGCGCTCGCCGGCCGCACCTTCGCGGTGGAGCAGGGCGGCGAGCGGATCGAGTTCCAGGGCGGCCGCCCGGCCAACCCCTGCGCCTGGATGGACGTCTCGCTCGCGCCCGGCGCCTTCAAGGCGATGCGGCGCCGCGGGGGCGTGCGCTGCGCCCCGCTCACCAACGGCCTCCTCCACATCGGGCCGGCCCGGCTGATCCTCCACCGCTCCGAGGACATGCTGATCTGAGCGGATCGGCCAGCGCCTAGGCTCTCCCCCGACCCGTTCCCGCCAGGCCGCTGCGCCGCGACACCCGAGGAGGCGCCCGTGCCCTACCCCGGCCGCCCCCTGCGCGCCCTCGCCTCGAGCGTCCGCCACGGCCTGCGCGACGTCTTCTCCACCACGCGCTCCCGCCGGCGCGACCCGCGCCGCCGCTACAAGAACACCGACGTCTCCGTCCTCCGCGTCCGCCGCGGAGACGTCTACGCCCGGGTCAACACGGTCGGCCACACCGGCGAGCGCACCTTCGTCCTCGTCCCGGGCATCGGCGTCGCCGCCACCTACTTCGAGCGGCTCGCCCCGGCGCTCAACGAGTTCGGCCCCGTGCACGCCCTCGACCTGCCCGGCTTCGGCGGCGTCCCGCACCCGCCGAACGCCCGGCACATGACCATCGGCGACTACGCCGAGCTGGTCGGCGCCGTCATCGACGACCTCGGCCTCGACGACCCGGTCGTCCTCGGCCACTCGATGGGCACGCAGGTCGTCGCCGAGCTCGCCGCCCGCCGCCCCGAGCTCACCACGATCGTCCTGCTCGGCCCGGTGATGAACCCGCACGAGCGCCGCATCCCGATCGCCGCCTGGCGCTTCGCCCAGTCGAGCGTCCGCGAGCCGGTGCAGGTCGCCGTCCTCGCCGCCGCGGCCTACCTGCTCTGCGGCCCGCGCTGGTTCTCGCGGGTGCTGCCCGAGATGATGCAGTACCGGATCGAGGACGTCCTGCCCCGGATCCGCGCCTCCACGCTGGTCATCCGCGGCGAGTTCGACCGCCTCGTCCCGCGGGAGTGGGCCGAGGAGGTCGCCGAGGCGATCCCGCACGCGCGCGCCTGGGAGATCCCGGACGCCTCGCACTCCGTGATGCACGCCCACGCGGAGGAGGTCGCCCGGCTCTGCGTCGAGCACGCCCGCGCCCCGCAGCCCGACCGCGACGAGGCCGAGCTGCGCCGCTTCCCGGACGACGAGGTCGACCGCTCGCAGGAGGACGCCCCGATCGACGACCCGCTGGGCGCTATCCGCGGCCGGGTGACCGAGCTCGCCGGCATCCTCGTCGACGACGACTCGCTGATCGCGGAGGGCAAGACCCAGCACGCCGAGGCCACCGACCCGGCCGCGCTGCAGGAGTCCGACACCGATGCCGGAGACGGCGACTCCGGGCCCGGCCTCTTCGACACGCCCACCGCACGCTGAGCGCGGAGCCCGCTCAGGACTCCTCGCCCACGATCTCCTCGCGGATGCGCCGCAGGTCCTCGGCGAGCGCCCCCAGCAGGATCCAGTGCTCCGGGTGCGGGGTCACGATGACGAGCGGGGCGGTGAGCGCCGGCAGCTCGTCGGTGATCGGCTCCGGCTCCGGCACCGCGACCGAGGACTGCACAAGCAGCCGCAGGTCGTGCGCCGCTCGGTGCAGCTGCACCGCGATGTCCCCGATCGTCGGCTCGCCCACCAGGTCCTGGTCGTAGAGGTCGTGCACCGTGCGGGTCATGCCGCGGACGCGCGTCACGATGCGGGCGAGCCGCGGAGTGACGGAGTCCAGCGCCAGCAGCCGGTCGCGGTGCGCGGAGCGGCGGGGGTTCAGCCGCAGCGACTCCTCGCCCGTGGCGATGGCCTCCTCCGCCTTGGTCTGCATGGTCTGCAGCAGCCGCGCGTTGATCAGCAGCTCGCTGAGCCGCTCGCGGCCGACCTTCGTCTCGAGCACGTCGGCCAGGTCGTCCAGAGCCGCGGCGAGCTGCGCGGTCAGGTCGCCGACGGCCCGCTCGGCCGGCGCCAGCGTGATCGGCGGGACGATCAGCGCGTTGACGACGATGCCGACCGCCGCGCCGATCAGCGTCTCGAGGATGCGGTCGACGGCGTAGTTCGGCGTCACCGAGCCGACCGAGAGCACGAGCATCGCGCTGATCGGGATCTGCACGGCGGAGGCGGGCGTCAGCCGCACCGCCCAGCCCACGGCGATCGCCGCGACGATCGCCCCGAGGACGATCGCGCTGTCGTCGCCGAAGAGCGTCCCGATCAGCGACCCGACGACCACCCCGATGATCACGCCGACGCTGCGCTCGAGCGCCTTCGAGAACGACTGGTTCACGCTGGGCGCGACCACCAGCAGCGCGGCGATGGCGCCGAAGACGGGCAGCGTCCCGGGGAAGATCAGGGCGGCGATGATCCAGGTGACGACGGTCGCCGCCGCCGTCTTGACCAGCTGCAGCACCGGCGGCCGCGTGTCCACGGTGAAGCTGGACGTGAGGCGCATGGCTCCACGGTAGCCGCGGCGTGCGGGCGCGGTCACCGCTCGGGCGCCGCCTCGATGCTCGCGAGCACCGCCCGCAGGCCCCGGGCGGCCTCGTCGCGGAGCGCGTCGGGCACCGCGGCGAGCAGCTCCCGCTCCACCTCGAGCACTTCGGGGAAGGCGGCGTCGACCAGCGCGGTCCCCTCGGCGGTCAGCGCGATCAGCGCGCCGCGCCCGTCCGCCGGGTTCGCGGTCCGCAGCACCAGCCCGCGGCGCTCGAGCGCGTGCAGCCGCTTCGTCACCGCAGGGGCGGAGGCGAGGCCGATCGTCCGCAGCGTCGTCGGCGACTGCGGCGCGGCGAGCCGGCGCAGCGTCGTCAGCACATCGAACTCGCCGCGGGTCAGCTCGAAGACGGCGAGCCGCTCCTCGGTCGCCCGCACGAGCAGGGCGGAGGCGCGGATCAGCCGCCCGGCGACATCGACCGCCGAGGTGTCCAGCTCGGGCCGCAGCCGGCGCCAGCCCGCGCGGATCTCGTCGACGGCGTCCGGAGCCGCGTCGTGGTCCGGATGCGACGAGTCGCTCGACAGAAGATGATTCACGAGTAAAGTATATCTGGTTCACCCGTGAACGACCTCTCCGGCCGCTGCCGCTCGGATCCGCCCGCCGACCCGAGGACTCCGATGCCCGCCACCCCCTCCCTCCGCAGCGCCCTGCCGCACCCCCGCGAGCTCGTCGCCTTCGGCCCGCACGACGGCGCGCACCGCGTCGCCCTGCGCGCCGGGATCTCGATGGCGGTGCCGCTCCTCCTCCTCTGGGTCTTCGGCCGCACCGACCTCGCCCTCTACGCCACCTTCGGCGCCTTCACCGCGCTCTACGGCCGCCGGCACACCCACCGCCCGCGCCTGCTGATGCAGGCCTCGGCCGCCGCCTACCTCGTGGCGATGGTGACGATCGGCACCGCCGTCGCCCTGTCGCCGCAGCGCGACTGGCTGATCATCCCGGTGGTCACCCTCGCCGCCGCCGGCGCCGCCTATCTCAGCGACGCCCTGCACTGGCACCCGCCCGGCCCGCTCTTCCCGGTGTTCGCCGTCACCGCCTGCGCGTCGGTGCCCGTCGAGGCGACGCGGATCCCGGAGGCGTTCGCCCTCGCCGCCGCCTCCGCCGCCTTCTCGCTGCTCATCGGAGTGAGCGGGATCGCCGCCCCGCGCGCCCGGCTGCTGCCCGCGACGCCGTGGCGACCCTCCTTCCGCGCCGCCGCCGTCCGCTCCACGACCCGCGCCGGGATGCTCCGCTTCGGCGCCGTCGTGCTGATCGCCGGCGCGATCCCCACCGCGACCGGCCTCGGCCACCCCTACTGGGCGATGGTCTCCGCCGTCGCGGCGGTCTCGGGCGCCGACGCGACCGCCCGCCTCGTCCGCGCCGGCCACCGGATGCTCGGCACCGTCATCGGCGTCGCGATCGCCGCCGCGCTGCTCGCCCTGCCGCTGTCCCCGCTGGCCACGATCGGTGTCGTCGTGCTGCTGCAGATGCTCGCCGAGCTCGTCGTCGGCCGCAACTACGGCCTGACCCTCGCCCTGATCACCCCGCTCGCGATCCTGATGGTCGAGCTCGCCCACCACACCGACGAGTTCGTCCTCCTGCGCGACCGCGCCCTCGAGACCGCGATCGGCGTCGCCGTGGGCGTGGCCGCCACCCTGCTGTCCCACGCGGTCGCCACCCGCACGCCCCGGGGAACTACCGCCACCCGCTGACCGGCCGCTCGCCCGCATCCCGCGTCGCCCCACTCCAGATCTGCTCCAGATCGTGACAGAATCTGGAGCAACGAGAGGTGGGTGTGACGGTGAAGGTCCCCATGCCGCCCCCCGACTGGGCCGCGATCCTGCACGGCGAAGGGCGAGATCGGATCTTCTCGGCGATGGTCGGCGCCGATCTCGACGACAGCGCCTACCTGCCCTGGGACAAGGTCCGCTACCGGACCCCTCCCGCCGGCCTCACCGCCCAGGAATTCTGGGCGGCGCTCAAGCTCCGTCGTCAGTCCGGGCTGCGCACGGTCTCTCTCCTCTCGAAGGACGGCAAGGCCTTCTCTTACACGCTCACCGATCACCTCCTCCGGAGGTGCGAGGAGATCGCGGCCCGCGCGAGCGGCACGATCTCGATGCCCGAGCTCGCCGTCTCCCAGGGCGATCGAGACCGGTACGTCGTCAGCTCCCTCATCGAAGAGGCGATCACCTCCAGTCAGCTGGAGGGCGCCTCCACCTCGCGCCGCGTGGCCAAGGAGATGCTCGTCTCCGGTCGCCGTCCCGTTACGAGGAGCGAGCGCATGATCCTGAACAACTATCGCGCCATGGAGCGCATCCGCGAGGTGACCGAGGAGCGGCTCACCCCGGAGCTCGTCCTCGAGCTGCACCGCATCGTGACCGATGGCACGCTCGACGACCCCGAGGACGCCGGACGCCTCCAGCAGGAGAGCGACGAGCGCGTCCGCATCTTCGGCGACGACGACCAGATCCTGCATGTGCCGCCGCCGGCCGCCGAGCTCGCCGATCGGCTCCAGGCGCTCTGCCGTTTCGCGAACGGCGAGGACGGCGACACGGCCTATCTTCCCGCTCCGCTCCGCTCGATCGTCCTGCACTTCATGGTCGGCTACGACCACTACTTCGCCGACGGCAACGGCCGGACCGCGCGGATCCTCTTCTACTGGAGCATGCTCCGGCAGGGCTACTGGGTGACGGAGTACCTCACCGTCTCCCGGATCCTCAAGAACGCTCCCGCCCGTTACCCAGGCGCTTACCTGCTCACCGAGGACGACGACGGCGATCTCACGTACTTCCTCACCTTCCATGTCGACGTCTGCACGCGAGCGCTCGACGATCTGCAGAGACACCTGCAGCGCAAGAGCGCTGAACTTCGGGACATGAGAGCCCTGCTCGATCGCCGTTCGAACGACTTCAATCCTCGCCAGCTCGCCGCATTGGAGTCGGCACTCCGCGATCCGCAGTCGGAGTTCACGGTGCACGGGCACGCCACCACCCATCGCATCTCAGGAGAGACCGCTCGAGTCGATCTCCTCGGCCTCGAGGAAGCGGGGCTGTTCGTGCGCTCCCGACGGAGCAAGAGCTACGTCTGGCGCCCCGCCGGGGACGCGGGGCGCGTGGTCGAGATCGCTGCGGACGAATGACCGCTCGCTCCACCGTTCGATCCGGATCCCGGCGGGTCGGAGCCTCGCTCCCTCACCCGGGCACGACGGAACCCCCGGTCGGCTCGCGCTGACCGGGGGTTCCACGGCGGGGGTCGGCGGGCGCCGGACCCGATGGGCCCGCCCGCCCCCGCACGAGGCGCGGAGTCGCGCGGCGGTTTCCCCCCACCGCGCGACCCTCACGCCTCAGCTAGGCGACGAAGCTCCACTTCTGGTGGTTGCCTCCGTTGCAGGACCAGGTCCCGAGCTGACGACCCGCGGTCGTGCTCTCGTCGGGCACGTCGAGGCAGGCGCCGCTCGCGCGGTTGACGATGGTCTGACCGCTCACCTGCCACTGCGTCGTCTGTCCGGAGGTGCAGGGCGCCTGCACCAGCGCGCCGCCGGAGCCCGAGGACCCGGACTGCGCGAGGCAGAGCCCGCTGTGCTGCGTCTGGAACTGCAGGTAGCCGGCGGCCGACGCCCGGGCGAACACGGCGTTCGACCCGTTGCCGCAGGTCCACTGGACCACCTTCGAGCCGGTCGCGGTCGAGTCGTCCGCGACGTTCACGCACAGTCCGCTCGACGCCGACTTGATCGTCGATCGCGGCAGCGCCGGGGCGGCGTTCACCGTTCCCGCCGCGGTGTCGATGACGACCCCGTCCACTTCCGGCATGGCGACCGAGGTGTTCGACGGGAACTGCAGCGGCTGCCAGACGTAGCTGGAGTCGTTGACCGCTCCGTTGTTGGCGCCCGCCCAGCGGTCGCCCATGTAGAGGTAGGACGTGCCGGCGCTGCCGCTGATGGTCGCGACGTAGGTCGGCTGCGAGCGGTTGCCGGTCGGCCCGCCGAAGTCGGTCGGCGTCGACCACGGCCCGGTGATCTTCGTGGCCGTGGAGTACTTGTTCTGGTTCGGGCTCCACCCGGTGGTCCCGGACGAGAGCGCGAAGTAGACGCCGTTGCGCTTGAAGATCGTCGGCGCCTCACGGGACTGGTTCTCCCAGTGCAGCCCCTGGAACGACTCGACGTTCGTGTACGACGCGTTGAGCTTGAAGATCGCCGTCGACGCGTTCGTGGTGGGGATGGCCGTCGACGAGAAGAGGTACGCCGAGCCGTCGTCGTCCTGGTACACCGTCATGTCGCGCGACTCGTAGCCCTGCGGCCGGAAGCTGCCCTGGTAGGAGTAGGAGCCGTCGATCGTGCTCGAGGTCGCGACCGCGACCCGGCCCTCCCAGTAGTTCTGCCCGTTCTCCCAGTGCATCCAGAGCACGTACTTCTGTGTCGCCGCGTTGTAGACGAGCTTCGGCCGCTCGATCGTGGAGACGTTCAGCTCCGGCGCCGAGTTCTTGGTGAGGATGTCGCCGCGGAACTCCCAGTTCTTGAAGTCGGTGGAGCGGTAGAGCGGGACCGAGATGAACCGGTTGTCCGCGTCGGTGCTCTGACCGACCCAGTAGTAGTACTGCCCGACCTTGAGCAGCCCGGCGCCGTGGCCGTGGATCGGCTGGCCCTGGGTCGTGAGGAACTGCGTGCCGTTGGTGACGGTCTGCGGCGCCGCCGTCGCGGGCGCCAGGCACGAGACCGCGACCAGCGCCGCCGTGGCGAGCGCCATGAGCGCCAGCCTGATCCGTCCTCGTCGTTTCGTCATTGAAACTCTCCTTCTAGTTGAGGGTCATCGAGGGGACGACCCACGTGGTGGTCGACATCGCCGGAGCGGATGCCGTGAATCGGTTGCCGGCGAGCGCGGCCGAGGGCAGCGCCGCGAGGTCCTGGGAGCCACTGGTGCGCACCCCCGAGGCGGTCGCAGTGGCGGGAGCGAAGCGGCTGAGGTCGTAGGTGACCGTCGCCGGCGTCGAGGTGTTGTTCACCGTGACCAGCACGACGCGCCGGCCGGCCTCGTCGTGGAAGGCGACGGTGTCGTTGTCGCTCACGCCGATCACCCGGTAGCCGCGGCGGATGTAACGGCTCCACTGCGCCATCGCCCAGAACTTCTTGTTCCGGGTGTAGCTCGAGAGATCCGCGGAGGCGTTGTTGAGGTCGGTGTCGAGCACCCCCCAGCCACCGGAGTCGACCGCCTGCCAGTAGGCGAACGCGCTCGCGCCGAGCCACTTCACGTCCCAGAGGATGTTCTGCGAGAGCGTCATGCCGCTGGCGTCGCCGTTGCCGTGCTCGGAGTCCCAGATCCGCGTGCCGCGAGCGGCGGTCTTGAAGCCGGTCCGGTCGGAGCCCTCGTAGCTGTGCACGTTGTACTGCCCGACGAGGGCGCGGGTCTGCGCGGACCAGCTGTTCACCGTGTCGCGGCCGACGTCGATGCTCGTCTCGTCCGACGCCGCGATCCGCGTCGGCGAGCCCTGCCGCGCCAGTTCGTCCGCCAGGGCCCTGAGCATGGTCGCCTGGTTCGCCGGGTACATCCGGTTGCCCTCCTGGCGGTTGCCGAAGGTCCAGTAGGCGGCGCTCGGCTCGTTCACCGGCGACAGGGTGCGGAAGGGCACGCCCCAGGTCGTGCGGAAGCGCTCGTTGACCGTCACGAGGTAGCGGGCGAAGGCCTCGTAGCTGTCGGTGCGGAGGTTCTCGGCGGCGTTCCTGCCCCCGGTGACGCTGCCCGAGATCGTCATCCACCAGGGCGGCGAGTTCGCGAACGACTCGGCGAGGAACTCGCTCGCCGGGATCCGCGACTTGGCGGCCTGGAGGAACCAGCGCTGATTCGGATCCGCCGACCAGTCGTAGGCCGCCGAAGCGGACGCGAGGTAGCCGGGGATGCGGGCGCGCAGATCCATGTGCCCGGGGTAGGCCGGGTTCTCGCCGCCGCCGATGTTGTAGCGGACGATGTTCAGCCCGAGACCCTTGTCGCGGTCGAAGAGCAGGTCGGCGTAGGTGTCGCGCACCGCCTGCGTGCCGCCGATGCGGTGCGCGAACCAGCAGAGCGCCGTGCCGAAGCCCTCCCATACGGGTCCGCGCTGCCCGGGGTCGACGACCGCCGTGCCGGTGGCGGCGTGCGCGGGTGCGGCGCCCGGCCCGGCCACCGCCGTGACCGCGCCCGCGAGCGCTGCCGTGCCTGCGAGGGCGAGAAGCCCTCTCCTGTCCATCTTCATGGGTACCTCCTTGTACCTGTGGTGCTCGTGCCGCGGCGCCTGATCGGCATCTCCCCCGCACGGATGTCCACGTCAACATCACTCCGGCGAACGTAGCATGGCAGCGCAACCATCTCCAGCACGATGCGCGCCACCACCGGCAGAAGCCTCGGACGGGGGTCACCCACATCTCCGCGTGAGGGTCGTCGCCCCGAGTGCCAGGAGCGACGCACCCGCTCCGACGATCACACCGACGGATTCCGCCCTCGTGAGCCGAGTCAGCGCTCCCGCGCGAGCATGTTCATTCGCGACATGCGCATCGACGATCTTCTCGGCACTGCCCGGGACGACGCGCTCGTATCCCTCGATCATCGCGACCGGAGGGAGAGGACCTCGAAACGATCGGCTTCGAGCGATCGCCTCTACCGTGCCGGAGCGTTCAGATTCTTCTTCGATTTCGGCGTCGATCGTTCCATGGACGAGACCTCGGTCGGCGTCGGGTGACCAAGCACCTTCTTCATCTCGCCCAGGCGCCGTCTGTCGCCCGTCATTCCCACGAATGCTCCATGGGCCAGGCCCCTCATCGCTGCTCGAGCTGTCGGTGTCATCTGGCAAACCTACGTCCTCCGCCGGGCGAGAAGGAGCTCTCGCCATGTCATCGACCGAGAGCTTAGGCAGCTCATGCACCGGGGGTACGAGAGGCGCGTTTCCTCTGTCGCTCCACGTGACCGGCCCCGTCCTCGAGAGCTCGACAGCTGTCACCATCCGCCTCCGCCGACGGTGTCGCGCGGTCCGGGAACGACAGAACCCCCGGTCGGCTCTCGCTGACTCGGGGGTTCTGACTGGCGGTACCGGTGGGATTTGAACCCACGGTGGACGCAAGCCCACACATGTTTTCGAGACATGCTCCTTCGGCCGCTCGGACACGGTACCGAGGACGAGTGTACGCGAGGCTCCGGAATCCCGCCAATCGGCGCGGGAACCGCGGCCGAGCGCGGGCGTGCGGCCGTCGCCGGGGCGTCAGGCGGGCTCGGGCAGGAGGAAGGCGAGCACCCGGTCCCACTCGGAGACGGCGAGCAGATGGCCTCGGCCGGGCACGACCTCGAGGCGCGAGTCCGGCAGTCGCGCGGCGTACCACTCGCCGTGCTGGCGGCCGACGGTCGCGTCCTCGCCGCCGTAGAGGAGGAGCGCCGGGGCGTCGACCGTCTCGACCGCGAAGCCCCACTCCTGGAGGGTGTAGCCGACGATGTCCGCGGCCTGGCCGAGGTTGCCCTGGGCGACGGCGCGCTCGAGCATCGCCAGGAGCCGCTCGCGGACGCCGGGCGCCTCGAGCACGTCCTCGTCGGCGGCGTCCCCTCCGAGCACGCCGAGAAGCGACTCGGGGGTGGGCGACGGCCCGAACGCGCTGTCGAGAGCGGCGGCGAGGGAGCGGACGGCCTCGTCCACCGGCAGCTCGCGCAGCTGCTCGAGCATCGCCCGGTTCTGCTCGCCGACCCACGGCACGGCGTCGTCGGGCGCGGGAGTGCCGAGGACGGCGACGCGCCCGACCAGGCCCGGGTAGTTGGCCGAGAGGGCGAGGGCGACGCGGCCGCCCGCCGACCAGCCGGCCGCGGTGACCGAGGCGATGCCCGCGGTGGCCAGGTACTCGGCGATGTCGGCGGCGGCCTGCTCCGGGCTCGCCCCGGCACCGGCGCCGGCGGGATCGACGTCGGTCAGCAGCTCCGAGGCACCGTAGCCGGGGCGGTCGAACGAGAGCAGCCGCACGCCGTGGCGGGCGGTGGCCGCGGGGTCGGGGTCGAGACCGGCGGCGCCGGGTGCGGGGTGCGCGAGCACGACGACGCGCTCGGCGTCCTCCGGGCCGACCCAGGCGACTCCGAGCGCGCGGCCGGACTTGAGCGTGTGCACCGTCGAGGTCATGGGCCCAGTCTCCCGCAGACGACCGACACCGCCCGCGCGCCGCTCTGGTGCCGCCAGGACTCCTCCCCACAGGGACGTCCGCCCGGCTGTCCACCGATCGGGCGCGGCGCGTCCGGGTGTCGGCGGTGCCCGCTAGGGTCGAAGACACGTTCGAAGGAACACTCCGATGTCGGAGGCCGGCCGTAGCGTCGCCGGTGCTCCCTCGCTCCACCACTGCCCAGCACTCCACCACTGCCCTGTACTCCACACTGCCCCGCACTCCCCCGGCCCGGAAGGACCCCATGGCCTCCTCGAAGACGCGCACCGCCGCCTACCGCTGCTCCGAGTGCGGCTGGACGACCGCGAAGTGGGTCGGCCGCTGCGGCGAGTGCCAGCAGTGGGGCTCCGTGATCGAGAGCACCGAGCGGACCGGTCTCGTCCGGGCGGTCGCGGCCGTCGCCCCCACTGCGGCGCGGCTCGCCAAGCCGATCACGCAGATCGAGACCACCTCCGCCGCCCATCGGCCCACCGGCGTGGGCGAGCTCGACCGGGTGCTCGGCGGCGGCATCGTCAACGGCGCCGTCGTCCTCCTCTCCGGCGAGCCCGGCGTCGGCAAGTCGACGCTGCTGCTCGAGGTCGCCTCCCGCGCCGCCGCCGAGGGCCAGCGCGTGCTTTACGTCAGCGCGGAGGAGTCCGCCGCCCAGGTGCGGATGCGCGCCGAGCGCACCGGCGCCATGCACGACAGCCTCTTCCTCGCGGCCGAGACCGACCTCGCCACCGTCCTCGGCCAGATCGACGAGGTCCGCCCGGACCTCCTGATCGTCGACTCCGTGCAGACCGTGGCGAGCGACACGGTGGACGGCCTGCCCGGCGGGCCGAGCCAGGTCCGCGAGGTCGCCGCGACGCTGATCCGCGTCTGCAAGGAGCGCGCGCTGCCCCTGGTCCTCGTCGGCCACGTCACCAAGGACGGCTCGATCGCCGGCCCGCGCCTGCTCGAGCACCTCGTCGACGTCGTCTGCCATTTCGAGGGCGACCGCCAGACGGCGCTGCGCTTCGTTCGCTCCCTCAAGAACCGCTTCGGCCCCACCGACGAGGTCGGCTGCTTCGAGATGACCGCCGAGGGCATCGCCGAGATCCCCGACCCCAGCGGCCTCTTCCTCAGCCGCACCCGCTTCCCCACCCCGGGTATCTGCGTCACGGTCGCGATGGAGGGGCGCCGCGCTCTGCCCGTCGAGATCCAGGCCCTCGTCATCGCGAACGACGGCGACCACCCGCGCCGGGTGACCAACGGCGTGGACGCCTCCCGCGTCGCGATGATCCTCGCGGTGCTCGAGCGCCAGGCCGGCATCCCGCTCCGCCGCTGCGACGTCTACGTCTCGACCGTCGGCGGCGTGAAGCTGATGGAGCCGGCCGCCGACCTCGCCATCGCCGTCGCGATCGCCTCGGCCCACGCCTACACGCCGCTGCGCCCCGGCATCGCGGCCTTCGGCGAGATCAGCCTCTCCGGCGACATCCGTCCGGCGTCCGGCGCGAAGCAGCGCGCCAACGAGGCCACCCGGCTCGGCCACCCCTCCCACCTGGACTCGAGCGCCTTCACCCTCTCGAGCGCGATCACCCACGCCCTGGTGCCGGTGCCCGCCCGCATCCCCGTCGGCTGACGGGCCCCGCGCCGGACCGCCGCCCTAGGCTGACGCCGTGAGCAGCGACACCGAGCGGCCCGGCACCGACCAGGACCGTCCCGCCACGGACGGAGACTCCGCCCCCGCCTCCGCACCGGCGGTCCGCCGCCGCCGCTTCCCGATCCCCGCCCTGCTCGACCAGGCCTTCTTCGTCCTCGGCGGCGTGGCCGCGACCCTCCTCGCCGTGGTCCTCGTCACCGACGGCGTCCGCTCCGGCTGGGCCCAGATCGGCTTCTACGTCGCCGTCTGGGTCCTGGTCGCGTACCTCGTGCTGCCGCGGCTGCACCGGATCCTCACCCGGCTCTACGTGCCCGACTACTTCATCGGCCGCGCGCGCACCAGCGACGGCCTGCTCGGCGACCCGGTCAACCTCGCCCTCCAGGGCAGCGACGCGCAGCTCGTCCACGCGATGACCTCCTCCGGCTGGACCCGCGCCGACGAGGTCACGGTGCGCAGCAGCCGGAGGATCATCACCGCCACGCTCACCCGCCGCAGCTACCACCGCGCCCCCGTCTCGCCGCTCTTCGTGTTCGGGCGGCAGCAGGACGTCGCGTTCCAGCAGGAGGTCGCCGGCAACCCGGGCAAGCGCCACCACGTGCGCTTCTGGCGCTGCCCCGAGGACTGGTTCCTGCCCGGCGGGTTCCCCGTCGAATGGGTCGCCGCCGGCACCTTCGACCGCAGCGTCGGACTCTCGCTCTTCACCCTCCAGGTCACGCACAAGATCTCCCCCGACACCGACCAGGAGCGCGACCACATCGTGGCGAGCCTCCGCGAGCACCACCCCGAGGTGACGGTCGACGTCATCCAGGACTTCTCCACCGGCTACCACTCCCGGAACGGCGGCGGCGACTCCATCGTCACCGACGGCGACCTGCCGGTCGTCGACCTCCGCGCGATCCCCCTGCCGTCCGGGGCCGCCGAGCGCGACGCGATCGCCCCCGTCGCCGCCACCGAGCTGGCCGGTGCGCTCGGCACCTCGTCCGCGACGGTCCTCCGCCGTCCCGTCACCACGCACGTCGGAGCCCTGATGCTCGTCGCCCGCGGCCTCGCGTACGCGCTCCAGGCCGTGCTGCTGCTCGCCGGCGCCGCCTCGCTCGACGACCTGACCTGGCTCGACGGCGGCACCGCCACCGCGGGCGGCTCCACGCTCGACGACGCCTCGACCCGGCCGATCGCCGCAGCCCTCCTCGGGGTGGCGACGCTCCTCTGGCTACTCCTCGGCGCACTCGTGCTCCGCGGCTCCGGGACGGCCCGCCTGCTCGCCCTCTCCTCCAGCCTGCTCAGCACGATCACCGCCTTCGCCGCCGTGCTCCAGGGCGGTGCGGCGATCAGCCTGCAGACCAACCTCGGCAGCGTCGCCTTCGACATCCTCGTGCTGCTCGCCCTCTCGAGCCGCAGCTCCCGCGACTACGCGGCCGCGAAGAGCCGGCTCCGCGCCGACCGCCGCGCCGAGAGCAGGTCGAGACGGGGCGCGCGCGGCCGAGAAGGCTAGACCCCGCCGCCTCCGCCGCCGCCCCCGCCACCGCCGGAGCTGCCGCCACCGCCCGCGCCGCCGCTCGACGAGCTCGACGAGGAGCCGACGAAGCTCGACGCGGACGAGGAGAACGAGGAGATGCTCCCCGCGAACGCCGCGGCGTGGAACCCCGTCGTCCCCGAGTACCAGACCGGGCTCTCGCCGGTCTGCTCGTACGCGGTCGCGAGCGCCGCCGACCACTCCTTCTCCAGCCCGAGGAGCACCGCCCACGGCAGCAGCCGCTCGGTCACCTCGACCACCTCGACCGGACCGACGCTGCGCCGGTCGGCACCGCGGGGCGACTGCAGCATCGCGAACCGGTCCGCCTCCGCCAGCCGCAGGTACAGCTCGAGACCCTTCAGGTGGTCGCGCAGCTCCGCGCCGGCCGCGGTCAGCGGCACCTTCGCGAGCAGGACGCAGACCAGCGCCCCCACGACCAGCGCGGAGAGGAGCAGCACGATCGGCAGCGCCCCGCCGAGCGCCGCCCCGAGCAGGAGCGCCCCGGACAGCACGACGCCGACGACGGCGACGACCGCGAGCACGACCAGGAGCACGGAGCCGCGCACCGTCCCGGAGCGCCGCAGTCCCTCCTCCACGACCCGCGCGGACATCACCGTCTGGAAGGACGACACCGCCTTCCCGAACTCCTTGTCCTTCCCGCTCAGATCGCGGACGGTGCCCGGCGAGGGCGAGACCCCGAACGCGATGTCGAAGAACTCCCGGTCGACGGGAGGGACGACCCGCGGCCGCCCGGCCCGTCGCGGCGCGGCCGTCGCCGGATCGAGCACGCGGAGGAGGAACCCCGGCTTCCTCCCCGAGTCCTTCTCCTCGACCCGGACCAGCCCGCGGACCGCCGCGTCGAGCAGCGCCGCGGCCGGAGCGCGCGAGGACCGCCCGCGCAGCGCCGCGGAGAGGAAGAGCCCCTGCGCGGGCGGCTCGTACTCGGCGATCACCGTCGGGCGCCCCGGAGCATCGCGCAGCACCGTGGCACGCCGCCGGATCGCCGCGACGAGCACGCCGAGCAGCACGAGCATCGACGCCAGCTGCACCCAGGCCCAGCCCGAGGCGAAGTAGCCGTCGTCGCGCGGCGTGAAGGTCCCCGGCGCGAAGCCGACCGCGACCGTCACGTTCTCGTACGCCGCCAGGTCGGTCCCGCTCGCGGTCACCACGGCGCCGTCGCGGCCGATCGAGCAGCCGTCGGTGGAGCCGGCCGCGCCGCGGTAGCACGCAGCGGTGCCGGTCGCCGCCTCGGCCAGGCCGCCGGTGAGCCGGATCCGGACGTCGTAACGGTCGAAGGGCTGCCGCCACTGCGTGCCGTTCGCGTCCCAGTAGAACTCGTCCTCGCCGCTCCGCGTTCCGGAGCCGGGCAGCGTCACGTCGTGCTGGGTGTAGGTGAAGACGTAGGTCTGGCTGCCGCTGACGAAGCCGTCCGCAGCGCTCGTCACGAGGAGGATCGCGTCCTCGGTCTCGGTGTCGACGGGCCGAGCCCGTCCCGTCTCGTCCGTCACCGACACCAGGTCGACACCGGTCGGGTAGCCCTGGTACTGGAGCGGGATCGCCCGCTGCATCCCGCGGTTCTGGTTCTCGGGGAACTCGGCGACGAAGGTCTCCACCGTCGTCAGCGTCGAGCGCCCCTCGGCGTCGCGGCCGAGGTCGTAGTCGACGGCGTAGCGGGTGAAGCGGAAGTCGTCGACGCCGCGTGCTGGTCCGCCGATGGCGGCGGCGCCGACGGCAGCGGCGGCGACCGGCTCGCCCGCGTGGACCACCGGCAGTGGCCCGGCCGCCGCCGTGGGCGCCCCCGCCAGCACGGCCACGAGCAGCATCCCCGCCGCTCCCGCGGACGACCCGGGTCCGCGCGCTCCCGAGCCCCGCCCCCTCGGCGTGATCGCGGACAGGAGCCGGCGGAGCGTCCTCATCATGTCTGTGAGCGTACGCGCGCGTGTTCCGCGCCACCTCCTCCTGAAGGGCGACAGGCGGGACGGACTACTGCAGCAGGAACTGCGTCGTCGACCCCGACGGGATCCCCGCGACCGAGACCGAGAGGTTGTACGCCGCGCCGCCCCCCTCGACCGCCTCGCGCCCGCCGGAGCAGGTGTCCGGCGAGGAGCGGGTGCGGTCCCAGGTGATCGCACTGCCCGTGACCGAGGTGCCGGCCTGGAGCAGGATCTCCAAGGACGACCCGTTCGTCTGGCAGTCGGTCGAGGTCCAGACCGGGTCGGACCCGCTGGTGATCGTGAAGACCTGCCCGCTCGTCCCGGCGTCGATCACGCAGTCGGTGCTCGAGATGTTCGCGAGCGAGAGCGAGAGCTGTGGCGCCTCGTCGGGCCCGTAGCTCGTCGCATCGGTGACGGCCGTGACCGCGACGGTGTCGGCGGTGCAGGCGGCGGCGTCGGCGGGCGGCGAGCCCTCGGGCGCGGTCGAGGGGTAGAGCGTCGGCAGCGCCGAGGCCGTCGGGCTCGCGCTCTCGGCCGTCCCGCGCGCGCCCGCCCACGGCTGCAGCGAGACCAGCGCGGCGATCCCGGCGATGATCACCAGGAGCGCGAGGATCAGGCCGGCCCTGCGCCGCCGGTAGACCCGGGAGGGCAGGCGGCGGGGAGGCGGAGTCACCGACACAGGCTACGACGCGCGAGCGCTCAGAGCGTCTTGAGCATGCGGGTGTTGCCGAGCGTGTTCGGCTTCACCCGGGCGAGGTCGAGGAACTCGGCGACGCCCTCGTCGGGAGAGCGCAGCAGCTCGGCGTACACCTCGGGGTCGACGACCTTCTCGCCGATCGGCGCGTAGCCGTGGCGCTCGAAGAAGCCGACCTCGAAGGTCAGGCAGAACAGGCGCTTCAGCCCGAGCTCGCGCGCGTCGTTCTCGAGGCGCTCCAGGATGTGGTGGCCCACGCCCCGGCCGAGCCAGTCCTTCGCGACGGCGAGGGTGCGCACCTCCGCGATGTCGTCCCACATCACGTGCAGCGCGCCGCAGCCGATGGCGGTGCCGTCGCCCGACTCCGCGATCCGGAACTCCTGCACGGCGCCGTAGAGCACCACGCGGTCCTTGCCGAGGAGGATGCGCTCGTTGACGAGCGGCTCGCTGAGCTCCTGGATGAAGGGGACGTCGCTCGTGCGCGCGCGGCGCACCGGGTACTTCCAATCGGCCATCCGACAAGCGTACGGCCGAACGACGACGAGCCCGTCCCTCCGCGAGGAGGAACGGGCTCGCTGTCGTGCTGTGCGGGTGCTACGCCATCAGGTCCGGCGTCGCGGGGCCGGCGGTCGCCGCTCCCGCCGTCGCACCGGCGCTGATCGAGATGAGACGCGGCGTCGTCGTGAAGACGAACTTGCCCTCCGCGAAGTCCACGTGCACGTGGTCTCCGGCACCGAGCTGGCCGTGCAGGATCTGCTCGGACAGCTGGTCCTCGATCTCGCGCTGGATCGCGCGGCGCAGCGGGCGGGCGCCGAGGGCCGGGTCGAACCCGACCTCGATCAGCCGCTCCTTGGCCGACTGCGTCAGCTCCACCGTCATGTCGCGGTCCAGCAGGCGGTCGCCGAGGCGGCCGATGAACAGGTCGACGATCTGGAGCAGCTCGGGCTTCGACAGCTGCGGGAAGACGATGACGTCGTCCACACGGTTGAGGAACTCGGGCTTGAAGTGCTTCTTCAGCTCCTCGTTGACCTTGCCGCGCATGCGGTCGTAGCCGGTGGCGTTCTCGCCCTCGATCTGGAACCCGACGGGACCACCGGCGATGTCACGCGCACCGAGGTTGGTGGTCATGATGATGACGGTGTTCTTGAAGTCGACGACGCGCCCCTGGCCGTCGGTCAGACGACCCTCCTCGAGAATCTGGAGGAGCGAGTTGAAGATGTCGGGGTGAGCCTTCTCGATCTCGTCGAAGAGGACCACGCTGAAGGGCTTCCGGCGGACCTTCTCGGTGAGCTGGCCGCCCTCCTCGAAGCCGACGAACCCGGGAGGGGCGCCGAACAGCCGCGAGACGGTGTGCTTCTCGCCGTACTCCGACATGTCGAGCGAGATCATCGCGTTCTCGTCGTCGAAGAGGAACTCGGCGAGCGCCTTGGCGAGCTCCGTCTTTCCGACACCGGTGGGACCGGCGAAGATGAACGATCCCGAAGGGCGCTTGGGGTCCTTGAGGCCGGCGCGGGTGCGGCGGATGGTCCGCGAGAGGGCCGCGATGGCCTCCTCCTGGCCGATGACGCGCTGGTGCAGCGCCTTCTCCATGAAGACGAGCCGCGAGGACTCCTCCTCGGTCAGCTTGAAGACCGGGATGCCGGTCGCCTGGGCGAGGACCTCGGCGATCAGGCCCTCGTCGACGACACCGGTCGCCTTGACGTCGCCCGACTTCCACTTCTTCTCCAGGCGCAGGCGCTCACCGAGCAGCTGCTTCTCCTCGTCGCGGAGCGACGCGGCCTTCTCGAAGTCCTGGTCCTCGATCGCGGCCTCCTTCGCGGTGCGGACGACGGCGATCTTGTCGTCGAACTCGCGCAGCTCCGGCGGGGCCGAGAGGATCGAGAGGCGCAGGCGGGCGCCGGCCTCGTCGATCAGGTCGATGGCCTTGTCGGGGAGGAAGCGGTCGCTGATGTAGCGGTCCGCGAGGTTGGCGGCCGAGACGATGGCGCCGTCGGTGATGGACACCTTGTGGTGCGCCTCGTAGCGGTCGCGCAGGCCCTTGAGGATGTTGATGGTGTGGGGCAGCGACGGCTCCGCGACCTGGATCGGCTGGAAGCGGCGCTCGAGCGCGGCGTCCTTCTCGAAGTGCTTGCGGTACTCGTCGAGCGTGGTCGCGCCGATGGTCTGCAGCTCGCCGCGGGCGAGCAGCGGCTTGAGGATCGAGGCGGCGTCGATCGCGCCCTCCGCGGCCCCTGCGCCGACGAGGGTGTGGATCTCGTCGATGAAGGTGATGATGTCGCCGCGGGTGCGGATCTCCTTCGTCACCTTCTTGAGGCGCTCCTCGAAGTCACCGCGGTAGCGGGAGCCGGCGATGAGCGAGCCGAGGTCGAGCGTGTAGAGCTGCTTGTCCTTGAGCGTCTCCGGCACGTCGCCGCGCACGATCGCCTGGGCGAGGCCCTCGACGACGGCGGTCTTGCCGACGCCGGGCTCGCCGATCAGGACGGGGTTGTTCTTGGAGCGGCGGGAGAGGATCTGCATGACCCGCTCGATCTCCTTCTCGCGCCCGATGACCGGGTCTAGCTTGTTGTCTCGCGCCGCCTGCGTGAGGTTGCGTCCGAACTGGTCGAGGATCTGCGAGCCGCCCTGAGGCTGCTGCTGCTCACCGCCCACGGCGACCTGCTCCTTGCCCTGGTAGCCCGAGAGGAGCTGGATGACCTGCTGGCGCACCCGGTTGAGGTCGGCGCCCAGCTTGACGAGAACCTGTGCGGCGACGCCCTCGCCCTCGCGGATGAGGCCGAGCAGGATGTGCTCGGTCCCGATGTAGTTGTGGCCGAGCTGCAGCGCTTCGCGCAGGGACAGCTCGAGGACCTTCTTCGCACGCGGCGTGAAGGGGATGTGGCCGGTGGGCTGCTGCTGCCCCTGGCCGATGATGTCCTGGACCTGCTCGCGCACCGCGTCGAGCGAGATGCCGAGGGACTCGAGCGCCTTGGCGGCCACTCCCTCGCCCTCGTGGATCAGGCCGAGCAGGATGTGCTCGGTCCCGATGTAGTTGTGATTGAGCATCTTGGCCTCTTCTTGGGCCAGGACGACGACGCGCCGTGCGCGATCGGTGAATCTCTCGAACATGCTGTCACTCCCTACAGAACCCGCAGGGGTGGGCTCCGATAGCTCGACTGTAACCAGCGCTCCCCCCGGTCGGACCCCCTGTTCGCCCTGGGCGTGAGACGGGTGCCCGAGAGCGGCCGTACGGCGGCACCGACGCCCCGCGACACGTCCGCCTCCCGGCGGATGCGACGGGGTCTCCCGTGCGGGATCGTGACTCAGCGCACTCACCACCGAGAGCCTCGATCACCTGGGGGACCAGCACCACATGACACGACTCGCACCACCCTTCGCCCGCGGCGCCGTCGCCGCCACCGCCGCCGCACTCGGCCTCGCGCTGCTGGCGGCGACGCCCGCCTCGGCCGCCGAGATCGAGGGCGAGGAGATCTTCGAGTACAACGGAGGCGGGATCACCGTCGACGCAGGTCCCGAGTACGCCGGCTACGACGTGTTCGTGCAGTCGCAGATCCCGCGCACCGTCGAGGGCTACGAGGGCGGAGGGGTCTGGAACATCCGCAAGGCGTCGCTCGACGCCGAGGGCACCGCCCGGGTCGTCAACTTCGCCGGACCGACGAACCTCTACTTCTTCAGCCCGAGTGCCGCGCAGCCGGGCCTCGAGCTGCCGGAGCCCGACGCGACGGCGGCCATCTACCGCGGCGGCGAGATCGAGTACGACGTCGATCCCGAGGCCGGCACCGCCGTCGTCGACGGGGCCGTCCCGACGGTTGTGGCGCCCGCGCTGGCCGACCTGCAGACGTACGGCACCCCGCTCACGCTCGCGACCGTCGAGCCGTCGAGCTACACGGTCGACGAGGCGTTCGACCTCACCTTCTCCGAGCTGTACTGGGCGGCGCCCGGCGACCTGGACGGCCAGTCCACCAGCACGGTCGTCTACTCGGAGCCGACCACCATCGGCACCTCGACGATCGCCGGCGGCTCGGTGACCACCACGATCGGCGCCGAGTACACCACCGACCCGCACACGGTCGCGCTGCTGGACGGCTACGGCCGCGTGCTGTCGGCCGCGACGCTCGACGGCGGCGCCGCCGCTCCCGAGGCCGAGCCGACGGCGACCCCGACCGCGACTCCGACGCCGGTGGCCGTGGCCCCGGTCTCGAACAGCGGATCGAAGCCGGGCGCGAAGCCCGGCGCGCACCTGGCGGAGACCGGCGTCGAGGCCGGCTCGATCGCCCTGCTGGCGAGCGGCCTGCTCGCCGCAGGCCTCGGCGGACTCGTCGTGGCGCGCCGTCGCCGCGCGAGAGCCTGACGCACCACCCGGGAGCGGACGGCGAGCGCAGCCGCCCGCCCGCTCCCGGCACGACGAGGCGAGCGCTGCTGGCGGTGCTCGCCTCCTCCGTGCTCCCCGGACTCGGGCACCGGATGCTCGGCCGCCCGCGAGCGGCCGCCGTCCGCGCCGGCCTCGCCGTGCTCGTCGTGCTGGGCATCGCCCTCGGCGCCTGGACCGCGGTCTCCGATCCGGCAGCACTCGTCGGGGCCGCGACCGACACCCACGTCCTGCTGCTGCTCGGCGCGGTCGGCGCGCTGATCGGCCTGTTCTGGATCTCCGGCCCGATCGCCGCCGCCCTGCTCGCCCGGCGCACCGCGGTGCCGCGGGCGGCCCTCGCGCTCGTCACCGTGCTGGCCGTGCTCGCGCCCCTCGGGGCGACGACGTGGTGGGTCTCGACCGTCGCCGCGCAGCACCGCCTGCTGACGGCGGTCTCGGCCTCGGGTCGCGGCCTGGAGCCCGTCGACGGCCGCTACACGATCCTGCTGATGGGCCTCGACGACGACCCCCTGCGCGACCAGGTCCTCCTGCCCGACTCCCTCACCGTCGTCAGCGTCGACGCCGTGACGGGGCGCAGCGTGCTGCTCGGCGTCCCGCGCACCGCCGCCAACTTCCTCTACCCGCCCGGCTCGGCGCTGGCGGCGGCCCTGCCCGAGGGGACCCGCTGCCTGGCCGGCTGCGGCGTGAACCACACCTACCAGTACGGGCTCGAGCACCCGGAGCTCTACCCCGGCAGCGCGGACCCGGGCGCGGACGCCGTGCGGGAGGCGGTCAGCGGCTACACGGGGCTGCCCGTGCAGGCGACGGTGTCGATCCGGATGACCGGCTTCGTCGAGCTCATCGACGCGCTGGGCGGCGTCTCGGTCGTGGTCGGCCGCCCGGTCCTCCAGGCGGGCGTGCCCGACGACGGCAGCGGGCGACCCGTCGAGTACGGTCCGCCGATCGAGGCGGGACTCCAGCACCTCGACGGCAGCGAGGCGCTCTGGTTCGCCCGGTCACGGGTGAACACCTCCGACGCCGACCGGTCCGAGCGGCAGGGCTGCCTCCAGGCCGCGCTGTTCCGCCAGGCCGACCCGCTGACGGTGCTGACCCGCTTCCAGGCGATCGCCCGGGCCGGCGGCGAGAACGTCTCGACGAGTCTCCCGGCCGAGTCGCTGCCTGCCCTCGCCCGGCTCGCCGTCTCGGCCCGCGAGCACCCCCTCCTGCGCGTCGAGCTCGGCCTGCCGCTGACCCTGCCCGAGCAGCCCGACATCGATCTGGTCCACCGGACCGTCGCCGAGGCGATCGCCGGGACCGGCGAGGAGGACGCCGCGACGATCGAGGTGCCGCCGGCGGACGCTCCCCGCGGGGCGCCCGCCGCCGCCGCCCCGGTGGACCCGGACCTGGCGGAGCCCGCATGCAGCGTTCCGTGAGCGGCCGCCGAAAATCCATGCAGAGGCATACACTTCGGGGATGAGCGACCTCGAGAAGCACCCGGAGGAGCACCCGGTGCCCTCCGCCCGCAGCACCGCCGTCGAGGCTCCCGTCGTCGAGGCCCCTGCGGTCGAGATCCTCGAGGCGCGCCTGGTGCCGCTCGGCGGTCCCCGCGCGATCGAGGTGCGCCGCACGCTCCCCCAGCGCTCGCGCTCCACGATCGGCGCCTGGTGCTTCGCGGACCACTACGGTCCGGTGCGCCTCGGCGAGGAGGCGGGAATGGACGTCCCGCCGCACCCGCACACCGGGCTGCAGACGGTCAGCTGGCTCTTCGAGGGCGAGATCGACCACCGCGACAGCGTCGGGAGCCACCAGCTGGTGCGCCCGGGCGAGCTCAACCTGATGACCGCCGGGCGCGGCATCTCGCACTCGGAGGTCTCCACCGGCGCCGAGCCCGTCCTGCACGGTGTGCAGCTCTGGGTCGCGCTGCCCGAGGAGGCGCGCCTGGGCGAGCCGTTCTTCGAGCACCACCGCGGCGTCCGGGTGGAGCTGCCCGGTGCGACGGCGCAGGTCTTCGTCGGCGAGCTGCTCGGCGCCTCCGTGCCCGCGAGCGTGTTCACCCCGCTCGTCGCCGCTCAGCTCGACCTCGAGCCGGGCGCCCGCGTCGAGATCCCGCTCGAGGCGGCGTGGGAGCACGGCGTGCTGGTCGACGCGGGCCCGCTCGAGGTGGACGGCGTCGACGTCCCCCGCTCCGACCTCGCCTATCTCGCGCCGGGCCGCGACGTGCTGGTGCTGACGGCCGGGGACGAGGGCGCCCGGGTCGTCCTGATCGGCGGCGAGCCCTTCCCCGACCAGCTGGTGATGTGGTGGAACTTCGTCGGCCGCAGCCACGACGATGTCGCGGCCGCGCGCGAGCGCTGGCAGAGCGACGTCATCGCGGGCGGCGACGCCGACGGGCCGTTCGGCACGGTCGCGGACTACCCCGGCCGGGCACTGCCGGCGCCGACCCTGCCGACCGTCCGGCTGAAGCCGCGCCGACGCGCCTGAGCGCACCGGCGCCGGGTCAGGAGGTCCGGGTCAGGAGGCCTCGGCCGCCTTCTCCTTCTCCTTCGCCGCGCGCTTCTCCGCGGCCTCGCGGTCGGTCGCCTCGGCGGTCTCGCGGAACGCGCGGCGCGGATCCTGCAGCGCGCTCATCGGCGACAGGTCGCGGCGCGAGACCGCGTCGACGACCCAGCCGGCGATGATGCGCCACTTGCGGTCGAAGGTCGGCATGGCCGCCCCGTGGTACGCCCGGTGCGCGAGCCAGGCGGGCAGCCCGCGCAGCTTCACGCCCTTGATGAGGCCCGCGCCCTTGCCGATCCCGTACTCGGCGACCGTGCCGACGGACACGTGGCGGTACTCCTCGACCGGGCCGCCGGTGATGTCGGCGATGATGTTGCGCGCCAGCAGCTTGGCCTGACGGACGGCGTTCTGGGCGTTCGGCGGGTAGTACGCGGGCTGCTTCGCGGCGGTCAGGTCGGGCACCTGCGCGCCGTCGCCGGCCGCCCAGGCCGAGCCGACGGGCTCGCCGTCCTCGGTGATCACCCGGAGGCGCGCGTCGGCCATCACGTGGCCCTTCGGCCCGCGCGGCGCATCGGTCGCGTCGAGGATCGGGTTGGGCTTCACGCCCGCGGTCCAGACGATCGTCGCGGCGGGGATCCGCTCGCCGCTGGAGAGCTCGACCACGCCGTCCTCGCAGGAGGGCATCGTCGTCTTCAGGTGCACGTGCACGCCGCGCTCGCGGAGGTGGTCGAGCGTCCAGACCGAGAGCTCCGGGCCGACCTCGGGCGCGACCCGGTCGAGCGCCTCGACGAGGTGCCAGGTGACGTCGCCCATCGAGAGCGACGGCTGCGCGGCGAGGGTGCGGCGGCTGAGGTCGAGCAGCTCGCTGAGCGCCTCGACCCCGGTGTAGCCGCCGCCGACGAAGACGAAGGTGAGCAGGCGCCGGCGCTCGGTCGGATCGGTGGTCAGCGCGGCCCTCGCGATGTTCTCGATGACGCGGTCGCGCAGGTGCGCCGCCTCCTCGACCGTCTTGAAGCCGATGGCGTGCTCGGCGAGACCGGGCGTCGGGAAGGTGCGGGTCACCGCGCCGAGCGCGAAGACGACGTGGTCGAAGGGCAGCGTGCGGCTGGTGCCGTCCATCGCCGCGACGGTGGCCGAGCGCTCGGCCAGGCTGACGCCGGTGATCGCGCCGCGGACGATCCGGGTGCGCTTCAGCGCCTGCACCAGCGGGACCGTGACGTGGCTCGGCTGGACGTGCCCGCCGGCCACCTCGGGGAGGAGCGGCTGGTAGGTCATGTAGGGGTTCGGCTCGACGACGGTGACGTCGATCGGCGTCGCTCCGCGGAGCTTCTCGAGGCCCCAGGCCGTGTAGAGGCCGACGTAGCCGCCGCCGAGGATGAGGATGCGCGTCGTTCTGCTCGCCGCCATGACGTTCCCTTCTAGAGTGCCGGCCCGGGAGGACCGACGGCCCACCGTGCTGAGGACGATCCGACGCTACGCCGGGCGCCTCGGACAGCACAGGGCCTTGCGCGAGTCGCCGTCACCCGCAAGCGACGAGGGTGGGCGAGGACGGGCGGCACAGCGGCCGAGGGCCGGCTCAGCCCGCGGCGAGGTCCTCCCCGTTCAGACGGCGCCGGTACTCGCTCGGGGACAGCCCCGTCTCGGTCGCGATCGCGCGCCGCAGCCGCTCCGGCGACGAGAAGCCGGAGCGGCGGGCGATGTCGCTGAGCGGGAGGATGCTCGACTCCGGCGTGCCGACCAGACGCAGGGCGTTCTCGGTGCGGACGTCGGAGATGAGCCGGCGCAGGGTCGAGCCGCGCTCGTCGGCCACCGCGCGCTGGAGCGTCCGCAGGCTGACCCGGCAGCGCCGCGCCACCGTGCTCGGGTCGAGCGTCGGGTCACTGTAGTCGGCCTGGATCACCTGCAGGGCGGCCTCGACCATGTCGTGCAGACCGAGGCGCTCGCGCGAGCCCTCCTCCCGCTCCGAGCCGAGCAGCCGGGCGAGGCGCAGGACGGTGCCCTCGAGGTACTCGGCCTGCACCGGGTTCTCGGGGTCGAGCTCGGCGAGGAACGCCCGCAGCATCGTCCGCGCGGTGGCCGTCGTCGAGGTGGCGGGGATGAGCCGGACCGGGTCGGTGCGGCGGCGCTCCGAGACGCCGTTGTCGGCGCAGAGCACGAGGAAGCGGGCCGGGCGCGAGGTGCGGACGACGACCGGATCCTCCGAGGAGAGGGCGAGCCCGCCCTCCTCGACCTCGAGCAGGCCGGACGTCGTGTCGACGACGAGGACGCCGTCCATCGGCAGAATGAAGACCGAGGACCCGTCGACCGCGCTCGTTCCGGGCCAGCGGACGGCGAACGCCGTCGAGACGACGTGGATCACGCGGACGCGCTCGGTCGCGGCGATGGCGAGGTCCATCCGGAAGCCGGCCGACGCCGGGACGGAGACGTCGACCGTGCGGCGCAGCGCCGAGGCGCCCGCTGAGCCCCGGAGCCGCACGGCGCGCGCTCCGGCGCTCAGCGGGACGCAGAGCGGATTCAGATGTGAGGGACGAGGGATCACGAGGGCGACTCCGATCGAAGAGGAGCGGACGTCGAGGAACGTTCGCCTTCGGAGCGTAACAAGAAGTGAGAGAGTCTCGCCATTCCTGAGCGAAGCTCGATCGACCCCTATTGGAGGGCCGAGGTGAGCCGCGCCAGATTGTCGAGGATCGTCGAGCGCAGCGGCTGCTGGCGCCACTCGCGCAGCGTCAGCTCGCGGGAGTGCTCCCGGTAGTCCTGCTGCACCTCGCGCAGGTCCTCGACGAAGTCGGCGCCGCGCACCATCAGCGACACCTCCAGGTTGAGCGTGAAGGAGCGCATGTCCATGTTGCTCGAGCCGATCACGGCGACGTCGTCGTCGATGGTGAAGTGCTTCGCGTGCAGGATGGTGGGCTTCCGGTACATCCAGATCCGCACGCCCGCGGTGAGCAGCGTCTCGTAGTAGGAGCGCTGAGCGTGGTAGACGACGGCCTGGTCGCCGATCTCGGAGACGAAGAGCTCGACGTGCACCCCGCGGCGGGTCGCGGTCGTGATCGCGTAGAGCATCGCCTCGTCGGGGACGAAGTAGGGGCTCGTGATGATGATCGACTTCTGGGCCGAGTAGAGCAGCGCGAGGAAGAGCCGGAGGTTGTTCTCGCCGTCGAAGCCCGGACCGCTCGGCACCACCTGGCAGTCGATGGTGTCGCGCTGCTGCAGCGCCTCCATCGGCTCGGACTCGCGCAGGAGCAGCTCGTCCGTCTCGCTGTACCAGTCGGTGATGAAGATGGCGTTGATGCCCTGCACCACCGGGCCCTCGAGGCGCACCATCAGGTCGTGCCAGTGCAGGCCGCGGCGGATGTTGCCGCGCTTGTTGTAGCTGGAGTCGACGACGTTCTGCGAGCCCATGAACGCCGCGTTGCCGTCCACGATCAGCAGCTTGCGGTGGTTGCGGAGGTCCGGGCGCTGGTACTGGCCGAGCCACGGGCGCACCGGGAGCATGTACGACCAGCGCGCGCCGGCCCGCTCCAGCGCCCTCAGGCGGCGGTGCGTCCCGGTGTAGTAGCCGGGGACGCGGATCGACGCGATGTGGTCCAGCAGGATCCGCACCGTCACGCCGCGGGCGACGGCGCGGTCGAGCGCGTCGAAGAACGGGGCCGTCGTCGCGTCGGCGGCGAGGATGTAGAACTCGCAGTGCACGTAGCGGCGGGCGCGGTCGATCTCGTCGGCCATCGCGCGGATGGTCTGCTCGTAGCCGCCCTGCAGGCGGGCGTCGTTGCCGCCGACGAGGGGCATCGCGCCGAGGTTGCGGTTGAGGGTGACGACGGATTCGAGCCAGAGCGGCCAGGGGTGGTCGCGGGCGACCCGGTCGATGCCCTCGGTCGACTCCAGGATGAAGCGGTTGATCTCCTCCTGCTTGCGCCGGCGCTTGCGCGGGAGCCGGTAGCTGCCGATGAAGAGGAAGAGCAGGATGCCGACGTAGGGGATCAGGAAGATCGCCATCAGCCAGGCGAGGCCGGTGGTCGGGCGGCGGTTGCGCGGGACGACGATGACCGCGATCACGCGGACGACGAGCTCCACGACGATCGCGCCGACCGCGAGGACCAGCGACCAGTCGGGAGTGTTCACGCCGGGCTCTACGCCGCGTCGCGCGGGGGCAGACCTCGGCGGGCCCGCTCCTGCGCCTCGATGCGGTCGTAGGCGCGGCGCTCGTTGCGGTCCGAGCGGATCAGCGCGCGCATGATGAACCAGAAGAGGAGGCCGACGGTGACGGTCGGCACGAGTGCCCACAGTCCTTGATTCCACAGCTCCCAGTCCATGGGGGCGATCCTACCGGGCCCGGCCGGGAGCGGGCCCGGAGCGGCCGCTCAGCGAACGGGGCCGGCCGGATCGCTCCCCCGGCCGCCCGGCGCGGCTCAGCTGCTCTCGATCGACCGGTTGAGGGCCGACGCGTCGGCGTTCAGCCCCTCGAGCTCGGTGCGCAGGCCGTCGTAGACCGCGATGTCCGCGTCGATCGCGGCCCGGGTGGCGTCGATCGCCTCGCCCCGCGCGAGCAGGTCGGCCCGCTCGGCGTCGAAGGCGGCGTCCGAGGCGAAGTCGCCGCTGTCCGCCCGGACGTTGAAGGAGTCGATCTCGGCGTTCAGCGCGTCGTACTCGGCGTTGTTGGCGTCGATGCGCGCGGTGAGGTCCGCGTACATCGCGTCGATGCGGGCGACCAGCTCGGTGATGCGGTCCTCGAGGTCGGTGAAGACCGCCTCGTACTGGGCGTTCAGGCCGACCACGATCGAGCGGTCGGCGAAGTACTCGGCGTAGTGCGCCTCGAGCGCGGGCGGCAGGTCGGCGACCTCGGTGCCGAGGATCGAGTGCAGCTCGTTGACGCGCTCACCGAGGCCACCGGTGCGGTAGAGCTCCAGGCGCTCGGCGATCGGGCCGTCCTGCGGCAGGGCGGCGTAGGCCGCCTCGAGCTGCGCGCCGACCTCGGCCTGCTCGGCGGCGTCCATCCGGACCCACGCGGCGTGCAGCATCTCGTGCGCGGCGGTCACGTCGCGGATCCCGTCGAGGTCGGGGTTCTCGACGTCGGAGATGTAGATGTCGCTGCCGGTGTAGCAGCCGAGCACGATCTCGTCCGAGGCGCCGTAGCCGCAGAGCGCGTTGAAGCCGGCCGTCGGCTCGACCGAGGGGTTCGAGGCGTAGTAGAGGGCGCGGCCGCGGGTGGACATCGCGGTGCGGTCCGCGAAACCGGTGATCGTGCCGTCGGGGGTGAACGACTCCGCCGCCCGCTGATCCGCCAGCGCACGGCCGACATCGGCGGAGTCGACGAGCACCGAGCCGGCGACCGCCGCGCCCACGCCGAACTGCGCGAGGGTGAGGACGCCGGCGACGACCGTCGCGACGATGCTGGATGCCCTGACCACGCCTCGAACCTACTTGACCAGCGGGAAGAGGATGGTCTCGCGGATCCCGAGACCGGTGACGGCCATCAGCAGCCGGTCGATGCCCATGCCCATGCCGCCGGTCGGGGGCATGCCGTGCTCGAGCGCGCGGAGGAAGTCCTCGTCGAGGCGCATCGCCTCGTCGTCGCCGGCCGCGGCCTGGAGCGCCTGCTCGACGAAGCGCTCGCGCTGGACGACCGGGTCGATCAGCTCGGAGTAGCCGGTGGCGAGCTCGAAGCCGCGGACGTAGAGGTCCCACTTCTCGACGACGCCCGGGACACTGCGGTGCGCGCGCACCAGCGGCGAGGTGTCGACGGGGAAGTCCATCACGAAGGTGGGCCGGACGAGACCGCCCTTGACGAAGTGCTCCCAGAGCTCCTCGACGTACTTGCCGTGGGTGGGCACGTGCACCTCGACGCCCTCGCGCGCGGCGAGCGTCTCGAGCTCGACCAGCGGGGTCTGCGGGGTGATCGCGATGCCGGCGGCCAGCGAGAGGCTCTCGTACATCGAGATGCGGTCCCACTCGCCGCCGAGGTCGTACTCGGTGCCGTCGGCCCAGGTGACCACGTGCGAGCCGGCGACGGCGAGCGCCGCGTTCTGGATCAGCTCCTGAGTGAGGTCGGCGATGGTCGAGTAGTCGCCGTAGGCCTGGTAAGCCTCGAGCATCGCGAACTCGGGCGAGTGCGTCGAGTCGGCGCCCTCGTTGCGGAAGTTGCGGTTGATCTCGAAGACGCGCTCGATGCCGCCGACGACGGCGCGCTTGAGGTAGAGCTCGGGCGCGATGCGCAGGTAGAGCTCGGTGTCGAAGGCGTTCGAGTGCGTGGCGAAGGGGCGGGCCGAGGCGCCGCCGTGCATCACCTGGAGCATCGGGGTCTCGACCTCGAGGAAGCCGTGGTCGACGAAGGTCTTCCGGAGCGACGCGTTCACGGTCGAGCGGGCGATCACGGTCTCGCGGGCCTGCGGGCGCACGATCAGGTCGAGGTAGCGCTGGCGCATCCGCGTCTCGTCGCCGAGCTCGTTGTGCAGGTTCGGCAGCGGGAGGATCGCCTTGGCCGCGATGCTCCACTCCGACACCCAGACGGAGAGCTCGCCGCGCTTGCTGGACAGCACCTCGCCGGCGACGAAGAGATGGTCGCCCAGGTCGACGAGCTCCTTCCAGCTCGCCAGAGACTCCTCGCCGACGTCGCCGAGCGAGACCATCGCCTGAATCCGCGAGCCGTCACCGGCCTGCAGCGTCGCGAAGCAGAGCTTGCCGGTGTTGCGCTGGAAGACGACGCGGCCGGCCAGGCCGACTCGCTCGCCGGTCTTGACGTCCGGCTCGATGCCCTCGTGGCGCGCGCGGACGGCCGCGATGGTGTCGGTGACCGCGACGGACACCGGGTAGGCGCCGCCGCCGAGGTCGTCGCCGGCCAGCTCGATCAGGCGCTCGCGCTTGGCCAGGCGGACGGCCTTCTGCTCGGAGGCCTCCTCGGGCGTGGGCTCGGACGGGGGCACGGGGGCGCCGGGAGTGTCGACCATGTCAGAACGCGGGTGCTTTCGGTTGGAGGCGGCGGGCGCGATCAGGCGAGCAGGATCGGGCCGTTGTCGAGGAGCCGGGTGGAGCCGACGACCGCGGCGACGAGCACGAGGGCCGGGCCGCGGTGGTCGTCGTCGACCGGCAGGAGCGTCGCCGGGTTCGCGACGACGAGGTAGTCCAGCTTAACCAGCGGCTCGCCCATCGAGGCGGACTGCGCGGCGGCGATCACGGCGTCGATGCCGCGGTCGGCGGCGGAGGCGGCGGCCTCGAGCAGCAGCGGGATCGTCCGGGCGGCCCGGCGCTCGCGGGCGTCGAGGTAGCGGTTGCGGCTGGAGAGCGCGAGGCCGTCCTCCTCGCGGACCGTCGCCACGCCCTCGATCGCGACGGGCAGGTCGAGGTCGCGCACCATCCGGCGGACGAGGAAGAGCTGCTGCGCGTCCTTCTGGCCGAACATCGCGACGTCGGGCTGCACGATGTGCAGGAGCTTCGAGACGACGGTCAGCATGCCGTCGAAGTGGCCGGGGCGCGAGCGGCCCTCGTAGAGCGAGCCCACCTTCCCGGCGACGACGCGGGTGGAGGAGGGGCCGTCCGGGTACATCTCGGCGACGCTCGGCGCGAAGACGTGGGCGACACCGCGCTCCTCGAGCAGCGCGACGTCGGCCGCGAGGTCGCGCGGGTAGCGGTCGAGGTCCTCGTTCGGGCCGAACTGCAGCGGATTGACGAAGATCGAGACGACGACGACGTCCGCGACCTCCCGCGCCCGGTCGACGAGCGCGAGGTGCCCGTCGTGCAGCGCGCCCATGGTCGGCACGAGGGCGATCCGCGCCCCGCCGCGCCGCGCCTCCTGCAGGGTCCCGCGGAGCTCGCCGATGCGTTCGATGGTGCTGATCACCCGAGAACCCTACCGGCGAGGCGGAGTCCGGTGATCGAGTGGCCCGCGCCGCGGGCGCCCCACTTGCTGATCGAGTAGCCCGCGCAGCGGGCGTATCGAGATCCGCCGGCACGGGAGGGCGGGGTCAGCCGGCCGCGCGGCGGAGGGCGTCGTCGACGGAGGAGCGGACGAGGCTGGAGAGGAAGAAGCCGGGCTTGTCGACGCCGATGCCGGCGAGGAGGCCGGCAGCCTGCTCGACGATGGCGGTCGAGAAGGTGGTCGCGGTGGAGACGGCCTCGGCGTAGGCGGGGCGGTCCGCCTCCGCGACGGTCACCGGCTCGCCGCCCATCTCGACGACCAGGGCCTGGGCGATCGGCAGCACGGGGCCGGGCGCGGTCACGGCGAAGTAGGTCTCGGCGAGGCGCGCCAGGTCGAGGCTGGTGCCGGTGAACGTCATCGCCGGGTGCACCGCGAGCGGGATGACGCCCGACGCCAGGGCGGGCGCGAGCACGCCGAAGCCGTGCTCCGCCGCGGTGTGCAGCACGAGCTGCCCGGGCTGCCAGGCCCCGGTCGCGGCGAGGCCCGCCACGAGGGCCGCGATCTCGGCGCCGGGGACGGCGATGATCACCAGCTCGCTCCGCTCGACGAGATCGGGGATCGCGAGCACCGGCGCTCCCGGCAGCAGCGCGTCCACGCGCTCGCGACCGGCGTCGCTCGTCGTGGCGACGCCGACCACGGCGTGCCCGGCGTTGGCGAGCGCGGCACCGAGCACCGGGCCGACGGGTCCGGCGCCGATGATCCCGACGCCGAGGCGTCCGTCGCGGCGGGCGTCAGGCATACGGGTCCCCCTCGGGTGCGGCCCACGCGTCGCGGGGCGTCGGAGCGGCGGCGGCGCGCCGCCCCCAGTGGTGGCTGGCGTCGCGCTCGGCCGCGGCGGTCCCGGCGCGGCCCACGCTCTCGAAGAAGGCGATTCCGTCGCTGACGCTCATCACCGGCACCAGCGGCGTGACCGGGCCGGCGACCGTGTGCACGCGCGCCGAGGCCAGCCCGAGCATCCGCTGCAGCGGCCCCTGCTGCACACCGACGCTCTGCATCCGCGCGAGCGGGACGACCGTGACGCGGCGCCAGACGGCTCCGCTGCGCAGGACCACGACGTCCTCCGCCAGCCGGAAGCCGGTGCGCCGCCAGGAGAACGGCCGGAGGAGCATCGCCGAGCGGGGCGCGCTCGTGAAGCCGGGAGCGTCCCGGCGGCGCAGCGCGTCGCCGACCGGGGTCGCCTCGGCGCCCTCGTCGTCGCCGGGCAGCAGCAGCGCGAGCACGCGCTCGACGGCGGCGAGGTCGCCGACCGGGAGGATCGTGGTGTTCGGCTCGCCGTTCGCACCGCGCGACGCCGCGTGGCCGGCCCGGTCGATCTTCACCTGCCACCAGCCGAACGGCCGCCAGAGCAGCGGCTGGGTGATCTCCACCGCGTGGATCCGGCCGGGCGGCAGGGTGTCGCTGCTGGTCGAGAGCACCCCGTAGCCGACCCGCACGCCGTCCGGCGTCGCGGCGATCGAGTAGCGCAGCGAGCGGACGAACTGGCGGATGTAGTAGCTGCCGGAGCCGATCAGGCCGGGCAGGATCGCGATCAGCACGTAGGGCGAGCCGTAGACGGAGGTGAGGACGACGGCGACGATCGTCACGATCAGGAAGACGGTGAAGCCGCTGAACACCAACGAGCCGAGCAGCCGGCCCGGCGGGATCGAGACGACCGACTCGGGCGGCGCCTCCTCCGGCTGCTCGCCGAACTCCTCGATCCGGCGCGCGAGGAAGCCGCCGGCCGGTGCCTCCCCCGCGACCGCCTCCCGCTCGCGCACCCCGGAGGCCAGCCGGAGGATGTCGCGGCGCAGCGCGTCGACCAGCCGCGAGCCGAGGTAGGAGAGCTGCACGTTCGCGTCCTGCCCGGCGACGCTCACCTCGAGCTTGGCCGCGCCGAAGAGCCGGGCGAAGAGCGGGCGCTGCACGGCGATGCCCTGGATGCGGTCGAGCCGCGCGCGCCGGTTGGTGCGGAACAGCACCCCCGAGCGCACCTCGACGATCTCGTCGGTGATGCGGAAGGTGTGCATCCGCCAGGACAGCCAGAAGGCGAACACGGCGACGGCGAGACCGGCCGCCACGGCGAGCAGCGCCCAGCCGATCAGCCCGCGGTCGATCAAGGCGTCGACCGGGTCGCCGCTCTCGTAATCGCCGGGGCCGGGGAGGAAGAGCTCGAGCAGGCGCTCGCGGAGGTTGGTGATCAGGATGCCGAGGACCACCAGCAGGCCGATCCCGCCCTTGAGCACGGGTGTCGCGGGGTGCAGGCGGTGCCACTCGCCGTCGGCGAGGTCGGTCTCGATGCCGCGGACGGCCGCAGGAGCCTCGCTCACAGGCCGGCCCGGCGCGACTCCGCCAGTTCGACGAGCCGATCGCGCAGCTCCTCGGCGTCGCCGTCGACGAGCCCGGGGATGCTGACACCGGTCGCCGCGGCGGCCGTCACGAAGCGCAGGTCGGCCAGGCCGAGGGCGCGGGCGAGCGGTCCGCGGTTGACGTCGATCAGCTGCATGCGGCCGTAGGGCACCGAGACGAAGCGCTGGAACATGATGCCGCGGCGGAAGAGCAGGTCGTCCTCGCGCAGCCGGTAGCCGTACGCGCGGGCGCGTCGAGGCGCCACGATCAGGAGCGTGACGGCGAGGATCGCCGCCGCGACGACGAGGATCCACGCCCAGTCGACGCCGATCAGGAGAAGGAAGGTCGGCACGGCGAGGAGCACCACGCTGGAGACGACGGCCGAGACGACCTCGACGGCCACGTACTTCGGCGACACACGCCGCCACGGACCGGCCAGGTCGAGGCGGCCACCGGTCGCGCGCTCGGGACCGACGGAGTCGAGCCCGACACCCTCCGGCTGGACCGCGTCACGCCCCGGCCGAACCGCGTCCGGCTTCTGCTGAATCGCATCGTTCACGGGCCGGACCGACTCGCGCTCTTGCTCGAGCGCCGCCTCGCGGCTCCGCGCCTCACGCCGGCTCAGCGGCTTCGGGCTCAGCGGTTCCGGGCTCAGCGGCTCCGGAGCGGCCGCGGGGGTCGCCTCCTGGTCGTCGGCCATGATGACGTCCTCCCTGCCTGCGTCCGAGCGGGCGTCGGCGTCAGGCGTGGTTCACCTCGCCGACAGCGGGGTCGTCGTCGTCGGTCGGCGGGATGGTGCACAGGTGCTCGGCGACCAGACCGGCCACCAGCAGGACGATCGCGCCGACGATGGCGGCCACGTCCTGCCACACGGAGCCTAGCGAAGGCACCACGGGCCGGCTCAGCAGGTAGACGAGCACCCCGCCGGAGGCCCCGAGCAGCAGGGCGCCGACGAGACTCGACGCCTTCGCCAGCACGACGACGCGCATCGCGCGGAACGGGTCGATGGGGCGGCGGAGCGTCCCCTTGGTCGCGCGGTGGATCGGGATCGCGAAGCCGATCACCAGCGCCGCGACCACCACGAGCGTGAGCGGGACGGTGAGCGGCGGGATCAGCACCGGGCGCCCCGCGGAGGCGATGGCCAGGTCGATCAGGAAGCCGGCGACGGCGCCGACGAGTGCCAGGCCGAGCAGGGAGCTGATGCGGGTGCGCTTCACGGAGTGCTGCTCTCGGGGTCGGTGCGGCCGGGGGCGGAGGCGGTCTCGGAGGTTCGCGGGCGCCGCCACGCTATCGCCTCGGGCCGGTCGGTCACCCGGTCCGTCGCGCGGGCGCGCAGCTCGGCGACCGGGCCGCGCCCCGCCAGGACGGCGTGTGGCTCCACGTCGAGCCACGGCTCGAGCACGAAGGCGCGCTCACCGGCACGCGGGTGCGGGAGGGTGAGGTGCGGGTCGTCACGGACGACGCCGCCGACCGCGATCAGGTCGATGTCGAGCGTGCGGTCGCCCCAGCGCTCCTCGCCGTCGCCGCGGATCCGGCCGCCCGCGCGCTCGATCGAGGCCGTCGCGGCGAGCAGGTCGTCGGGCTCGAGCGTCGTCGAGCCGATCACGACCGCGTTGAAGTAGGCGGGCGCGGCCTCGTCGGCGCCGTCGAGCTTCCAGGCCGGCGACTCGACCACCTTCGACACCCCGTCCAGGCGGAGCCCGGGCGTCGTCGCGAGCGCGCGGACGGCGGCCTCCAGGTGCGCGAGCCGGTCGCCCAGGTTGCTGCCGAGTGCGAGGACGACCCGACGCTCGGGCAGCAGTCGCTGCTGCCGCGGCCTCACGGGCGGACCCGGGTGATCTGCACCGCGACGTCGTCGAACGGCAGCGGGATGGGCGCGTCGGGCTTGTGCACGGTGATCCGCACCACCTCGGCGGCGGCGAAGCTCAGCGCGACCGCGGCCAGGCGCTCCGCGACGGTCTCGATCAGGTCGACCGGGTCGCGGGTGACGGCGTCGGCGAGGGCGATCGCCAGCTCGCCGTAGTGCACCGTCTCGGCCAGCGCGTCGCCGCTCGCCGCGGGGGCGAGATCGAGCCAGACCGTGGCGTCGATGACGAAGTCCTGGCCGTTCTCGCGCTCGAAGTCGAAGACCCCGTGGTGCGCGCGCACCCGCAGACCCGTGAGGGTGATCGAGTCGCGCAGCGCGAGCGCGGCGGCGTCGAGGGCCGGCGGCGTCGCGGCGGAGCGGGCGGGGTCGGTCACGGGAGCTCCTCCTGGAGGCGGGCGCCGAGCGCGAGGGCGCGGGCGCTCGAGCGGACGTCGTGCACCCGGACGCCCCAGGCGCCGCGGTCGACGGCGGCGAGGCTCAGCAGCGCCGTCACGTCGTCGCGCTCCGCCGCGGTCGAGCCGGCCGGAGCGAAGGGGGCGAGGAAGCGCTTGCGGGAGTGGCCGACCAGCACGGGCAGGCCCAGCGAGACGATCGCGTCGAGGTGCGCGAGCAGCGCCCAGTCGTGGCCGCCGTCCTTCGCGAAGCCGAGTCCGGGATCGAGGATCAGGTGCTCGTCGCGGATGCCCGCCGCACGGGCGGCGTCCACGCGGCGCTCCAGCTCGGAGCGCACCTCGGCGACCACGTCGGCGTAGGAGGCGAGCTCCGTCATGCCGGCGCTGTGACCGCGCCAGTGCATGGCGATGTAGACCGCGCCGCGCTCGGCGACGAGCGGGAGCATCGCCGGGTCGGCGAGTCCGCCGGAGACGTCGTTGACGACGACCGCGCCCGCGTCCAGAGCGGCCTCCGCGGTCGCGGCGCTCATGGTGTCGATGCTGACCCGGACGCCCTCGGCCGCGAGCGCGCGGACCACCGGCAGCACGCGCCCCTGCTCGGCCGCGGCGTCGACGCGCGCGGCGCCGGGGCGGGTCGACTCCCCGCCGACATCGACGAGGTCGGCGCCGAAGGACGCCGGGCCGTCGCCGGAGGAGCGGGTCATCGTGAGTCCGTGCTCGACCGCGTCGTCGACGGACAGCCAGCGACCGCCGTCGCTGAAGGAGTCGGGGGTGACGTTGAGGATCCCGAGGAGCGCGGCGCGATGGCCGGGCGCGAGATCGGTGACGGCGAGGCCCACGTCAGGCCTCCCGGGCGGCGCCGATCAGCGCGATGATCTCGGCGCGCGCGGCGGGGTCGGCGAGGGTGCCGCGGGCGGCGACGGTGACGGTCGAGCTGGCCCTCTGGCGCGCGCCGCGCAGCCGGACGCAGCCGTGCTCGGCGTCGACGACGACCAGGACGCCCTCGGGCGAGAGACCGGCGTCGAGGACGTCCGCGATCTGCTCGGTCAGCCGCTCCTGCAGCTGCGGCCTGGACGCGACTGTCTCGACGACCCGCGGGAGCTTGCCGAGGCCGACGACGCGCTCGCCCGCGCGGTAGGCGATGTGCGCGACGCCGGCGAACGGCAGCAGGTGGTGCTCGCAGACGGAGCGGAAGGCCAGGTCGCGGACGACGACCGTCTGGGTCGCCGGCGGCTGCTCCCCCTCCTCGACGACCGCGAAGGTCTCGGCGAGGTGCGAGGCCGGGTCGAGGTCGAACTCGCCGAAGAACTCCTCGTAGGAGTCGGCGAAGCGCTGCGGGGTCGTCGAGAGCCCCTCGCGGCCCGGGTCCTCCCCGATGGCCGCGAGGAGCTCGGCGACGGCGGCCTCGATGCGCGCCCTGTCGACCGGCACGGTGCTGCTACGCCGTCGTCGGGCGCGGGTTGATCAGCGGCGGCCGCTGCGGGGCGGCGGGCTCGGAGCTCTCCGAGACGACCGCGCCGTCGGTGGCGCCGGCGTCGATCGGCGCCTTGGCCGGCGGCATCGCGATCGGCGGGAGGTCGGAGAGCGGGCGCTTGTCGCTCGAGAGCCACTGCGGGCGCTCGTCGATCTTGCGGACGTCCTTGAAGATCTCGGCCAGCTGGTCGTGGTCGAGGGTCTCCTTCTCGAGGAGGTCGGCGGCGAGGCGGTCGAGGATGTCGCGGTTGGCGTTGATGACCTGCCAGGCCTCGTCGTGCGCCTGCTCGATCAGCTGCCGCGTCTCGAGGTCGACGCGCTCGGCGACCTGCTCGGAGTAGTCGCGCTGGTGGCCCATGTCGCGGCCGAGGAACATCTCACCCGAGGAGGAGCCGAGCTTCACGGCGCCCACGTTCGAGGACATGCCGAACTCGGTGACCATCTTGCGGGCGATCGAGGTCGCCTTCTCGATGTCGTTCGAGGCGCCGGTGGTCGGGTCGTGGAAGACGATCTCCTCCGCGACGCGGCCGCCCATCGCGTAGGCGAGCTGGTCGAGCAGCTCGTTGCGGGTGGTCGAGTACTTGTCCTCGAGCGGCAGGACCATCGTGTAGCCGAGGGCTCGGCCGCGCGGGAGGATCGTGACCTTCGTGACCGGGTCGGTGTGGCGCATCGCCGCGGCGGCCAGGGCGTGGCCGCCCTCGTGGTACGCCGTGATCAGCTTCTCCTTGTCGCGCATGACGCGGGTGCGGCGCTGCGGACCGGCGATGACGCGGTCGATCGCCTCGTCGAGCGCGCGGTTGTCGATCAGCTGCGCGTTGGAGCGGGCCGTGAGCAGCGCGGCCTCGTTGAGGACGTTAGCGAGGTCGGCGCCGGTGAAGCCCGGGGTCTTGCGGGCGACGACCTCGAGGTCGACACCGCCGGCCAGCGGCTTGCCACGGCCGTGCACCTCGAGGATCTTCTTGCGGCCGAGCATGTCGGGGGCGTCGACGCCGATCTGGCGGTCGAAGCGGCCCGGGCGCAGCAGCGCGGGGTCGAGGATGTCGGGGCGGTTGGTCGCCGCGATCAGGATGACGTTGGTCTTGACGTCGAAGCCGTCCATCTCGACCAGGAGCTGGTTGAGGGTCTGCTCGCGCTCGTCGTGGCCGCCGCCCATGCCGGCGCCGCGGTGGCGGCCGACGGCGTCGATCTCGTCGACGAAGATGATGGCCGGCGAGTTCTCCTTGGCCTGCTGGAACAGGTCGCGGACGCGGCTCGCGCCGACGCCGACGAACATCTCGACGAAGTCGGAGCCGGAGATCGAGTAGAAGGGGACGCCCGCCTCACCCGCGACGGCGCGGGCCAGCAGGGTCTTGCCGGTGCCGGGAGGGCCGTAGAGCAGGACGCCCTTCGGGATGCGCGCGCCGACGGCCTGGAACTTGGCGGGCTCCTTGAGGAACTCCTTGATCTCGTGCAGCTCCTCGATCGCCTCGTCGGCGCCGGCGACGTCGCCGAACGTGACCTTGGGCGACTCCTTCGAGACGAGCTTCGCTTTCGACTTGCCGAACTGCATGACGCGGTTGCCGCCGCCCTGCATGCCCGAGAGCATCAGCCAGAAGAACGCTCCGATCAGGAGGATCGGGAGGAGGAAGCCGAGAGCGGAGAGGAACCAGTTGGTCTGCGGGACCTCGTCGTCGTAGCCGTCGGACGGAGCGGCGGTGGTGACCGCGTCCACGACCTCGGCGCCGCGCGGTGCCACGTAGTAGAACTGCACCTGCTTGCCGTTGTCGCCGTCGTCCTGCGCGAGGGTCAGGTCGACGCGCTGCTCGCCGTCGACGATCTTCGCGGAATCGACCTTGCCGTCGGAGAGGAGCTGGAGCCCCTCCTGCGTGCTGATCTGCCGGAAGCCCGACATCGTGATCAGCGAGGAGCCGATCCAGACCGCCACGATCGCGAGGACGACGTAGAGAATGGGACCCCGGAAGATGCGCTTGACGTTCATGAATGTTGCGGGCGCAGGCCCGGCACCTTTCTGACGAGGAAATGTGAGTGTCAGGCTACCTCCCGCTCTCTGAGCGCGCGCCACGCGTTCGCCCTGGGCGGAGGAAGCGCGGGCTGGGCGCTCGGCCCCCTCTCCATGCTGATCGAGCAGCCCGCGCAGCGGGCGTATCGAGATCCACCAGCGCCAGAAGCCGGGGCTGCAGACCCGCCCTGCTGACGACAGCGGGTCTCGATACGCCCCTGCGGGGCTACTCGACCAGCATGAGGCGTGCGCGGTCGCCCGTGCTGGGCCGCTCGGGTCACGCCGTCTCGAGCAGGGGCTCCGGGTCGCGCAGCGCCGGCGTCAGGCCGCGGCGGCGGCGGGCGGCGGCCAGCACGGTGACGGCGAGGGCGCCGAGCAGCCACAGCGAGAGCACCAGCACGGCGTTCGCGACGCCGATGCTGCCGCCCGCGATCAGGGAGCGGAACGCCTCGACCGTGTAGGTCAGCGGCAGCACCCCGTGCACGGCCTGGAAGAAGGCGGGCGCCGTCTCGATCGGGTAGGTGCCGCCGGCCGAGGAGAGCTGGAGCACGATCAGCAGCAGCGCGAGGAAGCGGCCGGGCGCGTCGAGCAGGGCGATCAGCGCCTGGTTGATCGCGACGAAGGTCAGGCTGGTGAGGACCGCGATCCCCATCAGCGCCGGGAGCTGCGCCATCTCGACGCCGACGCCGAAGCGGATCACCAGCGCGGCGAGCACGCCCTGCGCCGCCGCCATCAGCGCGCCGGGCAGGTAGCTGCGCAGCGCGATCACCCAGGCGGGCCGGCGGGCGGCGAGCAGGCGCTCGCTCAGCGGCGCGCTCATCAGGTAGAAGGCGAGGGCGCCGACCCAGAGCGCGAGGGCCATGAAGTACGGCGCGAGTCCGGAGCCGTACTCGGGCACGCGGTTCAGGCGCTCGGTGTCGAGAGCGACGGGGGCCGCGGCGACGGCGCTGAGCGCGTCCGCCTGGTCCGCCGTGTAGGACGGGACGTCGGCGGCCCCGTCGGCCAGCTTCCCGGACAGCGTCTCGGAACCGGAGGCGAGGGAGTCGACCCCCGAGGCGAGGCTGCTTGCGCCGGTCGCGGCGTCCGCGCTGCCCTGCGCGGCGGAGTCGGCACCGGTGGCGAGGGCGTCGGAGCCGGAGGCGAGCGAGGCGGTGCCCGAGGCGAGCGCGCCGGCCCCGCTCGCGGCGGAGTCGAGGCCGGTCGTCAGCGGGCCGACGCTGCCGGCGAGGGAGCCGGTGCCGGCGGCGACCTGCGCTGCTCCGGAGTCGAGGGAGGCGGCGCCGGTCGCGAGGGACTGCGCCCCGGTGCTGAGCGACTGCGCGCCGGAGTCGGCGGAGGCGGCTCCGGAGGCGAGCGACTGCACGCCGGTCGTGAGGTCGGCGGCTCCCGAGGACACGGAGGCGGCGCCCGCGACGAGCGCGGTCAGCCCGCCCGAGGAGTCGCCGACGAGCGCCGAGGACCCGGCGGCGAGGGTCTGCGCGCCCTGGTCCGCGGCGGTCGCTCCGGCCGAGACTCCGGCGGCTCCCGACTCGAGCTGCGTGAGGAGGGCGAGGCGCTCGGTGTCGGTGAGGGTGCCGTAGCCCGCGATCAGCGACCGGAGGCCGGTGTCGACCGTCGCCGCTCCGGTGGCCAGGGCGGGAGTGCTCGCGGCCAGCGCCGCCGAGCCGTCGCGCAGCGTCCCGGCACCGGCGAGCGCCGCCGTCGCGCCGTCGGAGACGGAGGAGGCGCCCTCGGCGAGGGACTGCGCGCCGGTCGCGGCTGTCGCCGCTCCGGAGGACAGAGCGGCGGTGCCGTCCGCGAGGGTCGCCGCTCCGGTCGCCAGGTCCGCGGCTCCACCGTCGAGGGTCGAAGCCCCCGCGGCGACCGACTGCGCTCCGGTGTTCAGCGCGGCGGCGGACGACGGCAGCGCGGCCGTCCCGTCGGCGAGCTGCTGAAGCCCGGAGGAGAGGGTCGCCGCTCCGTCCGCAGCGGAGTCGGCCCCGTTGCGGAGCGAGTCCGCCCCGGTGGCGAGCTGCGCGGTGCCGTCCTGCAGCTGCTCGAGGCCGACGACGAGCTCGTCCGAGCCGCTCGACGCGGTGGCCGCGCCGTCGGCGAGCTGCGTCGCGCCGTCGGCGGCCTGCTCGAGGCTGTCGTGCACGTCCGTGAAGCCGACGTAGACGTTCTTCAGGTACTCCGCACCGACCTGCTTCTCGAGGGTCTGGGTCACCGTGCTGCCGATCGTCGCGGCGATGTTGCCGACGATCAGGTTGGCGCCGTCGTTCGTCGCGATCGACAGCCGGGCCGCGGTCGCGGCCGACGGGTCGTCCCCGCCGACGGAGGCGACGTCGGCCGAGAAGCCGGCCGGCACGGTCAGCACCGCGTAGACGGCGCCGGAGGCGAGCTCGCTCGCGGCCTCGTCGGCGTCGGTCCGCGTCCAGTCGAAGTTCGAGGCGGAGGTGCTCGTCGTCAGCTCGTCGGTCAGCGCGTCGCCGAGCGCCAGGGCCGAGCCGTCGGCGGCGGTCGCGCCGGTGTCCTCGTTCACGATCGCCGCGGGGACCGAGTCGAGGTGGTGGGTGGGGTCGAGGTTGGCCGAGGTCAGCAGTCCCGCGTAGATCAGCGGGATGAGCGCGATCGCGGAGAAGACGACGACGAGGCGCGGGGAGACGGAGCGCAGACGGTGGAGGAGCCGGGGTGAGCGGCGGGCGGCGGAGGCGGGCATGGTCCTTCTACTTCGAGGAGTCGGTGGCGGGGGCGGTGAGCCGCGGCGATGCGACTCCGGTGACGAGGAGCTCGGCGATCTCGGCCGAGGCGGAGGCGACCGGGCGGCGGTCGTCGCCGTCGAGCAGCCAGCCGACGACGAGCCAGACGGTCCCGGCGGCGAGGAAGACGGCGAAGCGCTCGACCCGGGCGCGGTCGCCCGCCTCCTGCGCGGCCAGCGGCGAGAAGGCGAGCAGCCGCTGGGCGAGGAAGGCGACGACCGACTCCTGAACGGAGCGGGCGGTGCCACCGCTCAGCGCGCGGCGGTAGAAGTCGGCGTGCTCGAGGAGTCCCGAGAGCAGGCCGCGGACGACGCGGGGCACCGCGGTCTCCCAGTCGTCCTGCGGCGAGGGCGGCACGACGGCGGCGAACAGCGCGTGCATCCGCTCGAGCGCGGCGGCCTCGACCAGCGAGGGCACGTCGCCGAAGTGCTGGTAGAACGTCGGCCGGCTGACGCGGGCGGCCGAGCAGAGGTCGGTGATCGACGGCTGCTCGTCGCCGGGGTGATCGAGCGCGACCGTGATCGCGGCGATCAGCTGCTCTCGCGAGCGGGCGAGGCGGGGGTCGGCCATGGTGCCTCCTTTACGTTCGTAACGTACATTACATCCGTAAAGGAGTCGAGGGAAAGCCCCCGGCCGAGTGAGCAGCCAACGCCGCCCGCATGCCGATCGCGGAGCACCCCGTCATGCTGATCGAGTAGCCCGCGCAGCGGGCGTATCGAGATCCACCGCGGCCGGCGGGCGGGTCTCAGGCTCCGTCGGGCTCGGCGGCGAGGATGGTGGCGATCTCGGTGGTATCGATCACGAGGGTGTCGTGCGGGGTGAGGCCCGGGCTCTTCGGGGTCGGCACCGGCAGGCGGACGAGCAGTGCGCCGGGGTCGACGCTGAAGCGGCCGCTCGTGGTGCGGCCGATCGGATCGCCGTCGAGCTCGGCGAGCACGGGCTGGTCGAGCGAGAAGGAGAACTCTCGCCCCGGCCACTGGTGCAGCGACGCGAGGCCGTTGCGGTTGCCGGTCGCGACGTCGAGGGCGAGGCCGAAGCGGCGGCGCAGCAGCACCAGCTCGAGGTCGCCGTCGTCGAGGACCGCGCCGGCGGCGAGCTCGATGTTCGCCACGACCGAGCTGCAGTTGCAGGCCAGCACCATCAGGGTGCGGGTCGGCGGCTCCGGCTTGCCGTCGATGGTCAGCGTCACCTCGAAGCCGGCCTTGAACATCACCTCGGCACCCGCCGCCACGTAGGCGCCCCAGCCGACGCGCTTCTTCAGCTCGTCGTCGGTCTTGTCCATGATCTCGGCGTCCAGGCCCACGCCGCCCATCACCATGAAGACGCGCTCCTCGCCGTCGTCGAAGGTCGCCGTGCCGACGTCGATCGCCCGGTCCTGTCCGAGCAGCGCGATCTCGACCGCGTCGGCGAGCGCGCCGAGCGGGATCCCGAGGTTGCGGGCGAGCAGGTTGCCGGTGCCGCTGGGCAGCAGGCCGTAGGGGACGTTCGTGCCGCGCAGCACCGAGGCGACCGCGCGCACGGTGCCGTCGCCGCCCATCGCGCAGACGAGGTCGGCGCCCGACTCCAGGGCGGCGCGCGCGGCTCCGGCTCCGGAGTCGTCGACGCTGGTCTCGAACCAGAGCGGCTCGCGCCAGCCGGCGCGGCGGGCGACCGTGGCGACCACGTCCTGCGCGGCGCCGACGTCGTCGAACTTGCTCGGATTGATGACGACGGCGACCACGGGTCGCGCGGCCGTGGATCTCGCGGAAGGGGCTCTCACGCTCTCAGTCTGCTGTGCCGGACGCCGGCTCCCGCACCGTGCGCCGTGCGAGGGTCGCCGCCGCCTCCGTCGCGAGGACCGCGCCGAGCTCGGCCGAGAGCGTCGCGGGCAGGGTCGGCGGGGCGTCCCAGCGCGGTCCGGCGAGCAGGATCCCGCCTCGCTCGCTCGAGCGCCAGAGGGCGTCGACGCTGCCGGTGACGAAGCGGCGGATCCGTGCGGCGGACGCGGCGTCGACCCCGTCCGCCGTCGCGAGGTCGACCAGGTGCCGGTAGGCGATGCCGCCGAAGAGCGCGCCGTCCCCCGCACCCTGGTCGACGAAGACGCCGTCGGGCGCGAGGCGCGTGAGCAGGTCGTCGGCGGTCCGGGAGGCGTGCGCGAGCAGCCGTGCATCCGGACGCAGCCGGTGCAGCGCCAGCGCCGCCCCGATGTAGACGCCGTGGTTGTAGCTGAACGCCCAGTCGTCGCGGGCCGAGCCGCCCTCGCGGCCGATGCCGTCGGCGACGAAGCCGGTGTCGTCGTCGCGCAGGCGCACGTGCAGCCAGTCGAAGGCGGCGCGGGACAGCTCCTCCCGGCCGTCGGGGCGGAGCCGCTCCAGCCGCGCACCCAGGATTGCGAACGGCCCGTTCGCCGGCGCGTTCTTGTAGTCGAGCTGGCGGCGGCGCCAGGCGAGGCTCGCGCCGTGCCGGAGGTTCCAGCCGCGCGCGACCGCGAAGCGCCAGAGCCGGTCCGCGCGGTCGAGCCAGCGGCCCTCCCCCGTCGCCTCGCCGAGGCGGGCCAGCGCGCCGCCGAGCCACATCATGTCGTCGAAGTAGCCGTTGACCAGCCGTCCGCCGTTGCGGAGCCGGACGGCGCGGTGGATCCGCGCGGCGCGCTCGAGGTGCTCGCTGTCGCCGGTGCGCTCGAACGCGTCGACCGCGGCGTCGATCGCGTGCGCGAGCCACCAGTAGTCGAACTCGAGATCCGCGCGCAGCGACGTCGGGTAGCTCACGTGGTAGCCGAGCACCGGCACGGCGAACAGCCGCTCGAGGCTCGACTGCGCCGCGTCCGCGCGGGCGTCGGCCCCGGACCGGTCAGGCGTAGACGTGGGGAGCGAGGATCGCGACATCGCGGAGGTTGCGGTAGCGCTCGGCGTAGTCGAGGCCGTAGCCGATGACGAAGTCGTTCGGGATGTCGAAGCCCACGTAGGCGACGTCGACCTCGACCTTGGCGGCGCGGGGCTTGCGGAAGAGCGCGCAGATCTCGACCGACTCCGCGCCGCGGCTGCGCAGATTTCCCTGCAGCCAGGAGAGGGTGAGGCCGGAGTCGATGATGTCCTCGACGATCAGCACCTTGCGGTCGGTGATGTCGGTGTCCAGGTCCTTGAGGATCCGCACCACGCCGGAGGACTTGGTGCTGCTGCCGTAGGAGGAGACGGCCATCCAGTCCATCACGATGTCGAGCTTCAGCTCGCGGGCGAGGTCCGCCATCACCATGACGGCACCGCGGAGCACCCCCACGATGAGCAGGTTCTCGCCGGCGTAGTCGCGCTCGATGGCGCGTGCCAGGTCGCGGATCCGCTCGTGGATCTCGGCCTCGGTGAAGAGGACCTCGGTGATGTCGTCGGCGATGTCGGCTGCTTCCACCCGGCCACTCTACGGGCGGGGGCGCCCTGCCCCCCTCCGCGAGATGCCACTTGTGCACGCCTTCCACGGCGTGTCGCGTGCACAAGTGGCATCTCGCGGCGGGGAGATCACACGGGGGCGAAGACGAGAGTGGCGGATACCCGGGTGGCTCGGACGCCGGGGAGGTCGACGCCCTTCTGGCCGTGCCAGTCGGTGACGAGGGCGGCGACGGCGAGGGTCTGGGCGCGGGAGAGGGCGACGCCGAACTCGTTCTGCACGACGAGGCGGATGATGCGCTGGCGGAGCGCCGGGGGGTCGGCGGCGAGGCCGCGCGCGTCGACCGTGACGTGGCCGTCGTCGTTCTGGCCGACGAGCTCGAGCGCCCAGTCGAGCGCCATCGCATCGAGCGCGTCGCCGTCCTCGCGGAGCTGGTCGGCCGTGCGGGCGAGCGCCTCGGCGACTCCCGGGCCGAGCTCGTCCTCGAGCACCGGCAGTACCGAGCGGCGGACGCGGACGCGGGTGTAGCGCGGGTCGTCGTTGTGCGGATCGCTCCACGGCTCGAGGCCGGCGTCGGCGCAGGCCGCCACGGTGCTCGAGCGCCGGACGCCGAGCAGAGGGCGCCGCAGCACCCCGCTCACCGCCGCCATGCCGTGCAGACTCGCCGCGCCAGCGCCGCGTGCGAGTCCGAGGAGCACCGTCTCGGCCTGGTCGTCGAGGGTGTGCGCGAGGAGGACCGCCGCGGCACCCGTCGCCTCGACCGCGTCGTCGAAGGCGCGGTACCTCGCCGTGCGCGCCGCCGCCTCCGGACCGTCTCCGTCCGGCAGCACGGACACGACCTCGCGCAGCACGGGGGCGAGGCCGAGGGCGTGCGCCTGCTCCGATGCGCGTCGCGCGACCTCCGCCGAGCCGTCCTGGAGACCGTGGTCGACGATCACCGCGCCGGCTCGCCGGCCGCCGCGCTCGGCCTCGAAGGCGACCGCGGCCGCGAGGGCCAGCGAGTCGGCTCCGCCGCTCAGCGCGACGAGCACCAGGGCCCCCGGATCGAGCTCGTCGAGGCTCGCGCGCACCGCGCGCCGGATGTCGGCGACGGCGGGAGTCAGGCGGGGGCGATCGGGCACATCAAGTAACGTTAGGCCAGCGATCCGGCCTGCGAGCGCGCGTGTCCGCGCGCACTCCCCCGGCCGGTCCGACCCGCCGATGCGCCGCCCGCGGCGCCACCGACTCAAGGAGCGAACATGGCCGCATACGACGTCGTCGTAGAGATCCCCAAGGGCAGCCGCAACAAGTACGAGGTCGATCACGAGACCGGTCGCGTCTACCTCGACCGCGTGCTCTTCACCTCCTTCGTCTACCCGACGGACTACGGCTACTTCGAGAACACCCTCGGCCTCGACGGCGACCCCGTCGACGCGCTGGTGCTGCTCGAGTACCCCGTCTTCCCGGGCGTGGGCGTCTCCGTCCGCCCGGTCGGCGTGCTCAACATGAGCGACGAGGCCGGCTCCGACGCCAAGGTGATCGTGGTCCCCGCGAAGGACCCGCGCTGGCAGCACATCCAGGACATCTCGGACGTCCCGGAGCAGACCAAGAACGAGATCAAGCACTTCTTCGAGCGCTACAAGGACCTCGAGCCCAACAAGTGGGTCAAGGTCGAGGCCTGGGGCGACGCCGCCGAGGCGGAGCAGATCGTCCAGGACGGCATCAAGAAGCTGGCCGAAGAGGGCCACTGACCCTCACGGGTCTCCGAACGACGGAACCCGCCCCGTCGAGTCGACCGGCTGCTGCCGGCGCCTCGAGGGGGCGGGTTCTCGTGTCTTCGAGCGGTGCTGCCCGGGCGGAGCCGCGCGGGCGGCGCTACGCCGTCGGGCGGCCGACCATGCCGGTCGGGGTGCCCCAGATGGAGTGCACGCGCACCGGCGAGTTCGGGTTCGGCGCCTCGATCATCTGGCCGTCGCCGAGGTAGATCGCGACGTGATAGTAGTCGCCGGGCGAGTCGGACCAGAAGAGCAGGTCGCCGCGCTGACGCTGGCTGTAGGGGACGAGCTTGCCCTCGTTCGCCATGGTGTTGTACTGGTTCGTCGCGGAGTGGGTGCCGATGTACTCGCCGGCGCTCGCGTACGACTGCTTGGTCAGACCCGAGCAGTCCCAGACGTCCGGGCCCATGCCGCCGAGCACGTAACGCTCGCCGAGCTGCGCCATCGCGTAGGAGATCGCGGTCTCGACCTGGTTCTGCTGCGGCGCGGGGTTCTGCACCGGCGCCGGTGCGGGCTGCGGGGCTGCGGGCGCCGGGAGCGGTGCGGGCTGCTGCGCAGGGGCCGCCGGAGCGACCGGCTGCTGCGGGGCGGGCTGGGGGGCGGGCTGCTCGACGACCGGCTGGTTCGGGACCGGCGCCGAGGGCTGGCTCGCTGCCGGCGCCGCGGGGCGGGGAGCCGTCGACGAGGAGCCCGACGACGAGGACCCTCCCGACGAGGACCCGGACGACGGCTGCGCGACCGGCTGGGCGGCGGCCGCGTCGGCCTCGGCCTTCGCGGCGGCGGCGGCAGCGGCCGCGGCGGCCTTGCGCTCCTGCTCGCCGGCGAGGAACGCGGTCTCGATCTCGACGGTGGAGTCCTTGAGCAGCGCGAGCTGCGCGATGAGCTCCTCCGACTTCGCCTCCTGCGCCGCGAGGGCGCTCCGGGCGGAGGCGGCGGCGGCGTCGGCGCCCGTGCGGGCCTCGTCCGCGGCGTCGGACAGCTTCTGGTGCTCGACGACGGCGACGTCGGCCTGCTCGGCGAGCGACTCCGCGGTCTGCTTGTCGGCCAGGGCGTCGGCGTAGACGCGCTGCGACTGCTCGGAGAGCTGCGACATCGCGCCGAGCTGGTACAGCAGATCGCCCGCGTCCTGGCCCTTCGCGACGAGGCTCATCGAGAGGTCGCCGCCGGCGGAGCGGGAGAGGTGCGCGGCGAGGAGGCCGGCACGCATCTGCGACGTGTGCGCCGTCGACGCCGCCGCGTTCGCGCGGTCCTCGAGCTCGGTGACGGCGGCGGCCGCGGCGTCGAGCGCCTCCTGGGCCTGGCGCCAGGCCTCCGCCTTCTTCATCGCGACGAGCGACGCGTCGTCGACCGAGGTCTGCAGCCCGCCGATCAGCGCGGTGATCGAGTCGATCTCGGCCTGCTTGCTGGCCTCGTCGGTCTTCGCGTTCTGCACGTCGTCCCACGAGGGGTACGACGGGTCGTCCGCCTGAGCCGGCACGATGCCGAGCGACGCCGTGACGGCGGTCACCGCGAAGGCGGCCGAGACCGCCAGCGGAAGACGGCCCTTCCAGGCCCGCTCACGCGGGGCGGGGGTGAAGCTGCGGGCGGTCTTCTGCGCGTCAACCAAGTGTGACTCCTCGTGCGGCCATGAAGGGCTGAGCGTCGACGGCGGTGCCGTTGACGCGGGTCTCGTAGTGCAGGTGGCAGCCGGTAGAGGCGCCGGTGGTGCCGACGGCGGCGATCTGCTGGCCCGCCTCGACCCGCTGGCCGACGCTGACGTAGATGCCGCCGGGCATGATGTGCGCGTAGCCGGTGCTGATGCCGTCGCCGTTGCTGATCTCGATCCAGTTGCCGTAGGTGCCGAACCAGCCGGCGTAGGTCACCGTCCCGCTGTGGGCGGCGAAGATCGGAATGCCGCAGCCGCCGGCGATGTCGGTGCCGCGGTGGTAGGAGCTGGTCGAGCCGCCGCCGGTAGAGAGGCTGCCGCGCGGCCCGAAAGTGCCGGTGATCCGACCCGCGGCGGGACGCACCCAGCCGGAGTCGCCGACCGCGGTCGAGCCGCCGCCCGGGGACGGGGCGACCGGGGCGCTGTAGCCACCGCCGCCGCCGGATCCGCGGGAGGGAGCCGCTGCCGCCGCAGCGGCCGCGGCCTCTCGGGCGGCCGCCGCCTGCTGGCGAGCGATCTCTGCCTGCGCCTGACGGGCGGCCTCCTGCTCGGCGAGGATGCGCTGGCGCTCGGCCTCGCGGGCGGCGACGCCGGCCTCGTAGTCGGCGACGGTCGTCGACTCCGTGTCGCGGAGGGCAGCGAGCTGCTGCTCGAGCACGATGCTCTGGTTCTGCTGCTCGGTGAGCGCCGCCTCCGAAGCGGCCTGCGCGGCCGTGGCCTCGGCGAGCTTCGCCTCGGCGGCGACGCGGAGCTTCTCCCGCTCGGCCTGCGCGACCTTCGCCTGGTCGCCGAGCGACTCGGCGGCGTTCTTGGTGGTGCTGGCCTGCTCGTAGATGGCGTTGGAGCGCTCGACGAGCTTCGTCATGTTGCCGATGCGGCCGAGGAGGTCGTCGGCCTTGCCGCCCTCGCCGTCGAGGAAGATGTTGACCGAGAGGTCGGTGCCGGTGGTGCGGTAGAGCTGAGCGGCCAGGAGGCCCGCCTGCTGCGTCGCGGCGTCGGCCTGGTCGGCACTGGCGGTGGCCTTGGCCTCGAGCTCGCTCGCCCGATCGGCGGCGTCGTCGAAGTCCTGCTGCGCCGCGAAGTACTCCTCGCCGCGCTGCTCGGCGACCTGCTGCGCCGCCGCGACCTCGCTCTGCAGGCCGTCGATGAGCGAGAGGATGCTGTCCACCTGCGCGGCCGCCGCCTGGGTGTTGCCCTTCGCCGCCTCGACGTCGGCCCAGCTGGGGTACTCGACCGCCTGGGCGGGAGTGGCGACCAGCAGACCCGCGACCAGGGCCACCGCGGCCGAGACGAGGGCGGTGCCGCGGAGACGGCCGATCCGCGGCGCGCCGGAGCGGCGTGCGGGGCGGTTTCGGCGCGAAGAGTGGATCATGGGACCTCGGTGCTGGAGACGGACTACTCCCCCGGCAGCGGTGCGGCTCCGTCGCGAGGAAGTGGCGATTCCGACCCACACTAGTCAAGCCCTCCCCGTACGCCTAGGGATCGGCGTCGCCCGTCCGGGGCACAGGCGCGCATCGACGTCCGGCGGCCGACCCGCGATCGGCGCCCCTCGAGGGCCGGTTTTGCATATCCGGCCGGCTGTCCCTATGCTTGCGTGTCGGTAGTCATGGTGGGTCGGCCGCAGGGTCGCCCCGGCGAGCTTCCGGCCCCATCGTTTAGTGGCCTAGGACACCGCCCTTTCACGGCGGCAGCACGGGTTCGAATCCCGTTGGGGTCACGGATGAGGGCTACCACCGCAAGAGAAGAGCACCACCGCAGAACGGCCGGAGACGGACGGGATGTGAAAATCGAACAGCCTCGAAGGCAGTATGCTTGTCTTCGCAACGAGGCCCTGTAGCGCAGCTGGTTAGCGTGCCGCCCTGTCACGGCGGAGGTCGCGGGTTCAAGTCCCGTCAGGGTCGCAGAGAGGCCCTTCCGAGAGGAAGGGCCTTTTCCAGGAGACGACTCGTTCGTCTCCTCGCGGCATCGATGTCCTCGGACATCCTCGGCTGCAACGGCTCTGTAGCTCAGTTGGTAGAGCGCACGACTGAAAATCGTGAGGTCACGGGATCGACGCCCGTCGGAGCCACGGAAACCCTCGCCTAGCTTCTACATGGCGGGGGTTTCTTCCGTTAACGGTCGGCACGACTGCCGCGTGAGCCCCCGTCCGGCGGCCGGCGCGTGACGCTTCTGGCTCGATCCCCTCCGGGACGGGTCAGTAGAGCTTCGACCGAACGGCATCCACGAAGTCCGGCACACCGGCGCGGGTGAGCGCGAGCAGGAAGTCGTCGACCGTCATCGCCGGAGAGTCGTACCCCTCGACGAGTTCGACCAGAGCGCGGAGCGTCGGCGCGCGGTAGAGGTCGAGCTGGTCCAGCAGGAAGGCGTCGGGGTGGACGATCTCGAGGTCGAACGGCTCGACGGACTCCGGCGGGAAGTCCTTCGTATTGAACATCACCAGCACCTCTGCGCCGCCACGGACGGCGGCCGCGAGGACGTGCCGATCCTTCTCGTCGTTCGTCATCGTCGGTACCAGGTCGTCGTAGCCGGAGACCATGGCGTCGGCGAAGTAGCGCTCCATCGTCCCGACGCGCTTCTCGACGAGACGCGGATCCTCCCCGTTCTTCACCAGGTTCTTCGCGAGCTCGAACAGGACGTCCTTCGACCACAGCGGCCGGTAGAGCCCGCGATCAGCGAGTTCGAGGACGACGTCGTTGAGCAGAGCGCCGTAGAGGACGTTGGTGTCGAAGAAGGCCGGGAATCTCACTCAGCGTCGAGCTCCGCACGCCGCTTCACCGCGGCAGGATCGCCCACCTGGACCTTCGCGCTCAGACTCGCCTGCCGCAGCTCGCGCAGCGCGGCGCGGCGTTCGGCGCGGAAGTCCGCCTGGTAGGCGACCAGGTCCTCCAACCGGACCCGACGGTGACGACCGGGCTTGTCATGGGCGATGTCGCCCGCTTCCAGCAGGCGGACCAGCGTCGGGCGACTGATCCCGAGGAAGTCCGCGGCCTGCTGCGTCGTCATCGTCGTCCCCTGCGGGACCACCGTGATGCCCTCGCCCGCGGCGAGGGAGTTCGTCACCTGATCGAGGATGCGGAAGATCTCATCGGGGATGGGGCGGGCCCTGCCCTGGGGATCGACGAGCGCCGCCTTCGACGAGTTCTGCGCGAGGAAGATCTCGAGCTCTCGCATCAGCGCGGCGAAGTCGAGGATCTCGTCCCGGGCGGCGGCCTCGGGGAGGTACGTCTGGGCCTTGCGGGCACCGCGCGGTCGATCGGTGGACGTGCTCATGCCGTCGATGATACTCGGGAGAAACGAAAGAATCGAACATTTCCGAGGGGCCGAGAGGTTCGTCCTCGTGCGGCACCGATGCTCTCGCGCATCCCCGCCCCTACTGAATCCTCGGCTCGTCGGATCGACCTCGGCTCGCGAGAACGGCTCGATCCTGCGAGCCGGACGTGGTTCTGCGAGCCCGGGGTGCGCTCCGGGCGCTCAGCTGGGCTGCGTAGCCTGGGCGGGCCATGAATCCCGCCGCCTTTCCGCCGCCCGATCCGTCGACCGTCGCCCCTGAGCCGCCTGCCATCGCCGCCGCGCCGCCGCACGGTGGGCCCGCCTTCGCGTGGGCGCCGCCGCCCGAGCCGCAGCCGTCGGTCGACGCTCCGTACTCCTCTCTCCTCTATCTGCCGGATCCGCGGGTGCGCTGGGGGCTGCCGACGGCGGCGCTGACGATCGCCGGGATCGTGCTGCCGCTCGCGCTGCTGATCGTGCTGTTCGGCTTCGGGGTGCTGCCCTACTCCCCCGGGCTCGTGTTCGCGGGGTCGTTCGCCAGCTACCTGGTCGCGCTCGTCATCCCGTTCGCCGCATCGAAGCTGCGCGGGCTGGGGTCGCTCGCGGCCGACTACGGGCTGCGGTTCCGCTGGATCGACGTGCCGATCGGCATCGGGCTGGGGATCGGCGTGCGGCTCGCGATCGTCGCCGTGCTGATCGTGTTCTCGCCGCTGCTGGGCGAGGCGGAGAGCAACCTCGAGCTCGACCCCGATCCGCTGTGGTTCGTGCTGAGCTCCGTGATGATCCCGGTGCTGGTCGCTCCGATCGTCGAGGAGATCCTCTGTCGCGGGGTCGTCATGCGGGCGGTCCGCAACCGGATGCTGCGGACGAAGGGCGATGCGGCACCGCCGACCCGCGGACGGCGCGTCTGGGCGGCGGTGTTCAGCGTGATCGCTTCGACGCTGGTCTTCGCCCTGCTGCACGGGCACCAGATGGTGAACCCCGCGACGGTGGTCACGCTGGGGACGACGACGGTGATCGCCGGGCTGGCGCACGGCTGGATCTCGACGGTGACCGGCCGGCTCGGCGCGGCGATCGTGTCGCACGCGACGCTGAACGGTTCCGCAGTGCTGCTGCTGGTGCTGGTGACGGCGGTGGGGTAGTCCCGGCGACGGCGGATCTCGATGCGCCCGCTGCGCGGGCTGCTCGATCAGCATGGGATCGGAGCTGGCTGCTCGATCGGCATGCAGCGGGTCAGACGTCGAGGATGCGGAGGATCGGGTCGAGGGGGAGCTCGCCGCGGACCTGACGGTGCAGGCGCTCCATGTCGGCGTCGAGGGCGGCGGCGGTGCGCGCGGCGTCGGACAGGCCGTCGAGCAGCTGCTGCGGGACCTGGCGGTCGTACTTGTAGTAGATCTTGTGCTCGAGGCTCGCCCAGAAGTCCATCGCGATGGTGCGGAACTGGACCTCGACGCAGACGTCGACCGAGCCGCCGGAGAGGAACACCGGCACCTCGATGATCGCGTGCAGGCTCTTGTAGCCGTTCTCCTTCGGAGTGGCGATGTAGTCCTTCACCTCGAGGACGCGGACGTCGGCCTGCGAGGTGAGCATGTCGAAGACGCGGTAGACGTCCGAGACGAAGCTGCAGGTGATCCGGACGCCGGCGATGTCGGTGACGGCGGCGGCGATGCCCTCGAAGGAGGTGTCGCAGCCCTTGCGCTCGATCTTCTCGATCAGGCTGTCGGCCGACTTCAGCCGGCTCGACACGTGCTCGATCGGGTTGTACTCCCGCATCTCGCGGAACTCCTCCTGCAGGATCGTCACCTTCGTGACGATCTCGTCCATGCCGAACTTGTACTGCAGCATGAACCGCGCGAAGTCGTCGCGGAGGGCGCGGATCTCGGCGACCGTGCCGGCGTCGAGCGCCTGCGCGACCTCGTCGCTCAGCGGGGGGACGGCGGGCGCCGCGCGGTCGGGAGATCGGGGTTCCACGGGGAGCCACCCTACGCGCGGGCACCTCGGGCCCGGATGTGAAGCGCCATCGGGGTTCCGAGGAGTCGCTGCTCCGTCACGCGGGGGACGCCCCGCTCGATGTCCGCTGGCTAGCGTCGGAGGATGTTCTCCGCTCTGAACGTCTTCGGTATCCTCTACATCGTCGCGGCCATCGCGGTCGTCGTGATCGTGCTCGTGCTCGCCGTGCTGCTCTGCCGGCTCGCGATCGCCGCGCGCGAGAACCAGCTGGCGACCGTGCGCCTGCGCGAGCTGCAGATCGAGCGGCTGCTCCTCGACGAGGAGTGATCTCGGCCGATCGCTGCGGTCAGGGCAGCGCCGGGTGCGACTCCGGGCGGGACACCTTCGGGATCAGCAGCCCGAGCACCACGGCGACCACCGCGCCGATCGCGCCGATGACGAACGTCGTCTCGAACGCCTCCGAGCTCGGCAGGTCGACGGCGCCGACCGAGACGGTCAGCTGCGCCAGCACGGCCGCGGTCACCGCGGACGACAGCGTCGTGCCGAGGGTGCGCATCAGCGAGTTCAGGCCGTTCGCCGCCGCGGTCTCGGAGGCCGGCACCGCGTGCATGATCAGGGTCGGCATCGCGGCGTAGGCGAGGCCGAGCCCGACGCCGATCAGCGCGTTGATCACGAGGATCTGCCAGACCTCCGCGCCGAACGGGAGGATCAGCAGGTAGGACACCGCGATCAGCGCCGCTCCCGAGACCAGCACCAGGCGCGGCCCGGACTGCGCCGAGAGCCGGGCGGCGAGCGGCGAGGTCGCCATCATCGCCAGGCCCGAGGGCGCCAGGACCAGGCTCGCCACGATCAGGCTGAGGCCGAAGCCGACGCCGGACGCCGCGGGCAGCTCGAGGCGCTGCGGCAGGGTGATCTGCGCGCCGAAGAAGGCGAAGCCGACGGCCACCGAGGCGAGGTTGGTGAACAGCACCGCGGGGCGGGCGGCGACCCGGAGGTCGACCAGCGGGCTCTCCTGGCGCAGCTCGTACCAGCCCCAGATCAGCAGGACCGCGACGCCGCCGAGTCCGGAGCCGAGGATGCCGGGGCTCGTCCAGCCCGCGTCGTTGCCGCGCGAGACGGCGATCAGGATGCCGCTGAGGCCGATCGCGAGGCCGATCGTGCCGACGACGTCGAAGCGGCCGGGCGAGCGCAGGGTCGAGACGGGGATGACGAGGAGCACGAGGACGATGTCGAGCACGCCGAGTCCGGCGGACATCCAGAACAGCACGTGCCAGTCGAGGTTCTCGGCGACCAGGGCGCTGAGCGGCAGGCCGAGCGCGCCGCCGATGCCGAGCGTGGCGCTGACGAGGGCGATCGCGCCGGGCAGGCGGTCGCGGTGCAGGGTGTCGCGGAGGATCGAGATGCCGAGGGGGATGACGCCCATCACGGCACCCTGAAGGGCGCGGCCGACGACGAGCGTCCAGACGTCGTCCGCGAAGGCGCAGACGATCGAGCCGACCACGAGGACGACGAGGGCGGCGAGGGCCATCCGGCGCTTGCCGTAGAGGTCGCCGAGGCGACCGGAGACCGGGGTGAGGATGCAGGCGCTGAGCAGGGTCGCGGTGATCACCCAGGCGGTCTCGCTCCGATCGGCGCCGAGCAGGGTGGGCAGCTCCGACTGGATCGGGACGACCAGCGTCTGCATGAACGAGGCGCTCATCCCCGCGAAGGCGAGGACGGCGGTGATCAGGCGGGGGCTGGGCGAGCGGGTGAGCGAGCGTCTGTCGGAGTCGGGCACTGCGGTCCTTCGTGTCGGCGGCGTGCAGGAGCGGGGCGCCGGTGGTCCGGCGTCCTGCAGGGCTGGTCGTATTGCTCAGCTTTGCATCGCCGGGCCTCTGAGCCGAACCGACCGATGCTCGGAAACCTTCCCGATCGCTCTACCGGGCTGCCACGCGCGGGACGAGGATGGGCGCATGATCGAGATCGAGAGCTGGATCGCCGGCTACGAGAAGGCCTGGGCGACGGACGACCCCGCGGATGTGGCGGCGCTCTTCACCGAGGGCGCGGAGTACTTCACGTCGCCGTACGCAGAGGCGATCACGCCGCGCGACGCGATCGTGGAGTGGTGGGTCGCGGAGAGCGAGCCGGACGACCCGACGTTCGCGTGGGGGCTCGTCGCGCTGACGGAGACCACGGCGGTGGTGGAGGCGCGGACCATCTACCCGTCGGACCGCACGTACCTGAATCTGTGGGTCATCCGCTTCGCGGAGGACGGGCGGGCGTGCTCCTTCACGGAGTGGTACATGGAGGAGCCGAGCGACTCGGTGAGCTGAGGGGGGTGGGTCTCGATACGCCGCTGCGCGGCTACTCGACCAGCATGAGCTGCTTACTGATCGAGTAGGGCGCGGAGCGACCGTATCGAGAGCCACCGCGTCCTGCACGCCGGGTCTCGATACGCCGCTGCGCGGCTACTCGACCAGCATGGACGCGGGGCCGCTCCGCGCTCGGTCAGAGGGCGGAGCCCGCGACGGCGAAGGTGTCGCAGGCGGTGGCGTCGGCGTCGAAGCCGGCCTGGAACCAGCGCTGGCGCTGCTCGGCGGAGCCGTGGGTCCAGCCCTCGGGGTCGACGGTGCCGGTCGCCTGCTCCTGGATGCGGTCGTCGCCGACGGCCGCGGCGGCACTCAGGGCGTCGCGGTACTGCTCCTGCGTCACGGGCTTGAGGTAGGGGGTGCCGGTCTCGTCGGGGACGGTCGAGGCGTCGCCCACCCAGGCGCCGGCGTAGCAGTCGGCCTGCAGCTCGAGGCGCACGGAGTCCGAGTCCGGGCCGGTGCCGCTGCGGTCGGCCGACTCCATCGCGCCGGTCAGGCTCTGGATGTGGTGGCCCCACTCGTGGGCCAGGATGTACATCTGCGCGAGCGAGCCGCCCGAGGTGTCGAAGCGGGTGCGCAGCTCGTCGAAGAAGTCGGTGTCGAGGTAGATCGTCCGGTCCGGCGGGCAGTAGAACGGGCCCACCGCGGCCGTCGCGTTGCCGCAGCCGGTGCTGGTCTGATCCTCGAAGACGATCACTCCGCCGGTCGTCGTGTAGGTCGCCCCGACTGAGCCCGCCGCGCCGGCCCAGTAGCGGTCGAGCGACTCCGCCGCGCCCTCGAGCCGGCAGTCGACCTCGGCGTTGGCATCGGCGCCGCTGTCGCAGGCGACGGCCGTGCTGGTGATCTGCTCCGGCGAGGATCCGCCGCCGCCGCCGACGAGACCGCCGAGCCCGGACAGGTCGAACCCGAGCAGCTGCGAGAGCAGGGCGAGGACGACGACGCCCACCGCGCCGCCGCCGACCGCGATGCCGGTGGTGCGGCCGCGCCGGCGGACCTTGCCACCGCTGAGCTGGGAGTCGTCGTTGAAGGTCATGCGGTCAAACTAGCGCCGACCGAGGACACGCTGCCCGGGGTTGCGGACGGCTCGGTCGGCTCGGGCGGCTCGGGCGGATCAGCCCCAGCGCGACTCGCTGGCGTCGCGGATGATGTCGAGCAGCGCCTCGCGCAGCGGACCGTGGTCGAGGGTCCCGGGCAGCATGTCGACCTCGAGCCGGTGCGCGCGCTGCCAGGCCTCGCGGCCCTTGTCGGTCAGCGACACCAGCTGCCGGCGGCGGTCGGTGGAGTCGCTCACGCGGGAGACGTGCCCCTCGCGCTCGAGGCGCTCGATCGTGCGCGACATGGTCTGCACCTCGACGTGCGCGGAGGCGGCGAGCTCCTTCTGCGCGGCCGGCCCGGCCTGCAGCAGGTGCAGCACGACCAGGCCCGCGTGGGTCAGACCGATCTCGGCGAGCGCGCCGTGCCAGGCGTGCTCGACCATCCGGGACGCCGTGGCGAGGAGGCGGCCCGTGGGCCAGCCGTCCATCCCCTTGTCGTCGTCCGCGCGCATCCGCCCAGGCTAGTCCGCCCCGCCGGCCGGGCGGGACGGAGCCGCCGATCGGGTCAGGAGGCGAAGCGGTCGGTCGCCTCGATCAGGGCCTCGAGGATGCCCGGCTCGTCGAACGCGTGGCCGGCGTCGGGGATCAGATGGAAGTCCGCCTCGGGCCAGGCCCTGTGCAGGTCCCACGCGGTGAACGCGGGCGTGCACATGTCGTAGCGGCCCTGGACGATGACGGCCGGGATGCCGCGCAGCACGCCGACGTCGCGGATCAGCTGCCCCTCCTCCAGCCAGCCCTTGTGCACGAAGTAGTGGTTCTCGATCCGCGCGAAGGCCAGGGCGAAGGCGGGGTCGGACCAGGCCTCGATCATCTCCGGCTTCTGCAGGAGCGTGATGGTCGAGGACTCCCAGGTGGTCCAGGCGACGCCGGCGGGACCGTGCACGGCCGGATCGGCGTCGTGGAGCAGCCGGTAGTAGGCCTCGATCAGACTGCCGCTCGTGCCCGCCGGGATCACCGAGGTGTAGCCCTCCCAGAGGTCCGGGTAGACCGCGGCGGCGCCGCCCTCGTAGAACCACTCGAGCTCGGCCCGGCGCAGGGTGAAGATGCCGCGGAGGACGATCTCGGTGACGCGCTCCGGGTGCGACTCGGCGTAGGCGAGGGCCAGCGTGGAGCCCCAGGAGCCGCCGAAGACCTGCCAGCGCTCGATGTCGAGGTGCTCGCGGAGCTTCTCGAGATCGGAGACCAGGTACCAGGTGGTGTTGGTGGAGAGGTCGGCGTCCGGCTCGCTCGCGTGCGGGGTGGAGCGGCCGCACATCCGCTGGTCGAGGAGCACGATCCGGTACTTCTCCGGGTCGAACAGGCGGCGGTGGCTGGCCGAGGCGCCGGCGCCCGGTCCGCCGTGCAGGAAGACGACGGGCTTGCCCTCGGGGTTGCCCGACGCCTCCCAGTAGATCTCGTGGCCGTCGCCGACGTCGAGCATTCCGGTGTGGAAGGGCTCGATCTCGGGGTACAGAGTGCGCATGGCCCGCACATTACTGACGATCAGGGTCGGGGGAAGCGATTTCACGCGGCCCGGCCCCGGATGCGCCCGGGGGTTGCGCATCCGGGGCGGCGTCAGGCCTGGGCGAGGACCGCCTCGGCGCGCTCGGCGTCGCCCTCGGCCAGGCCGCGATCGATCGCGCGGCGGGAGGCGAGCCAGAGCACGGCTCCGGCGACGAGGACGAGCACCTCGGTGGCGGTCAGCGCCCAGATGATGCCGCCGAGACCGAACCAGAGGTTCCCGAGCAGCACGACCGGGACGAAGAGGACGCCCTGGGTGAGCGACATGGTGGTCGCCGCGAGAGCGCGGCCGGTGGCCTGGAACAGCGAGGTCAGCAGGCCCGCGAAGCCGTTGGCGATCATCGCCACGAGCTGCGCCGCGAGCACCACGGCGCCGAGGGTCAGCACCGCGGGGTCGTCGGCGAAGACCGCGAGCACCGGCTCGTGCAGCAGCCAGAGAGCGGCGGCCGCGAGCACGGTGATCGTGCCGACCGCGACGGCGGCCCCGCGGACCGCCGCGCGCAGGCGCTCGCGGTCGCCCTTGCCGTAGGAGTAGGCGAGCAGCGGCAGGACGCCGAGGGTGATGCCCATCACCAGGAACTCGGGCACCTGGGCGATGCGGACCGCGACGCCCATGGCCGCGAGCGGTCCGTCGCCGTAGGCCGCGGCGAGGTTGTTGAGCACGAGCGCGGTCACGATCAGGAAGCCCGACTGCAGCAGCTCGCCGGCGCCGACGCCGAAGACGGGCTTCAGCACGCTCGCGCGCAGGGTGAACCAGCGCGGCGAGAGGTCGATGTGCTCGCTCCGGCGCTGCAGCCAGAGGGCGAAGTAGCCGACGACGAGCAGGTTGGCGAGGCCCACGGCGAGCGCCGCCCCGGCGACGCCGAGGTGCAGCACCAGGATGAAGAGGACGTCGAGGAGGAGGTTCGCGACGGTCGAGAGGAGCAGGCCGATCATGACCTGGCGGGCCGCGCCCTCCGCCCGCACCAGCTGCTCGAGGCAGAAGGAGGCGGCGAGTACCGGCACGAAGGCGAGGGTGACCGCGGTGAAGGCGCCGGTCGCGGCGGCCGTGGTGGAGTCGGCGCCGAGGAGGGCGACCAGCGGACCGAGGAGGAGCAGGCCGAGGCCGCCGAGGACGGCGCCGGTGAGGATCGAGCCCCAGAGCGCGAAGGAGGCGACGTGCTTGATCTCGCCCGCCTTCTCGGGGTCGCGCTCGGAGGCGCCGAGCAGGCGGGAGATGAGCGCGCTGCCGCCGACGCCGAAGACGCCGCCGACCGCCATCACCAGCCCGAGCAGCGGAGCGCCGAGGGTGATCGCGGCGAGCAGGGTCGCGTCGTGCAGCGAGCCGACGACGCCGGCGTTGATGACGCTGTAGACGGCGGAGACGATCATCGCGGCGGCCATCGGCACGCAGAGGTGCACGAGCGCGCGGACGATCGGGGCGGAGGAGAGGTACCAGCGGTCGGAGCCGGGGGCGGCGGGGCGCGGGGTGGGGGTGGTGGTGGGCGTGGTGTCGGTGGGCGTGGTGTCGGTGGGCGTGGTGTCGGTGGGGGTGTCGGTGCTGGACATGGCTGGGCTTCTTCCGGGCAGGGTCGAGCGCGCGCCGAGGGTCGCCGGCACGGCGCGAGGAGGGAGGGCGCGCCGAGGAGGGCGCGGTCGGGGCACCGCGGAGGGCGCGGCGAGGAGGCGCGCGAGGGAGCGGCGCGCGAGGAAGGGCGGAACGGGAGGCGGGGGCGGAGCGCCCGGACGCCTAGCGGGTGGGGGGCGGGAGGACCGCGGTGATCTTGGTCAGGAGCGCCTGGAGGGTGGCGCGCTCCCCGGGGTCGAGGGGTGCGAGGAGGGTCTCGTCGGCCGCGAGCATGGCGTCCTCGAACCCGGCGATGAGCTCGGCGCCCGCGGGAGTCGCGTAGACGCGCTTGCGGCGGTCGTCGCCACCCTCGGTGCGCCGCTCGACGAGGCCGCGTCGCTCGAGCCCCTGCAGGAGGCTCGTGACGCTCGCGGGACTCGTCCGGCTGACCTCGGCGATCTCGCGCTGGATGACGCCGGGCGTCTGCGCGAGGTAGCCGAGGACGAAGGCCTGCTCGTGACTGAGCTCGCGGGCGCGGATCCAGTCCTCGCCGGCCTTGCGCTGCGCCCACGCCAGCCAGCGGACGAGCTCGAGTCCGGAGGTGGGGCGGTCGCGGGGTTCCTGCATGCTCAGAACTCTAATGGTTAGAGGTCTAACGGTCAAGGATCGAAGGGGTGGGGTCTCGATACGCCGCGTGCCGCGGCTACTCGACCAGCATGCACGGGAGCGCGGCGGCGAGGGAGAGCGACAGCATGCGCGGGCACGAGAGGAGAGCGCGGCGACAGCCGCTCCTTGCGCGGGTCGAGCAACGCGCAGCGCGTCTCGGGACCCCGCTTCCGATGCGGCGCGCAGGCGGCCGGACTAGCGTCGGCCGCATGAGCATGCAGCGCACCCCCGTCACCGTCGCCGTCTCGGGAGCGGGAGGCGCGATCGGCTACGCGCTCCTGTTCCGCATCGCCTCCGGGCAGCTCCTCGGGCCCGACGTCCCGGTCCGGCTGAGCCTCCTCGAGATCCCCGCCGGCCTGCGCTCCGCGGCCGGCACCGCGCTCGAGCTGCAGGACGGCGCGTTCGGGCTGCTGCGCGGCATCGAGGTCACCGACGACCCGGCCGCCGCGTTCGACGGCGCGAGCGTCGCCCTGCTCGTCGGCGCCCGCCCGCGCTCGGCAGGCATGGAGCGCGCCGACCTCCTCGCGGCGAACGCCGGCATCTTCGGTCCGCAGGGCGCCGCGCTGAACGAGCACGCCGCCGACGACATCCGTGTGCTCGTGGTCGGCAACCCGGCCAACACCAACGCCTGGATCGCCCGCGCGAGCGCCCCGGACATCCCGGCCGGGCGCTTCACCGCGATGACCCGCCTCGACCACAACCGCGCGGTCGCGCAGCTCGCCGCGAAGCTCGATGCTCCGGTCGACGCGATCTCCGGCGTCACGATCTGGGGCAATCACTCCGCCTCGCAGTATCCGGACGTCAGCCACGCGGTCGTCGACGGCCGGCCCGTCGCCGACCTCGTCGACACCGCCTGGCTGCACGAGGAGTTCGAGCCGCGGGTCGCCAAGCGCGGCGCCGAGATCATCGAGGTGCGCGGAGCCTCCTCCGCCGCCTCGGCCGCGTCCGCCGCGATCGACCACGTGCACGACTGGGTCACCGGCACCGAGTGGACCTCCGCGGCGGTCGAGTCCGACGGCTCCTACGGTGTGGAGGAGGGCCTGATCTCCTCGTTCCCCGTCCGCTCCGTCGACGGCGAGTGGCGCATTATCCCGGGCCTGGAGATCGACGCTCACTCGCGCGCCAAGATCGACGAGTCCGTCCTCGAGCTCCGCGCCGAGCGCGACGCCGCCCTGGCCTTCCTGGAGCGCTGACTCCGGTCGCGAGATGCCACTTGTGCACGCTTCTCACGGCGTGTCGCGTGCACAAGTGGCATCTCGCGGAGGGGGGTCAGCGCTTGGGGGACTTCTCGGGGGTGGGGAGGGTGCCGGCGGCGCGGGCGGCCTCGTACCAGGCGTGCGCCTCCTCCTGGCGGGTCGCCTCGGCGCCGCTCGCGATCGAGGCGCGGATGTGCTCGGGGCGGTAGCCGAACGCCGCGACCAGGTCGCCGGCGTGCGGGCGCAGGCGCGCGAGCAGGCGGTCGATGTAGGAGGTCACCGCGAGCGCCCGCTGCGACGAGAGCCGGCCGTGCAGCAGGTACCAGGCGAGGTGCTTCTCGATCAGCTCGAGGCCGAACAGGTCGCGGAGCCAGGTCAGCACCGTGCGCGTCCCGTCGTCCTCGATGGTGGCGAGCGCCTCGGTGAACGCCTCCCACTGCAGCAGCTCGGCGTGCGCGCGGGCGGCCTCGATCAGCTCGCTCTGGTGCGCGTTGAAGAGGCGGGCGGCCTCGTCGGCGGGCAGCTTCGACGCCGAGCGCAGGTGTGACGCGACTCCCGAGACCATGCTCTCGACGCGGTCCGTCAGCAGCTCGCGCTGCTCGTCGCGGAGCTGGCCGACGGACCGGGCGGTCGAGCCGCGGTCGGCGACGACCTGCGCGAGCCGCCGCAGTCCGGAGTTGTTGACCGTCGCTCCGGCGACCTGGCCGACCGCGTAGCGCGCCAGCTCCCCCGGCTGCGCGTTCTTGAACCGGCGGCCGACGTCGGTCAGCAGTCGCTTGGCGACGAGCTGCAGCAGCACGGTGTTGTCGCCCTCGAACGTCGCGTAGACGTCGAGGTCGGCGCGCAGCTGAGTGAGCCGGTTCTCGGCGAGGAAGCCGGCGCCGCCGCAGGCCTCGCGCGCCTCCTGCAGGGTGTCCAGGGCGTGCCAGGTGGACAGCGCCTTGAGACCCGCGGCGAGCGTCTCGAGGTCCTGCCGCGACTCGTCGGTGTCGTTCTTGCCGGAGAAGACGTCGTCGAAGGCGCGCAGCAGCCTGTCGTGCGCGAAGCCCGCCGCGTAGGTCGTGGCCAGGCGCGGAAGCAGCCGGCGCTGGTGCCGCTGGTAGTCGAGCAGCACCTCCTCGCGGTCGCCGCCGCCGGTGAACTGGCGGCGCTGGTCGCCGTAGGTGATCGCGATGGTCAGCGCGATCTTCGACGCCGCGACGGAGGCGCCGTCGAGCGAGACGCGGCCCTGGACGAGCGTGCCGAGCATGGTGAAGAAGCGGCGGCCCGGGCTCGCGATCGGCGAGGAGTAGCTGCCGTCGGCCGCGACGTCGCCGTAGCGGTTGAGCAGGTTCTCGCGCGGCACGCGGACGTGGTCGAAGTGCAGGCGGCCGTTGTCGATGCCGTTCAGCCCGCCCTTCAGGCCGTCGTCCTCGCCGCCGACGCCGGGGAGGAACGCGCCCTCCTCGTCGCGGATCGGCACGTAGAACGCGTGCACGCCGTGATTCACCTCGCGGGTGACGAGCTGCGCGAAGACGACGGCGGCCCGGCCGTCGACGGCGGCGTTGCCGAGGTAGTCCTTCCAGGCGGCGCGGAACGGGGTCGTCAGGACGAAGTCGCCGGCCTCCTCGTCGAAGGTCCCCGAGGTCGCGATCGAGGCGACGTCGGAGCCGTGCCCGGTCTCGGTCATCGCGAACGCGCCGGGGATCTCGAGGCTCATGATGCCGGGCAGCCACTTCTCGTGGTGCTCCTGCGTGCCGAGGTGCAGGACGGCGGCGCCGAAGAGTCCCCACTGCACGCCCGACTTGATCTGCAGCGACGGGTCGGCGGTGACCAGTTCCTCGAAGCCGGCGATGTTGCCGCCGTGGTCGGCGTCGCCGCCGAGCGCGACCGGGAAGGCGCGGTGCACGCCGCCCTCCGCCGCGAGGATGCTCATCTGCTGCGTGACCCGGGCGCGGTGCTCGGCCATCGGCAGGCCGTCGGTCCGGTGCAGCTCAGGGCGGGAGGTGAGGGCGCGGGTGGCGAGGCGCTGCTCGCGCCACTCGCCGAGCAGCAGCTCGCCGAGGGCCGCGACGTCGACGCCGGGGGCGCCGTCCTCGTCGAGCCGGGCGTCGACCTCGCTGCCGAGCACGTCGACGGGCGGGGGCGGGGTGATCGGGCCTGAGCGGGAGCGGCGGATCCAGGGGCGCGATCCGGCGCGGTCGGCGGCGTCGGCGGCGGAGTGGGGGCGGGGCGCTGTGGTGCTCATGAGGAGGATCCCTTCGACCGTCTTCGGCTCGGACCGCTCGCGATCGGCCGGAGCGGAGGATCGAGCGGTCGATCCCGCCGCTGCAGTGCGTCGGGAGGCGGTGCTCATGCACGCTAGGTCGGGTCGGCGGATCGCGGAAACGTTCCGTGGCGCGGCCACAAAGGGCGGCGCGAGCGGGCGGGGGCGGGTTGTCGGAACCGGCCAGCGGGGCGGGGCGCGGATGCGCCGGTGGTGGGGCTCGGGTCTGCGGACGCGTCGTGCCTAGGCGGGTGGGTGTCGATACGCCCCTGCGGGGCTACTCGACCAGCATGCGGATACGACACTGCAGCGTCACGGGGCCAGCATGCGGGGGCCGATCATGCTGATCGAGTAGCCCGCGGAGCGGGCGTATCGAGATCCACCATCGTCGAACTGCTGGATTGCAGACCCGGCCTGCTGAGCACGGCGGGTCTCGATACGCCGCCTGCGGCGGCTACTCGACCACCATGTGGGGCCCTGGGGCGGCGGGAGGGGCGTGGCTAGGCTCGGGGCATGAGCGAGCCGCAGCTGCCTCCGCCCCGTCGCGAGAGCCGACCGGACTGGCGGCCGCCCACCTCGATGGAGTCCGTGCAGGCGCTGGAGTCGGCGCGACCCTCGGGGCCCGGCACACCGTGGACCGCGGCCCGGCAGCGGCGCCCGGTGCGGGTCTGGGACCTCGTGCTGACGTTGGTGCTGATCCTGTGCGCGCTCGGGGCGACGCTGCTGCTGTCCTACTTCGGGCTGTTCTTCGCGATGGCGAGCGACGCCTGCATGGGCGGGAACGACTGCGACACCGACTTGATCGGCTGGGGCGTGCTCGTCGCGGCCGGTGGGGTGTGGGTGCCGTTCCTCGCGGCGATCGCCGTCTCCATCGTGCTGCTGGTGGTGCGGCGGATCGCGTTCTGGGTGCCGATCGCGGGGCTCGCGCTGTCGTTCGGCTGCACCGTGCTCGGCGGCTGGATGGCGACGGTCGGCTCGGGGAGCTGAGCGGCCGGACTCAGGCCGACCGCGGCCCCGTGCCGCCGCCGGCTCAGCCGCGCCGCGGGCTCAGCTCCGCGGTGGGCTCAGTAGGTGTCCCAGCCGGGATCCTCGTCGGGCTCCTCCGGCGGGACCCAGTCGTCCTCGGGCGGGGCGGAGGAGACCGGCGGACCGGACCGCTCACCGCCGAAGGACGGGCGCGCGCCGGACGAGCGGGCAGCCGTCGGCCGGGCGGCGGGCTGGCGCCTCGCCGGGGCAGCCTCCTGGTTCGCGTCGGGCTCCGCGATCTCCGGAGTCTCGCCGGCGACGACGGCGAGCACCGCCGCGCCGTAGGTGATCAGCTTCTTCTGGCCGACGCCGCCGATGACGCTGAGGGCGTCGATCGTGGTCGGCTCGACCGTGGCGATCTCGCGGAGGGTCGCATCGTTGAAGACGACGTAGGCCGGGACCGACTGCGCGCGGGCCTGGGCGACGCGCCACTCCCGGAGCCGCTCGAACAGGGGCTGCGCCTCGGCGGAGAGGTCGGAGACGGTGGAGCGGCCGGAGCGCGACGAGCCGCTCGAGCGCGCGGGGCGCTCGGGCTCCTGCCGCAGCTCGACCTTGCGCTCGCCGCTCAGCACGGACGCCGACTCGGGGGTGAGCACGAGCGTGCCGAAGCCGTCGTCGTTCACGCCGAGCAGGCTCTGCGCGAGCAGCTGACGGGCGACGCCGCGCCACTGGGTGTCGCTGAGGTCGGCGCCGATCCCCCAGGTCGCGATCGAGTCGTGCTTGTGCTGGGTCGTGCGCGGAGTGGTCTTGCCGCGCAGGATGTCGATGATGTGGCCGGCGCCGAACTGCTGGTTGCGCTCGCGCTTGAGCCGCACCACCGTCGAGAGGAACTTCTGCGCGGCGACCGTGCCGTCCCACGAGGCGGGCGGCTCGAGGCAGGTGTCGCAGTTGCCGCAGGGGGTGCTCTCCTGGCCGAAGTAGGCGAGGAGGTTCACCCGGCGGCACTGCACCGTCTCGGAGAGGGCGAGCATCGCGTCGAGGTGCGCGGACATCCGCCGACGGTGCGCGAGGTCGCCCGGGGACTCGTCGATCATCCGACGCTGCTGGACGACGTCCTGCAGGCCGTAGGCGAGCCAGGCGGTGGAGGGCAGGCCGTCGCGGCCGGCGCGACCCGTCTCCTGGTAGTAGCCCTCGACCGACTTCGGCAGGTCGATGTGCGCCACGAAGCGGACGTCCGGCTTGTCGATGCCCATGCCGAAGGCGATGGTGGCGCAGACGATGACGCCCTCCTCGCGGAGGAAGCGCGACTGCGCGGCGGCCCGGACCCGGGCGTCGAGACCCGCGTGGTACGCGACCGCGTCGAAGCCGGCCGCGCGCAGGGCCTCGGCCGTCGCCTCCACGCTCTTGCGGGAGAGCGCGTAGACGATGCCCGCGTCGTCGGCGTGCTCGCGCTTGAGGAAGTCGATCAGCTGCTTGCGCGGCTCGACCTTGTTGACGATCCGGTACTGGATGTTGGGGCGGTCGAAGCTGGAGATGAAGTGGCGGGCCGCGCCGAGGTGCAGCCGGGTGGTGATCTCGCGGTGCGTCGCCTCGGTGGCGGTCGCCGTGAGGGCGATGCGCGGGACGTCGGGCCAGCGCTCGGCCAGCTCGCCGAGGGCGAGGTAGTCGGGGCGGAAGTCGTGGCCCCACTGGCTCACGCAGTGCGCCTCGTCGATGGCGAACAGGGCGATGCGGCCGCGGGCGAGGAACTGCTTGGTGCCCTCGTTGCCGAGGCGCTCGGGGGCGACGTAGAGGAGGTCGAGCTCGCCGTCGAGGTAGGCGCGCTCGACGCGCTGGCGCTCGCCCATGTCCTGGGTGGAGTTGAGGAACTCGGCGCGGACGCCGTTCGCGCGCAGGGCGTCGACCTGGTCCTGCATCAGGGCGATCAGCGGCGAGACGACGACGCCGGTGCCGGGCCGGACGATCGAGGGGATCTGGTAGCAGAGCGACTTGCCGCCGCCCGTGGGCATCAGCACGACCGCGTCGCCGCCGCCGATGACCTGCTCGACGATGGCCTGCTGCTCACCGCGGAACGAGCCGTAGCCGAAGACCCGCTCGAGGATCTCCTGGGCCTCGGCGGAGGAGCCGGCCGGGGCGTCCGCGGTGGGGCGCTCGGCGGTCGAGAGGGCGGTCGCGGTCGGCTCAGTCACCCGTGGAACTCTACCCGGCGCCTCCGACGCAGCCCCGGGCGAGCGGCGTTCTGGGGAGGGTCGCAGCAGGTGCGGGGTTGGGGAGGAGGGACGGGCGCGGCGGGGTGGTGGTGGTTCGAGTGCCTCCGGCTCGCGGAACGGCCTCGGGCACGCGGGAACGGGTCGATTCCGCGAGCCCGAGGTGGATTCGCGAGCCGGAGATGAGCGCGAAGCGGCTTCTGCACGCGGAAGCACCTTCGGCACGCAGGAACTGGTCGATTCGACGAGCCGGAGGTGGACTCACGAGCCGGGGGTCGACGGAAGCGGGCGGGTGAGAAGCCGGCAGGCGGGGCGAGAAGCCGGCGGGGTCAGAGCTCGGTGATCGTCTTGGTGTCGCCGTCCCAGAAGCGGATGCTCGCGAGGCCGACGGTGAAGGGCTCACCGAGGAGGGGGACGGCCTGGCCGAGCTGCTCGGCGCGGAGGCGGCGGGAGACGCTGATGTGCGGGGTCCACGACTCGGGCGAGGTGGGCACGGCGCCGGGCATCAGCTCGGTCGCGCGGGCGTGCAGGGCGTCGAGGGCGGGCGCGCGGACGGCTCCCCAGGCGAGCACGAAGCGGCCGGAGTGCGGGAAGAGCAGCACGGCGCCGAGCTCGACGGTCGCCGGGAGCTCGCCGAGCGCGCCTGGCGGGGGCGGGGTCAGCTCGGGTCCGGCCAGGAGGGTGAGGTGCGGGCGGTTGCTGGCGGACGTGTGCAGCGCGAGGCTCGGGATGCCGGCCGCCTCGAGCGCCTCCCACTGGCCGCGGATCCGGGCCTCCGACTCCGGGTCGAGGAGGGCTTCGAGGCTGCGCATGCCCCCATCCTGCCGCGCCGGCCGGGTCGCTCCCGACCGCCCGCCCGGCTGCGCCCGCGCGGCCCCGCGACCCTCCAGAAGTTGCGGTGGTCGACGGCGACTACCGCAACTACTGCGTACTCGACGCGTCTCCATGGTCCCGGGCGCCCGGGCGGCTTCGCGCCCCTCCACAAGTTGCGGTAGTCGGCGGCGAGTACCGCAACTTTCGCGTACTCGACCGAATCACAGCGCGCGGGCCACGGGAGGTCGGCGGGTGCTCGGAATTCGTCGTGCAGGGCGCGCGAGTACGACAACTCCTGGAGGGCGGGAGAGGTGAGAGGGGTGGTCCGTGCCCGCGCGGCTGCGCGACCCTCCAGAAGTTGCAGTAGTCGACGGCGGCTACCGCAACTTTCGCGTAGTCGACGCGTCCCCGCCCGGTCCGGAGCGCGGAGGGCCGCGCGACTCTCCAGAAGTTGCGGTAGTCGGGCGCGACTACCGCAACTTTTGGAGAGTGGAGAGAGGGGTGGCCGGGCGCGGGCGTCAGCCGATGGTCACCAGGGCGGACAGGAGCTCCGGGGCGCGGCGGTCGAGGATGCGGCCGCCGACGCGGACGCCGACGAGGGCGAGCACGGCGCCGACGACCACGGCGGCGGCGAGCGCGCCGAGGCCGAAGCCGAGGCTGCCGCCGACCAGCGAGATCGTGCCGAGGATGAGCGAGGGCAGCGAGAGCAGGGCGGTCGCACCCATGCTGCCGAGCATCACGACGCTCGAGATCATCCCGGAGCCGGGCGGCGTCTTCAGCGGGCTGTCGCCGGGGGCCGGCACGGGGTAGACGACCAGCGCGGACGCGACGCTCGAGACGCCGAAGCCGCTGAGCACCAGCGCGAGCGACATGCCGAGGACGGCGGGGATCGACTCCGGCCGACCCGCGTAGAGGCAGGTGCCGACGGTGACGATCAGCACGGCCGGCACGCCGATGAGGCCGGCGGCGATGACGCGGCCGGCGCGGTCGGCCGAGCCGGCGACTCCGGAGCTGACGTGCGCGGCCCAGGCGGTGCCGTCGTAGGAGACGTCGGCGCAGAGGGTCACGCCGAAGATCAGGGCGATGAAGAGGGAGGAGAGGACGACCAGCGTCGAGCCGCCGCCCTGCAGCGCGCTGTAGAAGACGGCCAGCACGACGACCGCGGGGATCACCAGGAGTCCGCGGCTGTAGCGCGGGTCGCGCCACCAGTAGCCGAGGGCCCGCGCGGCGATCGCGCCGGTCGGGGTGCCGGGGAAGCGGCCGAGCAGTCCGATGCCCTGCGCGCCCGAGGCGGCCTGCGAGGAGGACGCGGCCGGCTCGGCCAGCGCGTGCCGGAGTGCGCGCGCCCAGAGCCACACCACGGCGGCGAGCGTGGCGACGCCGATCGCGAAGCGGCCGAGGGCGACCGCCCACTCCCCCGCGACGATCGCGCCGGGGACGCCCCAGATCGCGCCGAGCGGCGACCAGCCGAGGGCGGACGCGACGACGGGGAGCGTGTCGAGGCCGTCGCTGATCACGGTGGTCAGTCCGATGAACAGTGGTCCGAGCAGGATCACGACGACCAGGACGACGCCGCCGATCACCTCGCGGTAGCGGCGGCTCGAGCCGAGGCCGGTGGTCAGAGCGCCGATGAGGCGCGAGGCGACCACGCAGGTGGCGACGCCGATGACCGCCGAGACGAGGCCGGGCAGGATGCCGACGGGGTTGCTCCACCAGGCCGCCGCGGAGGCGAGCGCGGCCAGCGAGGTGACGATCCCGGGGAAGCCCGCGAGGCCCGCGGCGGCGAGGCCGAGCATCAGCGTCCGGAGCGGGATCGGGAAGGTCGCCAGGGTCGGCAGGTCCAGGCTCTGGTCCGAGCCGGAGACGAAGATCGGACCGAGGACCCAGCCCAGCAGCAGCGCGGAGCCGCCGAGGATCAGGGCGACGTTCGCGAACGCCGGGTCGGAGGCGCCGAGCGCGATCAGCCCGACGACCACCACGCCGAGCACGCCGACCGCGTAGAGCCCGCCGAAGATCACGCCGATCAGCTGCCAGACGTTGCGGGTGAGCGTATTGCGCAGCAGCAGCAGGCGCAGCCTCAGGAGATGCGCAACCATGCCGGGCCCTCCTGGTGGGTGCGGCCGCCCACGAGGTCGACGAAGCGCTCCTCGAGGCTGGATCCGGCGCGGACCTCCTCGAGCGTTCCGGCGGCGAGGACGCGGCCGTCGGCGATGACGGCGACACGGTCGCACATCCGCTCGACGAGGTCCATCGAGTGGCTGGAGACGATGACGGTGCCGCCGGAGGCGACGTAGCCGGTGAGGATGTCGCGGATGTTCGCGGCGGAGACCGGGTCGACGGACTCGAAGGGCTCGTCGAGCACCAGCAGCCGCGGGGCGCGGACGAGGGCGCAGGCGAGCGCGATCTTCTTGGTCATGCCGGCGGAGTAGTCGACGACGAGGGTGCGGTCGGCGGGGTCGAGGCCGAGCAGGGCCAGCAGGTCGCCGGCGCGCTCGAGGACGGTCGGGCGGTCGATGCCGCAGAGCAGGCCGTAGTAGGTGATCAGCTGCAGGCCGGTGAGGCGGTCGAAGAGCTTGACGCCGTCGGCGAGCACGCCGATCAGCCGCTTGGCCTCGAGGGTGTCCTGCCAGACGTCGACGTCGTGGATGGTGACGGTGCCCGCGTCGGGGCGGAGCAGGGCGGTCGCCATCGAGAGGGTGGTCGTCTTGCCTGCGCCGTTGGGGCCGACGAGGCCGAAGAAGGAGCCGGCCGGCACATCGAGATCGATGCCGGCGACGGCCTCCTTGTCGCCGAAGCGCTTGCGGAGGCCCCGTATGCGGAGGGCGATCTCGTCCTGGCGGCCGGTGGCGTCGGGGGCCGCCCAGGCGGGGGCGGGGGTGGCCAGGGTCGCGGTGCTCGGGCTCGCGACGGCCGCGGTGGTGTCGTGCTGATCGACGCCGTCCTGCGGGGAGTCGGTCGCGTGCTGCGGGGTGCCGGTCGCGTACTGCGGGGTGCCGGTGGGCGTCGTGCCGTTCGTCCCGTCCATGGGAGTCCCTTCGGTGCCTGTGTTGACGGGGCCGCGGTGGGCGGCCGCCTCTCAACGGTAGCGAGGGTCGGGTTGCGCGGCATCAGTCGCCGGGAGGAGTGGCCGGCAGCCGGGCGGAGGACCTTCGGCTCGCGGGTACCCGCCGGGCTCGCTGAAATCGACGGATTCGGCGAGCCGAAGCGGTGATCGCGAGCCGGAGGTGACTCCGGTGGGTCGGGCTCGTCGAACCGCGCTCGGCTCGCTCGAACCGGCGGGTTCCGCGAGCCGGGGGTGGAACCGCGAGCCGTAGGTCAGTGCTCGGCACCTCCGGCTCGTCGATTCGACTCCGGCTCGCGGGGCTGAGCCGAATCTGCGAGCCGGAGACGGGATCACGAGCCGGAGGTGGTTCGCGGGGGCCTTCGGCTCGTCGGAACGCGCTCGGCTCGCGGGAATCGGCGGAGTCGGCGAGCCGGAGGTGGAATCGCGAGCCGGAGGTGGGTCGGGCTCCTGAGGAGGCGCGGAGGGGGCGTGTCTAGGCTGAGCCGCATGCCCACGCTCCTCCTCGTCCGTCACGGGCGCACCACGGCCAACACCGCCGGGATCCTCGCCGGACGCACCGCCGGGGTCCGCCTCGACGACGTCGGGCGCACGCAGGCCGCGCGCACCGGGGAGCGGCTGGCCGCGGTCCCGCTCGCCGCGGTCGTGTCGAGTCCGCTCGAGCGCTGCCGGCAGACGGCGCGGTACCTGCTCGAGCGGCAGGACGGCTCGCCGGCGACGCCGATCGAGAAGGGGATCACCGAGTGCGACTACGGCGAGTGGCAGGGGCGCTCGCTCCGGGACCTCGCCAAGGAGCCGATGTGGTCGGTCGTGCAGAACCAGCCGTCCGCGGCGGTCTTCCCCGGCGGCGAGGGTCTGGCCGGGATGCAGGCGCGCTCGGTCGCCGCGATCCGGCGGCACGACGCGGCGGTGGCGGCGGAGCACGGGGCGAACGCGGTGTGGGCGGCGGTCAGCCACGGCGACATCATCAAGGCGGTGCTCGCCGATGCGCTCGGCATGCATCTCGACCTCTTCCAGCGGCTGTCGGTCGGGCCGGCGTCGGTGTCGATCATCCGCTACGGCGCCGGGCGGCCGGACGTGATCGCGATGAACACGGAGGCCGGCGACCTGGGCTGGCTGCGGACGCCGGCGCCGGCCGAGGCCGAGGCGCCGGTCGGGGGCGGGGCGGGGCACGAGTAGCGGCGCAGAACATCAGCTGAGAGGGGTGGGCGTCGGCTGTGGGGGGAGGGACACCAGTCTCAGCTGATGTTGTGCGGGGTGGATCTCGATATGCCCCCTGCGCGGGCTACTCGATCAGCATGCAGGTGCCACTGCGAAGGCTGCTCGAGCAGCAATGGCATGAGCGGCGCAGGCACACGCTGGTCGAGTAGACGCGGAGCGTGTATCGAGACCGAACGCCGGCGGACGTGGATCTCGATACCCCCACTGCGTGGGCTACTCGATCAGCATGAAGCGCCCGCTGCGCGGGCTGCTCGATCCGCGCGGAGGGGCGGGGCCCGCAAGGGCGTCTCGTCCGCGTGCAGGGGTGGGTCAGGCGGGCGCTCGTAGACTGGGGGCATGCCCATCGTGCACGGATTCGACTGGCCGGACCGCGTCGTCGTGGGGACGATCGGCTCCCCCGGCTCCCGCTCCTTCTACCTGCAGGCCCGGACCGGGCCGCGCGTCGTGAGCGTCGGGCTGGAGAAGCAGCAGTCGGCGCTGCTCGCGGAGAAGATCGACGAGATCCTCGACCAGCTGATGTCCGCGGAGGGCAACCCGGCGAGCGTGCCGCCCGGCACTCCCCCCGAGCTCGTCGACAACGAGCCGCTCGACCAGCCGGTCGCCGCCGAGTTCCGCGTCGGCAGCCTCAGCCTCGGCTGGGATCCGTCGACGGCGCAGGTCGTCATCGAGGCCTACCCCGTGGTCGAGGGCGACGACGAGGACGACCTCGGCATCGACGACTCCCCCACGCTGCCCGACGAGATGCTGCAGGTGCGCATCCCGGTCGGCACCGCCCGCGCCTTCGCCAAGCGCACGCTCGAGATCGTCGGCGCCGGCCGTCCGCTCTGCCCGCGCTGCGGCGAGCCGATGGACCCCGACGGGCACGACTGCCCGCTGACATGACCGATCGGGCCGGGCCGGACGGCGAGCACGAGCCGCAGAGCAGCGAGCTGTCGAGCGCAGGGCAGCCGAGCAGCGAACTGTCGAGCGCCGAGCGGCCCGGCATCGAGCTGCCCGCCGACTCCGAGCTGCAGAGCGGCGAGCTGGAGCTCACCGGCCGGATCACGGTCGCCTCGAACGCGACGTTCCTCGGCAGCATCGGCGGCACCTCCGTCGTCTACAAGCCGGTCGCCGGGGAGAAGCCGCTCTGGGACTTCCCGGACGGGCAGCTCGCGGGCCGCGAGGTCTCGGCCTACCTCGCTTCCGAGGCGCTGGGCTGGAACGTCGTGCCGCGCACCTGGCTCCGCGAGGGGCCGCTGGGCGTCGGCATGGTGCAGCTCTGGCAGGACATCGATCCGGAGCAGGACGCCGTCGACCTGGTGCCGGCGGACGCGGTGCCCGAGGGCTGGCGGCATGTGCTCGACGGCAGCGACGCCGAGGACCGCGACATCTCGCTCGTGCACGAGGACTCGGCGGCGCTGCGGCGGATGGCCGTCTTCGACGTCGTGGTCAACAACGCGGACCGCAAGGGCGGGCACGTGCTCGAGATGCCGGGCGGGCACCGCTACGGCGTCGACCACGGGCTGACCTTCCACGTGGAGCACAAGCTGCGGACGGTGCTCTGGGGCTGGGTCGGCGAGCCGCTGACCGGCGACGAGCTCTCGGCGCTGAAGCGGCTGCGCTCGGCGATCGACGGGCCGCTCGGCGCGGCGCTGTCCGAGCTGCTGCTGGACGAGGAGATCGCGACGTTCGCCAAGCGCTGCGACCGGCTCCGCTCCTCCGGCCGCTTCCCGGCACCGCGCGGCAGCATGCCCGCCGTGCCGTGGCCGCTGTTCTAGCCGCGGACGGCGATCCGGGCGCCCGGGAGCACCGGGCGTCCGGACACCCGACCCTCTAGAAGCCCCAGCCGCGGCCGAACAGCTCGTCGCCGGGCGGTCGCCCGCCGGGAGCCGCGCCGCGCGCACCGAGGTAGGACGAGACGACGGCCGCACCGAGGTCGTCCGCCTCCGGGTTCACGACGGAGCCGCCGACGCGGCGGGCCAGCGAGTCGATGAAGCGGGCGAGCCCCGGGTCGTCGCCCAGCCGGAAGAACGTGGTGTGCGCGCCGAGGCGGGTGGAGGCGTCGAGCTCGCGGACGGAGACGGCGACCGTCACCGGGTCCGGCGGGTAGTCGAAGTAGATCTGCCCGTCGGGCTCGAGGTGCGCGGTCGGCTCGCCGTCGGTGACGATCAGCAGCACCGGCTGCGCGCTGGGGTGCTTGCGGAAGTGCCGATTTGCCAGCAGCAGGGCGTGGTGCAGGTTGGTGCCCTTCTCCCACTCCGCGTCGAGGCCGACGAGCTGCTCGACGTCCATCACCTCGGCCTGGCGGCCGAACGCGATCAGCTGCAGCTCGTCGCCGCGGAACCGGCTCGAGATCAGGGTGTGCAGGGCGAGGGCGGTGCGCTTCATCGGCACCCAGCGGCCGTCCATCGCCATCGAGAACGAGGTGTCGACGAGGAGGGCGACGCAGGCCTGGGTCCGCGCCTCCGTCTCCTGCACCTCGACGTCGCCGATCTCGATCCGGACGCCGGAGCCGGCCTCGCGACCGTCGCCCGCCGTGCGAGTGAGCGCGTTGGTGAGGGTGCGGGTGACGTCCCACGCCTCGGTGTCGCCGAACTCCCACTGCCGGGTCGCGCCGGAGCGCTCGCCCGCGGCGCCGGCCCGGCGCACGTCGCGCGCGCCCTGCCGGCCGGACATCGTGTCGGCGATGTCGCGCAGCAGCGCCTTGCCGAGCTGGCGCATGGCCTTCGGAGTGAGGGTGAGCGCGCCGTCCGAGCCGCGGCGCAGGGTGCCGGAGTCGCGCAGTGCCTTCTCGAGGCGCTTGAGGGTCTGCGCGTCGACCGCCGCGTCGTCGCCGAGGCGGCGGGCGAGCAGGTCGAGGTCGAGGTCGTCGAGGTTCGAGCGCTCGTGCGGCTGCGCGAGCTGGTCGGCGAGCGCGTCGAGGTCGGCGAGCTCCTGGAAGACGCCGGTGCCGTCGCCGAGGCCGAGGCCCTGCTCGCCGTCCATCCGCTCGGAGCCGCCCCAGTCCTCGCCGGGCCGCAGGCCCCGCAGGGTCTCGTCCAGCTGACCGAGCGACTGCATCAGCTCGGGCGTGCCGAAGGCCTGCTGGGCGAGGGCGTCGAGCTCGTCGCGCTGCTGCTGGGTCATCGAGTTGCGCATCCGCTGGGCCGCGGCGGCGCGGGCGGCCAGGGCGTCGATCAGCTCGTCGACCGTCTCGGGCCGCTCGGGGAAGTACTCGCCGTGCTGCGCCATCAAGGCGTCGAACTGCTCGGGGGTGTCCTCGCCGCGGGCGTGCGCCTCGAGGAGCTGGTTGAGGTCGCGGAGCATCGCGTCGATCGCGGCGCGGTCCTCGTCGCTCGCGTTCTGCAGGGCCTGCTTCATGCCCTCGAAGCGCTGCTCGAGCATCTCGGCGCCGAGCAGCTCCTTGATCTTCTCGTAGTCGGCGCGGGCCTCCGGGCTCTGCCAGCGGTAGTCCGAGAGCTCCGAGACCGCGGCGGCGGGCGAGGGCGGGAGGCTGTCGAGCTGGATCTCGGCGAGGGCGCGGTCGCCGTCGTCCATCTGCGTGTCGCGGGCGAGCTGCTTGCGCTCGGCCAGGACGGCGCGATCGAGCAGCTCGCGGACCTCGCGGAGGGTGCCGTCGAGGCCGTGCTTCTGCGTCAGCTCGCGCCGGCGCTCGGCGACGCGGGCGGCGAGGTCGTCGAGACCCTGGCCGTCGCGGCCGCCGCGGCGGAGGAACTCGCGCATGGCGCGCTCGGGCGAGGTGCCGGCCATGACGTCCTCGCCGATGGCGTCGAGCGCCTCCGCGAGGTCGACCGGCGGGGCGAGCGGGTCGGGACCGCCGTCGTAGCGGGAGTAGCGGGCATCGCGCCCGAGCCGGCGGTTGCCCCTAGGCACGGGAGCGCCCTCCGGGCAGCGGGCGTCCGGCGGACAGCGGGAAGCCGATGACCAGCGGCTCAGCCATAGACGGCCTCGCCCCCACCCGTCTCCTTGCTGAGCTTGCGGGAGAGGTAGAGGCCCTCGAGCGCGAGCTCGACGGCGCCCGCGCGGCGGCCCGCGCCGACGGCCTCGAGGCGATCGGCGATGTCGTCGTAGAGGGTCGACTCGCCGAGGACGGGCAGGGCGGCGAGGAACTCCTCGGCCGTCACCTGCTCGCCCGTGGTGATCATCGCACCGTTCTCGACGGCGGTGACGAGCGGGGTGAGGTCGAGTCCGCGGAGATGCGCGCGGACCGTCTCGGCGGTGGCCTGGCGGAGGAGGTGGTCGAGGATCTCGTCCTCGCGGCCCTCCTCGCCCGACTCGAACTCGATCTTGCCGCCGAGCACGTCGACCGCGGTCTCGAGGTCGATCGGGCGGGCGACCGCCTCCTCCTCACCGCGCCGGGTGGCCCGGTGCAGGGCGGCGGCGGCGATGGTCTCGGCGCCGGCGATGGCGAAGCGGGCGCTCACTCCGCTGCGCTGGTCGACCGAGGACGACTCCCGCAGCGCCCGGGTGAAGCGGGCGAGGATCTCGATCAGCGCGTCCGGGACGGTGGCGACGAGATCGGCCTCCTGGCGGATCACGGCGACCTCGTCGACGAGCGCGGTCGGGTAGTGGGTGCGGATCTCGGCGCCGAAGCGGTCCTTCAGCGGGGTGATGATCCGGCCGCGGTTCGTGTAGTCCTCGGGGTTGGCGCTGGCGACGACGAGGACGTCGAGCGGGAGCCGCAGGACGTAGCCGCGGATCTGGATGTCGCGCTCCTCCATCACGTTGAGCATCGCGACCTGGATGCGCTCGGCGAGGTCGGGCAGCTCGTTGATCGCGACGATGCCGCGGTGGCTGCGCGGGATGAGGCCGAAGTGGATGGTCTCCGGGTCGCCGAGGCTGCGGCCCTCGGCCACCTTCATCGGGTCGACGTCGCCGATGAGGTCGGCGACGCTCGTGTCCGGCGTGGCCAGCTTCTCGACGTAGCGCTCCTCGCGGCTGCGCCAGGCGACGGGCAGCTCGTCGCCGAGCTCGTCCGCCCGGCGCCTGCTGATCGAGGTGATCGGCTCGTAGGGGTGCTCGCCGAGCTCGGAGCCCTCGATGACGGGGGTCCACTCGTCGAGCAGGCCGTTGAGCGTGCGGAGGAGGCGGGTCTTGCCCTGGCCGCGCTCGCCGAGGAGCACGATGTCGTGCCCGGCGATCACCGCCCGCTCGACCTGGGGGATGACGGTGTCCTGGAAGCCGTGCAGGCCGGGCCAGGGGTCGCGGCCCTCGCGGAGGGCGTCGAGGAGGTTGTCGCGGATCTCGGTGCGGAGGGTCTTCTGCGCGTGCCCGGAGGCGCGCAGCTGGCCGAGGGTGCTGATCTGGGGGCGCATCACCTCTGCAACGCTACGCCGCGGGTCCGACATGCGGTGGGGGTGCGCGGGATCCGCGGGGGTGCTAGCGGTGGTGGCGGATCGGGGCGATCATGCGGCCCCCGTCCGGCGGAGCGCGGGTCTCGATACGCCCCTTCGGGGCTACTCGACCAGCATGGAAGTGAGAACTCTCGAAGGTTCGGCGGGCAGCCTGGGGGGATGACCGGTCCCGTCCTCCGCTCCGCCCTCGTCGGCGCGACGCTCGCGCTCGGCGTGGGGCTCGCCTCCTGCAGCACAACTCCGGCCGCTCCCGGCCCCGATGCGCGCGAGCTCGTCGGCGCGAGCAGCGTCGCGGAGGGGCTCGAGGCGCCGTGGTCGGTCGTCTTCGTCGACGACGGCACGGCGCTCGTCAGCGAGCGCGACAGCGGACGGGTGCTCGAGCTCACGGCGGACGGCGGCACCCGCGAGGTCGGCGTCGTCGAGGGCGTGGTCGCCGAGGGCGAGAGCGGGCTGCTCGGGCTGGCCGTCGACGAGCGGACGCTGTTCGCCTACTCGACCGCGGCCGACGGCAACCGGATCCAGCGGTACGCACTCCAGGGCGAGGCCGGGTCGTACGCGCTCGGCGACCCGGAGACGATCCTCGACGGGATCCCGGCCGCTCGCACCCACGACGGCGGACGGATCGCCATCGGCCCCGACGGCATGCTCTACGCGACCGTCGGCGACGCCGGGCGGCGCGAGGCGGCGCAGGACCCGGACGCGCTCTCCGGCAAGATCCTCCGGATGACGCTCGACGGCGCCGTTCCCGAGGACAACCCGTACCCGGGGTCGCTGGTCTGGAGCAGCGGGCACCGCAATCCGCAGGGCCTCGCCTGGGCGGAGGACGGCACGCTCTTCGCGAGCGAGTTCGGGCAGGACACCTGGGACGAGCTGAACGTGATCGAGCCCGGCGCGAACTACGGCTGGCCCGCGGTGGAGGGGATCGCCGGCGAGGACGGCTTCGTCGATCCGGTGCAGCAGTGGGAGCCGGGCGCGGCCAGCCCGAGCGGGATGGCGCAGCTGGACGGCGTGCTCTATCTGGCGAACCTGCGCGGCGAGGTGCTGCGCGCGGTGCCGGTCGCGGATCCGTCGGCCTCGACCGAGTACGCCGTGGGCGAGTACGGGCGGCTGCGGGACGCGGTGGCGGCACCGGACGGCGACCTGTGGTTCGTGACGAGCAACACGGACGGCCGCGGATCGCCGGGCGAGGCGGACGACCGGATCGTGAGCGTGCCGCCGCCGGCGTGACGCGCGCGCGAGACGTCCCGCTCCCGTCGAGGCGTCCCGGTGCTACGGGACGCCTCGACGGTTCGAGGACGCCTCGGCGGGGAGGGCGTCAGGCGCCGGGGGGCAGCAGGCCGCTCTCGTAGGCGGCGATCACGAGCTGGGCGCGGTCGTGGGCCGAGAGCTCGGGCATGCGGATGTCCATCAGGACGACGTCGGGGCGCAGGCGGGTCGCCAGCTCGACGGCCTCGCGGCCGGTGCGCGCCTCGCCGACGACCTCGATGCCGCTCTCGCCGCTCAGGATGTCGGTGACGGCCTGGCGGATCAGGGGCTGGTCACGCGGCTGATGAGCGTGCAGGAGCGGACCCGCGAGATCGGCCTGATGAAGGCGATGGGCAGGGGCAGCGGACGGGTGTTCGCGCTCTTCAGCATCGAGGCGGCGTTCATCGGCTTCCTCGGCAGCGCGATCGGCGCGCTGCTGGCGGTGGCGGCCGGGACCGGGCTGAGCGGGGTGCTCTCGGGCTCGCCGCTCTCGGACCTGCCGGGGCTGACCCTGATCGCGTTCGACCCGGTGTCGATCCTGACGGTGGTGCTCGTCGTGATGGTGATCGCGTTCGTGGCGGGGACGCTGCCGGCCGCGGGGGCGGCGCGGGCGGATCCGGTGCAGTCGCTGCGGTACGAGTAGTACTCCGGAGCCTGTCTCTGCAGAACGTCAGCTGAGCGTGCGGCTCATCGCTCATGGGCGATGAGAAGGCGTCTCAGCTGATGGTCTGCGTCCGTCAGCGCCCCTCGGCTGCGCTGCCCTCGTAGTCCGCGTCGGTGATGTGCTCGGCCCAGGCCGTCGTCGTGGACGGATCGTCGGCGGCCTCGAGGACGGCGAGGTGCTCCATGAAGACGCCGGGCGCGGAGGCGTGCCAGTGCTCCTCGCCGGGCGGGGTGTAGAGGGTCTGACCGGCGTGCACCTCGAGGACCGTGCCGTCGCGGCCGCCGAAGCGGGCGACGCCCGAGGTCACGTGCAGGTACTGGCCGCGGGCGTGCGAGTGCCAGGCGGTGCGGGCGCCGGGGGCGAACCGCACCCGGGCCATCGTGGTGCGCTGGTCGGCGTCGTGCGGCACGACGATCGTGTCGAGCCAGACGTCGCCGGCGAACTGCTCGGGCGGGTTCTTGACGGTGGGGGTCGTCGGTTCGATGTTCATCGGGGTCCTTCTTCCGCTGCGGCGGCGGGCCGGGCGTCCGCCTCCGTCGCCACGCTAGGCCGGGGCCGGCGGGCGGGACAGGCCCTGGCGGTACACGTTCCGGCAGGGCCTCGCTCGCGCGGGGACAGCGGTGTGGAGTGGTCGGGATCCCCCTTCCCCCTGCCCCGAGGAGACCCCGTGCCCGAGACCACCCCCAGCCCGCTCCGCGCCACCATCGGCGACCTCGCTCCGAAGATCGTCCAGCTCACCGAGGACGTGCTCTTCGGCGACGTCTGGGAGCGCCCCGAGCTCGCCAAGCGCGACCGCAGCCTGCTCACGCTTTCGTCGCTGCTCACCGGCGGGAGCACGGTGCAGCTCGACGCGCACATCCGCATCGGCCGCGACAACGGGCTGACCGAGGCCGAGATCGTCGAGGCGTTCACCCACCTCGCCTTCTACGCCGGCTGGCCCAAGGCGCTCTCGGCGATCGACGTCGCGAAGCGCGTCTTCGCGGAATGAGCACGCGCCGCAGCACGCGCCGCCCCGTCTCGGAGCCGCTCGTAGGGTGGTCCCGGACCGACCTCGACGAGCGGAGACGACGATGACGAACGCGCAGGACGACGGGCGCCGCCAGGCGGTGGCGGGGCCGACCCGCTTCTTCGGCGAGGAGGCGTTCGAGGACGACGGCGGCACGACGCTCCGCTGGCTCGGCATGGCCGGGTTCCTGCTCACCTCGCGCGGCACCTCGCTGATGATCGACCCGCTGCTCGGCGGCTTCGACATGCCGGTGCTGATCGACTTCCCGATCGCCGCCGCCGCCGTGCCGCGGCTGGACGCGGTGCTGGTGACCCACAGCGACAACGACCACTTCAGCCGGCCGACCTGCCGCGAGCTCGCGCCGGTGACGACCGCGTTCCACTCGACGCGGTACGTCGCCTCGGAGATGACCGCCGAGGGACTCCCGGCGCACGGGCACGGGATCGACGACGCGTTCGAGGTCGGCGGCGTCGGCGTCCGGCTGACCCCGGCCGACCACGCCTGGCAGAACGCGTTCCCCGAGCCGGGGCAGCGCTTCTTCGAGGAGGAGGACGCCTGCGGCTTCTGGCTCGAGACGCCGGACGGCACGATCTGGGCGCCGGGCGACTCGCGGCTGATCCGCGAGCACCACCTGACCGGGCCGAGCCCCGACGTGATGCTCTTCGACTTCTCGGACAGCGAGTGGCACTTCACCTTCGAGGGCGCGATCGAGATGGCGGACGCGCATCCGACGTCGCAGCTGCTGCTGCACCACTGGGGCTCGGTGGACTCGCCGGACTTCGCGCCGTTCAACGGCGACCCGGCCGACGTGCTGCGCGCGGTGTCGCATCCGGAGCGGGTGCACGTGCTGGCTCCTGGGGAGCCCTTCCGGCTGGCCGGAGAGTCCCGGCTGAGCTGAGGGGCCCGACCGGAGCGCCCGGCGGTCGCCGCGCTCAGACCGCCGGCTGCGCCGCGGGGAGCACCAGGGCCGAGCGGCGGCCGAGCAGCCAGACCGTGAGCGCGAAGCCGCTCAGCACGGCGCCGGCGATGCAGACCGCGCCCCAGCCGCCGTGCGTCCAGAGGAAGGACGCGAGGGCCGAGCCGAGGGCGCCGCAGACGAAGTTGGTCGTCACGAACGCGGTGTTCAGCCGGCTGCGCGCCGACGGGTCGACCTGGAACATCCGCGACTGGACCAGGATGTTGTGGCCCTGGATCGCGACGTCGAGCACCAGGATCGCGACGATCACGGCCACGATCGAGCCGCCTCCGACGCCCGCGATGACGAAGGACAGCAGCACCGCCGCCCAGGCGACGCCGATCGCCGGGAGGGCCAGGCCGCGGTCGTGCAGGTGCCCGGCGCGCTGAGCGGCGATGGCGCCGGCGAGGCCGATCAGGCCGAAGAGGCCGATCGTGCCGACGTCGAAGGAGAACGGCGGGGCGCTGAGCAGGAAGGTCAGCGACGTCCAGAACATCGTGAAGACCGCGAAGGACGTGCCGCCGAGGGCGAGGCTCCAGCGCACCGAGCGCTCGCGCCGGACGATCGCGAAGACGGAGGCGATCAGGGCCGGGTAGCGCAGGCGGGTGCGCGGCGGGAGCGTCGGGATCGCTCGGGCGAGCAGGACCGCGAGCACCACGCCCGCGACCGCCGCGACCACGTAGACGGTGCGCCAGCCGGCGGCCTGGGCGATGAGGCCGCTGATCGTCCGCGAGACGAGGATGCCGGTCAGGATGCCCGAGACGACGGTGCCGACGACCCTGCCGCGCGTGGCGTCGTCGGCGAGGTCGCCCGCGAGCGGGGCGAGGATCTGGCCGGCGACGGTGGTCAGGCCGACGAGCGCGAGGGTGGCGACGAGCACGGCGAAGGTCGGGGCGAGCGCGCAGGCGAGCAGGGCGAGTGAGGCGCAGAGCATCGCGGCGGGGACGAGGACACGGCGGTCGAGCACGTCGCCGAGCGGGACGAAGAGGAGCACGCCGAGGGCGTAGCCGAGCTGCGTCGCGGTGACGAGCCAGCCCGCGGATCCGGTGCTCGTGCCGAGATCGGTCGCGAGGAAGTCGAGCAGGGGCTGGGCCCAGTAGAGGTTGCCGACGGCGACGCCGCCGGCGATCGCGAAGAGGAGGGTGGTGCGGCGGTTCACTCGGCGGTCCTGTCGGCGGGGGCGGGGTGCGCGGCGGGGGCTGACTGGGCGGACTGCGTCGACTGGGCGGCCTGCGTCGCGGACCAGCTCGCGAGCAGCTTCAGCGCGTCGTCGCTCGGCGAGCCCGGCTCGGCGCTGTAGATCAGGAAGTCGAGGCCGGGGTCGCCGAGCGGCTCGAAGGCCTCGTAGCTGAGGTGCAGGTCGCCGACGATCGGGTGGTGGAAGAACTTGCTGCCGCTGGCGTGGTGGCGCACCTCGTGGGCGCCCCAGCGGGTGCGGAACTCGTCGCTCCGGGTGGAGAGCTCGCCGACGAGGGCCTGGAGCTCGGCGTCGTGCGGGGCGCGGCCGGCCTCGGTGCGGAGGATGCCGACGGTGATGTCGGCGGCGGTGCTCCAGACCGGGTAGAACGCCTCCGCGAGCTCGCGCTGCAGGAAGGCGAAGCGGGCGAGGTTGACCGGGCGCTCCGGGAGCGCGTAGAGGTCGGCGTAGAGCGCGCGGAAGAGGTCGTTCTCGACGAGGACGTCGAGGCGGCCGTTGCGGACGAAGGCGGGGGCCGAGGTGATCGACTCGACCGCGAGCCGCATGCTCGGGCGGACGGCGGCGGGCACGCGCCGACGGGAGCGCAGCGGCGAGCGCTCGGCCGTGCGGGCGAGGTCGAAGAGGTGCTCGCGCTCGGCGCGGTCGAGGCGCAGGGCGTCGGCGAGCGCCGTCAGCACCGACTCGGACGCGCCGCGCAGGTCGCCGCGCTCGAGCCGCGAGTAGTACTCGATGCTCACGCCGGCCAGCTGGGCCACCTCGCTGCGGCGCAGGCCCGGGACCCGGCGGTTCCCGCCGGCGGGCAGCTCGACCTGCTCGGGGGTCAGCCGGGCCCGGCGGGAGGTCAGGAAGTCGCGCGCCTCGGGGTCGTTCGTCATGCCAGTCACGCTACGGCGCGGCGGCGCGCGGAGGGATGCCCTGCGGGGGCACCGGTGCGGCAGGCGGGTGCGTCCTCGGGAGCGAGGGCGAGCTCGCCTGCTGATCGAGGAGCCCGCGGAGCGGGCGTATCGAGATCCACCACCGTCGGAAGACGGGTCTGCAGACACGCGCTGCTGAGAGGGGTGGGTCTCGATACGCCCCTTCGGGGCTACTCGACCAGCATGGCTGCGGGCGTCTCTTCCAAGTAGATCCACCACCGTCAGCACCTGAGTCTGCGTACCCGCCCTGTTGGTGACGGCGGGTCTCAATACGCCCCGGGGCTACTCGACATTGAGAATGGTGGTGTGGCGCGGGAGGGTGTCTGACCTTCTACTCGACGGACCGCCTCGCGGGGTGTGTCCACTGCTGGATCT
>NZ_RKHW01000003.1:0-21050 GCF_003751665.1 Rathayibacter sp. PhB127
TACGGCAAGCTCGCCTCCCGCACCGCCAAGGCGCTCAAGATCGCCGACCCGTCCCTCGAGCTCGTGATCTGCGGCTCCTCCGGCTCCTCGATGCCCACCTTCGGCGAATGGGAGCGCGTCGTCCTCGAGCACGCGTACGACGACGTCGAGTACGTCTCCTGCCACGCCTACTACCAGGAGTACGACGGCGACCTCGGCTCGTTCCTCGCGTCCTCCGTCGAGATGGAGTACTTCATCGCGACCGTCGCGGCCACCGTCGACCACGTCAAGCACAAGCTCCGCAAGACCAAGGACATCAAGCTCTCCTTCGACGAGTGGAACGTCTGGTACCTCCAGGAGTGGACCGAGAAGGAGAAGGCGGACGCCGCGGGCGACCAGAGCACCCGCGAGTGGGCCTATGCGCCGCGCCTGCTCGAGGACGTCTACTCGGTCGCCGACGCGGTCGTGCTCGGCAACCTCATGATCACGCTGCTGAAGAACTCCGACCGGGTCACCTCGGCGTCGCTCGCGCAGCTCGTCAACGTGATCGCGCCGATCATGACCGAGCCGGGCGGAGCCGCGTGGCGGCAGACCACGTTCTTCCCGTTCTCCACCACCGCTCGCCTCGCGTCGGGCTCGGTCCTGCGGCCGCGGATCGAGGTCGGGTCCTACTCCACCGCGCGCCACGGCGACGCACCGCTGGTCGACTCGGTGGCCACGCTGGATGACGGCCGTGCGGCCGTGTTCCTGGTCAACCGCTCGACGACCGACGCCCTCGAGGTGACCGTCGACGTCAGCGGCCTCGGCGTCACGACCGTCGCCGAGGCGGTCGGGATCTTCGACGAGGACGTCTACGCGAAGAACACCAAGGACGACCAGAACCGCGTCGGTCTCAAGCCCGTCGACGCCGAGCTGGCGGACGGCATGCTGACGCTGACGCTGCCCCCGGTCTCCTGGACGGCGGTCTCCCTGACGGCGTAGCGCCCGGACCAAGTGGGTCTCGATACGCGGGCCTGCGGCCCGCTACTCGACCAGCAGGGAAGGCGAGCTGCGCTCCCTGTTCTCCAAGGACGCGGGCGGCTCATGCTGATCGAGTAGCCCGCACCGCGGGCGTATCGAGCGGCGGGGGCGCCTCCGGCGCCATCGCAGGGCGGGGAAGAGGCCGACGTCCGTGCGGTGGTGGGTCTCGATACGCCCCTGCGGGGCTACTCGACCAGCAGGTCTGCGGGCGTCTCTTCCAAGTAGATCTGCCCCCTTCATGCTGATCGAGCAGCCCGCACCGCGGGCGTATCGAGATCCCCCACCGCCGACGCCCTCAGCGCAGCAGCGCCTCGAGGTCCGCGACACCGCGCCCGGCGAGCGTCGGCCAGAGCGTGCGGTCCGCGCCCGGCGCGAGCTCCGCGTCGTGCGGCACCCCGACCGCGCACGCCCCGGACGCGACGGCCGCCGCGAGCCCGGTCGGCGAGTCCTCGATCGCGACGCAGCGCGCGATGTCGACGCCGAGCGTCGCGGCCGCCAGCAGGTACGGCTCCGGATCCGGCTTGCCGCGTGACACGTCGTCGCCGGTGACGAGCGCGGCGAGCGGCACCTCCGCCGCCAGCGCATCGACGACGACCTGCGCCATCACGCGCGAGGACGTGGTCACGATCGCCTGCCGCACTCCCGCCCGGTGCACATCGCGCAGCAGCTCGCGCGCCCCCGGCCGCCACACCAGCCCGCGGTGCATCTCCGCGAGCACGTCGCGCTCGAGCGCCGCCTCCACCTCGGCGTCCGGCAGCTCGACCCCCGCGGCCTGCAGCGCCCGCACCGTCTGCTCCATCGTGCTGCCGATCAGCGCGAGCGCGTCGGCACGCGTCCACTCGCGGCCGAAGCGCCCGGCGAGCACCTCCTGCGCCCGCACCCATGCAGGCTCCGAGTCGACGATCGTGCCGTCCATGTCCCAGAGCACCGCCTCCAGACCGGTCGCGCTCTCCGGGCCGGGCACTGCCTCGAGCCCGGTCACGACGCGGCCCCCGTCGTGCGGCGCCGACCGAGGACCCCCGCGAGCAGCACCGCCACGATCCCCGCGATCGGCACCACCAGGAGCCCCACCCGCAGCCCCGCGCCGTCGGCGACCAGCCCGACGATCGGCGGCGAGAGCAGGAAGCCCAGCCGCATCAGCCACGAGACGATCGTCACTCCGGTGCCTGCGCGCAGCCCCCGGATCTCGTCGGCCTCGTGCATCGCCGCGGGCACGGTCGTCGCGAGTCCGAAGCCGGCGGCCGCGAATCCGGCGATCGTCCCGGGCACGGAGGGGAACGCGAGCGCCGCTCCCATACCGAGCGCCGCGATGGCCCCGCCGGCCCGCAGCACGGTGCGCTGGCCGAAGCGGTCGACCAGCCGGTCGCCGAGGATCCGCCCGACGAACTGCGCGCCGACCAGCGCGACGAAGCCGTACGCCGCCACCGCCGCGGTCGCCCCGAGCGAACCGCCCAGATAGACGGCGGCCCAGGTCGACGCGGCGTCCTCGACGAGGGTGCCCGCGATCGCCACCGCGACCAGCGCCGCGAGCAGCAGCACCACCCGCGGGCGGATCCGAACCCGCCCGATCGGCGCGGCTCCGGGCTCGGCGGCCGTCTCGTCGTCGCGGCCCCGCAGGAGGAAGCGCAGCGCGGTCAGCGCGACGGCCGCGAAGAGCACCCCCGAGATGCTCAGGTGCACCGCGCGGGGCACGCCGAGCGCGATCGCCCCGGCCGCCATCGAGCCGCCGAGGACCGCGCCGATCGACCAGATCGCGTGGAAGGAGTTGATGATCGAGCGCCCGTAGCGGCGCTGGACCCGCAGACCGTGGCTGTTCTGCGCGACGTCGGTGATCGCATCGGTCGCGCCGGCGAAGGCGAGAGCCCCGGCGAAGACCACCAGCGACGGCGAGAAGCCGGCCAGCACCGTCCCGATCGCGGTGAGGATCGTGCCGAGCACCGCGGCGCGGCCGCTGCCGAGCCGCCGGATCACGACGGCCGCGGCGAGCCCTGCGACGACCGCGCCGGCCGGGAACGCGGCGATCGCGACTCCGTAGGCCGCGTTGTCGAGCGCCAGGTCGGCCTTGATCTCGGGGAAGCGCGGGACGAGGTTGGCGAAGAGCGCGCCGTTGGTGAGGAAGAGCGCGGCGACGGCGGTGCGGGCGCGGCGCGACTCGGTGGACGGCGGCGCGAGGGCGGTGGACATGCGTACGACCGTACACGTAGTGTGTACGATCGTGCACATGGATAGCACCGACCACGTCGCCGACCACTTCGCTGGCGACGACCGCAGCAACCGCGAGCGGATGCTCGCCGGCGACCTCTACATCGCCGACGATCCGGAGAGCACGCGCCTCGCGCAGCGCGCTGCGCGACTCGCCGACGCCTACCACCGCGCCGCCCTCGCCGACGAGGACGCCGCCCGCCCGCTGCTCGTCGAGCTGCTCGGCTCCCTCGGCGAGGGCGCGTTCGTGAAGCCGCCGCTGTTCATCGACTACGGCGAGAACATCACGATCGGCCCGCGCACCTTCGTCAACTACAACCTCACCGCGCTCGACGTCGCGGCGATCACCATCGGCGCCGACTGCCAGATCGGCCCGAACGTCCAGCTGCTCACCCCCACGCACCCGGTGGAGCCCGGTCCGCGCCGCGACAAGCTCGAGGCCGCGCGGCCGATCACGATCGGCGACAACGTCTGGCTCGGCGGCGGGGTAATCGTCTGTCCCGGGGTGAGCATCGGCGACGACAGCGTGATCGGAGCGGGCGCCGTGGTCACCCGCGACATCCCGGCCGGCGTCGTCGCGGTCGGCAATCCGGCGCGAGTGATCCGGAGCGTCACGGAGTGACCGAGACCGCTGAGAGCGAGCCCGCCCCGCGGGCACCGCGCCGCACTGACCCGCACCGGCGCGACCGCATCATCGACGCCTGCCTCGACGTGATCGCGGAGGAGGGGGTCGCCGGCACCTCGCACCGCCGCGTCGCCGCCGCCGCCGACGTGCCGCTGGGCTCGATGAGCTATCACTTCGCCGGGATGGACGAGCTGCTGCACGAGGCCTTCACCCGCTTCGCCGACTCCGTCGCCGAGCAGACGCTGAAGCGGATGACCGACGCCCGCACCCCCGACGAGGCCCGGGAGGCCGTGGTCGACGTCGTCCTGCACGACATCTTCGGCAGCCGCCGCGAGCTCGTGATCACCCACGAGCTCTACACCCTCGCGGCCCGGCGCCCGGAGTACCGCAGCATCACGCACAGCTGGATGGCCCGCTCCCGCGCCGCCCTCGAACGCCACGTCGACCCGATGACCGCCCGCATGCTCGACGCCCTGATGGAGGGCCTCACCATCCACCGCGCCCTCGACGAGGAGCCCGCCGACGACGCCGTCGTCCGCGAGGCCGTCCGCCGCATCCTCGGCTGACCCGCCCCTCTCCCATCCCGCGAGATGCCACTTGTGCACGCTTCTCACGGCGTGTCGCGTGCACAAGTGGCATCTCGCGGAGGGGTCAGGCGGGGGTGGCAGGGTGGAGGGATGGCTTCTCCCCCGGACTTCGACCTCGACGAGCTGCGGGCGCGCGTCCTCGAGGAGGACGGCGGGGAGGTGGACGACAGCATCCCCGAGCTGGCCGCGGCCGATCCGGCGCTGTGCGGGATCGCGCTGGCGCTGCCGGACGGCACCGTGCGCTCGAGCGCGCAGGCGGACGTCGCGTTCAGCATCCAGTCGGCGGTGAAGCCGTTCCTCTTCGCACTCGCCCTGCCAGACACCGACGGCGACGCGCTCGACCGCGTCGGCATCGAGCCGACCGGCGAGGCCTTCGACGCCCTGAAGCTCGAGAGCGGCACCGGCCGCCCGCCGAACCCGATGGTCAACGCGGGCGCCCTGCTGACTGCCGCTCTGGTCGACGGCGGCGACGCGAGCGGCCGAGGCGAGCGCATCGTCCGCGGGCTCTCCGCCTTCGCCGGCCGCTCGCTGGAGGTCGACGAGAGCGTCGCCTCGAACGAGCACCTGCTCGGCGACCGCAACCACGCCCTCGCGCACCTCATGCGCGCCGAGGGCACCCTGCGGCGCAGTGCGGACGACGCCGTCGCCGCCTACGCCCGCGCCTGCGCCGTCCTCGTCGACGCGGAGGCCCTCGCAGTGATGGGCGCGACCCTCGCCCTCGGCGGCGTGAATCCCGTGACCGGCGAGCGCGTCGTGCCGGCGGAGGTCGCCCGCGACGTCGTCTCGGTGATGGCGACCTGCGGCGTCTACGACGGCTCCGGCCGCTGGATGCGCGCCGTCGGCGTCCCCGCCAAGTCGAGCGTCTCCGGCGCGATCGTCCTCTCCGCCCCCGGCCGCCTCGGCGCCGCCGTCGTCAGCCCGCCCCTCGACTCCCAGGGCACCAGCGTCCGCGGCGCCACCGCGAGCACCCTCCTGTCGGCCGAGCTCGCCCTGCACTCCTTCGACCCGACCCCGCGCTGATGCTGATGCTGATCGAGCAGCGCCCGCAGGGCGCGTATCGAGATCCGCCCGCACGGAGCACGTGGGTCTCGATACGCCGCTCCGCGGCTACTCGACCAGCATGGTGGGCCGATCCGCGGCTACTCGACCAGCGTGGAGGGGCCGATCCGCGGCTACCTGACCAGCGTGGAGGGGCCGCCGCGCGAGACCCGCGACCGCGAAGCGGAGCCCCTCGAACGAGCACGCCCTGCATACTGATCGAGTAGCGCCCGCAGGGCGCGTATCGAGATCCGCCCACACGGAGCACGTGGGTCTCGATACGCCGCTCCGCGGCTACTCGACCAGCATGAGTGGGCCGCTCCGCGAGAGCCGCGACCGCGAAACGGAGCCCACGAGTCCGAGCACGTCACTCCCGGCGCAAGGCCGAGGTCACCGGCGAATCGCGTGACAGCGATTCGTCGCACCGGTACGCACGACGCTCTGCGGAACGCGACCGCCCACCCCAGCCGACCGCGGAGCGGATGACGACGAAGGAGGAATCCGCTCTAATCGAGCAGCAGCGCGGGTTCCTCCAGCACGCTCGCGACGTCGGCGACGAAGCGGCTGACGACGTCGCCGTCGACGACGCGGTGGTCGAAGGAGCCGCCGACAGTGGTGACGAAGCGGGGGCGGACCTCGCCGTCGACGACCCAGGGCTTCTGCTTGATGGTGCCGAGGGCGATGATCGCGACCTCGCCGGGGTTGAGGATCGGGGTGCCGGTGTCCATGCCGAACACGCCGATGTTGGTGATGGTGATGGTGCCGTTCTGCATGTCGGCGGCGGAGGTCTTGCCGTCGCGGGCGTCGAGGGTGAGCTTCTCGAGGGCCTGGGCGAGCTCGAGGAGGCTCATCGACTGGGCGTCCTTGACGTTCGGCACGAGCAGGCCGCGCGGGGTCGCCGCGGCGATGCCGAGGTTGACGTAGTGGCGGACGAGGATGTCCGTGTCGGTCCAGGCGGAGTTGACGGTGGGGTTCCGACGCACCGCCCAGATGATGGCCTTGGCCATGATCAGCAGCGGCGAGACCTTGACGCCGGCGAAGTCGGGCGAGTTCTTCAGGCGCTTGACGAACTCCATCGTGCGGGTCGCGTCGACGTCCACGAAGACGCTGACGTGCGGCGCGGTGAAAGCGCTGCGCGACATCGCCGACGCGATCGCCTTGCGGACGCCGCGGACGGGGATGCGGTCCTCGCGGGAGTCGCCCCAGGCGGGGGTCTGGATGTTGCGGAAGACGCTGGCCTGGGAGGCGTGGCGGATGACGTCGTCGCGGGTGACCTCGCCGGCGAGGCCGGTGGCCTGCACCTCGAGCAGGTCGACGTCGAGGTCCTTGGCGAGCTTGCGGATCGGCGGCTTCGCGATGACGGGCAGCGCCGAGGAGGCGGGGACCGAGGTCGGGCGCGGCGCCGCCGCCGGGCGGGCCGGCTTCTCCGGAGCGGTGCCCGCGGCCGGACGGCGACGGCGGGTGGCGACGTGGCCGCCGGCGGTGCCGTAGCCGACCAGCGCGGCGCCGGAGCCCTCGCCCGGCTCGGTGGTCGAGGGGGCGGGCGGGGCGGCGGGCGGCGCGGCCTGCGCGGGCATCGCCGGGATCTCGGAGCCGACCGACCCCGCGCCCTGGACGGTGATGATCGGCGTGCCGACGTCGACCGTTTGGCCCTCGTCGACGAGCACGTCGACCACGGTGCCGCTGAACGGCGAGGGCAGCTCGACGAGCGACTTGGCGGTCTCGATCTCGACGAGGACCTGGTTGACGCTCACCTCGTCGCCGACCTTGACCCGCCAGGAGACGATCTCGGCCTCGGTGAGGCCCTCGCCGACGTCGGGGAGGAGGAAGTGCTCTGTCATCGTCGGGACTCCTGGCTGTGCCGGTTCTGCATGAGGAAAAAGGGGGGCGCGTCGGAAGGCGGGGGCGTCGTCCGGTGCGTCAGTACGCGAGCGAGCGGTCGACGGCCTCGAGGACGCGGTCGACGTCGGGGAGGAAGAGCTTCTCGACCTTGGCGGGCGGGAAGGGCGTGTCGAAGCCCGCGACGCGGAGCACCGGCGCCTCGAGCGAGTAGAACGCCTTCTCGGTGACGGTCGCCGCGATCTCGGAGCCGAGGCTCACGTTCGCGGACGCCTCCTGAGCGACCACGAGCCGGCCGGTCTTGCGGACCGAGGCGAGCAGCGGCTCCCAGTCGATCGGCGAGATCGAGCGCAGGTCGACGACCTCGACGCTGGTCCCCTCCTCACCGGCGAGCTCGGCGGCCTGGAGCAGCACGGAGACCATCGGCCCCCAGCCCACGACCGTGACCTCGTCGCCCTGGCGCACGACGCGGGTCGCGTGCAGCGGGGCGGCGGAGGCGCGGAGGTCGACGTCGCCCTTGGGCCAGTAGCGGCTCTTGGGCTCGAAGAACATCACCGGGTCGTCCGAGGCGATGGCCTCCTGGATCATCCAGTAGGCGTCGTTCGGGGTCGACGGGCTGACCGCGCGCAGACCCGGGGTGTGCGCGAAGTACGCCTCGTTGCTCTCCTGGTGGTGCTCGACCGCTCCGATGTGCCCGCCGTAGGGCACGCGGATGACGACGGGCATCGTGAGCGTGCCCTCGTGCCGGTTGGTCATCTTCGCGAGCTGCGAGGTGATCTGGTCGAAGGCCGGGTAGATGAAGCCGTCGAACTGGATCTCGCAGACCGGGCGGAAGCCGCGCATCGCGAGGCCGATCGCGGTGCCGACGATGCCGGACTCGGCGAGCGGGGTGTCGAGCACGCGCTGCGGCCCGAACTCGGCGTGCAGGCCCTCGGTGATGCGGAAGACGCCGCCGAGAGGGCCGATGTCCTCGCCCATCAGCAGGACGCGGTCGTTCTCGGTCATGGCGCGGCGGAGCCCGGCGTTCAGCGCCTTCGCCATCGACATGGACTCCAGCTGCGTGTCGCTCAGCGGCGGCTGGACGGTGGTGCTCGTGTCGATCGTCATCGCGGGTCGCCTCCCAGCGCGTCCTCGTAGCCCTGAAGCCACGCCTTCTGCTCCGCCACCTGCTGGTGCGGCTCCGAGTACACGTGGTCGAACATCACGTCGACGGGCGGCGCCTCGAGCGCGAGCAGGCGCTGCCGGATGTCGGCGGCGAAGTCCTTCGCCTCCTCGTCCACCTCGTCGAAGAACGACTGCGAGGCGCCGAGTCCGCGCAGGTACGCGGCGAAGCGGGTGATCGGGTCCTTCGCGACCCACGAGGCGAGCTCGTCGTCGGTCCGGTACTTCGTGGGGTCGTCACTCGAGGTGTGCGCGCCGATGCGGTAGGTGAGTGCCTCGATGAACTGGGGGCCGCCGCCGGAGCGGGCGTCGGCGAGGTGCTTCGCGGTGACGGCGTAGCTGGCGAGCACGTCGTTGCCGTCGATCTGCACGCCCGGGATGCCGAAGCCGGAGGAGCGGAGGTAGAGCGGGCTGCGCGACTGCGTGGCGACGGGGACCGAGATCGCGTAGTGGTTGTTCTGCAGGAAGAACACCTCGGGCGTCTGGTAGCTCGCGGCGAAGACCATGGCCTCGCTGACGTCGCCCTGGCTGGAGGCGCCGTCGCCGAAGTAGACGATGACCGCCGCGTCCTTCTCGGGGTCGCCCGTGCCGGTCGCGCCGTCGAAGGTGAGGCCCATCGCGTAGCCGGTCGCGTGCAGCGCCTGCGAGCCGAGGACCAGCGTGTAGAGGTGGAAGTTGCCGTGCGCGGGGTCGGCCGGGTCCCAGCCGCCGTGCGTCACGCCGCGCAGCAGCGCGAGGACGCGGAGCAGGTCGACGCCGCGGACCTTGGCGACGACGTGCTCGCGGTAGGAGGGGAAGACGTGGTCCTGCGGGCGCAGCGCGAACGCGGAGCCGACCTGCGCCGCCTCCTGCCCGTGGCTCGGCACCCAGAGTCCGAGCTGACCCTGACGCTGCAGGTTCGCCGCCTCGATGTCGAACCGGCGGACGACCGCCATCTCGCGGTAGAAGGAGCGGTGCTGCGCCTCGTCGATCCCGTCGAGAAGGGGGGCGTACTGCTCGGCCGCGGGGGTCGGCGCGAACCGGCCGTCCGCGGTGAGGAACTGGACCGTCGGCGTCTCGCTGGTGGCTGCCACCCGACTAACCTATCCGCCTCGCGGGATGCCCCTTCGGGAGGGTCCCGACAATCTCCGCCGCTGCCGTGAGGAGCTTGTCGACAGAACTCGCCTCGCCGACCGAGACCCGGATGCCCTCGGGCGGGAAGGCGCGGACGACCACGCCGGCCCGCTCGAAGACCGCCGCGGCCGCCTCCGTCTGCTCCCGGGTGTCGAACCAGAGGAAGTTCGCCTCGGACTTGGGGATGGTCCAGCCCTGGTCGAGCAGCGCCTGCCAGAGGTGGTCGCGGAGCTGGGCGATGCGGCCGACACGCTCGAGCAGCTCCTCGCGGTGCTCGAGCGAGGCGACCGCCGCGGTCTCCGCGAAGCGGGTGACCGAGAGGGGGATGGCGGTCGAGCGGGCGGCGTCGAGGATCCGCGGGTGCCCGATCGCGTAGCCGACGCGCAGCCCCGCCAGTCCGTAGGCCTTGGAGAAGGTGCGGGCGACGACGAGGTTGGGGTGGCGGCCGAGGAGGGTCGCGCCGTCCACCGCGCGCTCGTCGCCGACGAACTCGGCGTAGGCCTCGTCGAGCAGGACGAGGACGTCGGCCGGCACCTGCTCGAGGAAGGCCGCCACGTCGTCCGCGGTGGCGACGGTCCCGGTGGGGTTGTTCGGGCTGCAGACGATCACCAGGCGGGTGCGCTCGGTGATCGCCTGCGCCATCGCGTCGAGGTCGTGCGTGTCGTCGGCGCGCAGGGGGATGCGCACGCCGGTGGCGCCGGCGGTGGTGATGAGGGAGGGGTAGGCCTCGAAGGAGCGCCAGGCGTGCACGACCTCGTCGCCCGGTCCCGCGGCGGCGGTGATCAGCTGGGCGATGACGGCGACGGAGCCCGCTCCGACGATGACCTCGTCGATCCCGACGCCGTAGCTCTCGGCGAGCGCCGTCCGGAGCGCCGTGGCCGCGGCGTCCGGGTAGCGGTTGAAGTCGGTGATCGCCTGCACCCGCTCGAGCACCGAGGGCAGCGGATCGAACGGGTTCTCGTTGGAGGAGAGCTTGAACGCGTCCGCGGAGGCGGCGCGGCCCTGGCGGTAGGCCGGCAGAGCGAGGATCTCGGGGCGGAGGCGGACGGGTGGCTCCTGCTGGTCGGTCACCCGGACCATGCTATTCGGGCGGCGGCCGGGCGAGCCGCGCGAGGCACCCTCCCGCACCGCCGGATCGCCCGGGTGGAGGCGGGCTGCGCCAGAGTGGAGGCATGCGCAGACTCCTCCTCGGCCTCGCCACCAACGCCGTCGCCCTCTGGCTGACCACGCTCGTCGTCGCGGGCGTCCGCGTCGATCCGTACGAGCAGGGGCCGACCGCCGCGGTGCTCACGTACCTTCTCGTCGCGGTGATCTTCGGCGTCGTCAACTCCGTGGTCGGCGGGGTGGTCCGCGTCGTGGCCTTCCCGCTGTACGTGCTGACGCTCGGTCTCGTCTCCTTCCTGGTGAACGGCCTGCTCCTGCTGCTGACGGCCTGGATCAGCGGCCTCTTCGGGTTCGGCCTGGTCGTGGACGGCTTCTGGTGGGGCGTCCTCGGCGCCCTGGTGCTCGCGATCGTCAACTGGTTCATCGGGCTGCTCCTGCGCCCCTTCGCTCGCGACCGCCGCCGGGACTGACCGGCACGGTCGTCAGCCGGGCGGCGACGCGCGAGTCCGGCGCTCCTCGCCAGAGCGGGAACAGCGCGGCCCCCGTCGCCGCGAGCCGGGGGTCGGCCGCCGCATCGAGGGCGTGCCCGGTCTCGACGTAGGCGTCCAGCGCGTGCGCGGGCACCGGGGTGTCTCGCGGGATCCCCGCCGGGGAGTCGCGCTCGACCAGCACCACCCCCGGCTCCTCCGCCGCCGTCCGGCCGAAGCCGCCGAGCGCCGGCACCAGGTCGTCGGAGTGCTCGATCGAGAGCGAGCGCGTCCCTTCCGGCAGATCCAGCCCGCGCACCGGACTGCCGAAGGTGACGACGTCGTGCACGTCGTAGCGCCCCGACTGCGCCACCCGGAGGGCGACCAGCCCGCCCTGCGAGTGCGCGGCGATCGTGACGGGAGCCCCGGCGGGGATCCCCGCCGCCGCCATCGCCGCGAGCGCTCCCTCGACGGAGGCGGCGCGCCCGCCCGCCATCGCCTGCAGGTTCGAGGGGGCCCCGAAGGCCTGCTCCGGGTCGGCGCTCCAGTCGGTGGTGCCGGAGAGCGTGACGAGCCACTCCCCGCCGTAGCGCTCGATCACCACCTGCGGACCGTCGGGATCGCTCGGCGGGATCCGCGCCGCGAGCTCCCCCCAGCCCGTCGGCGCGACGAGCGGGTCGACCGGCGGCGGCACCCGCTCCACCCGCAGCTCCCGCTCACCCGGCGCCGGCAGCACGCCGAACACCGTCCCCAGGATGACGAGCACCCCCGCCGCCGACTGCACCCCGTTCCCGATCACCTGCTCGGACGACGGCCGCCCGACCGCGTCGGCCAGCGGCGGCGGGAGCAGCAGCACCCCGATCTCGGTGCCGAGGCCGATCGAGGAGATCACCCCGCGCAGGCCCTCGATCAGGAGCGGGTCGCCCAGCAGCGCCCGGACGAGGTCCTCCCCCTCCTCCGCCAGGTCGGCCTCGGCACCCTCGTCCCCCGCGAGGGCCCGCGCCGCCGCCGAGACCGACCCGAACGCGGCGTCGGCGACCGCCCGGACCAGCACCGCCGCGTCCTCGACGGCACCGGGGAGCCGCCGCGCGAGGGACTCGCCCGCACGCCGCTCGAAGAGCGCGACGGCGGTCTGAGGCCCGAGGACCTCCGGCATCCCCGGTGCCGCGTCCTCCTCCGCCCGCTCGTACCCCGCCGCCGCCGCGGCGAGCGCCTCCCGGAGCGCCACCGCCTCGGCCTCGAGCAGGCGGAGCCGATCGCCGAGCGCCGCCGGCTCGCCCGCCCGGGCCGGCGCCGCGAGCTGCACCGCGGGGACGAGCCCGTCGCCGAGCACCGCGCACTCGGCCAGCCCCGCCGCGAGCCCCTCGAGCACCCGCCGGCGCTCGTCGAGCTCGGCCGTCTCCACCCGCACAGGGGACGGCGCCCTCACCCGCCCGCCCCCACTGCCAGCCCGCGCGCCGCCGCCTCCGCCGTCGCGAGCCCGGCCAGCAGCTCGGCCGCCCGCTCGGCGTACTCCCGCGCCGCCGACCCCTCCCAGTCGGCGTCGGGCAGGAGTCCGCCCGCCTCCCCGCGCAGCACCCCGATCCGCTCGGCGAGCGCCGCCACCGCCGCGCTCGGCCACGGCGCCGCCGCACCCGTCGCTCCCCCTGCAGCCGCCTCGACGCCCATCCGCCACCTCCCTTCTCTCGATGCCCGCGGCCAGCCTCGGGCACCGCGGTCGGCCGCGGGCGGGCGCTCCCCCGAACGGTGGAGAGGTCGAGAATCCGCCCTCTGTGGAGGACCGCCGGTGCGCCATGATGGGCGGGTGACCCCCTCTACCGCGCCGTCGGCGTTCGCCGTGTGCTTCGTCTGCACCGGCAACATCTGCCGGTCGCCGATGGCGGAGGTGGTGCTGCGCTCCCTCGCCGAGCAGGCCGGGCTCGGCTCGGTCATCACGATCACCTCCGCCGGCACCGGCGAGTGGCACCTCGGCGAGCACGCCGACCACCGCGCCCTCGAGGCGCTCGATCGCCGCGGACTCGACGGCGCCCCGCACCGCGCGCGGCTCTTCGACCCCGCGCTCTTCGAGGAGTTCGACCTCGTCGTCGCCCTCGATCACGGCCACGAGCGGGCGCTGCGCTCCTGGGCGCGCACCGACGTCGACCGGCAGAAGATCCGGCGCCTGCTCGCCTTCGAGCCGGGCCTCTCGGCGCAGGGCGACGTCCCCGACCCCTACTATTCCGATGCGGCGGCGTTCGACTCGGTGCTCGCGCTGATCGAGCGCGCGTGCCGGGCGCTCTTCGCCCAGATCGAACCGGGACTGCGCGGCAACCGCACGGTCCGCACCGACCCGCGATCGAGCCTCCAGAGCGCGCGGGACCCCCGAGAACCGGAAGGCACCACCGCATGACCTCGCTCCCTCCCCAGCCGCTCAGCCCGCTCGACGGCCGTTACAGCGCCGCCGTCTCCGCCCTCGGCGAGCACCTGTCGGAGGCCGGTCTGAACCGAGCGCGCGTGCACGTGGAGGTGGAGTGGCTCCTCGCCCTCACCGACCGCCGCCTCTTCGGCTCCGAGCCGGTCGAGGCCGCCGCCGCCGAGGAGCTCCGCCGCCGCGCCCGCGACTTCGGCCAGCCCGAGATCGACCGCCTGGCCGAGCTCGAGGCCGTCACCCGCCACGACGTGAAGGCGGTCGAGTACCTGGTGCGCCAGTGGCTGGCCGAGCTGGGTCTGGACCGCATCGCCGAGCTCACCCACTTCGCCGCGACCAGCGAGGACATCAACAACCTCTCCTACGCGCTCGTCGTCCGCCGGGCCGTCGAGGACGTCTGGCTGCCGAAGCTGCGCTCGGTCGTCGCCTCCTTGCGCGAGCTCGCCGTCCGCTACCGCGACGAGTCGATGCTCAGCCGCACCCACGGCCAGCCCGCGACGCCGACGACGATGGGCAAGGAGTTCGCCGTCTACGCCTTCCGCCTCGAGCGGGTCGTCGTGCAGCTCGAGGCCACGGAGTACCTCGGCAAGTTCAGCGGAGCGACCGGCACCTTCGCGGCGCACCTCGCGGCGGATCCGGACACCGACTGGGCGGCCCTCGCGGCGGAGTTCGTCGGCTCCCTCGGCCTCGTCTTCAACCCGCTCACCACCCAGATCGAGTCGCACGACTGGCAGGCCGAGCTCTACGGCAAGGCCGCGCACGCGAACCGGATCCTGCACAACATCTGCACCGACGTCTGGACCTACATCTCGCTCGGCTACTTCCGGCAGATCCCGCAGGCCGGCGCGACCGGTTCGTCGACGATGCCGCACAAGATCAACCCGATCCGGTTCGAGAACGCCGAGGCGAACCTCGAGCTCTCCAGCGCACTGCTCGACTCGCTCGCGCAGACCCTGGTCACCTCGCGGCTGCAGCGCGACCTCACCGACTCGACGACGCAGCGCAACATCGGCGTCGCGTTCGGCCACTCGCTGCTCGCGCTCGACAACATCGCCCGCGGTCTGCTCGAGATCGACCTCGATCCGCGCGCCCTCGCCGCCGACCTCGACACCAACTGGGAGGTGCTCGCGGAGGCGATCCAGACCGTCATCCGCGCCGAGGTCGTCGCGGGACGCTCCTCGATCACCGACCCGTACGCGATGCTCAAGGACCTCACCCGCGGCAAGCGCCTCGGCGCCGAGGACCTCGCGGTCTTCGTCGACGGCCTCGACATCGGCGCTGCCGCGAAGGCCCGTCTGCTCGCGCTGACGCCCGCCGGCTACACCGGTCTGGCCTCGGAGCTGGTCGACCGCCTGAGCTGAGCCGCCATCGAGCTCGCCTGCGAGGGAGCTCGACGGCGACGGCCCCCGGCGCGGATGTCGGGGGTCCTGCCTAGTGTCGGAGAATGTCCCCCGATGCAGTGCCCGCCCCGGACTGCGCTGCCCCGGACCGCGCTGCCCTCGACTGCGCTGCCCGGGGCTGCGCCCTCGACGGCTGCCGTTCGGCCGCCGAGCCAGGTGCGCCGGTCGCTCTCTGCAGCGCGCACCTCGGGCTCGCGCACGACTGGGTGGCGCGCGAGGACGGCGTCGTCGACGCCCTCCCGTCGCCGTGCCTCGTCTGCGGCTCGCGGCTGGGCGTCCGGCACCCCTCCGGCTGGCTCTGCGCGGCCTGCGAGTGGCGGCTCGGCGACGCGCCCGACGGCGAGCTGCCGCCGCCGCGCGTCGAGGTCGTCTACTACATCCGCTTCGCCGGGCGTATCAAGATCGGCACCAGCGGCAACCCACGGCAGCGCCTGCACCGGCTGCGGCACGAGGAGCTGCTCGCCTTCGAGCGCGGCGGGCGGGCACTGGAGCAGCACCGCCACGCGCAGTTCGCCGTCGAGCGGCTGGAGCGGACGGAGTGGTTCACCCGCAGCGCCGCGCTCGACCGGCACGTCGAGGCGGTGCGGGCGGGCGAGCCCGACCCGTGGGCCCTTTATCGCCGCTGGTGCAGCGAGGCGCTCGCGCTGCGCACCTGACCCGCCGCGGGGTCGCGCGGCCGACCGGCACGCCCCTGGGACCGGTAGGCGCGTCCGGGCGCCGGATCAGCGCGTCCAGGCGTCCGGTCAGCGCTCCGTAGGCGTCCGGTCAGCGCGTCCAGGCGTCCACGAGAAGCGGGCCGCGGATCTCGCGCAGCTCGTCGAGCAGCCGGTCGACGAGTCCCGCCGAGACGCCCGACGCGAGGACGTCGTGCGGCCCGAGCGGAGGCAGGCGCCCGGTCCGCACCCGCACCACCTCCCAGCCGACCGCCCGCAGCGCGCGGTCCTTCCGCCGGTCCGCCTCCTCGCGATGCCCCACGTGCTCGAGCCCGTGGCGGCCCGTGGAGTCGTACTCGATCGCCACCCGCAGCTCGCTCAGCACGATGTCCGGCCACGCCTCCAGATGCTCGAAGAACGGCCGGCTCAGCCGCACCGCCGTGAACCCCGGCTCGAACTCGAGCCGCTCGGCGAGCAGCGCACGGAGCCGCGCCTCGACCGCCGATGCGGGCGGAGGCGCGCAGGCGCTGACGAAGGGCTCTCCCGGCGGGAGCTGCGGGGTCTTCGAGCAGATCCGCGGCGAGCGCGACCTCGTCGGCGTGCGGGCGGGACGGGGCGGGCGCGCACCAGCAGGCTCGGGAGCAGGGGTCGACGGACGCTCGACCACCGGCTCCACCGCCGGCCGCGGCGTCCGGGGCTTCGCGAGCGCCGCGCAGTCGGGGCACCAGGACGAGCGCCGCCGCTCCCGGCCCGGCCGGTGCCGCTGCTCCTCGGGAGTCGCGACGAACACGTGTCCCGCGTCGCACAGCCAGCACAGGTAGACGTCGGCCGCCGGCGGAATCTGGCTGAGGACGATCCCCCCGTTGTACTCGGGCCGGTACTGGAGCACGAGCACCGGGAACGACGCCCACGCCTCCCGGTACGTCCCCACCGGATACGGGACGTCGACCCCTCGCGAGAACCGCCGCCGCTCCCACCACCGCCCGATCGCCTCCGCCACCCCCGCACGCTAACCCGGACCACCGACGCCGCCGCGTGCATGCCGATCGAGGAGCCCGCGGGGCGGGCGTTCCGAAGGGGAGCGGCAGCAGAAGGGGAGTCTGCAGACCCGCCGTGCTGAGCACGGTGGGTCTCGATACGCCCCTGCGGGGCTACTCGACCAGCATGCAGGGACCTGCGGGCTACTCGACCAGCATGCAGCGACCTGCGGGCTACTCAAGCAACATCGCAACGCGCTGCAGGGCTACTCGACCAGACGGCCGGGGACGGAGTCCGACTGAACAGTGGGGCTCGATCCGGGTCCGCTCGCGCGAATCAGGGCTGTCGAGTGGCCGCGGGCTGGGCTCCGCTCGGGACACGAGGCCCGCTGCCGGTCCATTCGCGTCCTCATGCTGATCGAGCAGCCCGCGGAGCGGGCGTATCGAGCGGAGGGGGCGCCTCCGGCGCCATCGCAGGGCGGGGAAGAGACCGGCCTCCATGCGGTGGTGGGTCTCGATACGCCCCTGCGGGGCTACCCGACCAGCATGCAGGGCCCCGTGGGGCTACCCGACGACCAGCATGCAGGGCCCCGTGGGGCTACTCCTGCGGCGAGGGGCGTCGCCTGCGGGCGAGGAGGGCGGCGGCGAGACCGAGGACGAGGGCGGCCAGGCCGCCGCCGAGCCACGGGCCGGGATGGGCTCCGGAGTCGGCCAGGGTCGTGCTCACCTTCGGGACGACCGGCGTCGGCGAGACGACGGTCGTCTCGCCCGGTGCTCCGCACTCCCCGCGATGGACGACCGTTCCGTCCTTCGTGGCGAGCGTCTCGACCCAGTAGTAGTCGCCGGGCTCGGTGAACCGGGTCTCACCGGACCAGTAGGAGACGTCCTCGTTCAGGCCGGGTGTCGTGGCGACGGGGCTGCCCGATCCGTCGAAGACGCGGTTCGCCGGCGTGCACGTGTCCTGGTCGCCGCTCCTCCTGAACGCCTCGAACGTGATCTCCGCGCCGACCGGGACCCAGCCGTTCACGACGGCCTCGTCCCGCACCGGTTCGCCCACCTGCACTGCCGGGGTGGCCCGGGTACGGACGTCGGGAGTGTGCACGGTGGTCGTCTCGCCGGGCGCTCCGCACGCACCCTGGGCGAGGATCCTCCCGTCGTAGGAGTGCAGCTCCTCCACCCAGTGCACGGCGCCCGCGGTGGTGAAGACGACCGGGGGCGAGGTGTAGGTGCCCGCCTTCTCGACGACGACCGGGGTGCCGGTCGTGTCGGCCACCAGCGTCGCCTCGTCGCAGACCGGCGGCACGCTGTCAGCGGCGGACACCGTGCCGACAGCCAGGTAGGCCTTCCACACCAGGTACGCGCCCTTCGGCGTGTCCCCGGTGACGATCGCGTCGTCGGTCGCACCGTCGTGGACCGCGCTGTCGGTCTGCGCCTTCGACGTCACGTCGGGCACGGTCACCGTCGTGGTCTCCCCCGGCACTCCGCACTCGCCGCGGTGCAGGACGCGGCCGTCCTTCGTCCGCAGCGTCTCCACCCAGTGATGGACACCCGGCTCCGTGAAGCGGACCTCGCTCGACCAGTAGGACCTCTTCTCGTTCCGGCCCGCGGCGACCGCGACGGGCGACGTCGAGCCGTCGTAGACGCGGGACTCGACGGTGCAGGAGGCCCGGTCGCCGGTCTGCCGGTACGCCTCGAAGGTGATCACGGCGCCCGCCGGCACCTCGCCGTCGACGACCGCCTCGTCCTTCGCGGTGTCCGACAGCGGCACGGAGGGCGTCGCCTTCGTGCGGACCTCCGGGGTCGTCACGCGCACGACCTCGCCCTTCGTGTTCCATCCGTCCGCCCAGCCCGTCGTGAAGAGCGTCTCGGGGGCGGACCAGACCCAGACGATGTGGCCGGCCGAGTCCGCCGGCGCGGTCACCGCCTCCGAGGTGTAGGTGCCGGGACCCTCGACGACGATGCGCGAGGTCGTCAGGACCCTGGCGTTCTCCGGTCGCGTCGCCGGGACCGCTCCGGTGCCGGGGACCCAGTAGGCGGTGCCCGTGAAGGTGACGGGGACGCTCCTCCCGTCCTTCTTCAGCCAGGCTCCGGTGTCCTTCACCGTGAGGGTGTCGGTGGAGGTCGTGGCGACGGGGATCTCGTCGTCCGTGACCCGGGTCTCCGCCGCGACCGTCGTCGGCGAGAGATGCGTCTCCGCGACCAGCCCGAACCCGTCCGACCAGGTGTAGCCGTCGGGGAGGAACGGCTTCACCCGGTCCGGCTGCGACGCCTCCTCGACGCGCCAGACCCAGGTGTAGAACCCGGCCGAGGGGACCGTGACTCCCGGGGAGGTGTACATTCCCGGGCCGGTCGCGGTCAGCTCGGCGCTTCCGGCGACGGGCGCGCCCGGCGGCACCGCGTCCGCCTGCGCCGGCTCCTCGGCGTACGGACCGTGGAGCGTGCCGCGGTAGACCACCGGCACGGGCGCGCCGTCGAGGGTGCGCCACTCCCCCGACCCGGGTGCGACGCCCGCCGTGACGGTGTCGGTCGCCTGCGTCCCGGCCTCCACGCGTCGTGTCGAGACCTGCGTCGATCCGATCGGTGAGAACAGGGTCGGGATCGGTGCGGAGGCCGCCGTGGCGGCGGCGATCGTGAACGAGCCGTCGATCTTCTGCCCCTTCGACGCGGTCCACTGCTCGGAGGTCACCCCTGGAGCCCAGGTCATGATGTTGCCCAGGTAGCCGGAGGCACCCGCCACCCGGATCTCGTCGGTCCGCGCCTCGACGCCGAAGGAGGGGCCAGCGCTCGGGACGACGCGGAACGTCCGCGACTCCCCGCCCTTCATCGTCGACTCCCCGGATCCGGTGTCGTCGAACACCGCGTTCGTCAGATGCACCGTCCCCGCCTGCCCGGGCGGATCGGTCCGAGCCGTGACTCTGCCGGTGCCCGCGCTCGACTGCATGTCGAGACTCAGCGACGCCGACCCGGACGTCCGTCCCGGCTGCACCGCCGTCACGCCGGCGGCCTCCGCCCGGTACTGCCTCAGCAGCTCGAGCACGGCATCGCGGTTGCCGCCGGCGCGGGCGCTGTAGTAGACGTCGCCCGGCATGCCGTTGCCGTTGTACGCGGCGTTGTCCGCCACGTCCCACACGTACAGCGCGACGGCGGCCGCGGTGTTCGCGTCCTCCGTGTCGCCGTGGACGTCCATGACGTAGCTCAGACGTGCGAGCTGATCCGGCGACAGGGAGTTCCAGTCGCTGTTCAGCGACGGACCGGACGTCGGGCTGTACGGGATCGACGCCCTGATCTGCAGGCAGTAGGCCAGCGTCCCGTCCGGATGGCGGTAGGCGCCGAGGAAGCCCTTCCCCAGGTCGAAGCCCGCGCCGTGCGTGGCCGCCGACGCCGACAGCGGCGCGAGGAACGACGAGGTCACCGCCAGCGACGTGCCGGCCCCGCCGACCAGTCCCGCCGCCAGGAGGCCTGCAACCAGTCGGCGCCCCACCCGCATCCGGCCGCGGTGCGCGCCGCTCGGCCACACCGCCGCTCGTCTCCGGACACGCTGCCCGCCCACCGCGGCTCTCGCGGACTCCCCCGCCCGTCGTCGTCGATCCATGCCGTTCTCTCCCCTGTGTGCGTCGAGGCTCGCGCCTCACGCGAGCGCCGGATGCGGTCGCGTACCGGCACGCGAGAGGCGCGCCGACGGACACCAAGGTAACCGATCCGTGGGATCATGATTCCGCTGGCGCGAATCATCCGGTACCCAGACGGTGTGGCAATACGCGCCTGTGGGATCTCGATGCGGCACCGTGCGGGAGGATGGGCGTCATGCCTTCGTCCACGTCGTCCACGAGGAGCCGAGCGACCCCGGAGGAGGCCGACCTGGCCGTCCGGGTGGTCGGCAGCGAGATCAACCGGGGGATCCTGAGGTCGCTCTCCCGCGCGGCGCGTCCCGAGCAGGGCCTGCTCTTCGGCGAGCTGGTGGAGGCGATCGGCCCGGAGCTGCCGACCGGCCGCGCCACGACGACGAGCCTCTACCGGCACCTCATCGAGCTGGAGGACGCCGGAGTGGTCCTCGGCAACCTCCCGCGCGAGCAGCGCCGCGGACGCTCGGTCCAGTACCGCATCGTCGCGTCCCGCCTCGAGGAGATCTACGCACGCAGCCTGGCGTACGCACTCGGCGAGACCGCCCGCGACGACGTCTCGCCGTAGAGCGGCCCGCTCACCGGGCGAGGGTGCTGCCGCACGGCGGGTGACGGCGGGTCTAGATACGCCCCTGCGGGGCTACTCGACCAGCATGCAGGGGGCACCCGCGACACCAGCGGTGGCGTCTGCAGGCTCCATACACCGACAACCGCGGGTCTCGATACGCCCCTCCGGGGCTACTCGACCAGCATGCAAGAGGCACCCGCGACACCAGCGGTGGCGTCTGCAGGCTCCACACACCGACAACCGCGGGTCTCGATACGCCCCTCCGGGGCTACTCGACCAGCATGCACGGG